>JBBSVQ010000018.1:0-97949 GCA_038046725.1 Thermoplasmatota archaeon | reverse complement strand
AATCCTGGTATGGAACCTAACCAGGATCAGGTATGGTGAATTTTAGTGCAATCACTCGTCACGGCATTGCCCTTGGACAGGAACCGGGTTTGCCTGGGGGGCCATGCCGTCGCCCTTGGACAAGACTCGCAAATGCCATCCGCGTCGGCCCGGTGGCTCAGCCGTGGCCGGGCCCAAGTTCATCAAGGCGGAGCAGCGCCTGGTGGAGGCCTTGCGGACCCCGTTCGACGTCCAGCGCTGGCTCAACACCCTGCCGTACAACTGGGAGCGCCATGGCGAGACCGCGCGCACGTTCCGCGGCGTCGTCAAACACGGGACGGCGCACTGCCTGGAGGCGGCCCTGTCGGCTGCGACCATCCTGGACCAGCACGGCTACCCCCCAATCCTCGTTGACATCGAATCGACGGACCTCCTCGACCACGTCCTCTTCGTGTGGCAAGCCCCGGATGGCCGCTGGGGAAGCGTCGCCCGGTCCCGCTGCCCGGGCCTCCATGGCCGCAAGCCAGTCTTCCGCACCCTGCGCGAGTTGGCCAAGTCGTACAGCGCTCCGTTCATCGACACAACGGGGCGGGTGAAGGGCTTCGGCATCCTCGACCTGCGAGACATGCGGGGCGTCCCCTGGCGGCTGGGCACGCGCAACGTGTGGGCCATCGAGGATGCCCTGAACGCCAACCGGCACCAGCGCTTGCCGACGTCGGAGCGCGAGTACCTTCGTTGGAAGGCCAAGTTCGATTCCTGGTGGGATGCAAACGGCCAGCCAGCGCATGAGTGGCCCGTGCATTACCCCGCGAAGGACAAGGCGACCTGGCTGTGGCACTGACACAGGGCCACGGATTCCACGAGCGCGCCATCGCCAGGTTAAAACCCACGTCACCCTGGCCGCGACGATGAGCCAGTCCTTGGCCTTCGACTCCGTAGCGGACATCCTTGCCGGACGCAAGACCGGGCAAGCCGTGCGCCTGCGCGGCTGGGTCCACCGGGCCCGTTCGGCTGGCAAGATGGCCTTCATCGTGCTGCGCGACGGCTCCGGCGTCGTCCAATGCACCATCAAAGGTGGCGTGGCTGACGACGCCAGCCTCGAGGCCGCAAAGGGCGCCCTCATCGAGTCCTCGGTATCGCTCCTGGAGGGAACCGTCGCCGCCGACGAACGCGCCCCCGGCGGCTTCGAGGTCAAGGCCACCAAGTTCACCCTGCACCAGAAAGCCGAACCCTTCCCGCTGCGCGGCGAGCAGGGCACCGAATTCGAACTCGACAAGCGCCACCTCTGGCTGCGCTCGACGGAATTGTCGGCCATCCTGCGCGTCAAGCACCGCATGTACAAGGCCATCCACGACTTCTACGCCGCCGAAGGCTTCCACCAAGTCGATCCCAGCGTCATCACGACGAACGCCTGCGAGGGCGGCTCGACGCTGTTCACGTTCGAGTACTTCGGCCAGACGGCGTACCTGTCGCAGTCGGCGCAGATGTACCTCGAAGGCTGCATCTTCGGCATGCCCAAGGTGTACTCAATCACGCCCAGTTTCCGCGCCGAGAAGAGCCGCACCACGAAGCACCTCACCGAATTCCACCACCTCGAGGCCGAGTACGCCTGGTGGGACGCCGAGGACTCCCGCGTGCACCAGGAGAAGCTCGTCACGTACGTCGCGCACACCCTCGCCAAGGACTGCGACGGCGACCTGCGGCTGCTCAAGCAAGACCCCGCCCGCCTGCTGAAGATTGGTACCTTCGTCGCAACCGAGGGCGGCCAGGACGAGGCGGGCAAGCGCTTCCCCCGCGTCGATTACGCTTGGTGCGTCGACGAGCTCAAGCGCCAGGGATTCCACGTCAACTACGGCGACGACTTCGGCGTCCCCCACGAAAAGGCCCTCACCGAGGGGCGCGTGAACCCGATGTTCATCTGCGATTGGCCGGCGAAAATCAAGGCGTTCTACATGGCGGAGAAGCCGGGAACGGACCGCGTCTTCTGCAGCGACCTGATGGCTCCCGACGGCTTCGGGGAGATCATTGGCGGCTCGCAGCGCAGCGAGGACATCGAGTCCATGAAGCGCCGGCTCATCGCGCAGTGGCATGCCATGGGGGAGTCCACGGACGCCGAGGACCGCAAACAGTTCGCGCATGAACGCAAGGCCATCGAGGACCGCCTCGCCAAGGCGGCCGGCGGCAAGGCTCCAAGCGGCGAGGCCGTCGATGCGGAATCCCTCCGGCCCTACGAGTGGTACTTCGACCTGCGGCGCTACGGCTCCGTTCCCCACTCGGGCTTCGGCCTTGGCATCGAGCGCCTGCTGCGCTGGTTCACCGGGCAAGAGCACATCCGGGACATGCTGCCCTACCCGCGCACGCCGGCCCGAGCCTACCCATAGGCCCGGTGTTGGGATGCCGAGGGCAGAACTGGCATATACGGGCGATACGTATAGTGCGTATTGATGACGAAAGTGGTCCAGCTTTCCGACGCCGCCTACGACCGGCTCAAGGCACAGAAACAGTCGGGTGAAAGTTTCAGTGACGTGGTGCTCCGGTCCATTGGACGGCCGAGCCTGCTCGAGGCTGTGAGGCAACTGCCCAAGCGGTCCAAGGCGGAGCACACGGCCCACGAACGCATACGCCGCCAGATGCGGGACCTGAGCGACGAGAAGGCCGATCGGCTAGCTGAATTCCGGCGGACCGGCCAATGGCCGTAATCGATTGCTCCTACCTCATCGCCCTGGAGCGGGGAGACAAACGGGCGCAAACGCTGCAACTGCGGCTGGAACGCGAAGGCCACTCCGTCCGCATCCCGGCGCCGGCGTGGTACGAATTCCTCATTGGATTCCGGGCGAAGCTTCGGCCAGCCGTCGCCGAGGCGTTTCGCGGCAGCTCCATCCTGGTTGCGTTTGACAGCGCCCTAGCCGTCGAGGCAGCCCGCGTGCAGGACCTCATGCTGGCCGCGGGCAGCCAACTCTCAATCCCGGACCTGTTCATCGCAGCTACGGCGACCGCCCTCAACGAACCGCTTGTCACCTTGGACCTGGCCTTCGATGAGGTGCCCGGCTTGGAGGTCATCCATCCATGACGCCGACGAGCCCCGCGACGGGCTGCGGCGCCAGCCAGCGGCACGTTCAAGTCGGACCCGTCGCGTATCGCGCCCGCCGCGGTTGCGCCGCGCTGGATCTCGTTGCATGAACATCACCATTCGCCTTCGCATCGTTGGATACGCCGTTGCCGTCGCCGGCCTCGGCCTCGCCGGTGCAGGCTTCCTGTACGGAACCCCGCAGGCCACGGACGGCTTGGCGTCCGCGCAAGCCATGTACGAGTCGCAGGGCGTCTCGCTGAGTTACGACGCCAACGGGACCCTCGTTGACCGCGGTACACCGGAAGGGGCCCAGGCAATCATGGACCTGCTCGAGAAGGAATACAAGTATCCAATCAACCACGACAACTTCGACCCGAAGGATCCCCTCGTCAACACGCGCGATGAGCTGATGTTCGAGTACGCCACCATCACGTACCACGTCCTGCACACGAAGGTGGCCGTCAAGCTCACGGACGCCGACGTGCCCATCACGTACCGCGACGTCGAATACACCGAGCCCGGGACCTACAACATCACTCTGGAGCACTACTACGCGCACCTCGACCGCACGAACCCCATCGAGCGCCAACTGCGGGAGGCCTGGTCCCCGCTGGCCTTCGGCCTGACTTCGGCCCTCGCCGGCGCCCACGCCAATCAGGCCGCCGGCGAGCTGGCGCTGATGACGACCTTGGCCGTCGGCGGCGTGGGGTTGCTGTTTGCCGCCACCGGCGGCGCCCTCGTTTGGGCCACGTACGGCCACAACAAGTCCACCAAGGCGGCCGCGGCCAAGCCCTAGGCGACGCAAGGCGCTTGTAAGCGCTCCGTGCTGGCCAGGACGGCCACGACCAAGCCCGCGACCCCAAACGCGGCGCGCGCATCCCGTGACCAGCCCCCCACGCAGATGACCCCAATGGACCAGCCGAACGAGACCGGTGCAGACTCAGCCCCCGCCCCGCCGGCGGCTTCGGGCCGCAGGCGATCCGGCGGCACCGCGCCCACGGATGACGAGGTGGCGGCATTCTCGGCTGCACGGGGGTTCTTGCTTGCAGAATGGTTCGGCGCCGTCCTGATGGTCGCCTCGTTCACGTTCCTGTACCTGCTGCCGTTCGCCGCGGGCGCGGGTCTGGCGGGGACGTACACGACGTGCGCCCTCCTGCTGGCCATCGGGTCGGCCATCTACCTGCGCAGCCGGCGCTACTACCAACGCATTGGGGCCGACATCGCGCCGCGCATGCACGCCATTGCCGCCTTCGTGGCGGGCTCCGCGGGAATCTTCTGGCTCCTGTTCCTGCTGCTCATCGTCCTGACGCTCTTCGGTGTCCCTCTGCTGTAATTGCAGGCGCAGCCGCCGGCGTCGGCGGAGGAAGGCGTTGGACGGTCGTGGGGAGGACCGCGCGCCGCTCGCCTAGCGGTACGTCTTCAGTTCCCGGTAAACGACCGTCCGCGCCATGGGCAGGCCGACCTCTTCGTCTTCATTGATGAGCCACTTCACGTACACCGGCGGATCGCTGAGCTTTCCCGTCTTGTGGTCCTTCTCGAGCTTCTCCCGCAGCTTCACCGTGCTGGGCCGCGGCTTGCGTCCCCGCTTGCCCGGCTCGCGCGGCCCACTGCTGGCCTGCCGGGGACTGCGGCCATTGCTGCGAGGCACGATGGGAACGACGGCGATGCCTTTGCCATAGGGGCCGGGCGCGATGCGCACGAGTGAGCCGTCGCGCAACTGCAACACGATTGGAACGGTCAACGGAGTCGGCGAGGCGGCACGAACCACATCGGTCGGACGCGGGCATCGTTCTAAAACAAACCGCCGAAGGGAATCTCTTTCTCACCCGGAACCCCCGCGCACGCCTCCGGCCGAATCGGGGCACTAGCGCATCATTTTGCGCAGCCGCGCCTCGAGTTCGGCCAATTCAAGGTCCGTCGTGATGAGGGGGATCTTCTCCATGTCCGCCAGGCGGTAGGCCAGTTTGTCGACGTCCTCGGGGCGGTGGTACACGACGAGGCTGGGCTTCATGGGGTGGACGCGGATGGCAATCATCGGGCTGCGGCCGTACTTGATGCCCGTGAAGCACAAGGCGCGCTGCGTCGACCAGCCATACACGCGCACGTAGTCGGTCGCGTTCAGGCTCGCGATGGCCTTGACGGAGTCGATGAGGGTGTAGCCCTGCACTTTCTTGTCGGCGAGGTCGGAGATGACGAGCGCGCGGCCGTCGATGGCGTCGACGAATTCCTGGGCGTCGATGTTGCGTCGGTATTCCCCGATGTCCAGGATGCCTTCCGTCGGGTTCTGCAGGGAATGGAAGCGGGCAATGGTGGGGCCGCCCCGCTCCTCGTCCATCTCGACGAGGGCCTTGACCATGCGTTGCACGGTGTTGATTCCCGGGGACTTGCGTCGACCGGACTCGTAGTCGGAGACGACGGACGGGTTGATGGCGAGGCGGCCAGCCAGTTCCGATTGCGAGAAGCCGAACGTTTCGCGCCATTTGCGCATCGTCGGCCCAGCGGCGCCGGAGAGCGTGATCTCGCCCGCCATCTTCTCGAGCAGTGCGTCCTTCATCGCGGTGCGACGCGGGCCCCGGCACATCAACGTTTCGACAACAGCCTAGGTTGCCATCGACGTCTGGCGAAGGGCGCCCGAAGCCGCGGCCCGGCAGGCAACGGTTTTTGCCGTGCCAGCCTCTCGTGACAGGCGATGAGTCCCGGAACGATGCTGGACGGCGCCGACGAGACCGCCCTCCAGGCCTTCCTCGCGCCGCTGCCCACGGCGCACGCCGTGAGCCTGCGCACGCTAGCGCACGCCTGGCAGGCCGCCGGCGGAACCCTGCAGGTCGGTCGCATGACCGTGCGCCTGACGGTGCAGGGTCGCGACGGCCGCAACTTCACCGCGTCGACGCTGCACGCCACGCTTGGCGGCGACCGCCCCGCGGCGCGCAGCGCGGAGCTGCGTTCCGGACCCGCCCTCGAGGTCGCGCGCGTCCTCCTCTTCAACCACGGCCTCAACGACGCCGACTGGCGCGGCTGGTGCGACGACCTGGCCGACCTCGAGCTGCGGGGCTTCGATGCCGCCGCCAAGTACGCGACCGTCCCCCTCGAGCGCTTGCCGGATGCCAGCGTGGCGCGCCTCGCCCAGGCCTTGCGCGACCTCGGGCGCCTGGCGCAAGGTCAACCGGCGTAGGTCGACCGGCAACGCCAAAGGGCATCCAACCGCTACGAACGGCGTGCCTGCCCCAGACGACCTGGAGGGGCGCGTCTTCGACCTCCTCGTCGTGGGGGGAGGCATCAATGGCGCCGCCATCGCGCGCGACGCCGCCTTGCGCGGCCTGTCGGTGTGCCTCGTGGAGCGCCATGATTGGGGCTGGGGCACGAGCGCCAAGTCCTCCAAACTGGCCCACGGCGGGCTGCGCTATCTCGAATTGATGGAGTTCGGACTCGTGCACGAGGCCCTGCAGGACCGCGAGCGTTTCCTGCGCGACGCACCCCACCTCGTCCGGCCCCTGCGCTTCGTGTACCCGATCTACCCGCACGTCGCTGCCCGCCGCGCCGTCCGCGCCGGCCTCCTCCTCTACGACGTGTTGAGCCACGGCAAGTCGGTGCCCGGCCGCAAGTACTACGGCCGCGCCGCCACCCACGCGCTTGCCCCCGGCCTCGCGACCGAAGGGTTGGCGGGTGGCGCGACATTCTACGACGCCCAGATCCAACACGTCGAACGCCTCGTCGTCGAGATGGTGTGGGACGCCCGCCGCAACGGCGCCGTCTGCCTCAGCCACACGCCCGTCGTGCGCCTCGTGCAGGAGGGCCCGCCGGAGGGGCGCAGAGCCACGGGCGCCGTCGTGCTCACCCTGGCGGGAGAAGCGACGGTGCGGGCCGCGGCGGTCGTCAACGCCACCGGCGTCTGGGTCGACGAAACCCTCGGCGCGCTGGGCCAGGGCAAGCCGCCCAAGGTGCGCAAGACCAAAGGCGCCCACGTCGTCGTGCCGCGCTTCACGGACGACGCGCTCATCGTCAAAGCGGCTTCCGACGGCCGCACCTTCTTCATCCTGCCCTGGCAGCGCTACTGCGTCATCGGCACGACGGACACCGACTACGCAGGCGACGCCGGGGATGCCGCAGCGGACGCCGATGACGTCGCGTACCTGCTTGACGAAGCGGCGCGCTACTTCCCCAATGCCCCGTTGGACAACGTGGAGTACACGTACGCCGGCGTGCGCGCGCTCGTCAACGAGGAAGGCATCACCGAGTCCAACGTCACCCGGCGCCACATCGTGTACGACCACGCCAAACGCGACGGCGTCGCCGGCCTTTGGAGCCTGCAGGGGGGCAAGATCACGACGGCTCGCACGCTTGCGGAGGAGACCGTGGACCGCGTCTGCCGCCACCTCGGCCGCCCCGACCTGGCCAAGCGCCACCCGACGCGGGACACGGCGTACCCCGGCGGACCCTCCACGCCTTGGCCAGAGTTCCGGGCCGAGGCGGTCGCCGCCGCGCAAGGCCAGGGCCTCGACGCCGAGTCGGCGGCGCACCTCGTGGACACGTACGGGGCACGCTGGACGGCCGTGCTCGACTGCGAGGCGCGCCCCGCCGGCCGCCAGCGCATCCCCGCGGGCCACGGCGCCCTCTTCTGCGAGGTCACCTACGCCGTGCGCCAGGAGGATGCCGTCGCCTTGGCGGACACAATGCTGCGGCGCACAACGCTCGGCCTTGCGGCGGACGGCAATCCAACGGCGACCGACGCCGTCCTGGCCTGGATGGCGGACCTGCTCCGCTGGGACGATGGCGCCCAGGCCATGCAACGCGAGGCCTACGCCCGCGAGGTGCGCGCCTTCGGCATTCCCACGGTGCCCGTCGGCGTCGTGCGGCGCCCATCGGCCGGGCGCAAGGCCTGATGCGCCGGCGGCTCTTCTCGGTTCACAGCGGGGCGAGGCGGCCGAAGGACCCGCGCGTGACGATGCAGGCTTCGCCGCGCAGCGTCTGGGTTCGGCCGTCGGCCCAAAGCAACCGGCCGTCGGCGTGGCCGTCCAGGTTGAGGTCCACACCCCAACACGTGAACCGGCTGCCCCACACGGGCTTGCCTTCGCCGCCGTACGGCACCTGCTGCGGGATGGCTTGACCGGCGGCGCGCAGCGTCATGTCGGCCTCGCGCAAGGGGCCGTCGGTTGCGCGCAGGCGGCCCGTCACGGTGGCGCCGTCGGGGGACTCCTGCAGCACGAGACCGCCGGGCGGCACGCGGATCGTCGTGCACTCCGGGTAGCGTTCGGCCATGAAGGCGGCCGCCAAGGCACTGTTGACGTAGACCGTGGCGGCAACGTTCGTGCTTGCGCCAAGCACGATGAAGACGTCGAAGACGCCGTGCGTCGGGCTGCGGATGCGGCACCACTCGTACTTGCCGGGAATGTGGGCGAAGGGCGCGAAGAACTCGTACACGACGCCGGGTCCGTCGGCTGGGCGGAGAAACGGCTGCGGCGGCATGGGCCCACCGAGTGCAGTGCGGATTTCAACGCTGCCAAATTCCGTGGTGATGCCTCGGCCCGCGCGCAGCGTGGACGCGGCCCTCGCGCAACTGCCCGGCATGTCGGGATGGACCGGACTGCCGCAGGCGACGGCACAGGCGATCATCGACGCCGAGGGCCGCGAACCGGGCCTCGCGGCGTGGTCGTGCTCCGACTACCCCTTGGCCCCCATGGGTTCCGACGAGCCTCGACAGGCACCACATCAGGTAACAATGACCTGATGGACTGCACCGGAAGCCCACCGGAAGCGGAGCTTTTCCGGCAACCGTTATATCTGGAGCGCCAGGTGGACGGATGGGATTGGGATGCATCCGCCACGTCAGGGTTCCAAGCGGAGCCCTCGCCGCGCGCGGACGCAGCCTTGACCCCGAACGAGGGACCCGGATGCACCTGCGCGAAGTCCAGATGGAGAACTTCAAGTCGTTCGGGCGGAAGCTCACCGTCCCCTTCGAACCGGGCTTCACGGCCATCACCGGACCCAACGGCTCCGGCAAGTCGAACATCGGCGACGCCGTCATGTTCGTCCTCTCGCCCAACACACCGCGCGCCATGCGCGCCAAGAACCTCGCCGACTTGATCTACAACGGCGGCGCAGGCGGCAAGGGCTCCGACCAATGCGTCGTCAGCCTCGTCTTCGACAACGTCGACCGCACCATGCCCGTCGACGCCGACACGGTCACCCTCACGCGCAAGGTCAAGCTGGCCCCCACGAAGGAAGACCCCGGCGCGTACAACTCCTACTTCTACGTCAACGGCCGCGCCTCGCAAAAGAAGGAATTCGTCGACCTCCTCGACCACGCCCGCATCTCCGCCGACGGCTACAACATCACCCTCCAGGGCGACGTCACGCACATCTGCAACATGACGCCGATGGAACGCCGCACCATCCTCGACGACATCGCAGGCGTCACGACGTTCGACCGCGACATCACGCAGGCCGACCGCCAAAAGGCCGACGTGCAGGCCAACCTCGAGCGCATCCGCATCGTGCTCGACGAAATCAAGCGCACCCTCGACCAACTCGACCGCGAGAAGGAGGCCGCCGTCAAGTACCGCGACCTGCAAGCCGCAGTCAAGCGCCTGAAGGGCCTCATGGCGTGGCGCCGCAAGGCCGACCTCGCCACCCAAATCGCCCAGGTCGCCGACCAGGTGGCCAAATTCACCGCAGAGCAGGACAAGGTGCGCGCCGGCCTCGACGAACTCAAAGCCAAGCACACCGACGCGCAGGCCCGCTTCGCCGAAGTCGAGGCGAAGATCCGCGAGCAGGGCGGCGAGGAAGTCGCCAAGATCCAGGAATCCATCAAGGCCGCACGCGACGCCATGGTGCGCCTGGAGGAGAAAATCAACTACGCCAAGGCCGAGGCCCAGCAGGCGCAGGAGGACACGGCACCCCTGACGGAGGAGTTGCGCAAGGCCGAGAAGGAACTGGCCACGACGAAGCAGTTGCAAGCGAAGGCGACCACCGACGCCGCGGCCGCCAACAAGGCGCTCGCCGCCAACAAGGCCGACTTGGAAGGCGTGCGCGACCTCATCTCCAAGTCCGACTCGGGCGCGATGCAGATCAACCGCGAGCTCACCTCGCTGAAAGTCGAGCACGAGAAGGCCCAGCTTGCCCTGCACGAAGCGAAACTCGAGTCCGACCGGCTCGCGGAGAAAGCCAAGGGCCTCGACCGCGCCATCGACGAGACGCAGTCCAGCCTCGAAGTCACCGGCAAGGACCTCGACGAGACTGCCTGGAACCTCAAGGAACTCAAGCAGGTGTCGGGCGGCTCCGGCAAGAAGCGCCAGGACCAGGAGAAACGCCTCTTCGCGCTGCGCAAGGAGCAAGCCGAACTCGCACAGCAACACCAGGAGATTGACGGCCGCATCCGCCGCCTGCACCGCGAAGTCGCCGAGTTGTCTGCCGCGCAGGCCGCGGCCGCCCAGCAGTCCGGCAGCAACACGCCCGCCGTGGACGCCATCCTGAAGGCCCGCGAGAAGCGCGAGATCCGCGGCATCGTCGGCACCATCAGCGAACTCGCCAAGGTCCAGGACGAGCACAAGCACGCCCTGCAGATCGCCGCCTCAGGCCGCCTGTCCGCCATCGTCGTCGAGGACGACGCCGTGGCCGCCGAGTGCATCGACCTGCTGAAGAAGACCGGCGCCGGCCGCGCCACGTTCCTGCCACTCACCAAGATGGTTCCGGGCCGCCCCCGCGGCCAGGCCCTCATGAAGGTCAAGGAGCAGGGCTGCCTCGGCTTCGCCTTGGACTTGATCAAATTCAATGAACGCTACCAGAACGCGTTCTTCCACGTCTTCGGCGACACCCTCGTAGCCGACTCCATGGCGACGGGCCGCCGCATGATGGGCGGCGTCCGCATCGTCACCCTCGACGGCGAACTCTTCGAAGCCTCGGGCGCCATGACGGGCGGCAACGCCGGCAAGAAGCGCAAGGACGACGAATTGGGCTTCACCAACGCCGACCGCGGCCGCATGGACGAAGCCATGCAGGAAGCGGCGCAGGCCGAGGAAGCCGAGAAGGTGCTGGCCGTCCGCATCGGCGAGTTGCGCATCGCCATCGAGCAACTGCAGGCCCAAATGGACTCCGAGGGCCGCCAGGCCGGCAACCACGAGGAGACCCTCAAGGACAAGGAACGCAAGGCCGAGGTTCTCGCCGAGCGCAAGACCACGCTGGAAGAAGCCCTCGCCGGGCTGCGCCGCGAACGCCGCGAGGCAGAGAAGGCGGAGCACGCGGGCACCGCCGCCATCGAGACGCTCACTGCCCGCCTGAAGGAGCTGGAACGCTCCCGCGTCGAGAAAGGCCAACTCCTCCTCAAGGGCACCCGCAAGGACCTCAAGGACAAAGTCGAGGCCCTGGAAAAGGCCATCACCGAGCTCACCGAGTCCGCGTTGAAGGCGGAGAACCAGCGCGACGTCGCCGCAAAGCACCTCGAACTGGTGCTCAAGCGCCGCGACGAGGTCGCGGCCGCCGTCGAGTCCCGCGGCGGACTGGGGCTGCGCGCGGCCGAGGAAGGCAAGGCGCTCGCTCAGGCCTACACGAAGGCGAAGGCCGAGGTCGAGGCGCTGATGAAGATGGAGCGCAAGGCAACGGGGTCCCTGAAGGGTCTGCAGGAGGCCAAGGACAAGGCCTACGCCGAAATCATGGACCTGAAACTCAAGATGGAGAAGGCCCAGGACCGCCTCGAAACGCACTTCGGCCTCATCACGAGTCAGAAATCCAAGCTGCCGGCCCTCGAGGAGCAACTCGGGGACGCCATGGTTGAACTCAACGAGAACCCCGTCGAGGTGCACCCCGGCGAGGAGGTCGCCGGGTTCGACGACCTGCGCCGCGAACTGCGCAACGCCGAGACCGCTCTCGAGCGCCTCGGCAACGTCAACATGACGGCCCTCGAGCAATACGACGCCCAGGCCCTACGCCAAGCCGAACTGAAGGGGGAAGTCGCACGCCTGGAGTCGCAGCGCGAAGAGCTCCTCAAACTCGTCGCCGAAATCACCGTCAAGAAGAAGGCCGCCCTCATGGAGGTCTTCACGGCCATCAACGAGAACTTCCAGACCGTGTACAAGGACGTCAGCCTCGGCGGCCAGGCGTACATGGAATTGGAGAACGCCGAGAACCCCTTCGAGGGCGGCCTCATCCTCAAAGCCCAGCCCCCGGGCAAGAAGGTCACCCGCCTCGACTCCCTGTCCGGCGGCGAAAAATCGCTCACCTCGATGGCCTTCATCTTCGCGATTCAACGCTACGACCCGTCGCCGTTCTACTACTTCGACGAAGTGGACCAGAACCTCGACGCCGTCAACTCCGAGTTGCTGGCCAAGATGATCCGCAACAACGCCCAGTTCGCGCAATTCATCGTGGTGTCGCTGCGCAAGATCACGCTCAAGGAAGCCAGCCACATCTACGGCGTCACGCAACAGCAGCCGGGCCTGTCGGAGATCATCGCGAACTTCGACATCGACACCCTCAAGGACGACGACAAGCCGGGCGGCTCCGACGGCGAGGACGGCCCCGACGAGGGCGCCGGCCCGGACCTGCCGCCGCCGCAGGCCAATCGCCCCAAGGAGAAGAAGACCAAGCCGAAGGGCAAGCCGACGAGCGAGACGACCATCACGGCCCTCATGGAGCGCGCCGTGACCGTCGAGGTGAAGCCATGAGCTTCGGCGCCGACCAGGCCACGGATTTCACGGACCAGCACGGAAACCCACTCGTTCCGTGCCAATCCGTGCCAATCCGTGGCTCGTCGGGCATCGGCGGGGGTGTCTGATGGCCGACAAGACCGAGGCCGCGCAGCTGCGCCTCTCGCCCATCGAGAAGCCCGCCCCGTCCGAGACGACACTGCAGACCGCCAACGTCGTGCGCCACCTGTTGTGGCACAAGGCCATGGCGCAGCACGGCGACGACGGCTCGAAGCTCACCGAGTACATCGAGATGGTCACCGGCTCCCGGGATGGCGAGCACGTCGCGTTGAAGGACGGCTTCCACCGCGACCTCGCCATCGCCTTCGAGCTCGTCATCCAGCACCACCTTGACCCCTGGGACATTGACTTGTCCAAGTTCGCGCAGACCTACCTCGCCGAGGCCAAGGCACGCGGCGTGGACATCGTGACCGCCGGCCGCATCATCCTGCTCGCCTGGACCGTCCTGAAGCTGCAGAGTGACGAGGTCGCCGACCGGGCCGTCCTGGCCAACCAGCACGAGGAGGCCCCCGGCTGGGAGGACATCGCGGACTTCGGCTTCAGCGACGAGCAGATGGACTACAACTCGCGCATCGCCGCCCTGCCGCGCGCCCCCATTGACGAGAAGGTGCGCCACAAGGGCGACCGCCGCGTCACCTTGATGGAACTCATCGGAGCCCTCGAGGAAGTGCACGGGGAGTCGCAGCAACGGCTTGTGCTGAACGAGCAGAAGCTGCAGGCCCGCCTGTCGCTGCGCCGGAAAATGCGCGGCCGCCTTGGCGGCATGATGCACCGCGAGGACATCGCCGCCGAAATGGCGGAGACGTGGGCCCGCATCCTGGACTACCCGTCGCAGCCCGTGCCGTTCAGCGCCCTGTACGAGAAGGAGCGCAGCGACCTCGTGCAGACGTTCACGTCCGTCCTCGCCCTGACCAAGGAGGGTCGCATCACGGTGTCGCAGGAGAACTTCCCCCGCGGCGAGATCTGGATCAGCCCCAAGTTGCCCGAAGCAGCCGCCGTCATCACGGAGGAGGTCAAGGCATGAGCGATCACAAGGGAATGACCGAGATGGGCGCGCGCCACGTCGTGGAGGCCGCCCTGTTCAGTGCCGGCAAACCCGTCAGCGTCGAGGAGATTGTCGCCCTGACCTTCCTCAGCCCCGACTCCATCAAGCTCGCCATCAAGGAGCTGCAGAAGGAGTACGAGGGCCGCGACACGGTGCTTGAGATCTCGAAGGCGGGAACGAAGTGGGCCATGCAGGTCCGCACCGCCGCCGCCGAGCCTGCCACGAAGTTTGCGCCGCCGGAGATTCCCAAGAAGCTCCTCAAGACGCTCGCGCTCATCGCCTACCACCAGCCCATGAAGCAATCGGAGCTCGTGGACATGATTGGCACTCGCGTGTACGAGCACATCCCCGACCTCGTCGGGCGCGGCCTGGTCAAGGCGCGCGAGGAAGGGGTCACGAAGATTCTCACGACGACGAACCAGTTCCCGGAGTACTTCGGGCTGGATGCCTCCAACCAGGAAGAGGTGCGTGCCATGTTGGCCAAGCTCGTCGGCTTGCCGGCGCCGCAGCCGAAGGACGCCGGCGGCGAGTCGGCCGGCCCGGCCGAGGACCTGGGCGGTGCCAATGTGCCCGACGAGGCGCCGGCCGCAGGCGAAAACGGGCCCCCAGCGCCCGAGGCGCACGCCGCCCCGACCACAAACTAGCCGCCTCCCGGCATTCCTGTTTGGTCGTCGTGGGCGATGGTTGGCGCGGGCGCTGTGAGGGCCCCGGGCCACCTTCCCCCTCCGGCCCCGCCGTTCGGGCCCGGGAGGGCCGTTTCCGCTCGTTCTAGCCACTCCTGGGAGCCCTTATACGCGCGTACGCGTACGCGCACATGCGCGCGACCCCCCCGGATGCAGGGGGGCGCGGAGATCCGGTTTCCATGGCCAGCCAAGCCCCCACCCAGCCTGCCGTCCAGTCCGACTATTCGGCAGCCTCCATCCAGGTCCTGGAAGGGCTGGAAGCGGTGCGCAAGCGCCCCGCAATGTACATCGGGTCCACGGACGCACGCGGCCTGCACCACCTCGTCTACGAGGTCGTGGACAACTCCATCGACGAGGCCCTCGCCGGGCACTGCGACCGCATCACGGTCGCCATCCAGGCCGACGGCGGGCTGCGCGTCGACGACAACGGTCGTGGCATCCCCATCGACATGCACCCGAAGTACGGCAAGCCCGCCCTCACGGTGGCCTTGACGGTGCTGCACGCGGGCGGCAAGTTCGATGAGTCGAGCTACAAGGTGTCCGGCGGCCTGCACGGCGTCGGCGTGTCGTGCGTCAACGGCCTGTCCTCGAAACTCATCGCGGATGTCCGGCGCGACGGCCGCCACGTCCGCCAGATCTTCCACATCGGCGTCGAGCAGCCCATGGAGGAACTCGGCACCAGCACGCGTGAGCAGCGCGGCACCTCCATCACGTTCTACCCCGACGCGACCATCTTCGAGACGACGACGTTCGACTACGACACGCTGTCGGCCCGCCTGCGCGAGTTGGCGTTCCTCAACGCCGGCGTGCACATCACCTTCCGCGACGAACGCGTCGCAGCACCCGCCACGACGGGCGCCACGGCCACCAGCGGCCCGCGCGAGGAGGTCTACCACTACACGGGCGGCGTGCGCGAATTCGTCAAGTGGGTCAACCAGAACCGCGCCCCGCTGCACCCGGAGCCCATCTACGTCACAGGCCAGTCCGGCAAGGTCGTCGTCGAGCTTGGTTTGCAGTGGACGGACGCCTACAACGAGACCATCTTCACCTTCGCCAACAACATCAACACCGTCGAAGGCGGCACGCACCTCATCGGGTTCCGCGCCAGCCTGACGCGCGTCCTCAACGACTACGGCAAGAAGAACGACTTGCTCAAGGGCCTCGAATCCGGCCTGTCGGGCGAAGACTGCCGTGAAGGCCTCACCGCCATCGTGTCGGTGAAGATTCCGCAGCCGCAATTCGAGGGCCAGACGAAGGGCAAACTCGGCAACTCCGAGGTGCGCGGCATCGTGGAGACCATCCTCAACGAGAAGCTCAGCGAGTTCTTCGAGGAGACGCCCAACGTCGCGCGCATCGTCGTCGACAAGGCCGTGCTGGCGCTCAAGGCCCGCGAGGCCGCCCGCAAGGCCCGCGACCTGACCCGCCGCAAGGGCGTGTTGGAGGGCGGCGGATTGCCGGGCAAGCTGGCGGACTGCCAGAGCCGCGACCCGACCGTGTGCGAGTTGTACATCGTCGAAGGCGACTCCGCCGGCGGGTCCGCCAAGCAGGGCCGCGACCGCACGAACCAAGCCATCCTGCCCCTTCGCGGCAAGGTCCTCAACACGGAGAAGGCCCGCCTCGACAAGGTGCTGCAGAACAAGGAGATCCTCAACCTCGTGCAAGCCATCGGGACCTCCATCGGCGAGGACTTCGCCATCTACGAGACGGTGAAGGGGAAGGACGGCCGGGAAGAGAAGAACAGCAAACTGCGCTACCACAAGATCATCATCATGACGGATGCCGATGTCGACGGCGCCCACATCCGAACGCTGCTGCTGACGTTCTTCTACCGCTACATGCACGGCCTCGTCGCCGGCGGCCACATCTACATCGCGCAACCGCCGCTCTTCAAGCTGAAGAAGGGAAGCCAGGAGGTCTACGTGTACGACGAGCGCGCCAAGGAAGCCAAGCTGGCCGAATGGGGCGTCCCTGACGGCAAAGGCGTGAACGTCCAGCGCTACAAGGGTCTCGGTGAAATGAATCCCACGCAATTGTGGGAGACCACGATGGACCCGGAGGCGCGCACGCTGCTGCAGGTCACCGTCGAGGACGCCGTCCTGGCCGACTCGCTGTTCGTGACGCTCATGGGCGACGCGGTCGAGCCCCGCCGTCAGTTCATCGAGGCGCACGCCCTGGAGGCGCAAGTCGATGTTTGAGTCGACGACGCCCACGAGCCGCGAATCGCGCGAATGCTCGCGAACAACGTCTTCGCGTCGTTTCGCGAAATTCGCGGCCGAGTCGTCGGCGGAGGTGGCTTAGATGGCCGACCCCAAGCCGCGCGCCAAGAAAGGCGACGAGACGCCCGCAGGCACGCCCGCGCCGACCATCATGGCCAAGCAGGTCGTTCCGCGCACCGTCGAGACCGAGATGCGCCAATCGTTCCTAGACTACGCCATGTCCGTCATCGTCGCCCGCGCCCTCCCGGACGCCCGCGACGGCCTCAAACCCGTCCACCGCCGCATCCTGTACGCCATGGGCGAGTTGGGCATGGGCCCCACGTCGGCGTACAAGAAGTCCGCCCGTGTGGTCGGTGAAGTCCTCGGTAAGTACCACCCGCACGGCGATTCATCCGTGTACGAGGCGATGGTGCGCATGGCGCAGGAATGGAGCCTGCGCTACCCCCTCGTCGACGGCCAAGGCAACTTCGGCTCCGTCGACGGCGACGGCGCAGCCGCCATGCGGTACACGGAGGCCCGCCTGTCCAAGATCACCGGCCAATTGCTGGCCGACCTGGACAAGCAGACCGTCAACTTCGGGCCCAACTTCGATTCCTCGCTGGAAGAGCCACTGGTCATGCCGGCCGCCTTCCCCAACCTGCTCGTCAACGGCTCCGCCGGCATCGCCGTCGGCATGGCAACGAACGTCGCGCCGCACAACCTCGGCGAGATCGTCGATGCCGCCGTGAAGCTCATCGACAACCCCGACATCACGCCCCTCGACCTGGCGCAGGACGTGCAGGGACCCGACTTCCCGACGGGCGGCATCATCCACGGCCGGGCCGGCATCAGGGCCAGCCTCGCCACGGGGCGCGGCAAGGTCGTCGTGCGCGGCCGGCACGAAGTCGAGAGCATGGGCGCCGACCGCGAGCGCATCGTGTTCACGGAGATTCCCTACCAGGTCAACAAGTCGGAACTCATCATCCACATGGCGGAACTCGTCAAGGACAAGGTGCTGGAAGGCATCTCGGACCTGCGCGACGAATCCGACCGCCGCGGCATGCGCCTCGTCATCGAGCTCAAGCGCGACGCCATCACCGACGTCGTCCTCAACCAGCTCTGGCACCACACGGCGCTGCAGTCGACGTTCGCCATCAACAACCTGGCCCTCGCCGACGGCCGCCCCAAGACGATGGGGCTCAAGGAGCTGCTGCAGGTCTTCCTGCGCCACCGCGTCGAGGTCGTGACCCGCCGCACGCAGTTCGAGCTCACCAAGGCCGAAGCACGCGCCCACATCCTGGACGGCCTGCTCATCGCGCTGGCCAACATCGACGCCGTCGTGGCCCTGATTCGCGCCAGCGCCGACCCGGAGACGGCCCTGGCCGGCCTGCGCGCCCGCTTCGGACTCTCGGAATTGCAAGGCAAGGCCATCCTCGACATGCGCCTGCAACGCCTGACCAGCCTGGAGACGGGCGAACTCAAGACGGAGCACGCCACCCTCACCGCGCAGATTGCCGACTACAAGGCCATCCTGGCCGACCCGAAGCGCGTGGACGCCATCATCAAGGCGGAGCTCCTCAAGTCCAAGGCCGAGTTCGGCGACAAACGCCGCACGGAGATCCAGGACGGCGACGTTGACATCGACGACGAGTCGCTCATCCCCGAGGAGGAGTCGGTCTACCTGTTCACGACGGCCGGCTACCTCAAGCGCATGCCGCTGGACACGTGGCGCGAGCAGCACCGCGGCGGCAAGGGCAGCCGCGGAATGACGACGAAGGAGGAGGACGAGGTCGTCGAGACCACCGTCGGCTCCACGCACGACTGGCTGTGCTTCTTCACCAACCACGGCCGCATGCACTGGCTCAAGGGCCACCGCGTGCCCACCGGGTCGCGCGTCGCCAAGGGCAAGCCGGTCGTCAACCTGCTGCAGCTCGACGCCAACGAAGTCGTGGAGACCATCATCCCCGTGAAGGACTTCGACGTCGAGGGCGCCACGTTCCTGTTCGCCACCAAGCAGGGCACGGTCAAGCGCACCGCCCTGTCGGCCTTCGGCAACGTGCGCGCCGGCGGCATCATCGCCATCAACCTCGACGCGGGCGACGAATTGCTGGCCGTGCGCCGCACCGACGGCAACCAGGAAGTCATCCTGGCCACGAAGCAGGGCCAGGCCTGCCGCTTCGACGAGTCCGAAGTGCGCGTCATGGGACGCGACACCACAGGCGTCCGCGGCGTCACCCTCGAACAGGGCGACGAGGTCGTCTCCCTCGCCCTTGCCGAGCCCGGCACCGCCTTGGTGTCCGTGACGGCCAACGGGTACGGCAAGCGCACCGAGCTCGAGGAGTACCGCAAGACGCACCGTGGCGGCAAGGGTGTGCGCACCATCGTCGTCAACGACCGCAACGGCCCCGTGGTGGCCGTGCGCACCGTGCACGGCGACGAGTCGCTGCTGCTCATCACCCGCATGGGCATGGTGACGCGCATCCCGGCCGTCCAACTGCGTGCCCAAGGCCGTGCGACGCAAGGCGTCACGGTCATGGACACGGCGGACGGCGACGTGGTCACCCAGGTGGCGGTGCTGCCAGCCGACGACGAACCGCAGGTCGAACCGCCCGCCGACAGTGCCCCTGCGGGCAGCCAGCCGTAGCTGCGAGGAACGAACGGAGGGACGGCCTTCCCCCGGCTGGCATCGAGGGCCAGACCAATGTCCCTTTGTACCAGGAAGGGCGCCTAGGAGGCATGCACCCCCGCTTTGCCTTGATTGCCCTGGCGGCGATGCTGCTCGTGCCGAGCCCGGCGCTCGCCCAGGAAGCCGAGGCGCCGATCGAGGTCCTCGCCGATGACGCCGGGGACGTGTCCGCCTACGCCGACTCCCAGGCCGGCGAGACGCCGGTTGCCGTCCCGCAAGGCACGTTCGATTCCGCCGACTTGCGCGGCCTCTCCATCACGGAGACCCCGACGGAGTTCCAATTCCACCTGGCCCTCACGACGCTCGACGGCGGCCCGTCGCAATCCATCCTTGCCGCCATCCAGTACGTGACGACCTTCCGGCACAGCGACAACGTCTACCTGATGCGCATCTACGACTCCGGGGACGACTACTACGGCGCCCTAGAACTGATGTCCGGCGATCCCGACGAGCCGGTCGGTTCCTTCGTCGCCGACGTGACCGTGACCGCGGACGCGGCAACCGCGACGCTCACCGCCGCCGTCCCGCGCGACGCCATCGTGGACAAACAGGGCGCCGCTCCCTACCCCGGCCGCGTGCTCGACTTGTTCTCCGTCAAGGCCGGATACCTGAACGACGCAAGCATCAGCCTGCCCTTTGCCACCGCGCCGTGGGCCTACGTGGAGGACCGCATGCCCGACGAGGGCCCCTTGGACGCCGTCCTGCCCGTTCGCCTGGGCATCGAGCAGACCGGCCAATTGCGCCTCACGTCGACGGAGCCGTTCCGGGCCTCCAACGGCGAATCCGCGACGTTCGTCTTCCGCGTCAACGCCACGAACCTCGCCCGCGAGGAACAGCGTGCCGAATTCGTCGCCGTCGGCGCCCCCATGGGCTGGGACGTTCGCCTGCCGGGCCTGGTGCGCCTCGACCCGAACGAGACCGCCGAGTTCCCCGTCATCGTGCACACGGAATTCATGCACAAGCACGGCACCGCCACCGCCTTCACACTCGAATTGGCCTCGCAGTCCGACCCGGACTCGGTGGGACGCATCCAACTGGGGTTGCGCTACCCGAAGATTGCGCAACCAGCCGGCCACCACAACACCGTGTACTTCCACGACTTGGACGAAAGCGACGACCCGCTGCGCCGCGGCCTCGGCCTCGTCAACAAGGCTGTCGGGGGATACGACTACCTGACGTTCCCTTACCTCAACACCGCGCTTCCCGAGGAGGACCCGGAGGACGCCATCACGCCGGTCCCCGGCCAGGAATGCGAGGCCCTGCGCATCCAGGACGACGACGACCTCGTCGGCACCACGTACTGCTGGCGCATGCCCCTTCGTCCCGGCCTCGAGATGGGACTTGACTTCGACCTCGGAGCCCTGGGGGCTTACGCCATCCCAATCCATTCGCTGGTTCCGCAACCGGCCACGCGCGTGCAAGGACGCGTGGTGTACTATGCCCCCGACGAGCAGGTGGACCCGTTCTTCTATTCCTACTCGGAGCCGACGGTGGTCGCCACGCTGCTCACCTCGGACCGCATCGACCTCGACGTGGACGACCTGCACGTCTTCGAAGGCATCATCCAACCCGAGGAGGACGGCGACTTCCTCGCCTACCAGCGTGGCGCCAGCCTGGAACTTCAACTCGAAGTCCGCACCGGCCGCGCCGACAACCCCTTCCTCGGCCCGCGCACCGAACCCGACTTGACCCCCGGCGGATGGATGCAGCTTCCCCTCCTGGAGTACGAGGACCCCATCGACGAGGTCTTCGGCGTTGCCAACCACCTGCACCTGATGCTCGATGGCGACAGCCACCGCATGGGCAACCCAGGCGACACCGTTGTGTTCGAAGTCACGCTGCACAACGCCGACGACCAGGCGCACGACTACGAAGCCACCCTCACGGGCAGCAACGATGCCTGGGGACGTCTGGTCGGAGCCAAGGGCTTCGCCGTGGATGCCGACGGCTCGCGCGTGCTCACCGTCGCCGTCACCGTGCCGGCCGACGCCTTCGACGACGACCGCGCCGACCTCGTCCTCGAGGTCACCAGCACGGATGACGCCTCGATTCGCGCCCTGACCCGCCTGGTCACAACGGCCGACCTGGATGCCGAGCACGACGACCAGGCCAGCCTTGTGAGCCAGGAGGCCTCCCCCAAGGACACGCCGGCCCCGTCGGCCGTGCTGCTGGCCATCGCTCTCCTGGGCTTGGCGTTGCGCCGCCGTTGAGGCCCTGGACAACCGGCCAAACGGTTCAAGTAGCCCGGTCGAAGTCGAACACGCGATGACGCAGCGCCCCATCCGTGTCCTTGTGGCCAAGCCCGGCCTCGATGGGCACGACCGTGGCGCGAAGGTGGTCGCCCGCGCGCTACGCGACGCCGGCTTCGAGGTCATCTACACGGGACTGCGCCAGACGCCGGCCCAGATTGTCTCGGCGGCCATCCAGGAGGACGTCGACCTCGTCGGCCTGTCCTGCCTGTCGGGCGCGCACATGACGCTCTTCCCGAAGATCAAGGACCTCCTCGTGGCGGAGGGTGCCGAGGACGTCGTCGTCTTCGGCGGCGGCATCATCCCCGATGACGACGCCGTCAAGCTCAAGGGCCGCGGCGTCGAAGCCGTCTTCGGACCGGGAACGGACACACGCGAAATCGTGAAGTTCATCGAAGCGCACCCGCGGTTCACGAAAGGCAAGGCCGCCAAGGCGCACTAGTCGCATGGCCGCAACTCCACGACCGAACGAGGATGACCACCGGGCAGCCCCGGCATCCCTGTCCGGGGGGCTGGCCGAACGCGTCGCCGCCGGAGATCGACGCGCCATCGCCCGACTCATCACGCTCCTCGAGTCCGACGACCCTGGTGCACGCAACGCGATGCAGGCCCTGCACGCCCGCACCGGCCACGCCCACGTCATCGGCGTCACGGGGGCGCCGGGAACGGGGAAATCCACGCTCACCGACCGCCTCATCGAGCACTACCGGCGCGCCGGGCTGAAAGTCGGCGTCGTGTGCGTCGATCCGTCGAGTCCGTTCACGGGCGGCGCCATCCTCGGCGACCGCATCCGCATGCAGAGCCGGTCCACGGACCCGGAGGTCTTCATCCGGTCCATGGGCAGCCGGGGCGCCCTCGGCGGCCTGTCGACCCACACGGCGGACGCCGTGCGTGTCCTGGACGCCGCCGGCAAGGACGTCATCCTCGTCGAGACCGTCGGCGTCGGCCAAGCCGAAGTGGACATCGTGCGCCTCGCTGACACGGTTCTCGTTGTCCTCGTCCCCAACCTCGGCGACGACGTGCAGGCCGTGAAGGCCGGCATCATGGAGATCGCCGACGTCTTCGTCGTCAACAAGTCCGACCTGACGGGCGCCGACAAGGTCGCAAGCGAAGTCGAAGCCAACCTCAGCCTCGCGCACGGCCGCACCGACTGGGTGCCGCCAATCCAGAGCACGGTGGCGGAGCGAGGCGAAGGCGTGGCGGAGGTCGCCCAGGCCATCGCACGGCATCGCCAGTGGTCCGAAGGGGCCGGCGAATGGGTGCGGCGGCGTGAGTCGCGGCTGCGCGACGAGGTCCGCGCCCACCTCACGCGAGCCGTCGCCGACCATGCCTTCCTGCGCGACGGCACGCCGCGGCCCGCCTTTGCACCCCTGTTCGAGGACGTCCGCAAAGGCCGGCGCACGCCGCACGAGGCCGCCGAGGCCATCCTGGCGGACCTGCGTGGTTGAGCCCTTGTCTGCTCGCTTCGGCGGGCCGCGAATCGCGCCAATCCTCGCAAAGGCGACGGACTCATTGCTGCCCGTCGGCATTCGCGCCATTTCCCGAAATTCGCGGCTCCCTTCACCGGGGCCCCGCAACGTGCCTTGGGCTGATTCAGCCTAGGCCTGGCGGCCGGAGTCGGGCAGCGCCATCGCGGCCTGGAACTGGGCCACCTGCTCATCCGTGTAGTTGCCGTACAGGATGAGGATGCTCTCGCCATCCTTGAGCTGGTAGTCCAGGATGGACTTGACGCTGGGGTGGCGCCACTCGCCGCTGGGCGATTGGACGTAGGCTTCGAGGGTCTTGTTGCCCTCTTCGCGGTACGTTCCCTCCTGTCCGAGCGCGGCGTGCGCGCCCTGCAGGGTCATGGAGTTGGCGTTGAGTTCGACGTCGACGTAACCGAAGGCCTCCTCGACGCCGACGCACTGCGCGCCCTGCTCGAAGTGGAACTGGTTCTTGCCGTCGCGCTGGTGCATGTGCGAGCGCATCGGCGTGTTGCGGCTGAGGTCGAAGTCGGGGTGGCGGAAACTGATGCGCTGAGCGGTCCCGTTGTCGTCCTGCACGTACACGTCGAAGGTGGCGTGCCAGTGGTCCGGGCACTCGCCCTGGTTCTTGGCCGTGAAGTAGAAGCCCGCAACGATGGCTGCGATGACCAGGATGATGATGCCGGGCACGATGGCTTTGCGGGCCATGCGCACGGGGGCGTCCTTGCGCGACTGCTGCTTGGCGTGCAGGGCACGGCGTTCGCGCACCGTCATCTGGTCTTCCGGCGTCTCATCGACCATGGCATGGGGCGCCAGACGAGGATGGACATGAACCCTACGGAATGCGGATTGAACGGATTTCCGACGGGATTGAACGGAGTCCGCAAGGATGACTGCCAACATCAGCGGGAATCAGCGAGATCTGCGGCTCGTCTGCGCAAGGGGTGTGCTGCGCTCAGGCTCCCTTGAGCAAGTTGTTGGCGATGACCATGCGTTGGATCTCGCTCGTGCCCTCGTAAATCTCCGTGATCTTGGCGTCCCGGAAGGCGCGCTCGACGGGGTAGTCCTTCGTGTAGCCGTTGCCGCCGTGGATCTGCACGGCCTCGGTGGCGGCCCACATCGCCGTCTCGGAGGCGTACACCTTGGCCATCGCGGCTTCCTTCGAGTAGGGGGCCTTGAGGTCCTTCAGTTGGGCGGCGCGGTGGATGAGCAGGCGGGCGGCGTCGATGCGCGTGGCCATGTCGGCAAGCTTCCACTGGATGGCCTGGTTGCTTCCGATGGGTTTGCCGAACTGCTTGCGTTCCTGCGCGTAGGCCAGGCTGGCCTCGTAGGCGCCGACGGCGATGCCGAGGGCTTGGCTTGCGATGCCGAGGCGTCCGCCGTCGAGCGTCTTCATGGCGACCTTAAAGCCCTCGCCGACGGGGCCGAGGACGTTCTCCGCGGGGACGTCGACGTTCTCGAAGAACAGCGGGCAGCACGGGGCGGCGCGGATGCCGAGCTTGTCCTCGGGCTTGCCGATGCTGAAGCCCGCCTGGCCCTTCTCGATGAGGAAGGCGGTCTGTCCCTTGTGTGCCGCGGTCTTGTCGGTCTGCGCAAAGACGACGTAGGTGTCGGCGAGGCCGGCGTTGGTGATGAAGAGCTTCTGCCCGTTGAGGGTGTAGCCGCGACCGGACTTCGTGGCGGACGTCTGCATGCTCACAACGTCGCTGCCGGCGTTGGGTTCCGTGAGGCCATACGCGCCAAGCTTGCGGCCGGACAGCATCGGCTTGAGGTAGCGTTCGTGCTGCTCCGCGTTGCCATACGTGAAGAGAGGCCAGCCGGACAGGGAGTTGTTGACGCTGCAGATGACGCCCGTCGAGGCGCACACACGGGACAATTCCTCGATGGCAATGCAGTAGGACACCATGTCGGTGCCGGCGCCGCCGACGGCTTCGGGGAAGTTCATGCCCATGAGGCCAAGATCGCCCATCTCGGCGGCGAGGGCCTTGTCCCATTGGTGGGCGTGGTCCATCTTGGCAGCCTGGGGGCGCAGGCGGCGGTCGGCGAACTCGCGCACGGTCTGGCGGATGAGGCCGTGTTCGGCGCTCTCCTGAAGGTCCACGGCGCGGCCAGTCAGGGGCAGGTCAAAAGCCCCGCGCCACCCCCGGACGAGCCACGGATTGGCACGGATTGACACGGAACCCGTCTCCGTGAGAATCCGTGCCAATCCGTGGCCGGGGCTCGCTTAGCTGCTCAGGCACAGTCGGCGAGGCCTTGAACGCGCGAATCCTACACGCCACGTGGACGTCCCGCTGTGGGCCCTCGCCGCCGGCGTCGCCGTGCTGCTGTTTTCCTGGTGGCTGTGGGCGAAGTCGGTCGCCCGCCTGCGCCGCCGCTTGAAGGACCTCGACGGACTCAAGCGCAGCCAATCGACACGCTACGGGCAGACGATGGAGCAGTTCGCGCCCTTCATGGAGGACTGGCCGTGGGACCCGAAGGGGTTCCGCTTCATCGGCAGCCCCGTGGACGGCATCCAATTCACTTCCGACGGCGTGGTCTTCGTCGAAATCAAGTCGGCCACCAGCCGCCTCAGCCCCGTGCAGCAGCAGGTCAAGCAGCTCGTGGAGGACGGCCAAGTCGCATGGCGCGAGGTGAGGGTCGATTGAGGGCGGGAAGCGCAGGAAAGGATCACGGCGTTCCAGCAGCCGTGCATGATGCCGCCTTGGACGCCTACGCCGCCGGTCTCGCCGCCGTGGACCCGACGGTTCTCGTGCGCAAGGCCGTCCGGCAGGGCTGGCTTGACGACTGGCTCATCCCCCCCGGAACGAAGCGCGAGGAACCAAAGCGCATCCGCGTCCTCGCCCTCGGCAAGGCGGCGCCACGGATGCTGTGGGGCCTCGTCGAGGCCGGCGTGCCCTTCGCGGGCCTCGGCGTCGCTCCGAAAGGCGTGCACGCCCCGAACGTGGACACCTTCACGTGGCTGCCCGGCGACCACCCTCTGCCGGGGCCCGGCTCTTTCACTGCCGGTGCCGCCGTCCTGAACTGGATTGATGCCCTTGCCCCCGACGAACCCGTCCTCGTCCTGCTGTCGGGGGGCGCCTCGGCTTGTGCCGAAGTCCCGCACGGCATCAGCCCCGAGGCGTTGCGCACCAAGTGGGAGACTCTCCTGCGCAGCGGCCTCCCCATCGACGCAATGAACCGGGAGAGATCCGCCCTGTCCGCCCTGAAGGGGGGCAAGCTCGGGCAACGACTTCTTGCCCGGACGCGGCGCGCCCGCGTCTGGTTGCTCGCGGACACCGAGCGCGCGTTGGCTCCGCAGATTGTTGGGTCTGGCCCCTTTCACGTGCCCGGCGAGCCGGACGCCATCCCGCACCGCGTCCTCGCCGGCACCGAGGAGATGATCGCAGCCGCCGGCCTGCGGCTGGCAACCTTGGGCTACGAGGTTCACCGCCACGGTCGCCGCGTTGCCGGGGACGCCGAATCGGAGGTCGCAGCGTTCCTCGCGGCCGCCAAGGGCCTGCCGGGCCGCCCCGCAGCCCTCGTCGGGGGCGGCGAATGCTCGGTTTCTTTGCCCGTCGGCACGCCGCCAGGCGGGCGCTGCCAGCATGCCGCCGTGTTTGCTGCGAAGTGGCTGGCCGAAGACGCCGATGCATCGTCGGCGTTCCTGTGCGTCGCCAGCGACGGCGTTGACGGCTCGACCGATGCCGCCGGCGCCCTGGTTTCCGCGGGCGACTGGACGCCCGAGGCAGCGGCCGCCTTGGAGGGCCACGCGGCGCATGCCTTGTTGGACCGCCGCGGCCGCCTCATCCACATGGGGGCGACGGGAACGAACGTCAACGACCTGTGGATTGCCCTGCGCCCCTAAGCCGAGCCCCCGGGGTGCCTCGCAATCCTTTACACGAGGCGGGGAGTGCGTTGGCCGTGGACGGCGACGCGCCCGCCAACGTGCTGAAGACCCTTCTCGAAGGCAACCGGCAGTACGTGGCCTCCGACTGGGACCCGAACGACCGCGAACTCGCCACGCCGCCCGCCCTCCGGTTGGCGGTCGTCGCGTGCATGGATACGCGCCACAACGTCGAGAAAGTGCTCGGCCTGAAACATGGGGACGCCAAGGTCATCCGCAACGCCGGCAACCTGCTCGACGACGGCACCCTGCGCTCCCTCGTCGTCGGCGCCCACCTGCTTGGCGTGCGCACCGTGGCCATCCTGGGACACACCAAGTGCGGCATGACCCTCGTCGGCCGCGGCGAATTCCGCATCGCGCGGAGCATCGCAGCCACCACCGAGGTTCCCCTGCACGAAGCCATGCGCCCGGACTTCCAGCGCTGGTTGGGCGGCTTCGCGGACGCCGAGGAGAACGTGCGCCGCAGCGTCGAACTCGTACGCAGCCACCCCCTCATGCCGAAGGGATTGCAGGTGCTTGGCCTGTTGTACGACAACGAGACCGGCCGCGTGCAGGCCGTCGAGCAACGCGAGTCGAAACCCTAGCGGCCGCGGGCCGCGGCGCCTAGCGCCGTCATTCATCACGGTGGGCGGGCCGTCGCCGTCGGCGTCACAAGGAGGTTAACGAATGTGGGGCACCGAACGGGCGCGTTCGCCTTGCTAGGAACCCGGGTCGGTTCACGCCCAAATGCGTTGAATCCTGGGGAAAAATCGTTGAACCCGAGGGAATCCGAGGCCCACCACGATGATATAGGACCCCCTTGTCGGAAAGCCCATGCTGGACCGTGTGCCGACCGTCTTGACGGCACAGGAGATCCTGGACAAGGCGTTCCTCAAGGCGAACAAGCTCGAGGTCCCGGACCCGGACAAGTACCATCGCATCCGCAAGACGGAGGAGGTCCAGATGAAGCACATCGCGGAGTCAACGCGGGAGGACCTGCAGCGCTTCCTCGACTCGGTTCCCACCTTGGAGCGTCTGCCGCAGTACGAGCAGGAAGTCCTCGACATCCTCGTCGGCATGGACCAGCTCAAGAAGTCGCTCGCCAACATCCAGTGGGCCGAGGAGACCATTGGCCAAGTGTACCAGGAGGTCTCCGCCGCCATGCGCCGCGAACGCACGACGCTTGGCATCCAGCAGCAGAAGCGCCGCTTCTCCGGCCGCTGCTCCAGCATCCTGTACGACGTCGAGGCTGACTTGGCCTTCCTCGGCAAGGCCCGCGACACCGTTCGCATGCTCCCCCAGGTCCACCCCGAGTACGCAACCGTCGTCATCGCCGGCTTCCCCAACGTGGGCAAGTCGAGCCTGCTTGCGGCGTGGACGAAGGCGCACCCCGAGATTGCCGCGTACGCCTTCACGACGAAGAACGCCAACGTCGGCCACTTCGAGGTCCCCGGCGGCCCCGGCGAGCCACCCGTGAAGGTCCAGGTCGTGGACACGCCCGGCCTGCTCGACCGCCCCGACGCCAAGCGCAACCCCGTCGAACGCCAAGCCGTTGCGGCCCTGCGCCACACGGCGGATGCCGTCCTGTTCCTCATCGATCCGACCGTCCTCTCCGGCTACTCCATGGCCGAGCAGGAGAGCCTCCTCGCCCAAGTCAAGCGCGAGATGGCCGGCATCCCGTTGCTCGTGGCCGAAACGAAGGCCGACGTGGAGCGCGCGGCGCCGGCGTCGGACCGCGTCAGCTTCAGCGTCCACACCGGCAAAGGCGTGGACGAACTCAAGCAGGCCATCGTCAAGATGCTGCCCACGCATGAGGAAGAGCTCGAGCGCGACCCCCTCGAGTTGTGGAAGTCCAAGCGCGACCCGATGTTCAACAGCTAACGCCAGACTTACGTAAGTCCGCTGCGTTCTGCATGATTGTGGAACCCATCAAGCGCAAGCGCGTCACCCGCGTCGGGTCCGGCGCCTGGTCGGTGTACCTGCCGAAGAAGTGGATCGACAGTTGGACGCAGCAGCAACAGGAAGGCCGCGAGGTCGACTTGCACCTCATCTCGGGCTCCCTGCTCATCGTCCCCGTCGTGCAGGACCGAACCTACGTGGCCACCGCGCCCGCAGGCGTCCCCCTCCTGCGCATCACGCTCCTGTCCGCCTACGTGCGCGGCTACGAGAAAGTCGAGTTGCGGCCAACGGACCGCTTCCCCAACGACGCCATTGCCGCCGCTCGCGACCTCCTGCGCCACCTCGACGAACGCATCGTCGCCACCGTCGGCCCCGACCTCATCGGATTCACCATGCCGCCCGGGGGAAGCAACCCGCCGACAGACCTGTTGCAGGTCATGGGCGCGCGCCTGACGCAGACCCTGGACCTGGCCGCCGAATGCGTCGAGCACGCCAGCAACGACCCCGAACGCGTCGTGCACGCCGCCCGCCTGCTGCAATCCATCCAGGAGGAGGACGTCTCGCGCATCCTGCACCAGACCCTCCGCCGCGTCGCCACCCTCGACCTCCCCCTCGAATCCGTCAGCGACTTCCAACTCCTGGACATGGCGGCCTTCCTGCTCGACGGCGTCGGGTCGCAGGCGCTCGCCATCGCACAAACCGTCCTACGCGATCTCGGCCTCAGCCTGCAGGACCTCGCCTACCCGCGCGAGGACGTCCTTCGCCGCCTGCCCAAACGGGACCCGCAGCCCCCCGTCGCCCGCGACATCCTGCAGGGCCACCGGACGGCGGTTCGCGAAGCCCGCGATTTGCTTGGCCGCCTTCTGCCGGCCTTGCGCGACAGCGACCTCGCGGCCCTTGGCGCCGTCGTGGCGGACTCGGCCAAGGCACGCGACGACCTGCAGGCGCGCGTCTTCGAGGCCGTCGTGCGCCACTGGGGCGAGGAATCCAGCCCCGAGGACGCGACGCGCGGATTTGCGGCGTACCAATTGACGAATCCCCTATCGAACCTGGCAAGCGCCATCGGGGCATGCGCCGGCCAGGCGCTGCTGTTCCTGGCCGCCAAGAAACCCGCGGTGCAACCCACATGAACGTGCTCCGGCTTGGTGGCCGTGGCTGGGACTGCAACCAATTCCTCGTCAAGGACCCGACCAGCAATTCCTACGACATGGTTGACGCCGGCCACGGCATGGATTTCCAAAACGTCCTGAAGGAAATCGCGGCCGTCACGGACCCGCACCGCATCAAGTGCGTCGCCGTGACGCATGAGCACCTCGACCACGTCAACGGCTTGCCGCACTACAAGTCCCTCGGCGCCCGCATCGTGGCCAGCCCGCGCTGCGCCGAAAAACTCTTCACTGGCCGCGACCCCACTTCCGAGCGCTTCGGGGCACGCATCGTGCAACTCACCGTCGACGACGTCGTCTCCGACGGCGACACCGTGACGTTCGGCGGCGCACCCTTCGCCGTCCTCGAGACGCCCGGCCACGCACCGGGGGCGACGTGTTATTGGAACGAGGCCAGTGGAACCCTGTTCTCGGGCGACACGTTGTTCGCGGACGGCGGCATTGGACGCTTCGACTTCCCCGACGGCGACCTGAAAGTCATGGACGCCAGCATCAAGCGTCTGGGCAAGCTCCCGGTGCGCGTGCTGCATCCGGGACACGGGGCAAGCCCGGAAGGCGACGCGGCCAAACGCAGCGTGGCGGCGAGTTTGCAGCACGTCCAGATGTGCGTCAACGAGCGCGTGTAGCGGCAAGGTTCATGCCGAAGGACGCGATGTCCTCGCGATGGACCTCGTGGACCCGGGCATCGAGCTGTACCTGCGCGACCTGCAGCCGTCCCCAGATGCCGTCCTGCAGGCCATGCGCCTGTCGGGCGAGAAGCGCGGCTTCCCCATCATTGGGCCGCTCGTCGGGCGCCTGTGCGAGCAATTGGCGCGCTCCATCCATGCCAAGCGCGTCTTCGAACTTGGCTCCGGCTTCGGCTACTCCACGGCGTGGTTCGCCCGCGCCGTCGGCGCTGGGGGCACCGTCGTGCACACCGAGACCGATGAGGCGCTGTCCCGCGAGGCCATGCAGTGGCTGCGCAAGGGGAAGCTGGTGCGCCGCGTGGACTTCCGCCTGGGGGACGCCTGCGACTTGCTGAAGGTCGACAAGCACCTCAACGACGTCGTCTTCATCGACATCGACAAGGAAGACTACGTCGACGCCTGGGACTTGGCGCGCAAGCGCGTGCGCGTCGGCGGCCTCGTCATCACGGACAACTCGCTTTGGCAAGGGAAGGTTCTCCTGAAGTCAAAGGACGCGGCGACGAAGGCCGTCAAGGAGTACAACCACCGCGCCTTCACGGACCCGGCCTTCCTGAGCACGCTCATGCCGGTGCGAGACGGCGTGGCGGTCAGTCTGCGCCTGCGCTGAACGCTGAACCACGAATTGCACGAAGCCCACGAATTGGCGGTTTCGTGCCATTCGTGCAATTCGTGGTTGGCGGGCGACCTGCCGCGACCAATCCGGGGTTGGCGCGGCTACTTGACGCGGCCGTCGGCCCCGAAGCCGCGCAGGCCGCCGATGAAGCGCTGCGCCGTCGTGAGGATCCCCATGAGGGCGAAGTACGCCAACATGATTTCCAGCATCGACTGGAACCCGACGGATTCCCATGGGGCGGCGTAGTCTTGGCGGGCCCAAAACCAGTCGGCGACGGGGATGATGAGCATCAGGACCATGCGATCGGCGCGGCCCAGCAGTCCCGAGTAGTTGCGCTTCAGGCCCACGGCTTGCGCCTGCGTCCCCATGTACGAGGTGAGCAGCGTCCCGGTCAGGGCGAGGACGCCGATCTCGAGGCGGGCCCATCCGCTGAAGGCGATGCCGAGCAGGAACAACGTGTCGCTGAAGCGGTCGATGGCGTGGTCGAGGTAGTCGCCGCGCGGCGTGGCCTTGCCGGTGAGCTTGGCGACCTTGCCGTCGAGGAGGTCGAGGACGGAGTTGAGCAGGACACAGGCCCAGGCGGCAAGCAGCAGGGGCAAGCCGGCGTCGGTGGCGTCCGACTTCCAGAATGCCACACCGCCGGCGACGGCGGCAACGAGGCTGAGCCAGGTGAAGACATCCGGGTGGATGTGGCGAAAGGCCTTGGCCAGCGGCACCAGCCACCAGTCGAGGGTCGTGCGGTAATTGTCCAAAACCATCAGGCAACACGCGGGGGTTCGGTTGGGTTGGGGGAGGGTGGGGGAAGCCGTCAGAGAGGAGGGTTGTGGCCTGTCTCAGAAGGGGAGCTGGCTGCTCCAGTCGACCGGTTCCAGGTCGTGGCCTTTAGCGGCTGCGCGAGGGGAGTCGGCAAATGCCGCAAAAAGGGCTTCGGGCCTCCGGCGCGTGCCGTCCCTCTGGATGACGCGGGGCACCACGTCGAGGGCCTCCTGCAAGATGATGTCCAGGGCTTCGGCCTCAAGGTTCTCCACCACTTTGGCTGGGCGGTAGCCGCGCGCCACCAGGCGGCCGCGCAGGACCGCCGGATCGCAGCGCACGACCCAGGCTTCGTCGAGGTCGAGGAAGTGGCTGAGGTGGCCTTCGTACAGGACGTTCGAGCCATCGTCCGCCGGCACGCGCTCCGCGAGGGCTTCGACGTCGATGGCGTCCGCCTCGTCCTCGGCATCGTGGCCGGCGATGCAGCCCTCCGCCCGCGCCCAGGCCTTGACGTCCACGACGCGCCAGCCGTGCTCGGCGGCAACCTTGGCGAGGCTGGTCTTGCCGACGCCGGGGGTGCCAGTGAGGGCGATGCGGACCATTGTCAGGCGTGCCACCTCTGGGGGGTCCTAGGCGTTTCCCGTGCCCCCTACCGATTGCGCCCGGGCCCCTGGTTCCGAGTGCACGACGGCGCCCGTTCATGCCATGCCAGTCAACCTCCTTGTGACGACTCCGGGCACGGCTAGCCGATGACGCAGATTGGCGGCGCGGGGCGCCGCTCGCCGCGCTTTGCGCGGCGTTTCGCAGCATCCAGCACGTGCAAACCCACGACGTCGGCGTCGGAAGACGCTGGGCGATTGCGAGGAGGAACGCGCGCCGTCGTCCGCTGGTCCAACATCTGCGTTGATCTGCGAAATCTGTGGCTTGGGAGGAGGAGCTTTGGGGGCGGGCGTGGCGGCTAGACGAACTTCGCCAGGCTGGGCTGCTTCTTGGCGATCTCGTAGTACTCGTACCCGCCGAGGTTCTCCGGGTTGAAGCAGTACTTCACGGCCTGGAAGCGGCCCTTGAACGCCTTCACGTCGGCCTTGACCTTGGCTGGGTCCTCGCCCTTGACGAGGACGCGGGCATAGAAGTCGGCGACCTGCGCCATCTCGCGCGTGCCCATGCCGACGCGCGTGAGCTCCTGCACGCCCAGCCGCAGCCCCGACGGCGTCAGCGGCTTGGTGTCGCCGGGAAGCATGTTCATGTTCGTGATGATTCCCGCATCCTCGAGCTTCGCCGCGGCCTTGGCGCCGGCGCCGGAGTCCTGCGTGCCGTGCCGGGTGACGACTTGGTGGCTGCGCGTGAAGCCACGGTCGGCGGCGAGTACGTCGAAGCCGCGCTCCGCGAGGGCCGCGCCGAGGGCCTGGGCGTTGGCGACGGTGTCCTTTGCGTACTGGGCGCCGTGCTCCTGGAATTCCGCGAGGGCGACGACTTTGCCGGCGACGTGGTGCAGGTGGTAGGACGACACGACGCCGGGGAAGACGCCGGAATGCAGCTTGCGCTGCTGCTTCTCGTCAGCCGTGTCGGACAGGACGAAGCCGCCTTGGGGGCCGGGGAAGGTCTTGTGGCTGCTGCCGGTGAGGACGTCGGCGCCTTCGCGCAGGGGGTCCTGGAACTGGCCGCCGCCGATGAGGCCGAGCACGTGCGCGCCGTCGTACACAACGGTGGATCCGACCTCGTGGGCGGCGTCGGCGAGTTCCTTCATGGGCGTCGGGAAGAGGAACATGGATTGGCCGAACCAGGCCAGCTTGGGCTTGATTTGCCGGATGAGTTTCAGCGAGCCGTCGACGTCGGGCTCCATGCGGTCGACGTTCCAAGGGTACGTGTGCAACTCGAGGCCGCGCATGCCGACGGCGCCCATGGGAGCGTGGCTGATGTGGCCGCCGTCCGCCGTGGAAACCGCCGTGATGGCGTCCCCGGGTTTGGCGAGAGACTTCAGCACGGCCAGGTTGGATACGGTGCCGGAGGTGGACTGGATGTTGGCGAAGCGGCAGCGGAAGACCTGCTGCGCCAATTGCATGCCAAGGGCTTCGATGGTGTCGAAATCCTTGCAGCCTTGGTAGTAGCGCTTGCCGGGCAGGCCTTCGGCGTAGCGGCCATGCAGGTCCGTGACCAACATCTCCGCCACGCGGGGCGAGATGATGTTTTCCGACGCAATCATGGGCAGGCCGTCGCGGAAGAGCTGCGTGCTGCGCTTGGCGGCGACTCGGACGGCATCGGCGGCCTCGACCGGCTTCATCGGCTGGGCGACCCCGGCTCCAGTCATGAGCATGCCCATGCGTCCAAGGTCCCCTTCCCGTGGAGCCCGGTGACCGACGACCGACGAAACAGGGATCTCGGTGATGCCCGGGGATGTGGTTCGTCATCCCCGATCTCCCCGTCATCCCTGTCCGGGCGCCGTCGTCAGGCCAGAAGGAGCTGCCGGAGCCCGCCCGGGTCGAAGGCGCCCCAGGGCTTCTCGGCGCGGTGCCGCGGCCTGACGACCGGTTCCGCCACGCCGAAGCCGTACACGGACAAGGGGCGCTGCCCAGTCGGCTCGAGGAAGTTCGTCAGCCGGACGCCGACGAGGCGCACGGCGCGGCCGTCAAGCAGGGGGCCGAGCAAGGCCTTGGCCACGGCCCAGGCCCGTGCAGGGGTGTCGCTGCGGTCCATCTCGAAGGGCACGTCCACGCTGTGCGCCCGGGTCAACGTCGTGTAGTCGGCGTAGCGCACTTTGACCGTTAGCGTGGTGAAGGCTCGGCGGTCGCGCCGGTCATGGACGTCGAGGGTTTCTTCGAGGAGGTCGCCTGCGACTCGGAGCACCTCGTCGGCGCGCGCCGCATCGCGCAGGAACGTCGTCTCGTTGCCGCGGCTCTTGCGCGGACCGTGGTCCGAGACCACGGGCCGCGCATCCAAGCCAAGCGCAAGCTGATGCAGCCAGCGCCCATGCGATCCGAAGCGGCGCTCCAACTCGTCCGGGCTCGTTCCGGCCAAGTCGGCGATGGTGCGGATGCCGTCCTCGTTGAGGGCGGCGGCCGTCTTTGGGCCGCAGCCGCTGATGCAGCGCACGGCGAGGGGGTCGAGGAAGGCGCGAACCTCGTCCGGCCGCACCGGCGTGACGCCGTGCGGCTTGCGGCGGTCGGTTGCAATCTTGGCCACGGCCTTGGAGGGAGCGACGCCGACGGAACAGGACAGACCAGTTTCGCGGGCGACGGCCGCTTGCAGGCTGCGCGCCAGGCTGCGGGCAAGGTCCCAGTCAAGCTGCCCGTCGGGGGTGGCGCACTTGGCCGTCATGTCGAGGTAGGCCTCGTCCATCCCGACGACTTCAAGGACGTCGGCGTAGCGTTCCAGCACCTGCATGACGGCGTCGCTGGCGGGCCCGTACTTGGAGAAGTCTGGTCGGATGAAGACGGCGTGCGGGGCGAGGCGCCAGGCCTGGCTGATGGGCATGGCGCTGCGGATGCCGAACGTGCGTGCGGGATAGTTCGCCGTGCACACCACGCCGCGTCCTTGGCCGCCGCTGGGGTCGGCGCCGATGACGACGGGCACGTGGCGCAGGCGCGGGTCGTCGCGCATCTCGACGGCGGCGTAGAAGGCGTCCATGTCGACGTGGAAGACGACGCGCTGGGGCGGCGTGGCCTGCGTGGCCCCCTCCTGCGCCGGCCCGTGCATGCGCCTTCACCGGGCATCAGGCCAAGGCACCTCGGGCGGGTTGGGTGAAACGACTTCGTTCCCTCCGGTCTGAAATATGGCGTGCGGGTGGAGACGCCGTGGGCGACCGCATCCGGCAACTGGAAGGTGCAGCCGGGCGCAAGGTGGACGATTTGGCCAAGGCGCTCCTGCGCTACAAGGTCGTTCGCGGCCCAGCCAGTCGGGTGGCCAACTCCGGCCTTGCATGGTCGGTGGTCAGCCGCATCGACCGCATCCGCGTGCGGCAGGCCGAGGCCCGCATCAAGAAGGCCGCCGTCCCGCACCACGTCGGCATCATCATGGACGGAAACCGTCGCTTCGCGCGCCTTCTTGGGCTCGGGGACGTCGCCATGGGCCACGTCGCCGGCCAGGAACGCTTGGAGAATGTCCTCGACTGGTGCCTTGAGCTCGGGATCAAGGTCCTCACCGTCTACGCCTTCTCGACGGAGAACTTCCAGCGCGCCGCCCCGGAACGCGAACTGCTGATGGAGCTCTTCGAGCACAACTTCCGCAAGATGGCCGTCGACGAACGCGTGCACAAGAACAAGATTCGCGTGCGCTGCATCGGCGACCTCGACTTGCTGCCCACGGAGGTGCGCACCGCGGCCGACCTCGTTATGGATGCCACGCGCACCTACGACGCGTACTCGTTCAACGTGGCCATCGCGTATGGGGGCCGCCAGGAGATCGTCGAAGCCGTCAAACGCATCGCGATGGATGCCAAGACCGGCGTGCTCGACCCCAACGCCATCACGGCGGACACCATCAGCCGCCGCCTCTACACGGGCGACCTGCCGGACCCGGACTTCATCATCCGCACGAGCGGCGAGGAGCGCGTCTCGAACTTCCTCCTGTGGCAAATGGCGTACGCCGAACTGTACTTCGCGGACGTGAACTGGCCCGAGCTCAACAAGCGGGAATTCCTGCACGCCATCGAGGAGTACCAGCGCCGCAAGCGCCGCTACGGCACTTGACCGCGGACCGGGTCTAGACAATCTCCTCGTTCTCTGCCTCGCTGATGTTGCGCTCCAACAAGCGAATGGCCTCGTCGACGGCCTTGGCCCGAACGGCCGCTCGGTCGCCTTCGGCGTGGATGCGGTGGACGTTGACGAGGTCGCCGGGACCAAGGGCCGCAAGCCACACCGTGCCGATGGGCTTGCCAGCCGTTCCACCGTGCGGGCCCGCAATCCCCGTGACCGCGATGGCGAGCTTCGCGCCGAACTTGCTGCGAACGCCGTGCGCCATGGCCGTCGCCACCGCGGCGGACACCGCGCCATGCCCGTCGGCGAAGAGGGCGGGATCGACGCCGAGTTGGGCGACCTTGACGTCGTTGGCGTACGCGACGACGCCTCCGAGGAACGTCTTGCTTGCCCCCGGGACCTCCGTGATGCGGCCGCCAACGAGGCCGCCCGTGCAACTCTCCGCCACGGCGAGGGTGAGGCTGTCGCGCTCCATGCGCTCGACGAGCTTGCGGGCCCCAGCGTCAATGGTCACGCCACCGCCTCCAGGCCGCGCAGGCGGCGCCCGGCGCCCCACTGGTCGAGCAAAGCGGCGACGGCTGCGGGGACGGCTTTGCGCCAGGCCGGGTCGTCTTCCGCAAGCTGAACGCGGATGGTGCTGGCTTCGCAGCGCTCGCGGTCCATGAGCCCGGGAGACGCGACCGGGATGTTGGCCATGTCGAAGAGGGCCAACGTGTCGTCGTCGTTGCCGAAGACGCGGTCGATTGCCCCGGTGATGCCGATGACGTGCTCGACCCAACGTGGCGGATTGTTGATGTCCGGAACGTCAACGATGGTCAGCCGGCCGGAGGCGACTTCCTGCGGGAAGGCCGCTGCGATGAGCTGCCTGCGTTCCGCGGCCGTGAACGGGTTGCGCAAGCTGGTCTTCGATGCCGCCGAGCCGATGCCGACGACGACCTGCTGGCAATCCTCGAGGGCGCGGGCGATGAGTGCGACGTGGCCTTTGTGGACCGGCTGAAAGCGACCGACCACGAGGGCGCGCACGCCTGGGGAAAAACCTCGGGCTACTTGATGGTCTCGCTGCGCGGGCTGAAAGCGCGGAGTTGCCCGCGAAGCGGCTGATTTTCGCGGATTCGCGCGCATTCGGGTCAGGCCTTGTGCGCGAATCGATGGTCATCGGTCCGGTCGCGGCCGCGCGCGTTCATCCTCGCTACGGTCCAACGACTTCCTCCGCCGACTCCGGCGACTTCCAACTCAACCATTTGACGAAGCGGCGCGCGAAGCGCGCCGAGGCGGCGCCCCGCGCCGCCAATGGACGGCATCATCCGGTTGACGTCGTGGCCGCCGTCGGCGTCACAAGGCGCTGGATTGTCGTGGGAGCCCAGAACGGGCGCGGAAGTCCGCCGTCATTCGCGAAATCCGCGGCTCGTGAGACGACCGGCCGAAACTAGGGTGCCGGCGTCGCGGGCGGCTTGACGGGGGCCCGGCGGCGAATGGGCTTCGGGATGTCTTCCGACGGGATGTCGTCCTTCGTCGGCAGCTCGCGGGCGGGGACCGGCACGGCCTTCGTGGGCCCCCGGGGCAAGTTGGTCTCGAGGGTGCGCAGCTTGGCCAACAGTTCCGCCTTCTTCGGGTGGTCATCGAGGGCGTGCTCGAGGACGTCGTAGATGGTGTCGCACGGAACGACTTCGATCTTGTCGACGAAGTCGTCCTCGATGAGCACATCGACGAGGTTGGCCTTCGGGATGAGGACCTTCTTGATGCCAATCTTGGCGGCGGCCTCAATCTTGGCCGTGACGCCGCCCACGGGCAGCACGAGGCCGTGCACGGACAGGCTGCCGGTCATGGCGACGTCCTGGCGGATGGGAACGCGGCTCAAGGCGGACATGACGGCGGTCGCGATGGACACCGACGCGGAGTCGCCTTCCACGCCTTCGTGGGCGAGGACGAACTGGATGTGCACGTCGTGGTTTGACACGTCCTCGGCGAGGAACTTCTTGAAGATGGCCGAGATGTTCTGCACAGCCTCCTTCGCGATTTCCCCGAGTTTGCCCGTGGCGATGATCTTGCCTTCGCCGCGGCTCGAGGCCGGTGTGACTTCGGAGACGATGGGCATCACGATGCCGGAGTGCTCGCTCATGCCGTTGTCGGCGCTGAAGACGGCGAGGCCGTTCACCATGCCGACGGCGACGCCTTCGGTGTGGATGAGTTGGTACTTCTGTTTGTGCTCGATGTGGCGGTCGTAGATCTGCTGCTCAAGTGAGCGAGCGATGCTCTTGGCGCGCAGCACGTGCGCGGAGGTTGCCACGGCGGCCTGGTCCTCTTTGCCGAGGTCGCCGGCGACGCGCACGAGGCCGCCCAATTCACGCAGGCGCAGCGTCAACTTGCCCTTCTGGCCGCTGCGGCGCTGCGCCTCGTGGATGATCTCGGCGACGCCCGACTTGTCGAAGTGCGGGATCTTGCCGTCGCGGATGACTTCCTGGGCGACGAAACGCACCAGCTTTTGGCGGTTCTCCTCGGTGTCGTCCATTTGGTCGCGGACGTACACTTCGTAGCCGTAGCCGCGGATGCGTGAGCGCAAGGCCGGGTGCATGCCTTGGAGAGCATCCAGGTTGCCTGCGGCAACCAGGATGAAGTTGCACGGCACGGGTTCGGTCTTCACCATGGCGCCCGACGAGCGCTCCGATTGACCCGTGATTTGGAAGCGGCGGTCCTGAATGGCGGTCAACAGGTGCTGCTGGCTGGGCAGGTGCAGCGTGTTGATCTCGTCGATGTAGAGCACGCCGCGGTTGGCCTTGTGGATGGCGCCGGCCTCGACGCGGTCGTGCGCGGGGGTCTCGAGGCCGCCGGCCTGGAACGGGTCGTGCCGGACGTCGCCGAGCAGGGCGCCCGAGTGGGCGGCCGTCGCGTCGACGAAGGGCGCCACTTCATCGGGGTCATGGCCGACGAGGAGCTTGGGAACCATCTGCACGCTGCGCTGCATGCCCGCCGAGCGGAACAGGAAGAACACGAGCATGGCGCCGAGCAGGCCGTAAAGGATGGTCTGGTACTGCCCGGTGGTGAAGGCAATGAAGAGGCTGAGGCCGACGACGGTCAGCATGAGGACCATCATGAGGAAGCCGCGTTGCTCCTGTTTCTTGCGGGCCTCGAACTTCTGCGCGTCCACGATTTCCTTGCCCTTGCCGGCGGGAACGACGCGAATGCGCGGCGTGTTCTGGTCCTCCGGGTTCGGGTACGCGATGACGTCCTCGAGCTCCTCTTTGGGCAGGAACTCCGTCATGGCCCGGGCGAGCATGGATTTCCCGGTTCCGGGGTCGCCGATGAGCATGACGTGGCGCTTCTGCTCGGCGGCCTTGCGCACGACGGTGACGGCGTGGTCCTGGCCGATGACCTGGTCGAGCAGTTTCTCGGGGACCTTGACGTCCGCCGTGGTCACGAAGGGCTGGTTTGCCATCCAAACTGCGGGGGGTGGCAGGAGGGCCGGTTCGGTCCGGCGGAGGGTAGCCTCGTCCGTCATGGCAGGCTTTCGTCCATCGGTGCGCTCCATTTAAGGCACCGGTCGGGGCGGGGGCAAAAACCGGGTGCAGGGACGCCGGCCGCGCGCCCGACAATTATCCTCGGGAGCGACGGTTAAACAACCTTGCCATAACCCTTAATTCGCACGAGGGCGGCAACAGGAGTCTGGAAGCAAGAATGCGCCAACGCCTCTTGACCCAACTTGTGCAGGCCCCGTCGGACCTCGACTACGTCGAATCCTTCCAGGCCTTGAGCCGCATCAACCTCGAGTTGCGCCGCCACGGCCCGTCCGCCGACCGGCTGCTGCGCCGCGCAAACCTCGAACGCGCCGTCGGCAACCACGCCGCCAGCCTGGCCGCCGCGCAGGACGCCCTCGTTCTGGAGCCCCAGAACGCGGAGATGCACTACCAAGTCGGAGTGGCCAACCTGTTCCTTGCCCTGGCCAAGGCCGAGGCCCTGCCCGTCGGGCCGCGCCGCACCGAGTTGCCGGACGAGTCCCTGAGCGAGCTCCTGCGCCGCGCCTGCGATGCCTTCGCGAAGGCCGCGGAGATGAACCCGGAGGACGAGGATGCCCGCGAGGACGTCGCCGTGTTGACGAAGGTCCTCGACGAGGCCCGCACCGAGTCCAACCTCGCCGAGGCCATGCGCATCAAGACCGTGTGATTGTTGGTCGACCGCGCCCGTTCGGTGGCCGCATCAGTCAACCTCCTTCCTCCGACTCCGGGGGCCACGACAACCTCACCGACGCTTCAGGAGATGGCGCCGCGACCTGCCGTCGGGCGCCCTGGGAACCCCCAGACCGCACAGAGCCCTGCGTTTTCTCGGCGCAGCGAATTCACGACGCCATCGTCGGCTCGATGTCCACCACGGCCGTGGCGAGCACCTCGCTGCCGCGTTCGTAGCGCAGCCGAGAAACGGTCTCGCCCGGCGAGAGGCACGCGTAGACGTACAAGGTTCCCTGCAGCAAGTCGACCTCCACGGCAATCAGCCTCGTCTCGCCGACTAGGACGCGCCAACCGGCGGGATCCGTCCAATCAGCGGCCCCTTCGAGCATCAGGAGGTGAACGTGTTTGCCGACCGCGCAAGTGGCCGTGGAGACGCCGCCGCCGGAAGCCTGCTGAAGCAAGTCGTTGTCCCGCGAAATCAGGTACTCGGCGACCTCGACGTCGGCCCCGGTCAGGGGTTGGGCGCACCCGGCAAGGGCAGCCAAGAGAAGGACTGCGGCGAGGCGCTGCACCTGCCACCCACGAGGGCCCGGGGTCTTCAGCGTTGGTGACGCGTCGTCAAACGTTCTGTTCGTCGTCGTCGCCAAGCTTCTCGGCAACCTTCTTCTCGGCCTTGCCGACCTGGCCGGCCACCCAGGCGTCGACGGATTCGATGAGGCCCTGGAAGTTCTGCGGGCTCTTGGCGCGGATGAATTCGCGCGTCGCCGTCGTCTCGTCCTTGTACTTCGCCTTGAGGGCCTTGTACTGCTGGAAGGCGCCCTTCATCTGGTTCTGCACGGCCTTCTCGACTTCGTGGACGTAGTCCTTGGCGTCCATCTTGATGCGCGGCTCGCGCGGGCCCGGGTAGATGATGAGGACTTCCTCGCCGGCGTACTCGGACAGGCCCGAGACCTGGCCGTTGGGGCTGACCTTCTTGGTCCCGAGGATCTTGCCTTCCGTTCCGATGTCGATCTTCATGGCTGCCTGTGCTCGCTTGTGGCCAACCGTGCGGCCGGTTATCAAGGATTGGGGCGGCGCGGACACGCTCCGGCGTCGGCCAGGCCGGAGGCAAGCCCGTCCGGGGCAGACGAACGAATGGGGGTCGTCGCAATGGTCATCCGGGAGACCCCCGTGGCAACGGCGTGGGCACCCCCCAAGCCAGGCTCGACGTCGCCGGCAACCCCGTCCTCCTGCTCGGCACCATCGCCGGCTTCGTCCCCGACGGCGAGCGTGTGCGCCAGGCCTACGAGGCCTTCCACCCCCGCGTCGTCGCCTTGGGAGTCCCGCCCGAGGACCTGGCGACGCTGGACACCTTGGCGTCCGCGAGCGCCGCGCCGGCGGAGCTCCCGCCGCTGGACGACACGCACGAGCGCCTGATGGGACTGCTTGCGCCGTTCGGGGCGACGCGTGTGCCCAGCCCCGACCTCGAAATCGCGCACCAGGTCGCCCGCGCCGACGGCGTGCCCTTGAGCGCCTTGGACCTCGACGACGACGCGCACGCGACGCTGTACACCAAGCACGTGCGCTTCCACCACATCATCCAGTCCAACGGCATCAAGTCGCGCCTGCTCAAGCGCGGCGTCACGGGAACGGACGCGTACGACGTCGCCGCGAACTGGGATGCGGCGTGGACGCGCCCACGGGGAATGCGGCGCGTCGAGGACGCCCGCGAGGCCCACATGGCGGCGCGCCTGCGCGAGGTGGCGGCGGTTGCCGACGGCAACGTGCTCGCCGTCGTCCCCAGCACGCTCCTGGCCGGCATCGTGCGGGCGCTGGGTTCGAACCCGGCCTAGCCGCCTGGCCGGGGCTCCTTGGATTGGGCTTCCCGGGAAAGAACAGAATCCCACAGAACCTCTCGTGCGTTCCCTCGCTTCTGTGGTTTTCCCTGGGTCCAAACGGCCGGGCGCCCGGCACCCGTTGCATTGTCTTGAGCTGGCCGTCGGAGTCGGCGTCACAAGGAGGTTGACGGATGCAGCTCACCGAACGGGCGCGGTCGCCGGAGTCGTCGATTCTCCTCGCAGGCCCCCCACCTTCTTATCCGGCCGGCTTGTCCGCCGCGCGATGAAGGACGTCTGGGTCGAGAAGTACCGCCCCCGCACCCTCGCCGACGTCGTCGGCCAGGAGGACACCGTGGAGCGGCTCAAGGCCTACGTCGCCGCTCGCAACATCCCGCACCTGATGTTCGCCGGCCCCCCGGGCACGGGCAAGACGACGTCCGCCATCGCCATCGCACGCGACCTCTTCGGCAGCGACGGCTGGGCCGGCCGCTTCCTCGAACTCAACGCCTCCGACGAACGCGGCATCGGTGTCGTGCGCGGCAAGATCAAGGAATTCGCCCGCGTCGGCTCCGCCGAGCACGGCGGCTTCAAGATCGTCTTCCTCGACGAGGCCGACGCATTGACGCATGACGCGCAGAGCGCCCTGCGCCGCACCATGGAGAAGTACACGGCGACGACGCGCTTCATCCTGAGTTGCAACTACTCCTCGAAGATCATCGACCCCATCCAGAGCCGCTGCGCCGTCTTCCGCTTCCGCCCGCTGACGCAGGACCAGGTCAAGAAGTACGTGCGCAAGATCGCCAAGGCGGAGAACGTCGAAATCACAGCGGAAGGCGTCGAGGCGCTGCTGTTCGTGGCCAAGGGTGACCTGCGCCGAACCGTCAACACGCTGCAAGTCGCAGCCGCACTCGGCGGCGCCGTCACGGATGAATCCATTTACAAGACGACGAGCACGGCGCGACCGGAGGAGGTCAAGAAACTCCTGGAAACCGCCCTCGATGGCGACTTCATGGCGAGCCGCAACGTGCTCGACAACCTCCTCATCGAGTACGGCCTCAGCGGCGAGGACGTCATCCGGCAAATCCACCGCACCGTCTTCGACCTCACCATCCCCGACAAGCAGAAGGTCATGCTCGTCGACAAGGTTGGAGAGATCGAGTTCCGCATGGTGGAAGGCGCCAACGAACGCATCCAGATCGAGGCGCTGCTCGCGCACTTCGTGTTGGCGGGGCAGACGAAGTAGAACCGCCGCCAGCGCGCGGGCCCCCTCGCACAAGCCAGTGACTTCCGACGCCGACAGCGGTTTGCCCACTGAACGTCATTCGCAGCGGCGCCCCGCGCCGCCATTCACCACGTTCTGCTGGTCGTCGCCGTCGGCGTCACAGTCATGGCATCAGCATGGCTCACCGAACGGGCGCAGTCGGCGGCTCAGGCGATGGCGTCCAACTTTCCCTGCCGCGCGGTCTCGATCCACTTCTTCGCCAAGGCGGGCGTGACGTCGAGGCTGGTCATCTTGACCTTCTTGCCGGCCACGAGTTCCTTGCACTTCACCGACAGGTCCAAGGGGTCCTGGGCGGCCAAGGCGGGGATGCTGCGGATGCCGGCGCGCGCCAGCAATTCAGCGCCTTGCGGGCCGATGCCGGACAGGGGGAGCAGGCGGCCCATGCCCTGCCATTCCTCCACCATGCCGGGTTCGACTTGCAGCTGGGTGGCTACGTCGCTGGCGCGGGCCTCGACGAGTTGCGGGATGCTGATGATGCCCAAGGCGTTGAGGCGGGCGGCGTACTTGTTGCCGATGCCCTCGAGCAAGAGGACGTGCTGCGACTCCTCGCCGTCCTTGAACGTGATGCGGGGCTTGCGGGCGGAGTCGGCGAGTTCGGCGTTCTTGCCTTCCAAGTCGCGCGACTTCAGCGTGAGAATCTCGGCGCGCTTGCGCAAGTCGGTGACCTCCTGCTCCAATCCGGCGCGCGTCGCGGCGGCCTCCATCTCGCGCTTCTCCGCGACATCGAGGGCCTCGCCGAGCTTGACGCGTTGCTTCTTCATCTCGGCCTCGAGGCCTTTGACGGCCTCCTGGAGTTCCTTGAGGAGGGGGGAGTTGACGTTGTCTCGGCGCTTGAGTTCGGCCATCTCCTTGTCGCTGCGCTCCAGTTGCGCCTTGAGGGCCACGACTTCCTGCGAGGTCTCTGGGCGGCGGCGCAGCTCGGCGATTTGAGCGAGGGCCGACTGGGCCTCGTTGGCGGCGCGCACGGCGGCGGAGTTGGCGTCGTCGATGCGCATGCGCTGCGAGGCGGTCTCCTTCAGGACGTCCTGGTTGGTCTTGGCGGCGTCGCGGCGCAGGGCCTCGCGCAACTCGTCGGCCTTGCGTTGCTCGTCGGCGAGGGACTGGCTCCACTTGGTGCCCTCGGCATCGAGGATGGTGCGCAGCTTGGCTTCGATGCTGAAGATGTCGCCGACGCGCACGAGGAAGAACAGCAGGACGACGACGGTGACGATGGCCGCGAGGAACAGCGTGACGATGCTGGCCTCAAGCTCGAGCAAACCGGGGCCCGTGATGCCGGTGAGGCCGAGGACGATTGCAACCACGATCCCAACCGCGAGGGCGATTGCGAGCATGCGGTAGTAGCGGGGGTTTGCACCGGCTGCGGCCATGCCGGCGGGCACAGCCATCCCGGTCATGAACCCGGCGGCCGGCGTCGAGGTGGCCACCACCATTCCTTTAACCCTGGTCCGACGCGTCTTGGTCATGCGCTGGCTCGCCCTGGCCCTCGTCTTGCCCTTGCTCCCGCTTGCGCCCTCGGCACTGGCCCAGGCTCCTGGCGCCACCCTCGCGGCCCTCGACGACCCGCAAGGCGACTCCCAGGGCCTTGCGCCGACCCAAGCCGCCGGGTTCGTGGACCTGGTGCGCGTCGAAGCCGAAGTCCTCGATGGGGGCCTGGCGTTCCGCGCCACGGTGGCCGACTTGTCCACCGATTTGGCCTCGGGCCTCACCTGGGAACTGGACTTGTGGTTCGAATACGCAGACGAGCCGTTCCTGCTCGCCATCGTGCTGCACGAGACGACGGCCGACTTGCCGCCGGAGGTCGACCGCATCCTGTGGGGCGATCCCTACGCCATCCTGTACCGGCTCGACCAAGCCGACTCCCCCGTGGATCTGGCCGACTTGGCGGCCACCATGGATGTCGCGACCCGGGTGGCGAATGCGACCATCCCGTGGGGCGCCATCTTCACGTCAGCCGGAACCTCCCCAGCACCGGGGGAACCTGTCCGCGTAACCGCCGCGACGTCCTACTGGAACGCCCTCGTCGTCGGCAGCCCTCGGCAACCCGTGCCGTTCTCCATCACCGGAGTCGGCGCCAGCGACGAGGCGGTTTTCCCTGAAGGCACGTTCCTGACGACGGCCGGCTCGACGGGGGCGCTGAGCCTGTCGACGGCCATCCCCGTGCGGTCGTCCAACGGCGAGGCGACCACGTTCCATTGGCCGGTCCTGGTCAGCAACCTCGTGGAGCAGGACCTGGACCTCACCTTCGTCCTTGACGCCGGCGGAGTCGAGGGACGCGTTCCTCCAGGCCTTCGCCTCGCAGCCGGCGCGAACGCCACCGTGAACGTGTACGTCACGGTTCCCTTCAACCATGAGCACGGCACGATGCGCCTGTTCCCATTCACGGCCAGGGCCGGCCCGGGTGAGGAGACGACCCTGAAGCTCGGCGTCGACTACCCGACCGTCCCGCAACCCGCCGGCCACCACCCGGAACTTTGGCTGCACGGCAGCGTCGAGCAGGTGCAGGGACAGGACTTCAACCCGGGGACGCCGTGGATGAACACGCTTGAGGACGACGAACGGGCCAACACCGACCTCATCATGCCGCGCGAGGAGAATTGCCCCCTGGGCCCGGACATCGACACCGGCGTTCCCCTGGTTGGCCCCATCGAGCCGCCATTCGACTTCGGAAGCTACTGGTCCATCGCCCTCGACCCGGCCCTGGCCATCGGACTCGACGGCCGCGTCGGCGAACTCGCCAGCCTCGACCTCGAACTCGTCGGCAAGGCCGCGACTCCGCCGGGAACGCTCTTCGGCCGCCTGATGCTGGCGAGCGAGGACTTCGACGGCTTCGGTCCCTTCGCCAACCACACGGACCCATTCCGCGCTTCCGTTGCCGTCCCCGCGACGCCGGGGCCATCCTCGGTCGCCCTGCACCTCGACCTGCCCATGCCGCCGTCGCTCGACTTGGTTGCGCCGTCGCGCACCGAGAACCTCGTCCTGGCCCTGATGTTCTGCCTGGACGTGCCTGCGCCGGGGGGACTCGCGCCCGCCGTGGCGGCTTCCTTCGCGGGCATCGCGGCCCACGGCCCGTACGCAATCCGGACCGGTGCGCACCTCGTGTTGGTCGTCGACGAATACCACGACGTCATTCCAATCACGCCCAGCAGCCAAGGCCTGGCGCTCACCGTGGACGAAGCCGTCCGCCGTGCCGCCCCTGGCGCAACGGTGCTGTGGCGGCCCACGCTGTCCTTCCCCGCCAACGGGACCGGCGAACACGCCGTCCGATTGTTCGGCACGGGAACGCCGCACGCGAACCTCTTGGCGCCAGCAACCGTGCGCGGCCCGAACGCCGCACAACTCCCCGTGAGCTTCGTCGTCCCCGACGTGCCCGCAGGCCAGGTCTTCGACTTGCTTCTGGACGTCACGCACGTCAACGACCCGGCGCGGTCCGTCGGACTGCGCCTCACCGTCGTCGTTGACCCGGCGGCGACGCGCGACGATGCCGCGCAACTGGCGTCACTGCCGGACGCGTCGTCGCAGCGGTCGCCGCCGGCGTCCCTGGGCATCGCGGTTCTCGCCTTGGCGCTGCTCGCCCTGCGTCGCCGCGCCCAGACAAGGTGAACAGCGAACCAAGGCCAGCCCCCGACCAGCCGCGGAATCCACGGAAGACAGGGAACCGCCGTTCCCTTGGCCCCGTGGATTGCGTGGCTCGTTGGGCGGCGTCTCCTAGTAGTCGGCGATGGGCGCCTTCATGAATTCCCGCAGCACGACGGTGGCGTAGCTGCCCTTGCCGAGGGCGAAGGCGAAGACCGGGTCGCCGTCGACCCAGGTGACGTCGAGGTCGCGCACGGGTTGCAGGATGCCGCGGCGCCGCCCGTCGGAGGCGACTTCGGGAAGCTCGCGCACGCGGAAGTCCTGCGGTTGGATGTCATTCTCCAGGAGCACGGCCTCCTCGATCTCGCCCGGGGCGCCGCTCGCGAGCGGGCTGCTGAGGCCGACGAGGGGCGCCGTAATCGTGGCGCGGCCGAGGTCCAGTTCCCGCTGCACCTTGGCTTGGTTGATGGCGGACACCTTGTGGACGCGGATTCCGTCGTCGTCGACGCCCATGACGAGGTCGCCCTCATGGGCCGTGCCGAGGCCGAGGCCCGCTTCGACGCGCGCCGACAGAATCTGGTTGAACAGCCACGACTGGTGGGCGTGCACGAAGAGCTGCACGAGGTTCTCTGGCAGTGCCTGCATGGCGTAGCGGAAGTCGCCGGGCCGCTTGACGAGGCGCTGCAGGATGGCGCGTTCCGGGTCGAGTTTGGGCGGGTACAGCTCCAAGGCGGCGGCGGGGTCGCGGGTGTCGTCGTACACCTTGCGCGCGGCTTGCGCCTCCTCCTGCTCTCCCGGCATCGGGTTGCCGGCATACAGGCGCACGGCCTCCTCGAGGTCGGCCTCCACGAGGGCCTTGCCGACGAGGTGCGTGACGGGGCGGAAGTGGCCGCCGAAGCGCTGCGGGCCGAAGAAGTTCGGAACGCCGCCTTCGCTGCGGATGGCGGCGACGGCGCCCTCGACGGCTTGGCGGTCACGCGTGGAGTCGCGCACGCGCAGCACGAACTTGTTGCCGGCGTGCGCGCCCGTGAAGTGCGCCTTGCGCGTCGCGTACGATTCGAGCACCTGCACGTCCGCGAGCTTGCCCAACTCACCGAGGGCGGAGGGCGGAACCTTGAACGTGAACCATTGCTCGGTGACGGCGCGCTTGTCCTTCATGCCCGCAAAGGCGACTTGGTCATGGTGGATTCCCAGCACGCGCGCGGCCTGGCCGGCGAAGCGGTTGGTCTCCCAGTTCTTCAGTCGCACGCGGGCGGCCGTGTGTGCGCCGGCGTCGAAGCGGTCGGGGCCGGCGCCGGTCTCGATGACGACGAAGTCCTCGGCTTCCGTGCGCAGCTTGCCGCCGATGCCGGGCGTCGTGGTGAGGTAGGACCGCAGGCCGAGGGCTTGCTCTTCGGCGGGGGGCTGCGGTCGGGACACAGTTGGGGCACTCGCGGCCATGATTTCACTTCGCTGGGCAAGCAAGACAGCGCCCGTTCTGGGCTTTCATGTCGGGCCAACGTCTTCCGACGGCTCCGGCGACGGCCACACCAAGACGAGGGATGGCTGCGCGGGGCGCCTCTTGGCAGCGTGTCGCATGAGCAAGCCGCCGACGTCGGCGTCGGAAGGCGTTGGACTTGTGCGAGAAGGAACGCGCGCGTTCAAGCGATTGGCAGGGCGACGCGGTTTGGCCGCCGGCAGGCGAAGCGCCGGCGCCGAGCGGGGTTCTCCCGGGGGCTGAGCGAAGCGAAGCCCCCGCCGTCACCCAACGTTGTCAACTGGCGTTTGCCAGTTGGTTGTCAACTGACGTTTGTCAGTTGCGCTTCTTGAGTTGAGCCGCGAAGCCGGTCTCGAACTCGTCGAACTCGGCAACGAGGGCCTTGATGGTGCGCTTCAGGACGACTTCGGGCTTGACCTTGCCCTTGGTGCGGATGAAGATCTTCGGGACCGCGAGGCTCGGGTGCTCGATGATGTACTCGGCGAAGTCGATGTCCTTGTCCCCGAGCAACGCCTGCTTGATGGGGTTGAGGAGCGTCTCGTTCTCCCCGTGGACCTCGATCTCCATCTCGTTGTCGGTCTTGCTGAGAAGGTTCAGCTTCACGGACGCGGCGACTTTGAGGTGGTATTTAAGCAAGGCGGGCCGCGGGCCATCGCTTGGCCCCGGGAGGCACTATTTGAGTCTTGGCCGCAACCGTCAATGCATCGGACAGGCCAGGGACGGGTCGATGGTGCACAACGGGCCGAGGGATGGCAGCGTCCCCCGGCCGGCTGCAACTCCCGCCCTGGGCCCGGCAGGGGCCGCGCCCAGGGCCGGCCTCCCCGCGCCAGGCAGGCCGTCGACCCCGGTGCCACTGGTGAGGCGCCCCCCGCTGGCCGTCGTCGTTGCGCTCGTTGCGATTGCCGGCCTCGGCGTCGCAGCCGCGATTTACCTCACGTCCTCCGCTTCCAATCCCACGCCTGACACGGGGCCCGACGGGCTTGCCGGTGGCGGCGCCGGCGCGGATGCCCAGGGGGCACCTGGCGCCGGCACGGGCTCGCCCGTCGCGACGGGGGACGGCGGAACGCAGGCCGGCGGCGCAGCGCCCTCATCCGGGGCGCCTGCGGCGGCCGGAGCGACTTCCACGGCGGCCGCAGCCTCCACGTCCGCAGCCGCTGCGAGCGCATCGGCCTCGGCCACCTCCGCCTCCGCGAGCGCGACGACGACCACGGGTCTGCCGACCCTGCCCATCCCCACGGGAACGACGTCAACTAGCACAAGCAGTTCCACGGCCACGACGTCCTCGGCCAGCACGACCACGACGTCCATCCTGCCGACGCTGCCCATCCCGACGCCGACGCTGCCGCCCCTGTTCCTCTAGCGGTCAGCACGCGCGACGGCCGGAAGCTGTTCGGCCGGAACGCCTGCGCTTCAGACCGTGCCGGAGCCGTAGTCCGACGCCAGTTTGCGGTGGTGCACTTGGCCGGACTCGGGGTCCTTGAGTTTGTTGCCGTCGCGCACGAGGGGGACGCCGTCGCTCGACCAGGCCTTCACGACGCCGAGGTCCGGCTTGTCGGTGGCCAGTTGCGGTCCGCCCTTCAGGCTGATGACCTTGGCGCGAATCAGGTCGCCCGTCTTGTACTCCTCATCGACGAACTTGACGTAGCGCGTGTCAATCTTCGAGGCATGCAGCGTGGCCTCCAGAGGGGTCAGCAGGCTGCGGCCTTCCTTGCCGCGCACGGAGATGACCTTGACGGAGGCGAGGGCCTCGGGCTTGATGTAGGTCACTTGGCCAATGAGGACGTCGCCGCGCTCGATGCTGGCGACGGCCCTGCCGGCCGGGACCACGGAGACCGCCATGGTCTCGGGGTCGATGTGCTGGGTCCCGTACACGGCGGCGCGGATCTGCGTCCCGTCGTCGTACGTGCCGGAGCCGGGCAGGAGCTCCTCGGAATAGGCCAGGGGGGTCCCGGGCTCGAGGAGGGCCTTGTCGTTCGTTGTCATCGCGTTGCCGACGCCGGAGTCGTTGAAAAGGCTGCCAGGAGGGTGCGCGGGGGCACTCCGGGCCACGCTGGGGCCAGCCCAGACCAAGCTCCCTGCCGGCCCTCCGACGCCGCGATGTTTAGGAGATATATCTTGCGTGTCGGACTCAAATAGTCTGGGCGCAACAGAGGGGGTTCGGTCCCCATGGCTTACCTGAACTTGTCCGCCGGAGCCGAGTTGTCGGAGGCCCTGCAGCAATTGGGCGCCAAGCGCGTGGAAGCAGCCCTCGTGGCTTCCCTTGCGGGAGGTCAGCCCCTGGGGACGCGCGACATCGTGGAATCCACAGGGCTGCGGCAGCCCGAGGTCTCCGTTGGCATGCAGGAGCTGCGTGACCGGCACTGGGTCGCCTTCGACGCCGTTCCGCGTGAGGGAAAAGGGCGCCCGATGCATCGCTACCGCCTCGTGGCCAACCGCGACGACATTCGCCGCTACTACGAGGCGCAGGCGCGCGGCGTGATTGCGGCCTTCGAGAAGGCACTCAACGTCATCAAGCAGCAATTGACCTGAGGCGCCGCGCAACCGCGCAAGCCGAGGCGGCAGGCGCCAGCCCGAGCTGCCCGGACCCTAGGACGGGGCCCGCGCCTTGACGGTCTTGACCCCGTCGGGTGTGCCCAGGATGACGGTGTCGCACAGGCCAAGGAACAGGCCGCAGGCGAGCACGCCAGGCATGGCTTCGAGGGTCTGTTCGAGTTCCTGGGGTTGCGCGATGTGCGCGAACTTGGCGTCCACGACGAGGTGGCCGTTGTCCGTGCGGTAGGGGGCTCCGTCCGCGGCGAGGCGCACCTTGGCGCTGGCGCCGAGGCCGGCGAGCTTGCGCAGCAGCGGTCCCTTGGCGAGGTCGATGACCTCGATGGGCAACGCGAACGTCGAGCCGAGGCGTTCCGTCTGCTTCGAGGCGTCCGCGACGACGACCATGCGACGGCTGGCCTTGGCGACGACCTTTTCGCGCGTCAGCGCACCGCCGCCGCCCTTGATGAGGCGAAGCTGCGGATCGAACTCGTCGGCGCCATCGATGGTGAGGTCCACGACGGCGACGTCGTCGAGCGTGGTGAGCGGAATCCCCAGGCGGCGCGCTTGGTCCTCGCTGGCCTTCGACGTGGGGACGCCGCGGATGCGCAGGCCCTCCTTGACGCGCCGGCCGAGCGCGTCGATGGTGAAGCGCACCGTCGACCCCGTACCCAGGCCCACGACCATGCCGTCCGTCACGAGGGCCGCCGCGGCTTCGCCGGCCGCGCGCTTGAGGGCGTCCTTGTCCACGCTGGCGCCACCGCGGCGGGGGACATAACCCAACAGCCTCAAACGCGGGGCGGCCCGGTGACGGGCGATGCGCGTCACCGTCGTGGGCGCCGGCGTCATCGGCTTGAGCAGCGCCATCCGCCTCGCCGAGGCCGGCCACGCCGTGCGCATTGTGGCCGAACGCCGCACGCCGCACACGACGAGCGACGTGGCCGCCGCCATCCATTTCCCCTACCTCGCCGAGCCGCGCGCCCGAATCCTGGCCTGGGCCACCTCGTCGCTTGCGGCGTTGCGCACGCTGGCCAAGGATCCGGGGAGTGGCGTCGTCTGGACGCCGACACGCATCGTGGACCCGGAGGCCAAGCCTTGGTGGGCCGATGCCGTGGACGAGTTTCGAGTCTTGCCGGGAAAATCCGCGTGGGGCCACGCCTTCACTTGCCGCGTCCCGGTCGTGGCGATGCCTGCCTACATGGCCTTCCTCGAGGCCTGGGCGACGCGCCTTGGCGTGCGCTTTGAGCAGCGACGGCTGTCCAACCTTGCCCAGGCGGGCCCCACGGACCTCATCGTCAACTGCAGCGGGCTTGGCGCCCGCGAGCTTGCACAGGACGCCAGCCTTGTGGCCATCCAGGGCCAAGTCGTGCGCGTGCATGCACCCGGCGTGCGCTCGGCCGTCCTGGTCGAATCGGATCCGCCTACGTACGTCATCCCGCGGCGCGATGGCGTGGTCATCGGCGGCACGGCGGTGCGTGGCGCCGAAGGAATCGTTGCCGACGCGGCCGTCGAAGCGGACCTGCTGCGCCGCGGGCTGGCCGAGGAGCCTGCCCTCGCCGGCGCCGCCGTGCTGTCGCGTGCCGTCGGGCTTCGGCCGGGGCGGCCGAGCATCCGGTTGGAGCGCGATGACTCCGGGCCGGTGTCGGTCATCCACAATTACGGCCACGGCGGCTCCGGCGTGACCTTGTCGTGGGGCTGCGCAGACGAAGTCGTCGCGCTCGTGGACGAGCGCAGCCCCGCGCACGAGGTGGCCGCCGCGTCCGCAAACCGTTATAGTCCCCTTTCCGTGGCCAAAGCTGGGACCCCAATGCCGAACGCCATCGCCGTGCAGAAGAAGGGGAATGCGGACCTGGACAACTACCACACGCTGGCCTCCGGCCGCGTCGAGTCCACCAAGGACCTCTCCGCCGAGCGCATGCACAAGCTGCTCGACGAATGCTTGCCCCACCTCAAGTTCGGCGAGACGTTCCGGCGCAAGGCCAACATCGACGGCATCATCATCGAGCTGGTCACCAACTCGCGCCACCAGTACGAGTTCTGGACCGAGAACTGGCACGCCGCCGGCGACGACATCAAGCCGCACGGCCACCTCTACTCCATCGTCGGCGTCCCCAACCACAAGGTGCACGCGTACTACTGCCCCTCCCTCGACACCGCGCTGTTCGTCAACACGGACTACTACGGCCAATGCAAGTCCTGGGCCCTCGGCCTCGCCGCCGTCGTTCTCGAACGCAAGTTCGACACGCACTCCATCCACGGCGCCGCTGCGGAAGTGGACGGCAAGGGCATCGTCATCATCGCGCCCACGGGCACCGGCAAGACGACGCAAGTCAACCGCCTGATGCAGCACCCGACGGGCAAGGTCATCGGCGACGACTGGATCTACATCCACCACCCGACGGGCATCTCCAAGGAGGAGCGGCTGCACGTGTACCAGCCCGAGGTCGCGCTCTACGTGCGCACCGAGAACGCCGAGAACGAGCCCTGGCTCATCCCGACCTTCGACCGCTGCAAGGTCGAGAACGTCGTGCGCGAGGAGGGCAAGTGCGAGGCTCCGTCGTGCCAGAAGGGCCACTGCATGTTCAAGCAGGGCTACCCGTACTGCTACTGGGGCTTCGGCAACTCCCGCGCCCTGCTGCCCCGCGAGTGGATGATGGGCGCCGAGCGCGTCAAGGACGAGACCCGCATCGACCTCATCGTCCTCCTGCGCCGCGACGACAAGGAGCCGTCCGTCGTCGAACTGAACGAGGACTCCCTCGTCAAACTCCTGCAAGAGGGACGCACCCTCATCCGCCCCGGAGCGGGCCCGCGCGAGAAGTGGGGCACGTACGCCTCCGAGCCGTGGTACAACCCGTACCTGCTGGCGCCGGACCACAAGCGCCAGGAGGACTTCTTCCGCAACGAGGCCCGCCGCGCCAAGTGCGTCGTCCTCAACACGGCGCACCAGAGCATCGATGAGACGTACAAACTCATCCTGAAGTTCGCCGGCGTCAAGGCCTGAGCGCCCCCCAAGGCGCGCAAAGCCGAAGTAGCCCCCCCGGCCTCGATGCCAGCATGCGCGCATTGTTCCTCGCCGGCCTCCTGGCCCTCACGGTCCTGTCCGGTTGCCTTGACTCCTCGTCAGGCGGCACCCCCGACGACCCCGGCGCAGTCATGCAAGGCTCCGAGCACCCGCTTGGCCTGCCGACGGCGGCCTACTACCACAAGGCGCCGGCGACGCCGGACGTGAACGCGACGTTCGCCGGCGTCGTGCAGCCCAACCTGGACCTGGTCCCCGTCGGCGCCGCGCGCTACCTCCCCGTGTCCACCTTCGAGCCCACCATCGGCTCCGACCCCGACGGCTGCCTGTTCTTCACGCACTTCCGCGGCACGGGCAGCGGGACGCGCATCTTCATGTCCTGCGACCAGGCCGCCAACTGGACTGAGATTGGACCCAACCTCCCCATCGGCCAGGTGTGCTTCCCGAACTCGAACGACCCCTACGTCCACGTCGACCGCGACACGGGCCGCGTCTTCGCCAGCGACCTGCATGCCCTCGTCACGAGCACGCTGCACTACACGGACGACAAGGGCGAGACCTGGCAGTGCAACCCCGCGGGCGGCGGCCTGCCCCCCGGCGGCCAGGACCACCAGACCGTCGCCACGGGCGCGCCGCGCACGGTCACCACCGTCGGCTACCCGAACGTCGTCTACTACTGCATCAACCGCGTCGGCGACTCGTCCTGCTCCTCGAGCCTCAACGGCGGCATCGGCTTCGGCCCACAGATCCTCGTGTACCCCGGCGTCGAGTCTCCGGGCGACGGCCAGCTCCCCACGTTGTGCGGCGGATTGCACGGCCACGTCGAGACCGACCACGCCGGCCGCGTCCTCATGCCCAAGGGCCAATGCGGCCACCCCGAAGTCGCCGTCTCCGAGAACGACGGCCTCACCTGGAACCGCGCCATCGTCAGCTCCGAAACCGGCGTGCAGGGGCACGAGGTGCGCGTCGCCGCCGACCTGGCAGACAACCTCTATGCCTTCTACATCGGCGCCGACGGCCTGCCCTACCTCGGCGTGTCGACGGACAACGGCAACTCCTGGCGCACGCCCATCATGGTCGCGCCGCCCGGCGTCACCGCCACGAGTTTCCCAGCCGTCTACGCCGGCGCAGACGGCAAGGTCGCCGTTGCGTACATCGGCCTCACCCACCCCGACGGCTACGAGGCCGCAGACGAGGAGATGGCGTGGAACGCCTACCTGACCATCCTGTACAATGCAACCGCGACCGACCCGCTGATTGCAACGGTCCTTGCCAACGACCCGAGCGACCCCATCGCCCGCGGACCGTGCGGCAACACGCGCTGCGGCGGACTCGGCGACTTCATCGACTTGACCATCGACCCCGAGGGGCGCCCGTGGGCGGCCTTCGCCGACATGTGCCGCGGCGACTGCACCGAGCCGGACGCGACGGAGAACGCCGGCGGAACCATTGCCTTCACGGGCACGCTGCTGCAGGGCGAATCCCTGATCACGGCGTCGCCGTTGGCCAAGCTGGTCGCCCTTCCGGTCCCCGAACCGGTCGCCGCTTGAGTCTCCCGGGCAACGCTCTAAAGCGCGACGTCGGTCGCAACGCATGCAAGTCCGTCTCGCCCGCGCCGTGGCCGCGCTCGCCCTGGCCGCCCTCGTCTTGGTCCCCGTTGCCAGCGCGCGCACGGATGCCTTCTCCGTCGACGGCAAGGTCGTGGCATCGGTCGGCTTGCTGGGCGAACCCGTCACCACGTACGCCGTCACCGGCCTCGACGTGTGCTTCACGCACAACATGGCGGCGCCCCGCACAGCCATCGCCGTCAACGACACCATGGCCAACCTGCTGCGCGTCACCTTGACCGCGCCCAGCGGCGCGACCTTCGGGGCCAACCACCCGCTCAAGGCCCAATCCGGCCACGCCGGATGCATCACCTTCGACGAGCCCCTGATGCTCACGGAAGCCGGGCAGTACGTCGTCGGCATCACCATGGCCGGCTCCGCCCCATTCAACGGCACCACGTTCGCCCTCGCCGGCGTCAAGGCGGGCGGCCCCGTGCTTGACCGCTCGGAGATTACCTTCCCCGCGACGTCGGTGCCGACGGAACTCGAGTTGAAGGCCCAAGTCGAGGCCCTCGAGGCGCGCCTCGCGCTCCTCGAAGCCGAGCAGGCGGCGCAAGGCGAGGGCAGCGAGTTCGCGCCCGGCGCCCCCGCCGCGCTCCTCCTGGTCGGCCTGGCGGGCCTCGCCGCCCTGCGGCGCCGCGCCTAGGCGGCGGTGGGTCCAAGAGGCTCGCAGGCCCTGCGATGGTCGTGCCCGCCGCCCGCAAGAGCGCCGCCAAGGCCGCCAAACCGGCGACCCGGCGAACTGCTCCCGCGGCCGATGGGCCGGGCGGCTCCGCGGTCGCGCGGCGCCCCGCCACGGTGATGCCCTCGCTGACGCAGGACGAGGCCGACCCGTTCGACGTCGAGTTCGTCAACAAGCTCGCGCCGGCGTTGCGCACCTTGCGCAACTACTTCCGCCTCAAAGTCGACGGCCTCGACCACATCCCCGAGAAAGGGCCGGCGCTCCTCGTGGCCAACCACACCGGCTGGCTTGGCCTCGACTACGCGTTGACGGCGCTGTCCGTGCACGACGCCCTCGAGCGCACGCCGCGCGGCATGGCTCACGAGGCCTGGTTCAAGGCGCCGGCGACGCGCAACTTCGCCAAGCGCGTCGGGCTCTTCCAGGTCACGAAGGACGCCATGGCGCAGCAATTGGCGCGTGGCCACCTCGTGATGCTCTTCCCCGAGGGCGAGAAGGGCGCCTTCCGCCCCGGCTCCGATTACCAGCTTGAGCCGTTTGCGCGCGGCTTCGTGCGCGTCGCCATGGCCAACCAGGTCCCCGTCATCCCCGTCGCGGTCCTCGGCGGCGAGGAGAGCAACCCCGTCGGCACGCGCATCGAAGGCTACGAGCAACTGCTCAACATGAAAGGCGGGATTCCCATCCCGAAGAACATCCTGCCGAAGCCAGTCAAGTGGCGCATCCGCTTCCTCAAGCCGATGCCGTTTTCGGACTACGGGCCGCAGGACGCTGACGACACGGACCGCGTGCATGCCATCGCGGAGGATGTGCGCACGCGGGTGCAGCGTGAGCTTCGCAAGATGAAGGTCGAGCGAGGACATCCGTACATCTGAACGGATCACAACGTCAGGATGCTTCCCGCGGGCAGGTCCCAGACCGCGCCCGTTCCGGGCCTTCGCACAAGTCAACCTCCTTGTGACGACTCCGACGACGACAACCCCGCGATGATGAATGGCGGCGCGGGGCGCCGCCTCGCGCGGCTTCGCCGCGCGCTTCGAACGTCTCTGCCTGTCACGGACGACGTTGGGGGCACAAGACGTTGGATGCTTGCGGGGATGAACGCGCGCGGCCAGTCGTCGCCTCGGGCCGGCGACTACATCCAGCTCGGCAGCGTCGGGCCGGAGCGCTGGATGAAGACGCTCAGCGGTGTCGTCTTGTCGCCTTCGTACATGGCGAGGTAGGCGCGCCCATCGGGGCCGACGGCGGCGCCGGTGACGTGGGCGCTGGGCTGCGGCCCTTCATTGATGGCGAGGTAGACGCCGGTGAGCTCGGGGGCGCCGGTGGCGTCCACCTGCAGGTGGCCGACGTACCAGTCCCAGGCCGCAGTGTTGTTGTTGGCGTTCTTCGTGGAGCCGTCGATGGCCCAGACGACGAGGGCGCCGGCGCCCTGCTCGTTGGCGTCCATGTAGAAGTGGCGCACCGGCTTGCCGGGCACCGTGTAGGTGCGGTTGACGAACGTGCTGCCGTCGTCGAGGCTGACGGCGAAGAGCAACTGGCCGTCATCGGCGACGTTGACGTTGCTGACCGTGGGGCGGCCAAGGAAGTCCGTGCCGTTGACCTGCTCGACGTGCCAGGTGTTGTTCGTGATGCCGACGAACATCGTTCCCGGCGTGTCGAAGGCGACGTGGCCGTAGTAGGAGGTGATCTCCCCGAGGCTGTCGACGGGGAACGCCTCGACGATGTTGGTGGCCGCGATGTCGTCGCGGTTGCCCACGACGATCATGAGCGAGCCGCCGGACAGCTGCGGAACGCCGAAGAAGCCGTCGTGGCGGATGTCGGGGACACCCGGGATCGAGCCGCCGGGGCCGGCGCACAGGTTCCACTGGATGTCATTGACGACCGTGCCCAAGGCCACGGGCGTGGCGGGCGGGGCGGTCATGACGCCGACTTGGGCGGGGCCGCCGGCCGGGTTGCTCACCAGGAGCAGGGTGCCGTTGGCGTATGCGCCCCAGGGGCGGTCCTTGGCGGGCACCGGGACGCATTGGGTCTCCGTCTGCGCGTCGGTGACGACCTCGGCCTCGTTGTACGCATTGGGGTTGTGGTAGGCGTGGCGGGTGCCGTAGCCGTCCCAGGCGTTGATGGGGTAGGTGGCCAGCGTGATGTCGACGCCGTACAGCCAGCCGTTGTCGCCGCAGGACAGGAAGATCTCGTCCGAAGGGGGCGGCGTGGCGCCTTGCACGAAGAGCGGCGAGGCAAGCGACTGCAACAGGGGCAGCTGGGCCCAGGTCTTGCCGTCGTCATGGCTGCCGAAGACGGGGGCGCCCGTGGTGTCGACGAGGATGGTGTGGCCGGTGATGTAGATGGAGCCGTCGTCGCACACGTCGATGGTGGGCTCGTACAGGTCGTTGGCGACGCTCACGGCCGCGTACACCATGGAGGACTCGAACGTCATGTTCGCCAAGTTGGCGACGGTCTGGTTCAGGAGGTCGGTGAGCAGGAGGCGGCCGTCACCGACGACGGGCGGGGCAGGGTCCTGGCCATCGTTGTCGCTGACGCAGCCGGCCAGGATGGCAAGCAGGAAGGGGACTGCAAGGAGCAGGCGCATGAAGGTCGCCCACCCGGGCGACTCAATAAGCGTTGTGCGGCATCGCCACACCTCTGTACCACCAAGCCTGGCCGCCTGGACGTCGAGCCATCAGGCGGGCGCGGGCGTCTCGTCCAGGGTGCGCTGCGCCATGGGACGGGCCGCATGATTGAGCAACGCATCGCGGATCTTGCTGTACACGGCGGGGTTCCATAGGAATCCCCAATGGGTCAGCCAGGACACCTTGATGTTGTTCGCGCCGGCGAGGATGGCGTTCTCCGGCGGCAGCACGACGCCGTCGACGGGGCTCCAGAAGCTCGTGATGCGCACGTTGTGTGGCACGGCACCAGGGCCATTGACCTCGGCGAGGAAGTGCGAGCCTGGGCGCGTCTGCTTGAGGATGCCCATGAAGGGGAACCCGAGGGCGTACGAGACGTACGTGCCCTGGTGCGGCGTGCCCAGCGTCACGAGGTGGCTGACTTGCCGGTCGCCCTTGAGGTACTTCAGGTAGTAGCGCGCCACGAGGCCGCCAGCGGAGTGGCAGATCAAGTCGACGCGGTCCACGTTGTCGCCGACGAGGGTGGCCTCGATTTTGTCGGCGAGGAAGCGGGCGGCGATGCGGATGTCGCCCAGCATGTAGTACGGGAGCACGACTTCGTGCACGCGGAAGCCGTCCTGCGCCAGGCGGCGGCGGAAGAGGTTCCAGTAGATGTGGCGCTGGCCAAGGATGCCGTGCACGAGAATCACGGGCGTCGGCCGCGTTGGTCGTGGCGCCTTCGGAGCCATCGGCATGCTTTGAGTCGGCACGCTGGCTTAAACTGTGCCTTTGGGACGGGCACAGTGTGCCACAGGCAAATGACCAATCCTGCTCTTCGCTGTCCACTTGTGCAACCCCAGGTCAACCGCCAAGGCCGAGGCTGGCCCGGCAGGGCCAAATCGCGCACCCTCGTCGGCCGCCCGCCAATGAGCGACAAGCCGGCCATCCTGAAGGACGCGCAGTTCACCGTCGACGAGGGCTGGGGCTACCGGGCCTTTCGCACCGGCGCCATCTGGATGAACAAGCTGTTCTTCAGCAGCGTCTTCCTGCTTGCCCTCTGGCTGGCCATCGCGGCGGTCAACAACGACGTCGCTTGCGTGGACTCGTTCAAGGTCGTCGACAACGGCACGCTGGACGACGTCCCGGCCGACAAGTGCACGGTGTGGCTGACGCCGACGGCGAAGTACCTCGGCGCCATGGCGGTGCTGAGCTTCCTGGCCTCCCTCCTGTTTGGGGCCCTCGGGCTCATGGTGGGCAAGAAGATCCTGGAGTCGACGCCGGCGGCCGAGGAAGTCGGGGCCCGGCGTGAGGGCGAGGACGCTGCCGGACAGTCGCCGAAGCCGCCGCAGTAGGCGCGACGCACCGGCCCGCCGTCCAAGGGCCACGGATTGCACGGATTTGCACGGAGGGCGTCGCCCGCGCGCGTTCTTCCTCGCACAAGTCCAACGTCTTCCGACGCCGACGGCGGCGACTTCCAGCCGAACGACCTGGCGAAACCCGGCGCCGAGTCGGATGCCGCCGCGAGTTTGGGGGACCTTGGATTGAGCTGATTCTCGGCAAATTTGCCCGGAATCAGTTGAATCCGAGGTCCCCCACGCGTCGGGCGCGGCGCCCGGCGATGGCAAGCCTGGCCTCAGTGGCTTGACCTCGTCCCCCGCGTCGGAGTCACAAGACGTTGTTCCTGCGTGAAAGCCCAGAACGGGCGCCAGGGTCGACGGCGTCTTCGCGTGAGGGCGGCTCAGACCTTCTTCGGGTCCTTCGTGTGCCGCGCCGCGAGTTCGGTGACGATGTCACGCAGCGTGACGCCTTTGATGCGGCAGGCCACCATCAAGTGGAAGACGAGGTCGGCGGCCTCGTGCTGCAGGGTGTCCTTGTTGGGTTTGCCTTTGAGCACTTGCGCCACTTCCTTGGCTTCCTCGACGACTTTGCCGGCCGCGAGGCTCGGGTCCTCGAGCAGTCGCGTCGTGTAGGAGCCCTCCGGGCGTTCCTTGGCGCGTTCCGCGATGAGGGCGTCGAGTTCGCCCAGGAAGCCGGCCATCGGGATGTCCCGGCCGTCCGCGAAGCAGGTGCCGGTCTCGCGGTGGCACGCAACGCCCTTCTGGTCGACGACGGCGAGAATGGAGTCCTTGTCGCAGTCCACCTTGACGTGCAGCAGCGTCTGCGTGTTGCCCGAATCCTCGCCCTTCGTCCAGAGCTTGTTGCGCTGGCGCGAGAAGTACGTCATCTCGTTCGTGGTGAGCGACTTCTCCAGGGCCTCCTTGTTGGCCCACGCCTGCATGAGGACGGCACCGGTGACGCGGTCCTGGGTGACGACGGCGATGAGCCCCTCTTGGTCGTACTTCAGCTCGTCGAGATTGATGCCGGCGACGATGCGGCCCGAACCTTTGATGACGATGGCCTTGCGCAGGGCCTCCATGTCCTCGAGGCTGAACTTGGCTGGGCCTTTCCCGGCGACCTGCACGCCGTCGCCAAGCGACGCCTGCACCTTCGCGGCGCCGCCTTTGACGACCATCGGGGCATCGTCGTCAGCATCGTCGAGAATGACCGCGTTGCCGCGAGGCGAGGGGGGCGCGCTGGCCGCTGGCGTAGCGGCCGCGGCAGGTCGGCGCGCGACGACGGGTTCCTCGTCGGACTCCAACGTCTGCGTCGGCCCGGACTTGGACTTCAGCTGCACGTCGCCGACGTCGGCACTGGCCATCGCGAGGGCACGGGCCAGGCCAGCGGGGGGGCCGCGCGGGGCCGACGACGCATTGGCCGACGCGGGACGGGCGGCGGCAGCCCCATTGGATTTCGCCGGGCGCTTCGGCTTGCGCACGACGGGCGTCTTGCGGGCCGCTGGAGCCTTCGCCTTGGCCTTCTTGGTGGACACCTTGCGTTTGCTCACGCCGTCACCGCCCGCGGCAGGCGGTCATGGTCGCACCGGGATGCCCTGGTCTGCGAGGATGCGCTTGGCGTCATGGACGGTCGTCCGGCGGTCGTGGAAGATGCTGGCCGCCAAGGCGGCATCGGCGCCCGCCTTCAAGGCATCGGCGAGATGCTCCGGCCGCCCGCAGCCCCCGGAAGCGACGACGGGGATGGGCACGGTGGCGGCGATGGCGCGCGTCAGCTCGAGGTCGTAGCCGGACTGCGTCCCGTCGGCATCGATCGAGGTCAGAAGCAGTTCGCCCGCGCCGAGGCGGGCGGCATCCTGCGCCCAATGGAGGGCGTCGCGGCCCGTGTCGCGGCGGCCGCCGTGCGAGAAGACGCTCCAGCGCCGGCCGCCCTGGGAGGCAATGGACGGGTGGGCTCGCTTGGCGTCGATGGCCACGACGACGCACTGCGACCCGAAGCGCGCTGCGCACTCGGTGATGAGTTGCGGGCGGTCGAGGGCCGCCGTGTTGACGGCGACTTTGTCGGCGCCGGCGTTGAGGGCGGCCCGCATGTCGTCGGGGGAGGCGATGCCGCCTCCCACGGTCAGGGGGATGAACAGCCGTTCCGCCGTGCGGCGCACGGCGTCCAGCAGCGTGGCTCGGCCCTGGTGGCTTGCGGAGATGTCCAGGAAGACGATTTCGTCTGCGCCTTCCGCCTCGTAGCGGGCGGCCAACTCCGCCGGGTCGCCGACATCACGCAGGCCTTGGAACTTGACGCCCTTGACGACGCGGCCGCCGTCAACGTCGAGGCACACGACGACGCGTTTGGCCAGGGTCACGCGAGCACCGCACTGCGTGCCGACGGAACCGCCGATCGCGCCGATGGCGCCGATGATGCTGCAGCATCGGCGGGATTGGCGTCATCGGCGGACGGTCGGGGCCTCGCGAAGGACCATCCACCGATGCTCACCGATTCCCACCGATGGGTTCCCGCATCGGTGACATCGGTGTCATCGGTGGATGGGTCGGCCCATGTCACTTGCGCACGCTCTTGACCGTCGCGCGGCCTTTCGTTGAAATCTCCGTCGCGCGCGGTTCGAGGGCGCGCCGCAGCGCCCGCGCGAAGGCCTTCGTGCTGGCCTCCAGGGTGTGGTGCGTGTCGCGCCCGCGCAGCGGCTCGATGTGCAAATTGATGCGGGCCTCCATGGCAAAGCTGCGGAACCAATGCTCCCACAATGGCACAGGCAATTCGCCCGCGTAGTAGGGGCGGTCCACGAGGTCGACGGCGCACAGGACGAGGGCGTCGTCCATGGGCACGAAGTCGTATGCAATGCGTACACAGGGGGCCTGGGCGAAGGCCTGGCGGAAGGCTTGCCCAAGCACGATGGCGACGTCCTCGACGAGGTGGTGGTCAAGGTCGCCCGTTGCGCGCAGCTTCAGGTCGAAGCCCGCGTAACGCGTCCACGTCTCGCACATGTGCGTGAGGAACGGATTGTCCGTCTTGACGTCGTACTTGCCGGAGCCGTCGAGGTCGAGGGTGGCCTCGACGACGGTCTCCTTCGTCTTGCGTTGCACGGTGGCGGTGCGCGTCACAAGGCGGCCTCGTCGGAGTCGGGTTCGTCGGGGTCCTCGACCTCGCGGCCGCGGATGACTTGCACGTAGCCGTCGGCGCCTTCCGGGTCCTCCTCGGGCAAGGCACGCGCGATAAGCTTGGGGCGGTGGACCGGTTGCGGGAAGCGCTCGTTGGCCTTGGCGAGGTCGATGGCGCCCGTGTAGATGCTCATGCCCAGGACGGCGCCCGAGACGCCGGCCTGAGCCAGCCACTCCAGGTCTGCAATCGTGGCGATTCCCCCGGATACGATGAGGGGCGTCTTGGGCGCATTGCGGTGCAGGTCCTCGATGACTTGGCGGTCGATGCCCTGCAGCCGTCCCTCCTTCTCGACGTTGGTGTACAGGAATGCAGCGAGTCCCGCGTCATCCAAGCTGCGCGCGAGTTCGACCACATCCTTCCCCGTTGCCTCGGTCCACCCCTTCACGACGACTTCGCGGCCGCGTGCGTCCACGGCAAGCACGATTCGCCCCGGGAACACCTTGCACAATTCGCGCACCCACAACGGGTTCTGCACGCCTTGCGTTCCCACGACCACGCGCTCGACGCCGAGCTCGAAGAGTTGCTGGATCTGCATCATGCTGCGCACGCCGCCACCGAACTGCACGCGCACGCGGTGGCCGAGCAGGCGCGGCAGTTGCGACCACTGGTTGCGTTCCCCGAAGGCGGCGTCGAGGTCGACGACGTGCACCCACGTGGACTTGGCCTGCTCCCATTGCTTGAACGTCTCGTGTGCGTCATCCCACTGGACGGCGACTTGCTTGGGGTCGCCGCCGACGAGTTGCACGACCTTGCCGTGGCGCAAGTCGATGGCAGGGTACAGGATGAAGCCGGCTTCCTTCGCCGGCGCCGCGGGGAAGGCACTCATGCGTGAGCCTCCAGGTCGCGCACGGCGTTGGCAAGGATGCGCCGCCCGACGGCGCTGGACTTCTCGGGGTGGAACTGGACTCCCACGGTGGCGCCTTGACGCAGGGCCGCCGTGAAAACCGTGCCGTAGCGGGTGCTGGCCACGGTCTCGGGTCCGACGGGCGCTGCGTAGCCGTGCACGTAGTACACGTGGCTGCCCGCGGGGACGCCTTCGAACAAGGAATCCTGCAAACCGAGCCCTGAAGGGTTGTCGGAGGCCGCGCCCGATGGCGCCGGCTCGAGGGTGTTCCAACCCATGTGCGGCACCTTGCCTGCGGATGCGGGCAGGCGACGCACCGTGCCGGGGAAGATGCCGAGGCCCTTGGCCCCGGGCGTCTCGTCGCTGGCCGCGTACAGCACTTGGGCTCCGATGCAGATGCCGAGGGTCGGCCGGCCGTCCGCGTGGCGCCGGCGCAGGGCCATGCCCGCCGGGGCGAGGCAGTCCATGACGGCGCCGAAAGCCCCGACGCCCGGGAGGACGGCGACGTCCGCGCCCGCGAGGTCCTCGGGGCGGGCGGTGACCTTGACCTTCGCGCCCACTGCGGTGAGGGCCTTGGCGAGGCTGTGCAGGTTGCCGACACCGTAGTCCAGCACCGTCCAGGTCGTCATGCCGTCGCCTCCGCGTCCTTGAGGGCGGCGAGCAGACGGTCGGTGTGCTGCGGGGCGCCGACCGTGAAGCGCAAGCAGCGCTGCAAGGCGGCGTCCGTGAAGGTGCGGGCGAGGATGCCCCGTTTGCGCAAGGCGTCCTGGGTCTCCGATGCGCCGGCGGGCGGCTCGGTGAGGAGGAAGTTGGCTTCGCTTGCGTGCACCTTCAATCCGAGTTTCGTCAGGCCGTGCGCCATGCGGTCGCGTTCCACGCGAACGATCTTCACTCCGGCGTCGACCCACACTTGCTCGTCGAGCGCAGCTGCGGCGACGGCCTCGGCGAGGAGGCCCACGTTGAACGGCGCCTTGGCGCGGTTGAGCATGTTGGCAAGGGCTTCGTTGGCCGCGAGGTAGCCAACGCGCAGGCCGGCGAGGCCGTACGCCTTGCTGAAGGTGCGCAGGACGACGACGTTGTCGAATTCCTCGATGCGCGGCAGGAACGAGTGCTTGAGGCCGGCGTACTCGATGTAGGCCTCGTCCACGACGAGGATGCCGTCGAGGCCGGCGGCAAGGCGTTCCAACTCGCCGGTGGCAAAGCGCGTGCCCGTGGGGTTGTTCGGCGTCGCCACGACGACGATGCGCGGCTTGGCGTCGAGCAGGCCGTCGACGTCGAGTTGCGCGAATTGGCGTTTCGTCGGCACGGGCTTGAATTTCAGGCCGGCAACGTCGGCGACGTGCGGGTAGAGGCTGTACGACGGCCACGGGGTGGCGATGGTGGCGCCGGGGGCGCCGAAGGCCTTGCACAGGATGTCGAGGAGCTCGTCGCCGCCGTTGCCGCACACGAAGCGGTCGTCGGGCAAGCCGTGGAAGTCGGCGAGTGCCAGCCGCAAGGCGTCCGAGTCGCGCGTCGGGTACTGCGTGAGGTCCACGTCGGCGAGGCGCACCTTGGCGAGGGCGGGGTTGTTGCCGAGGAGGTTCGTGTTCTGGTCGAGGCGCAGTGGGTCGCCGGCGAGGGGGGCCTTGTAGTACGGCTTCAGGCGCGCGATTTCCTTGCGCGTCCAGCCCTGCACGCGGGCCTGGCGGTCGGTCGTCATCGCTTGCCTGCCTTCGACGGGGCCTTCCGGGAAACGCGGGAAACCCGGGCTTCGGAATTCTTGCTTGGTTCCCGACTTCCCCGGAGGCCTGCGTCGGACGCCAAGCGTCCCTCGACGGCCTCGGCGTGGGCGATGAGTCCCTCGGCGCGGGCGACGGTTGCGACGGCTGGCCCGATGCGGCGCAGTCCGGCCGGCGTGACGTCCTGCCAGGTGACCCACTTGCGGAAATCCTCGACAGACAGGCCGCCGCGGATGCGGGCGTGGCCCATCGTGGGCAGGACGTGGTTGGTTCCCGAACCATAATCGCCCAGCGACACGGGGGCGTTGGGGCCAAGGAAGACCGAGCCAGCGTCGCGGATGCGCAGGAGGGCCTTGGCGGGGGCCTTGACCATGAGGGTGAGGTGCTCGGGCGCGTAGGCGTTGGCGAAGCGGAGGGCCTCGTCGAGGTCCCGCGCCACAAGCAGCGCTGCCTTGTCCGCCAGACTGGCGGCGACGATGGCGCCCCGGCTTTGGTGGGGCAGGCGGTCCTGCAACTCGGCGCGCACGGCGTCTGCAATCCTGCGGTCGGTCGCGACGAGGACGACTTGCGCGTCCGGGTCGTGTTCGGCTTGCGCGAGCAGGTCGAGGGCGATGCGGGCCGGATCCGCCGTCGCGTCGGCGACGACGAGCAACTCGCTTGGTCCGGCTGGGGCGTCGGTCCAGACGCGGCCGACGCTTGCGACCTGCTGCTTGGCTGCAGTGACGTACGCGTTGCCGGGGCCGACGATGGCCTGCACGCGGGGAACGCGTTCCGTGCCATAGGCGAGGGCGGCAATGGCTTGGGCGCCGCCAGCGCGCAGCACGTGCGTGGCGCCGGCTTTCTTGGCTGCGTACAGGACGGCCGGGTCGACGGTGCCGTCGGGTCGCGGTGGCGTTGCGACGATGATCTGGCTGCACCCGGCGATGCGCGCGGGCGTCACCGTCATGAGCGCCGTTGACGGGTAGGTGGCCCGCCCGCCTGGCACGTAGCAGGCGACGGCTTCGTAGGGGACCGGCCGGCGGCCGAGAACGACCCCGGGGGCGACTTGCAGTCGCTGCGCCTTGCCCGTTTGGAGGCCGTGGAAGGCCTGGATGCGGCGCAGGTTCTCGTCGATGGCCTGACGCACGGGGGCAGCGACGGTGCCCGCCGCACGAGTCCAGGCGGCGGGCGTCAGGAACGGGTCCTCGAGGTCGCAGCCGTCGAAACGGCGCGTGTGTTCGCGCAGGGCCTTGTCGCCGCCCGTTCCGACCTCGGCCACGATGCGGCGGGCGTCCGCCACGACTTGGGCGGGGACGTCCTGGGCCCGGTCGGCGAGCGCCCACGCGGCGGCGTCGAGGGCTCGGACCTGCGGGATTGGGTCCTTGGCCATCAGGGCGACCCCCCGACGGGCTTGACGCTTCGTGCGCGCATCGTCAAGCCACCATGCGGTCGATGGGCATGACGAGGATGCCGCGGCCGCCAAGGGCCTTGAGGCGCGACACGGCGTCGTACACCTCGGATTCGTCGACGACGACCTGGATGGCGACGAGGTCCTTGTGGCCGGCGATGTCGACGACTGTGGGGCCGGCGACGCCTGGGAGAAACGCCTGGATTTCTGGAAGCGCCTTGCGGGGCACGTCGGCCAGGAGGTAGCGTTTGCCGCGGGCGGCCAGGACGGAGCCGAGGGCGAAGCGCAGGCGGTCCAGCTCATCCTTGGCGGCCGCGTCCGTCTTGGCGGGAGCGATGAGGTGGCACGTGGAGTGCAGCAGGGTGCTGACCTCGCGCAAATGGTTCATTGCGAGGGTGCTGCCCGACGAGGCGAGGTCCGTGATGGCGTCGGCGACGCCGAGCATGGGGGCCACTTCGCAGGCGCCCGAGACGCCGACGATGCGCACCCGGCGCCGGGCTTTGGCGAAGTACGCCTTGGTCAGGTTGGGGTACGTGGTGGCGATGCGCGAGCCGTCCGCGATGTCTTTGGGTCCCTTGGCCGCCTGCTCATGGGGGACCGCGAGCACGAGTCGGCAGGCGCCGAAGCGCAGGTCGAGCAGGTCGCGGACCTTGACTTGCGATTCCTTGACGACGTCGAGGCCGGTCATGCCGGCGTCCACGGTGCCGGCGGCGACGTAGGCGGGGATGTCGCGGGCGCGCACGAAGAGGATCTGCATGCGGCCATCGAGGGCCCCTGCGAACAGGCGACGCTCGGACGAACCCTGCAGTGGGATGCCGGCGCGGCGCAGCAAGTCGACGCAGTCGTCGCTCAATCGGCCCTTGTTCGGGATGGCCAGGCGCAGGGCACGGCGTTGGATTGCGGGGGCGCGGGCCGGGGAACGGGCCGGGGCGCGAGCTGAATCGCGGGGCAGGGCGGTGGCGGCTGGAGTGCGCGGGGGGCGGGACGTGGGCGGGGCTGGGGTCATTCGTTCACCAGGGGAGCCGGCCACGCACGAAAAGCGGTTGCGGGTCGGCGGCGCCTGGCTTGCACTCACCCATGATGCACGGTGTGCAGGGCGAGGCAGGCCAGAAGCATGCTCGGTCGACGCAGCAGGGTCGGCCGCTTAGAGCTTGCGTGGACAGGATGGCCGTTTACGTCCATTGCAAACGGGGCTTCCCGGTTGCGTCCATGGGGACTGACGGCGCCCGAACTAGCCACGGATTGCACGGATGCCCACGGATTGTCCGTGCCAATCCGCGGCAAGCGGGGCTGGCCGAAGGGCGTGCTCGGCGTCGGAAGACGTTGGACGGGACCGATTCACTGGTCACGCGCCGTTGCTCGGCCAGGGGCCTTCGCCTTGGCCGGCCAGCAACCTTCCAACCCTTGCTCCCGACCCAGCAGCACGGCATCGGCGAGCGCGATGGACAAGCAAGCCGCGATGACCGGCGCGGCCCGGATGGCGATGCAGGGGTCGTGGCGACCCGTGACCTTGACCTTGCGGGATTTGCCCGTTGCGACGTCCGCGGTGACCTGCTCGCGCGCGATGCTCGACGCCGGCTTGACCGTGCATTGCCCCCACAGCCGTTCACCCGTGCTGCGGCCGCCCAGGATGCCCCCCGCGTGGTTCGTCGTCGGCCGGATGCGACCCGACTTGAGCGCGTAGGCGTCGTTGTGGGCCGAGCCTGCCATGGCTGCGGCTCCCTCGCCTTCGCCGAACGACACGGCCTTGACTGCGGGGACCGCGAAGAGGAGGTGCGCGAGCGTGGACTCCAAGGGATCCATCCACGGGTCACCGAGGCCGACGGGGAGCCCGTCCGCAGCGAAGGCGACTGCGCCTCCGATGGAGTCCCCGGCCGCGCGCGCCGCTTCGACGACGGCGACCATGCGGCCCTCCAGCATCTTGTGGGCCGTCCCGACGGGGGATGCGCGCCCCTTCGCCATTTGCGCCGCTGACAACGTGCCAACGGGACCCGCGATGGCGCCGACCTGCGTGACGTGCGCGGCGCATGCGATGCCGAGCGGGGCCAGCAGGCCATCCGCGAGCGCGCCTGCTGCGACGAGGCCGGCGGTCAGGCGGCCGGATGCGTGCCCGCCGCCGCGCAAGTCGGCGTTGCCGCCGCTCCACACGTGGTTGACCCAGTCGGCGTGGCCTGGGCGTGGCACCGTCGCCACGTCGACGTAGGATTTGCTGTCGGCGTCCTCGTTGGCGACCCAAACGGCAAGCGGCGCGCCAGTGGCCCGGCCGCGATGGACGCCGGAGAGAATCTGCGCCCTGTCGGATTCCTTGCGGGCGCTGACGAGGCGCGACGTTCCCGGGCGGCGGGCGTCCAGGGCCGCCTGCAGGCGCGCGACGTCGACGGGTTGGCCGGCCGGGACGCCGTCGACGAGCACGCCGACGCCCGCGCCATGCGATTCGCCGAAGAGGCTCACGCGGAAACGGCGGCCGAAGGTGTTCATGCCGACACCACGGTGCGGTTGCCCTGCAACAGGCGCACGTCGGCGCCGAGGGCGGCGAGGTCGGCGTGGAAGCCGGGATAGCTCACGGCGGCTGCGGCAGGGTCGTCGAGGGTGCTTGGACCTTGCGCCGCGAGGGCCGCCACGCACAGGGCCATGTGGACCCGGTGGTCGCCGTGCGACGCCAGGGTCGCGCCGCGCAGGGGTTGCCCCCCGGCGACGACGAGGCCGTCCGGCGTCTCGCGGACGTCGGCGCCCAGGCGGCTGAGGCCGTCGGCCATGGCGGCGATGCGGTCGGATTCCTTGTGGCGCAGGTTGGCTCCGCCCGTGAACGTGGTCGTGCCGCGCGCGCAAGCCGCGACGGCGACGAGTGCCGGAAACAGGTCGGGGGTCTGGCTGACGTCGATGACGCCCGGGCTGTGCAGGGGACCGCCGCGCAGGGAATCCCCAGGTCCGAGGCTTGCGCCGAAGGATTGCAGGTGCCCGAGGATGGCGCGGTCGCCTTGCATGGAGTCCGCGCGCAATCCTTGCACGGTCACGGAGCCGCCCGTCACGGCAGCCGCAGCCAAGGGGAAGGCGGCGGCCGACCAATCGCCCTCGACGGTGAAGGCGTCGGCGCGCGGAAGCGATCCGCCCGGCATGGCGAAGCGGTCGGCGCTGCGTTGGATTGCAAGTCCGAAGGCTCGTGCCGTGTCGAGTGTGACTTCGAGGTAGGGAGCCGAGGCGACGGGGGCCTCGACGTCGAGGATGGAGGGGCCGGCGAGCATGGGCAACGACAGCAACAGCGCGGACGCGTACTGGCTGCTCGACCCGGCAGGCAGGCGCACGGAGCCGGGTCGCAGGGGGCCGCGCACGGTGACGGGGGCTTTTCCGTCGCGGGACTCCACGGTGGCCCCGCGTGCGCGCAAGGCGTCGTGCAGGGCCCCGTTCGGCCGCTCGCGCAGGGAGTCGTCGCCCGTGAGAGTGACCGGTTGTCCGAGACGGGCCGCGGTCGCGCTCAGGATGCGCAGCGTGGTGCCGGAGTTGCGGCAGTCCAGGGCTTGCGTGGGCGCGCGCAGCGAGGCCGGCAGGAATTGCACCGTTTCCGGGCGGTCGGGGTCGAGGTGGATGCGGGCCCCCAGCGCCAAGAGGCAGGACAGCGTGGCGCGGGTGTCGTCGGCGAGCAGTGGCGACTGCACGGTGCACGGCACGACGGATTGTGCAGCGAGGAGGAAGGCGCGGTGCGTCTGCGACTTGCTCGGCGGCGCCGTCACGGTCCCGTCGATGCGGCCGGGTCGCACTTCGACGGCGTGCGGCTTCATCGCGGGGCCTCCACGGCGCGCGTCCAGGTCCAGGCCCCGCCAGCCACGTCGGGCAGCGTGACGGCGGCCTCGAAGAGGGCGGCGACGGCGGGCCCGGTCCCCGACAGGCCCGCGCCGAGGGCCCCATGCGTAAGCGCGACGGCCGCCGGTTCCGCGTTGACGGGGAGTCCGGCGCCGGCGTACAGCTTGGTGTAGGCCTCCCCGTTGCGCGTCATGGCTGCCGGGAGGTTGCCACGGGCCGCCAGCTGCTCAGCGGCGCGGGCGTCCTTGACCACGGGCGTCAAATCGAGGCCGTGCAAGCGTCCCTTGGGCAATGCTTGGTCGGGGACCCACACCGCCACGTGCCAGCGCTCGGCAGGCAAGGCCTGCAGGACCGCATCGCGGCGGTTGTCCGTGAGGTGGCAGCCGCCGAGCGTCACGGCGGCCTGGTCGTCGAGGGCCCCCGTGAGGGTCACGCCCGCCTGCCGGCAGGCGGCAACCGCCGTGCGAAGGAGGGCCCAGTCGTCCACGTCGGCTGCGCGGGCGGCGTGCGCCGCGCGCAGCATGGCCGTTGCCGCGCTGGAGCTCGTCTTGAGGCCGCGAGCCGGCGCGAAGGCCGTCGTCGACTGGACGCGCGCTGCGCCTCCGCCGCACAGCTGTTGCACGGCGCGGGCCAGCCGGTCGTCCGTCTCGCCTTCGAAGACGAGGCCGTCGCCTTTCCAGCTCCAGCGCGCAAACGCACCGGCCTCGACGGCCAAGGCGCAGCCGATGCCGGTGGCGGTGGCGTTGAGGATGGTGACGGCGCCGTGCGCCTGGCCGATGCCAACGACGGGTCGGCCCACGGAATCCACGGAATCACGGGAAACCGATCGGATTCCTTGGGTTCCGTGCATTCCGTGGCGGGTCAAGGCGCCTCGGCCCCGAACCAGAATCGGTACGCGTCACGGCCTTGGGCTTCGAGCAATTGCAACCCGTCGGTCACCACGCATCCCGCACTCGCGGCGGCGCGCTGGAGGGCCGTTGGGCCGCCCGCGTACACGGCCTCGAGCACCCACGGGCGATGCGCAAGGGCCGTCGCCGGGAGGACGGAGGCATCCGTGAGGGGCGTCGCTTGCACGATGGCGTCGGCGTGCACCTTGGCGCGGTCGGCCCACGGGATGAGCGTGGCGCCGAGCGCGTGGAACGTGGCGGCCTTCGCGTCGCTGCGGTCCGCGACCGTGACGTGCGCGCCCAGCCGCTTGAGGGCGTGCGTGGCGGCGCGGGCGAAGCCCCCGGACCCGAGGACGAGGACGCTGGACCCGGACGCGACGTGGGGCTTGGCTAGGCGCTCGACGGCGGAGGCGTCGGTGTTCGTGGCGACGACGCGGCCGCCGGGCTCCATGCGCACGCAGTTGGCCGCGCCGATGGCCTTGGCTGCGGCGTCGCATTCGGCGATGCGCGCGGCATCCAGCTTGTGCGGCGCGGTGATGGATGCGCCCACCAGCCCGATTCGCTCGGATGCGTGGAAGACGAGGCGCAGGGCCGACGCGCTGGCTGGGACGTCGAGGGCTCCGAAGCGTTCGCGGCGGCCGGCGGTGCGAAGCCAGGCGTTGTGCAGGCGCGGACTTTGGCTGTGCGCGACCGGCGTGCCCAGGACGGCAAGCCATTGCCCGTCGCCCGCCGCGCATTGGTCGAGGTCGGACCGCGTCAGACCCCACTGGTCCCAAGTCGCCTCGATGTCCGCCAGGGCAGGTTGGCCGGGGACCGCGGGGGCGAGTCCGGGGGCGTGGCCATACGATGCGCGGTTGCCCGCCAGCGGCATGAGGGCCCGCACCGCGGCGCCGCCGTGCACCATCGTCGAGACGGCGGGGCGCCCGCCACGCAGGTGATGGGCCCGGGCGAGCTCGAGGGCCCGCAGCAAGTCGGGGAAGGCGGAGGCCGTGAAGGCGAGCTTGTCGTAGGCGGCTCCCAAGTCATGCATGGCCAGCAGCGGCTGCAGGCCATCGGAACGGCACGGGGCCTCGCCGCCGAGGTGGACGCTCAACACGACGTCGCCGGCGGGGCGGAAGGCGCGCACTTCTCCAGCCATGTCGAGGCCGTCCATCTCGAGGTCGGCTGCGGCGAAGCCCGCGCGCAATGCAGCCTGCAGCAGGGAGAGGCGCACGTCCTCCGGGCCGTCGAAGCGGCCGCCTTGGCGGCGCGGGCGCAGCGTGGCGAGGAGGCGGACGGCTGCGGCGTCGGCGGCGTCCGTGAGTGCGAGCAGGTCGTCCGTCGCTCGGTCGGCGTCGGGGACCTTGGGCCAGAGGGCGTCGAGGCGAACTTCGGCGAGGTCAGTGCCGGGTGGGAGGCCGGCCAAGGCGGCCACGAGCCGAGTCCGGTCGCCGTCGAGCAAGGTGGCGACGGTGGCGTGCGGGCGCAGGGCAAGGAGTGGCCCGGACGCATGCAAGGCTGCGTTGGCGGCTTTGTCGGCGTTGGCGGCGTTGGCCGATGCATCACGCGTCCCGGGCACCATCAGTGCTCCTCCAAGTCGCCGTCGACGGGCAGCCCGGTGTGCCGGGCTGCGGATTCTTGGTGGACGAGGATTTGGTCGCCGGCGCGCAAGTCCGTGACGGAGACGGCCTTGCCGTCGGGGCGCACGAGGCGGATTGTCTCTGCCGTTTGCAGCATGGCCATGCCGGTCAAGCCGCCCGCGACCTGCCAGTGGACGAGGGTGTGCGGACGGCGCTCGATCTTCGCGCGGCCGAGGACCATGACGCGGTGGATGCCGTCCGGGTGCACGGCAAGGACGGGTTCGCCAGCCCGCAATTCACTCAGGTAGCGCGTGCGCGACTCGGGGGCGTACAGGTACATGTGGACGGCGCCGGCGTTGACGCGGAAGGGGCGCGCGCGCACGAATTCGGTCTCGATGGTCTCGGCGTGGACGAGGACGAAGCTGCGCGCCGTCGATCCGACGAGCAGGCCTTCCCCTTCGCGGAACAGGGAGGTGGTGTCGAGGCAGACGCGGTCGCCGGAGCCGCCGGACTCGATCTTCGTGATGGTGGCGGGTTCAAGGAAGGGCCGAGATTCGGTCGCATCCGTTGGGGCCGACGCGGAGCCCGCAGCATCCGCAGGTGACGATGGGCTCTGTGAGCTCGGTAGGCTCTGTGCTTGCCCCCCGTTGGCCGCGAGGACGACGTTCACGACCGCTTGTGCAACCGTGACGGGCTTGCGGGCATTGTGCACGGCCCGCAGCCGCTGGTCCGTCTCGAAGATGGCCGCGACGGACTGCGGTGCAAGCACCACGCCGTGCACGCCCGTCTGCAGGACTTCGGCGAAGAGCGCGGCCTCGTCCGGCGAACGAGCGAGGGCGTACAAGGTCCCCGGGCGGTCCATGCGCATGGCCAGGAGGTTCTCGAGTGGGATGATGCGCCAGTTGGGCGCGTCGATGACGACGATGCCTTCGGCCTTGCCGGCTTTTTCCTGCGCCTTGGCGTCCGTGAGGACGACCAGTTTGCCGACGCCTTCCCCGAGGCGCTTCAGGCGGTTGTGGCCATCGACGACGACGGGATCCAGCCCCGTGCGCTCGACGTGCGGGTCGCCCTTGGCCACGAGGGCACGTTCGGCGGCGACCTCCTCGATGGCATGCAGGTAGGACAGGCGCTTGTTGACGGGGATGGCGCGCAGGTCGACCCAGAGTGGAATGCGCCCCGTCACGCCCGAGCACGCTCCCCGGTGCTGGCGACGACGGCAACTGCGGTCATGGGAAGAGCGCCGCGAGGCGGCGCAGGGCGGCGGTCGGGTCGCGGTGCTGGACGACGTTGCGGCCGACGCTCAGGCCGCGGGCGCCGGCGTCGCGGGCGGACTTCATGTCGCGCACGAAGGCGTCGAAGGCATCACGCTTGGGGCCCCCAGCCACGAGCACCGGCACGGGGCAGCCTTGCACGACGTCGCGGAATCCCTTCGGCGTGAAGGGGATCTTGACGGCATCGGCGCCGAGTTCGGCGGCGGCGCGGGCGGCATGGGCGAGGGCCGCGGCGTCGAGCGGGTCCTTCACCTTCGGGCCGCGCACGTAGGCCATGGTCACCAAGGGCATGCCCCAGTGCGCGCACTCGCGTGCCACGCGGCCGGCGTCCTCGAGTTGTCGTCCCTCGGTGGTGCTGCCGAAGTTGACGTGGATGCTGACGCCGTCGCAGCCGAGGCGCACGGCCTCCTCGACGGTGGCCACGAGGCGCTTGTCGTGCGGGTCGGTGGCGAGGTCGCTCGACGCCGACAGATGCAGAAGGATTCCGAGGTCGGCGGCATGGGCGGAGGCCGCGGGAATGAGGCCCTTGTGCAACGTCACGCACGTCGCGCCGCCGGCGACGGCAGCCTCCAATGCGGGCCCAAGGTGGACGAAGCCGCGCAAGGGCCCGGAACTGACCCCGTGGTCGAGGGGGAGCATGACCAAGGCACCGCTGGGCTTGGCCAGCCGGCGCATCCGGACCGGGTTGGCGACCATGGGGACGGGCGCGCCCACTGGCTGCCGATACTTAGGCCCTGTTCCGCACAAGGAGACGCCACTGCCCAACCCTGACAAAGGATTTAGCGACCGGAAACCCTCCCCATTGCCGTGTGGCAGGTCCTCATCGACCACTTCCGGCGCTATCCGGCCCAGGAGCGCGTCGTCCGGTTGATGATTCAGAACGGCTTGCGCATCCAAGGGGACGCCATCTGCGCCGGCGACGTCGTCATCGCCGACACGGCCATCGGACGCGCCGCTGACGTGGACCGCCGCATCGTGCGCTCCACCGTGGAGACCATCCTGGGCGACCCGCGCCTCAACCGCGTCTTCACCCGACTCGCCCCGACCCTGCACCTGAAGGACGTCGCCCCCGAACTGGGCTGCGGCGTCATCGAGATCAAGGTGGCCGACCCCCGCCAGCCCGGAATCCTTGCGGGCGTGTCGCGCGTCATCGCCGAGGGAAGGCTATCAATCCGGCAGGCCATCGTCGAGGATCCGGACTTCACGGAGGACCCAAAGCTCTTCGTCGTGACCGAGGCCCGCGTTCCTGGCCAACTCATCCCGCAACTGCAAGCCATCCCCGGCGTGCGCGGCGTCACCGTGTACTGAGCGGGGGCTAGGCGGACGCGCGGGAGCCGTGCGTCACGGGGCTGCGCGGCAGCACATCGGCGACGTCGCGCACCACGGAGGCCACCGGGTCGGGCTGCTCAGCGGGTTGCACGCGGGGCGCCTTGAAGACCGCAATCTGGCGCGCTGTCTCTTCGAGGGTCGCACGCCCATGCTCGCGCGTGGGCTCGACGGCGCTGTCCTGGCGGTAGTCGTTCCACGGCACGATCACGCCGTCGGCCTCCGTCCAGCGCGCCTTCTCCCAGCCCGGGCGCACCGTGTCGGGGGCAAGGATGCCGTGCAGCGTCGTGAAGCGCACGGGCGCGGGCGCCTCGAGGGCCTTGGGCTCGGCGGCGGAGCGCGTGCCGAGCCAGGCAGGGGTTCCCGCGGGCAAGGGCGCGTCGGTGAGGAAGGCCAGGTCAGTGCCGGTGTCGAGCGCCATGCCCCACCAGGCCGACAGGCCCGAGGCGTACGCGGCGCGCCACAGCTCGCCGACGGCGTCGTCGGCGCGGAGGTCGCCAACCGAGCGCGGTGCGGCGCTGGCCTGCAGCAGGGCTGCGTCGGCGGCGTCCGGGGCGGTCGCGAGCCAGGCGTCGACGACGAAGCGGCGTTCGCCCGCCGTGAAGCCGGGCTGCACCTCGGCGACGCCGGAGAGGAACACGACCTTTCCGAGGCCGTCGGGGGCCAGGATGTGGTGGCGGCCCTGCCAGTAGTCGAGCGTGGGGGACTGCAGCGTCGTGCGCACGTGGCGCGCCGTGGCGGCCTCGATGGAGAGGGTGCCGGGTTGCTCGGCGAGGTCGATGCCGAGGGCGTACGGGAGGCCTTCCGCTTCGGCGACGCGACGCAACGTGCCTGCAGCGCCCCCGTAGTACGGGTGCACCTGGATGACGATGCCGTCGAAGCCAGCCCGTTGCACGAGGGCGACGTCCGTCTCGGCCTTGTGCGCGTTGAGGTTGTAGAAGCCGGCTTCCGGCTGCGTCGTCACGCCCTGCCAGGTGCCTTCGGCACGTTCGACGTCGTTGCCCGGGTTGTACCAGGACGTGCGCAATTCGGCCAGCGCCCAGCGCTCGCCATCGGCCAAGGGCTGGCTCGCGGCGTGGCTGTTGAGGCCGCCGGCGAGGGCAACGCCCAACGGGGCCGTGCACAGCAGGAGGATTGCTCCCGCGACGGCGGCGGGGCGCGTCGAGTGGTGCACGCCGCGCCGCATGAGACCCATGGCGGCGCGCTCGAGGACGAGCAAGCCGTCCGCGATGGGGCGCGCCAGGCGGTGGAAGGCGTACAGGCACGGCGCGAGGATGAACAGGCTGGTGGCCCACGCCAGGATGGACTTCAATTGCGACGAGGTGAGGCTAAGGGCGGCGGCGAGGCGTCCAAGGGTCTCGGGGGCGAGGGCGCCGAAGACGGCCTTGGCTAGCGGGGCCGGCACCGCGAACAAGATGTTGAGGCCCGCCAGCAGCCCGGTGGCGACGACGGCCCACGACCCGACGGCGACGAAGCGGCCGATGCCGGGGGCGAGGGTGCGCTGCGGATGCGCGCGGGCCACGAGCAGGAGGCCGAGGGGCAGGATGAGGTATTGTTCGTTGAGGACCTTGGTGGCGAGCAGGCCGCCGAGGAGGCTGAGCGCCATCCATTCGAGGAGGCGGCCCTCCGTGGCGGGCTTGCGGCGGCTCGCGGCGGCGAGGGCAAGCAGGACCGCCGTGACGAGGACGAGGCTCACGGCGCCCAGCCATGCCGCCCAGACGCTGGGCTCGGGCATGTGCTGCGGCCACGCGTTGCTCAGCAGCGTGAGGAGTTTGTTGATGTAGGCCAGCGGGGCCAGGCGGGCCGGCGCGCGGGCCCCGTGCATGAAGACGACTTGCTGCAGGTAGCCGCGCGGCGACAGCAGAAGGAACGGCACGTTGATTGCGGCGCCGATGGCGGCGGCGACGCCGGCGAAGCGCAGGACGGCCCGGCGGCCACCCGTGCGGTGCAAGTGGACGGCAAGCAGGGGGACGAGGTAGAGCGGGAAGATCTTCACGCACACGGCGAGCGCCCACCAGGCGCCGCTGCGGCCCCAGTGCGCCTGCCGCATGGCTGCGACGGACAGCATCAGCAGCAGGAGGATGAGGGCCTCGAACTGGCCCCAGATGGCGGCGATGACGATGAACATCGGGTTGAGGAGCATGAGGCGCTCCGCCTTGTCGGCGCGCTGCGGCGTCGCGGCGTTGGCACCCGGGGCGGTGAGCACGAGGCGGCGGGCCACGACGGCGGCACCGAGGGTGGCCGCGATGAAGGGCAGGCGAATCAGGACGCGGCCGGCCCAGCCCCAAGGCACCCAGCCGAGGGCGGACGGGAAGTACGAGGCCGACATCAACGCCAACGGAATCGGCGGGTAGGCGTACCACATGGGCAACGCCGGCAGGGCGCCGCCCCAGTACGTGTAGCTCGGCGCGGCTTCGGCGACCTCGTACGGCGTCATGCCGCGCAGGAGGAGGTCCTCGACCGAGCGCTGGAAGACGAAGGTGTCCCACGGGTGCGCAAAGACCGCAGCGAGAACCAGTTGGGCAAAGGCACTCGTGGCGTACAGGGCCCAGCGGGGCATCGGTTTGGCGGAGGCATCCCGGAAGGAGAAGAAGTGGCTGCCCGCGAAGTTCCACGCCGTCGCGGCGCCAACGCCGAGCACGGTGCCCGCCAGGTAATGCATGTCCGTCGTCGTGAGGGCGACGGCGAGCACGAGCCACTGGATGGCCATGCCGACGACGGCGACGCCGTGGTATTTGGCGAGGCTGTGCAGCGCCGTGTCGTCGCGGTCCTTCCACGTCCAGTGCCGGTTGAGGAACCAGTTGGACAGCGTCGAGAGCTCGATGGAGAGCAAGCTCGCCGCCAGCACCGGCCAGCTGAAGCCCTCCACGAAGAGGACCAAGAACAGGGCATTGACGAGGACGCCCGACGCCCCGACGGCGCCGAAGCGCAGGAAGCGCGCAACCGGCCCAAGGGGCACGGCGGGGGACGCACCAGCGGGGGTTGCCCTCGGAGTGGCTGCAGACGCCACGCTCACGGGGGGCGTCCCGACGGGGTCGCGCACAAAATCGCGCCAGAACGGTCCCATATAAAGGCATCGTGGATGGGATGCGGGGGCAGGCGGCAGACATCCGCTCCCTGAGAAGGAATATCCCTCCTCGGAAAGGAGTCCGGGGGAAGGGGAAAGGTGGAAAGGAGAAAAAGTTCAATCTAGCTGCCGACACCGGAACAGATGTGGGAGAACATTGTGCCTTCAAAGTCTGGGTCAAGGCAAACCGCTGCAGTGTGATTAGTGGTTAAGACCGCCACGTAGGCGTAGCAGTAGCCGATGTCCCAGAATCCGTAGCCAACGGAGGTTCCACCGGATTCACAGTTTTCCATTCCCCCGTAGCACTGCCCTCCCGTGACTGGGAAACAGGTGCCAACTAGGTAGGGATCGGCGGCGGATGCATTGGGGACCAGCGCCACGAGGGCGAGGAGGATAGTGGCGGACGCAAGCAGGATTTTCATTCGTTCACGTGAGAAGGCTTCCTTCTCACAACCGTAGACTCATGACAATTAATAATTGTTCTGTTTTAAAATCCGCCCAACTCGGATGTTCCGAGTGCCACGTGTGTGGTACTTCGAGTCCCATTGCGCGGTGGAACTGACGTCCCACGAGTCAGTCACTGCTGGAGACGCGGTGCTTGCGCGCCCGGCGCCAGCGCTCGGCGGGGGCCTCGACGACAGAGTACAAGGCTGCCCCGGCAAGGAGCGACCCGCCCACCATGGCCACCACCGAGACGGCCACTGGCAGGCCGTTGTCGAGGCCTCTGGCCGCCAGGAGCAGGACGGGGTAGTGGACGAGGTAGATGCTGTAGCTTGCAGCCCCAATCCAAGCCAGCGGACGCCATGTCAGGGCTCGGGCGACCCAGCCACCTGACGCCGTTGCGATCACGACGCCTGCGAAGCCCAGCGCCAGGGTTGGTCGAATCAGGACTTGGGCACCAAACGAGGTGTGTTCGAACGTCAGGCTCGGATAGGGGTACCACGCCCACAAGGCCAGGAGGATGACTGCGAAACCCGCCGCTAGCAAGAGCCGACGCAGCCCGGACCCGTAGGGTTGTCGAATGCGAACGAACCTGGCGGCTGCAAGTCCCAAGCCGAAATGCCCCAGGTATCCTGGCAGGGAGAACCAGGACACCACGTTGGTTTCCAGGCTCATCGTGAGGTAGACCCAGGCCCGAAACCCGAATGCGACGGCGAACATGGCCGCGAGGGCAAGGGGCCACCAGCGCGTCCGGAACGGCTGCACGAGCAAAGGCAGCAGCAAGTAGAACTGCATCTCGACGGCGATGGTCCAGAACGTGCTGTTGACCGCAAGCAAGGTGTCCATGCGGAAATTGTTGAGGAACACGAGACTGGCTGGCGCAGCCCGCGGGTCCCAGTCGACGTTGTGCAGCAGGGCCATCACGAGGGCGCTGAATGCAAAGGCGACGTAGTACGCCGGGGCGATGCGGAGGAATCGATCCACGAAGAACGATTGCGCCTTGGGGGAGCGCCCGTGCAGGAAGGGCTGGCCAAGGAGGTACGCGGAAAGGACGAAGAACAGGTCAACGCCGATCCAGCCCTGCCGCGGACCGGGGACCGGGAGAAAATCAAAGCCGCGGGATACGATTTGCGCGTCGACGTGGTACAGGACAACGCCGAGTGCCGCAATCCCCCGCAACGACTGGAGGGAGGGCATCCAGGCGCGGGTCACGCCGGAAGGGATTGGACCGGCCGGGACTTGCCCCGAGGCGAGAAACGCGCCTTGTGCGGACCCCACTCCGTCCCCGGCGGGATTGGCAGGGTCCAAGCGGTCGTCGCTCACGGCGTCGCAACCGGCCGGGCGTTGAAGGCTTTGGGCGATGCCCAGCACGGACCCATGGCTTAGCCCGCCACGTCACGCTGGGCGCGCAGACGGCTTTCCGAAAATTCCGGGTCAACGCCGTCGAAGTAGCTCTCGATGGCCCGCCATTCCTGGTTCGGGACGAACCAACGCACGACCCGCCCCGTTGCGATCGTTGTCTCGTTGAGCGCCACGGAGTCCTTCACGATCGTTTCGGGGCCGATGCCAGGGTGCCCTTCGTGCACGACGATGCGCTTGACCCAGGGCGGAATCTCGTGCATGGGCGCCGTTTCTGGATTCATGGCCAAGAGGTCGAACCAACGCGGCGAATCCCGTCCGCCCTGCGTTTCGATGCCCCGCGTGTACGTTTCATCCTCGCGATGGTCGTAGCGGGCCCGCACCCAGGCCAGGTATTCGGGGTTCCGCAACTTGATGTGCTGCCAAGACTCGAAGGCGACGAGGGCCGTCTCGTTGGCCGGGAAGATGTCCTCGAAGCCGTCCCAGCTTGCGGCCCAGGCGTCGCCGGCCCGGATGGGCTCGGTCGCGTGCGACCAGGCCGACGGCGCGAAGGCCAACGGCACAGCCACCAACGCAACGACGGCGAGGCCAGCCCAGCGCCGGCGCCCGTGGTCGCTCAGGCGCAACGCAGCCACGGTTGGCGCAGCGACGGCAAGCGCCACTGCCGGAAGAATGACCATGAGGTAGCCCGACGGGTACACGGGCCAGCCGACGTAGATGAGAGCGTAGAACAGGAGGGCGGGAGCCATCCACAACGCCAGGAACGCGACCTTGATTCGGTGGGCTGCAAGCCGCGCCCGAACCCGTGGACCGCCGAAGGCCAGGGCGACGATGAGGGCACAAAGAAGCCACGGCAGGGCATGCAACTCGTACCGCGCGTAATGCGCGAGGTGCCGCAGGTTGTCGAGCACGATGGGCCATCCTTCCGTGAAGACGGTGTCCCGAAGGATGACGGTGGCCGTCTGCACGCGGTTGGCAGAAAGGACGGCTGCAACGCCGCCACCGAAGGCAAGCATGGGAACAAGCCAAACCAGGACCGTGGGCGCGGCAGCCGCGGCGACCCAGGCAATCCGGCTTCCACGCTCCCGCCAGGTCGTTCGCAGCAGAGCTGGCCACAATCCAAGCGGAGCCAGGAAGAGGAGGCTGGACGGGCGCACGCCGACGGCGACGGCGAGGACCACCCCCAGGACGAGCAAGCGGTTCCGGCTCGGCTGCTCGCCGGCGCGCCACGCCGCAAGGGCTGCCGCCGTGCTTGTGGCGGCTTCTGCGGCATACGTCAGGCCGACGGAGCCGTTGAACAAGGCCATGGGAGAGAGGATGAACAGGGTGGCCGCGCCGACGCCGGCCCAACGGCCCCCGATGCGTTCGCCAAGGCGCCAAAGCAAGAAGACCGCCACGGCCGTGCACAGGATGCTGAGCCAAACCATCGCGGCCAACGGGTCACCGACGAAGACCTTCACCACTCGACCCGCCAACATGACCAAGGGGTAGCCTGGTGGATGCGGTTGCCCTGAGGGGATGTCGTAGTTGACGAGGCCCATGGCGTGCAGGCCGGCGTCGAACGTCGTCATGGACTTCGCCCGCGACGCCGTCCGCGTGACGACAGCGATGGCCACCAAGAGCCAGCCGACGAGGTCGCGGCGCAACCATGCTCGCCAGTGCGCCACGCCGGCAAGGTCACCTGCTGCGACTTAAGCGCCTTGGTGGACCACGCCTCCAATCCCCTGAAGAACGGGCGGCGCATTGGAACCGGTGATGGCCAGCCGCCGCTGCTTTGCCCTCGCCTCAGCCCGGAGCGAGGAACCGGCGACGCGCGCCGGATGCCAGGAGCGTGCCGGACGTGCGTGAAACTGCTGCCCTGGACGGAATGCGGGGCGTGGCAGCCCTGCTCGTCGTCGGCTTCCACGTCGTCATCTTCACGCTGGGCGTGCGCATTGACCAGCCGCTGGATACGGGCCCCATGATGACGCACGCCTCGACCTGGTTCCTCGGGTGGGGCTTCATTGGTGTGGACTTCTTCTTCGTGCTCAGCGCGTTCCTGCTCAGCCAGCCCTTCCTCGCCCCGACGACGACGCAGACTTGGCGCAGCTACGCCAGCAAGCGCTTGTTGCGCGTCCTGCCGGCCTACTATGCCTCCATCCTGCTCGTCTGGCTCCTCTTCGGGCGCGCCGACCACTGGTGGTTCGCCATCGATTGGACCGAGTTGTGGCGGCACGTCTTGTTCCTGCACGGGTTCTGGCCGGACTCGCAGCTTGACGTCAGCGCGGTCTATTGGACGCTCGCCGTCGAACTGCAATTCTACCTCATTTTGCCGCTGCTCGTCCTGCCTTTCCGCACGCGCTGGTGGCCCGTGGCCCTTGCAGTTGCCGCCGCAATCAGTTTGGCGTACCGCGCCTGGGCCTTCGTCCCCGGCGACGTCCTCGCCACGCGTTTCCAGGAACTGCAATTGCCGGCGTTCCTGTGGCACTTCGCCCTCGGCGTCGCGGCCGCACGCTTTCGCAAGCAGGTGCGCGCCCGCGCGCTGGCCCCGCGTTGGCTCGACGCCGGTATCGCGGCGGCCGTCCTGCTCTTCATCGTCGCCCCCAGTGCAGCCTTCGGGTTCGAGACGGCCGCCATCGAAGCCGACACGCCCTGGTTCATCACGCTGTACCGCCCGCTGGTCGCCATCGGCTTCACCGGCGTCATCCTGCTCGGCTGCGCCGGCCCCAGCTGGAGCTCCCGATTCTTTGAAAGCCGCCCCCTGAAGACCCTGGGCGACTGGAGTTACTCGTTGTACCTGACGCATTACGCCGCCGGCGCCTGGTTGCTGCTCAGCCTGCCAAGCCTGTTCGCCCTCGATTTGCCGAGCCTCGCCTTCGTGGTGGCCGTGTGGTGCGTGCTCGCCTCCGGCGCGTTCTATTGGGTCGTCGAGCGGCCGGCCCTTGCGTTGAAGGCGCGCCTGGCGCACGGCATGGCGTCCCGTCGCGGCCTGCAAGAGCCGGCCCAGGCCCCACGGTAGCGCCAACCGCCGGTCGGACCCTGCGCAAACGCTGAAAGCGACCGCTCGCTGGAGAGCTTGTGCCGCGCGTGGAGGCGATTTCCGCATTCCTGCGTGAGCCCCACCCCCGCTGGGACCGCCGCGACACGGCCATCGCCATCGCCGCTGTCGTGGCCATCCTGGTTCGTTGGGGCGACCGCGCGCGCTACTTCCTGACCTGGGACGCGCACATGTTCGCGCTCGCCCTCGAGCGGTACGACGTCAACGCCCTGCGGCCGCACGCGCCCGGGTACCCCGTGTACGTTGCGCTGGGAAAACTCGCCAACCTGGTTTTCGCCGACGCGAATGAGGCGTTCATCGCGGTGAGCATGTTGGGCAGCGCCGGCGGCGCCGTCCTGACGTACACCATCGGTCGCCGGCTCTTCGACCGCGCCACGGCCCTCGGCGCCACCGTCCTGCTGCTGGCGTCGCCGCAGGTGCACATCCACGCGATGACGACGAACTCGTACGCGGCCGAACTGACGTTCGCGACCTTGGTGGCCCTCGCGGCACTCTGGTGTCGCGACAACCCGCGTCCCCGCCGCGTCCTTGCCCTCGCGGTCGCCTTCGGGGTGGCCGTCGGCGTGCGCCAGTCGCTTGGCCTGTTCCTTGCGCCCATGGTCGCGTGGGCGGCCCTGCGCCCCCCGTGGGGTTGGCGCGCCCAGGCCCGCCGCCTGGGGCCCGGCTTGCTCGCGGGGGCCGCCGTCGGCCTGGCCTGGTTCATCCCCATGGTGGTGGCCTCCGGTGGCCTGGCCGTGTGGCGGCGTGCCAACGCCTTGCAGAGCCAGGTCGTCTTCGAGCACCCCGTCTGGCGCGACGGCCCGTCGATGCTGCTCGTCAACCTGGACCGCATGCAGCTCTACCTGCGCTGGGAGGCCATGGTGGTCTTGCCCATCGTTGGCGTCCTGGCCGCCGTCGGACTCGGCTTGCACCTGGCGCGCGGCGGTCGCCTGCCTCGCTGGAGCGCCCTGCCATCCACAACGCGCACGACGATTGCGTTCCTGCTCGTCTGGGCGCTGCCGGCTTGGATCTTCTATCTCGCCGTGTACAGCGGCTACGGCAATGGTCCCTCGGGCTACACGTTGCTGTTGCTGCCCCCCATGACGCTCGCGGCCGCCTGGATTGCTCTTGCGAGCCTGCGCCGCTTCCCGTGGCCGCGTCCGGCGTCCGCTCTCGCCGCGACGGTGGCCCTTGCCGTCGCCGTGACGGGCCTCGTGAGCCACGCACACGACGCCGCCGACATCGACTACCGCGTCAACGACGCCTGGGCCGAAAACTGGAGCCACCTGCGCGACGGGTTCCCGCCCGAGAACACCAGCATCGTGACGGCGTACAACTTCGCGCACCTGTGGTTCTACGAACCCGACTACCACGTGTACGAGTACCGCCCCGCCGGCAAGGCCGTGGGGGAAGTGCCGGACTTCCTGCTCATCCAGGAATCCTACCAGCACGAGGCGACGCCGGACTGGTACGACGAGATTGCCGACCACCGCACGCCACTCAACCACACCTTGCCGGCCGGGACCGACGTGTTGGTGCTCTTCGACTTCCAACTCGCCGGCGAAAACGGCGGCGACCGCGCCGTGAAACCCGAGATTCCCGTGCGCGAGGCGTTCCTCCCCAACGGCTGGCGCATCCTCGTCGTCGACGTGACGCCGGACCGGCCCCTGCTCGAGGATTACTTCACGCTCGAGGACATCGGCACGGGCTAAGCCTGGACTTGGCGCGCGTCGAAGGCCGCGTGCAGTTGCGCGCCCCGGCCCTGACAGCCCTGGCCGCGCAGAATGACGTACTCACGCGACGCCACCGTGATGCAGTCCTCATACACATCGCGGATTGCCAAGTTCAGCGGCGTTCCTTCAACGCGCAGGAACGTCGTGTTGGCGACCTCCTCGATGGCGGCGACCCAGACGCCATCCGGCGCTGAACCGACGGTGTACGCGGTGGCGACCAGGTCGGCTCGTTCGCTCACCGGCCAAATCGCGAAGAACCACGCCACGTCGACGAGGAAGACGTTGTGCAGGTCGTCCCCGCGCAGTTGGTCCAGCGCGGTCCACAAGTCCTGGTCGCGCCCGCGTTCGGCTCGCACGGTCTCCAGGTACGACAACTCGAAGACGTCGACGGTCGGGTGCAAGGCTTCCTGTTTGCCGGCGGTCGCGGCCGGAAGAAGCACCTGCGCTGCGAGGATTGCCACGGCGACTGCAGCCGCGGGGCGCGCGAGGCGCCGCAGGGCCGGACGGGCCGACACGCGGGCGGCGTCGATGGCGGCGACGGCGGCCGCGATGCCGAGCACGGTGGGCATCACGAAGTACCACTGCTCGGCGCGCCCGCCGAAGGCAACGGCGTAGCCGCCGAAGAAGGCCAGGTAGGCGAGGGCCAGGATTGCCGGCCGCCGCGATTGCCGGAAGAGCAGGCCCACCGCGACGAGGGGCACGAACCAGATCGTGGTGAAGGCCCCGTCCACGACGGCCGCGAGACTGCCGTCCCGGCTCCAGCCGGGGGACCGCCCGCCGATCGACTCGGCGTACAAGTGGGGAACGTAGGACAAGGCGAGGACGGCCAGGAGTGCCACGTGCCTGGGCCGCAGCCGCACCTGCAAGTCCCAGCGGTCCCGGTGCACGTCCGGCAGCAGCTCCTCGACGAGGATGACGGCGACGCCGACGAGGGCGACTTCCTTGACCCATGTGGCGGCCAACAGGAGGGCGGCGCCCGCCAGGACGCGGCCCCGTTCCCAGACGGCGAGGCCTGCGACGAAGACCGCGACCATGAGACCGTCCGGGAAGGCGCGTACGCCCCACACCACAAGGAACGGATGCAGGGCAGCCAGGCCTCCGGCAGTCGCGCTTGCGACGGGCGAGACGCCACGGCCGCGCAGCCAGGACCAAAGGGCCGGGGCCAGCACCGCGGCGAGCAGGACGTATCCGACGCGGAAGCCGGTGAAGCCGAACTGCGCCCCCGGCGAAAGGAGGAGGCTGAAGAGCGGGCGCCACCAGAACAGCCATTCGTTGTCGAGCATCCCAAGGACGTTCGTCGGGCCGTGGCCGAAGTGGCGGGCGATGTAGTAGTGGTGCGCCTCGTCGCCGAACGGGCGCGTCCAGGCCAGCGAAAGGCGAGCCGCGACCGCGACCAGGTACAGGCTGGCCGGGGCCACCCAGGCTGGAACGCGCCGCACGCGGCGGGCACGCCGGGAGCTCGGCTTCAGGCTTCTGGGTCGGTCAAGGGCCGCCGAAGCGGCGGTCGGCGGCCTCGAGCTGCTGCCAGCGCCCGGCGCAGGGCTCGGCGATGATGAGGCTGATTCCGCCGAAGCGCTCGACGACGCAATCGGCGTACACTTCGGCGATGGCCTGCTGCATGGGATGTTTGCCTTCGTACAGCATCGTCCAGGTGCCGTTGGCTTCCATGGTCTGCGCGAGGCGCTGCGTGTCCAGGCCCACGAATGCGCGAATGTAGGCCATGTCCATAATGACCGGGCCGGCGTCGGCCAGGCGGACGTACTCGGGGGGCCAATGTGGCTCGATCAGGACGAGGGTCGTGTGGCCGTCGATGGGCAATGCGGCGAAGGCGGCCTCGAGTTCCTGGTCGCGCACGGTCGTCTGGAACGTGACCTCCTCACGCCACGGCAAGGGTCCACGCCCCGACAGGGGGAACAAGTGCTCGCGGCCCGCGTCCGACGGCAGGGCCGCGGCTGCGGCGCACACGCCCCCGGAAGCGAGCACCAATGCGAGGGCGGCCGCGCGCAGGGCCGGGCGCCGCCACGCCGCACGCACGACGGCTTCGCAGGCGGCCGCCGCCCCGACGACGGCGAAAAGGACGGACGGGACGAGGTACCAGCTTTCCGTGCTGCGCCCCATCACCTGCAGGACGACGAAGAAGGCGCCCGTGGCGAGGCCAAGGGCGGCCAGGGCCCGGCTGGGGCGCAAGAGCAGGCCGACGGCAAGGGGGACTGCAAGCCAGGACGTCCCAAGCACGGCATCGGCAATCTCGACCGTCGGATGGTACGCAAAGCCGCCTGGGGTCGGCACGTCCTTGAGCATGCCGTACAGGATTGGCAGGGGCGCGAGCAGCGTGGCGTAGACGGCCGAGGCCTCCCGCTCACCGAGACGCAGGGGCCAGGCCTTGGCTCGCCCGTTGATCCAGCCGCGGATGAGTTCGATGGCGGTCCACGCGGCAACCAGGATGAGTGCGGTCTCCTTGAACCACACCGCGAGCACGGCAAAGGCGGCGGACGTGCGCCACCAGTGCAGGCGACGGGCCACGACGGCGAGTCCCAAGGCCTCGGCCATCATGGGATCCATGAACCCGAGGGCGGCCCACGTCGGTAGTGGTGGCATGACAGCCAAGGCGAGGCCGGCTGCGGCACCGGTGACGCGCGTGAACCCGAAGGCGCGCAGCAACGCGAACCCGATGGGCGCAAGGCCGGCGGCAACGGCGGCGTGCGCGACGCGGAACGTGGCCAAATCCCCTTGGGCAGGCGCCCAGAACATGGCGTACCAGGCGGGGCGTTGCCAGAACAGCGCGTCCGGACTGTTGACGCGGTTGCCCCACAGGTCCTGGAAGTGACCGTCCACGGGCGAGCCGTTTCGGGCGGTGAAGTAGTGCACGGATTCGTCCCAGTACACGGGGGAATGGATGATGGGGATGGCTGCGAGGAAGGCGATGACCCAGAGGCCGGCCATCAAGGCCAGCGACATCCACGAGATTGGGAGCCTCATCAGGGACCCCCGTAGGCGTGGTTGGCGATGCGCAAGTCCTCTTCGCGGCCGGCGCACGTTGCCCCGTAGAAGACCTTCCAGTCGCCGTGCGTCGCCACGTGGCAGTCGCCGTACACGTCCGGGATGGCCTTCTGCATGGGGTCCTGGCCCGGCCCGACCAGGGTCCAAGTCGTGGCGTTCTCGATGCGCTCGGCCAGGGCGTGCACCGAGAAGCCCACCGTTCCTCGGAATCCCGCGAAGTCAAGGTACACGGTGCCGGCGGACTCGAGTTGAACCCAAGGCAGCGGCCAGCCGTTCTGCGCCATCAGGACGTCGACGTGCCGATCGAGCGGAACTTCAGCGAGGGCGGCAACGAGGTCTTGACCCCGCACCTGCGTTTCGTAGTGGTACACCTCGTCGAGGTTGGCGGACGGCTCCCCCAGCGGATCCATCGCGTCGCGTGCCTTGCCTGCGGGAAGGAAGGCGAACGCCAAGCAGAGGGCGAACGCCGCGAGACCGGGGCCGACGGAGGCGATGCGCAGGCCAAGCCCCCGGCTCGTCGCCGCACGCACGAGGGCATCGGCCGCGCTGGCGCAGCCCAGGATGCCGAAGACCAGGGAGGGAACGGCGTACCAGGACTCGACGGCGCGGCCGCTGAGATGAAGCACGACGAAGGCCAAGAAGGACGCAACGCCCGCTGCGCTGAGGAAGCGGCTGCGCGGGAAGGCAAGGCCGAGTGCAAGCAATGGCAGCAGCCAGATGCTTGGCAGCAACAAGCCGACGATGTCCGCGAGATTGCCGTAGGCCACGCCGCCTGGAGGCAGGAGGCCGCCTGCGATGGCCCACGCCAAGGGCAGTGGGGCGATGACGATGGCCCAGGCGAGGCTGGCTTCACGTTCGCCGAGGCTCAGCGGATACAACGACGCGCGGCCCGCGCGCATCGTGCGCACGAGGTCGATGGCGAAGAGAACCACCAGGCCGGCGTACGCCGTCTCTTTCGTCCAAACCGCGAGGATGGCGAGCGCCGCCGACGTGCGCCAGCGCCTGGCGTGGCGCGCGAGCAGGAAGGCTAGGAAGGCGACCATCATGAGGACGTCCATGAATGCGTACGCCCCCCACAACACGAATGGCGGACCGACGGCCAGGGCGATGCCGGCACCTGCGGCTGCGACGCGGCTGCCGCCGTGGGCGCGCACGAGAGCGGCCCCAAGCGGAGCGAGGAGCGAAGCGACCAAGGCCTGCGTGATGCGGAACTCGTCGAAGCCGAACGTCGCGGGGATGTGGAAGGCGACGTAGAAGGCGGGACGTTGCCAGAAGGTCGCCAAGGGCACGCCGTTCGGGTTGCCCCACACATCGCGGTAGCCCGGCGTCGGGTCTTCGTGGTCGCGCGCGAGGGCGAAGTGGGTGTGCTCGTCGCCGTACGGGACCGTGTGCAGCAAGGGCCACTTGAGGGCGAAGGCCAGCACGGCAAGGGCCAGGAATCCGCCGGCAACAAGGGCGGGCCCGAGCCACCGCGGACGATTCACGAGGCAAGACTCGGAGACCCGGTGATAACCGGATTGGTGCTTGCGTGCACGCCAGCCATCGACCGAACAGCCTTCAAACACCCCGCCACTGGACGTGCGTTGAGTGGCCTGCCTCCCTTGCTGAGCCTGATGCGGCCGCGCCAGTGGTACAAAAACCTCGTCGTGTTCATTCCGCTGCTGTTCTCGGGCAACGCGAGCAGCACGGCGCTTTGGGCTCCAATCCTGGTTTGTTTCGCGGCGTTCTGCGCCTTGTCCTCGTCGGTGTACGCGGCCAATGATGTCGTGGATGCCGACCGCGACCGCCTGCATCCGCGCAAGAAGGAGCGCCCCATCGCATCCGGCAAGGTTTCGCCGGCCACTGGGGGTGCACTGTCCCTTCTTCTTGCGTTGGCTGCGTTGGCGGCGCTCTGGTGGCTTGGCCCCCTCGCCCTCGTTCTCGGAACCGCGTACCTCCTCCTCCAGGTCCTGTACAACGGCCTCCTCAAGCGCCTCGTCCTGTGGGATGCCCTCGCCATCGCCGTCGGGTTCGTGGTACGGGCGCTGGCCGGCTCGGCCGCCATCGATGTCCCCTCGACGGAGTGGCTCATCGTGTGCACCTTCCTCTTCGCGCTCTACCTCGCTTTCGCCAAGCGGCGGCACGAACTGCTTCTGGCGCAGGATGACCCGCGGGCACTGGAAAGCCGCCCGATCCTGGGCGCCTACACGGTTCCCTTCATCGAGCAATCCATGCAGACGAGCGCGACGCTCCTGCTGATGGCGTACAGCCTGTACACCTTCTTCGGCACCGACTCCTGGATGATGTTCACCATCCCGTTCGCCATCTACGGCGTCTTCCGCTTCTCGTGGCTCGTCCACCGTCGCGACTTGGGTGACGAGGCCGAGATGGTGTTCAGGGACCGCGCGACGCTGGCCAACGCCATCCTGTGGCTCGCCACCATCGTCGCCGTCAAGGCTGGATGGCCGCAGGCGGCGTACGAGTGGCTGCACGCGCTCGGTTGACTGGCGCGACCAGCCACTACGGGCCACCGATTGGCACCGATTGACACCGAATCGATTGACGCCTGCGCAAGATTCGTGAACTCGGTGGCCGCCAGGCGGGCAGGGGAAAACACGGAGCGCGCAGACCGCCACGGAGCTTGCTCTGTGGTCTCTGTGGGCTCTGTGCATCCCCCTCATGGTCACGGCCATCCGGCATCGGTGTAAATCGGTGAAATCGGTGGCCGGTCGTGGGTCAACGAACGAGCGCCGATTTGGCCCGCCACGACCACAACGCGTAGCACGCGCCCCCGAGGGCCGCACCGAAGCCGAGCGTGAGCACGCGCACGAGCAAGGTCGCCGCGAACGCCGTCGACGACGCCACGTCGCCTGCAACGAGGAGGGCGACCATGCCGGCCTCCGCCGTGCCGACGCCGCCCGGAAGGATGCTGAGGCCGCCCGCAAGTGTTGCCGCCGCGAAGACACCGACGGCCCACACCGGGGATGCCGCCACGCCGAGGCCATCGAGGATGACCCACAAGGCGAGACCCTCCAGGGCCCAGGCAGCAAGACCAAAGGCGGCGCCGAGGCCAAGCGTGGACAACGACAGGAGGCTCGCGGTGTCGAGGTACAGGGCGTGCAGGAATGCGACGGGGCGCGAACCGGGGCGCCGGGCCTCGAGGCGGGCCAACAACGCGAGCCAAGGGCGGCGCCAACGCAGCAGCAGGACTCCCGCAGCGAAGGCGACCATGGCGCCGGCCGCCAACCAGGGGGCAAGGCCGAGGGCCGCGGCTCCCAACAACGCGAGGGCCCCAATTGCCGCCAGGTCTGTCAGCCGCTCCAGGGCGACGGCGCCGAGACCGCGCGCGACGGGAATGTCGTCCGTCTCCTTGAGGGCGAGGGCCTTCCACACTTCGCCGACCTTGGCGGGGGTGACGACCATGAGCAGGCCACTGGTGAAGATGGCCGCACTGCGCCCGAGCGGGACCGCCGTGCCGAGCCGGCGCAGGAACAGGTGCCATTTGGCGAACCGCAACGCGTACCCGAGGAGGACGAGGCCGACGACGAGGGCGATGTGGCCGAAGGGGACGCGGGCCAGTTCTCGGGCGGCCTCGCGGGGGTCGCTGCGCCACAGGGCGACGGCGAGGACGAGGACGGCCACCGCCGCGAGCACGGCGGAGAGTTTGATGCGTCGGCGCGGCGCTTTCGCCTCAGCCCCTGGGCCGGACGCCGTGTGCACGACCCGGCCACGGCGCGTTGTCCTTGATGGTTTGCATGCGGTTCGTGTCGGGGGCCTCGGTTGGGCCGACTGCGGCAATTCCGCACGCGAACCGCAGCTTCTTCCTGCCCAAGAGCCTGTGGTTTGCCAGGCCTCCCGGTGGGAACGGCGCCCAGCGCCCCCATGCACTGGGTGAGGCGGGTCGTCGCCGTCGGCGTCACAAGGAGGTTGCCGGGCATGACGCACCGACCGGGCGCGGTCGTCGCGGCGGGCTGAGTCGGTTGAATTGCAAAGCGCTGTCCGCCAAGGCCGAACCCTCGTCGCGGCATTCCAGTTCCAGATCGTTCTGCTCAATCCAAGGTCCCCCAACGCCCACCCCCGCACCGGCCCAGGATCGCCGAAGCGATTGCCCAAAGCCTTTCGTCCCGCAGCCGTGCCGGCGCCTGTCATGAGCGCTCGGGCCCGGTGGGCGGCGAGTCGGGCCTGGGTGCGCGACCACCCCTATCGCACGGCTGCCGCGTTGTACGTCGTGCTGGCCGCCGTCTTCGTGCACGACTGGGACGGCTACGTCTTCGCCACCTCCGTCGAAGGCCTGTGGCATGGGCACACCCCGTACAGCGTGGCGCAAGATGACCCCTGGTACGGCTACCTCAACGTCGCCGACGAGCACGTGCAGTGGTACGCCTACCCGCCCCTGCCTCTCCTGGCCATGGCGGTCACCTACCTCCCCTCCGTCCTCCTCCCCCTCCCCGCCTTCGCCGACCGCGTGCTGCTGAAGCTGCCCATGCTCGCCGGCACGCTCGCCCTAGCCTGGGTTGCCGGCAACTGGGCGCGCCGCCTCGACGCCGACGCAGCCACGGCCAAGGCCATTGAACGCCGCTTCTTGTTCAACCCGTTCCTCATCCTCGTCGGCGCCGTCTGGGGCATGACGGACACGTCGCTCATGGCGCTCTACATGGGCGGCCTCCTCGCGGTCGCCAATGGCCGACGCGGCGTGGGCGGCGTCCTGCTCGGGCTCTCCATCCTGGTGAAGCCCTTCCCGCTGCTGCTGCTGCTGCCCCTTCTGCCGTACCTCATCCACCGCGACGGTTGGGGACCGACGGCCCGCCTGGGCGCCTGGATCTCGGGCACCGTGGCCGCCGTCTGCCTGCCCTTTTTCGTGGCGGAGCCGCAAGGCTTCTGGCGCCAAGCCGTCGGCGCCCACCTTGCCCGCAATCCGCAAGGGCTCACGCTGTGGTCGTTGTGGCCGCTTGACCAGTTGCCCAACGACGTCGTGTCCATCCTGAGCCTCGGCATCATGGCGGCCGGCCTGCTGCTCGTCGGTTACGCCGCGACGCGACTGCGTGGCAAGGGCACCAGTCTCGTCCTGACCCTCGCCGCGGCCATCGCCATCCTGGTGGCCAACCGCGTCGTCAACGAGCAGTACCTCGTCCTCGTCGTGGCGCCGATGCTGGTTCTCGACGTTGCCCATCGCCTCGACCGGTTCGGACACCTGCTGACACGATGGACGCCGGAACTCTTCGCGGCAGCCATCGTGCTCGTCGGCTTCCACTTCCTGACCTTCATCCCGCCCGACATCGCCAACCGGCTGTTCAGCCACCCAACGGATTTCGTGGCCCATCAGTTGCGCCAGTTGACGCCGGGCCTGTGGGTCGTCGTGACGCGCTTCTTCGAGGTCGCCGTCCCGGTCACCATCGTCGCCCTCGGTGCCTTGGCATGGCGCCTCGTGCGGCAGCGTGTGGCCGATTCGCCGCTGCCGCCCCCCTCGAGCCGCAGCACCCTCGCCCCGACGGCCGGAGCTTGCCTGGTACTTGCCGTTCTCGGACTCGTTCCGCTGCTCGGCGGCGCGACGGCGCGCGACGACGCCTTCGTGCCCGCATACGATGAGCCGCGCGTCGCGGCATTCTATTACTTGTGGTGGCAGAACCCGGCGCACGACCCGGACGTCCTGTACGGCAACTGGCCCGTCGTCAGTCAACACCCGACGATGGGGTACTACACGAACACACGCGGCGTGGCGCGCGAGCACGCCTCCATGATGGTGGAGAACGGCATCGACAGCGCCATCGTGAGCTACCACCGCGGCGAACTGCAGCGCTACCAAGTGTTCCAGGAAGAGGCCTCCGAGGCCGGTTTGTGGGTCACGCCCCTCATCGAGCTCAACCAAGTGTACGACCAGCCGGAGCACCACCCCGTCGACCAGAACGGCGTCAAGGTCCCCTACGCAGCGTACCGGCTCACGAACGACGCCCGCGCCGCCATCGAGACCTTCGTCCTCGACCTCAAGGACCAACTCGCCCAGCCCTCGACCTTGCGCATCGACGGCCGACCCGTCGTCATGTTCTACGACTCCTACGTCTCGGGTGTCAGCTTCCATGAGGAGGACCGCCACAACTTGGCTGCCACCCTGCTCGGCTTGTCCCCAATCGAGGAGCTGCGCTCGGCCTTCGGCGACCCCACGATGCCGGCGACGGTCGAAGGCGTGCTGCGCCACCACCCCACCATCATGACGGGCTTCTACGACCCGGGGTCGGCGGCCCTGTGGCGCCGCGCCCACCTGGAGGCGCACAAGCAGTTCTGGACGCAGTTGCGCGCCGAGGTCGAGGCCGAGCTCGGGCCCCTGTACCTGGTCAGCGGCGACGCCCTCAACGAACGCGCCGGCTTCGACGCGGGCACCGTCAAGGCCCTCGTGGGGCTCGAGGTCTTCGACGCCTCGTTCATCTACAGCCCCTCCTTCACTTGGGGCAACCAACCCAACGCGCCCTTCAACGACACCTTTGCCCTGTACGAGGACCGCAACCACTGGCTGACGTCGTTCGCACGCACCGCCGGCGCCGGCTCCTCGTTCGGCATCGCCCCCGCATACGACGACACCGTCAACCGCCCCCGTGGCTTCGTGATCCCCGCGTTCCCGTTCGGCGACGAAGGCGACACGTTCTACGACCTGAGCTGGGACTCGACCGCAGCGCAGCCGCCCACGCTTGCCGCCGTGGCGACGTTCAACGAATGGTTCGAAGGCTCCAGCGTCGAACCCAGCCGCCAGTACGGCGACCGCTTCCTCACGCAGACCATTGCGGAGCGCGACCGGCTCACCCGCATGGCGGACACGCCCGCGGCGCTCGACGTCGTCGTCCTCGTCAACGAGCGATCGAGCCGCACGAGCCTGCAGTACTCCGAGACGGACCTGAGCCATTTCTGGGGCCTCGACTTGCTTGCCGCCGTGCCCCGCGCAATCCCAGGCGCTGAGGTCGGCGCCATGGATGCACTCGAGCCACAGTTGGCCGATGCGCCGACGCCTGACCTCATCCTCGTCGAGGGCGGCCGCGGCGAGTTCGCGGTGAGCGCCGCCGTCTCCAGTCGCCTGTCCGCCTGGTCTGGAACGGTGCCGCACCTCGTCTTCGGCCCCGACGTCGCCCGGCCCCTCGGCCCGGCCCTGGGCGAGGATTGCCTGCGTGGGCTTGACGACGTGCCCGACCCGAAGACCCTCGTGGCCGGGGACGTGTTGCGCGGCGGGTCCGGCACCGTGAGCCTTGAGCGCGGTGGCGTGACGTACGACGTCGGCAACGCCTGCCGGGCCGGCAACGTTGCAGGCATGTCGGTCAAGCCGTGGGTTGCAACCAACGCAACCCTGCAGGTGTGGGGCGGCGCCTACGACCGCCTCAACGCCGAGTGCCTCGGCGTCGCGCTGCGAGCCCTCCTTCCGGCCTTCGCGGCACCGGACGCCGCCGACCGCTGCGTGGTTCCGCAGCCACCGGCCGGCCTCAACAAGACCTGATGGCCTAAGCGAGTTTCTTGAAGAGCTTCAAGATCTTCTGGTTCCACGGCACCGTGTGCGTCGTGCCGACTTGGGACTTGACTTCGTCGCGGTGAGCGTGGTACCAAGTGTACGCGGCCAGCAACGTGTCCTGGTTGCTGCGCCGGGGCGACCAGCCGAGGACGACTTGGGCCTTGTCGGTCTCGACGTAGGAGTCGGAGGACATCGTGCCGTAGTGCCACTTCGTGAGCGGGCTCAGGCGCAACTTGTCCAGGACCCAGAGGGCCGCGATGGTTGTGCGCCGCGGCGTCGGCAGGAAGCGCGGCTCGCGGCCTGCGGCCTTGAAGAGCGGCGTCAGGTCCTGGCGCAGGGTGCCGAACTTGTTGGCGGCCACGTTGAAGGTGTCCGAGCCCTTCGGGTGGGCGCTGGCAATGAGCATGGCGTCCACGAGGTCCTCGACGTCGAGGAGCTGGTACTTGTTGTGGCCCTTGCCAATCATTGGGATGCGCTTGCCGTCGTGGATCCAGTCGAAGAGGATCTCGAAGACACCGAGGCGGCCCTGGCCGAGGAACGTCTTGGGGCGGATGACGGCGACATGCAGGCGGTCGCGGAAGGACATGCAGACCTTCTCGGCCTCGACCTTCGATTCGCCATACGGCCCCACCGGAATCATGCGGTTGGCTTCCGTGATGGGGTGTTCCTTGTGCAGGCCATAGACGGCCGTGCTGGAGACGAAGACGAACGACTTGGCGCCGTGCTTGACGGCGGCTTCGAGCAGGTTGCGGGTCCCGTCGACGTTGACGCCGTGAATGAGCTTCGCCGAGCGGTGGATGGGCAACGCGGCGGCGCCATGCAACACGCACTCCAGGCCCTGCACCGCGGCGTCCACGACGGCGGCGTCCCGGATGTCCCCGACGACGAATTCAACGCGGCCCTGCCATTGCGGCGGGCACGGGGCAGTGTCGAGGATGCGCACGCGGACGCCGGCCTCGAGAAGCCGGGGAACGATGGCTTGGCCGAGGAAGCCGGCGCCGCCCGTGACCAGGTAGGAGCCGAACGCGGGCTGCTTCAGGTCGGCCGTCGCCCTCTTGGCAGTCTTGGCCGTCGCCCTCTTGGCAGTCTTGGCCGTC
>JBBSVQ010000017.1:0-1298 GCA_038046725.1 Thermoplasmatota archaeon | reverse complement strand
AAGGAGGCGCTGAAGAACCCGCAGCGCGCCATGCTGTACGGCTTCGTGCGCGGCAACCCCGGTGTCCATCTCAAGAAGCTCAGCGAGGAATTCGCCATGAAGACCTCGAGCATCCTCTGGCACATCCGCAAGCTGGAGAGTGCCGAACTGGTGCGCTCGGAGCGCGCCAACGGATACCGCGTCTTCTACCCAGTCGACGGCGGCATCGAGATCCGCCGCGTCAGCCGCGCCATCACCGCCCTTCAGAACGGCAATGCCCGTGCCCTGTACGAGGCCGTCGAGCGCCGCGCCGGCGCCACGCCGCTGCAATTGTCGCAGGCGCTGTCCATTCACGGCGGGACGGTGCGCTGGCACTTGCGCAAGTTGCGCGAATTCGGCCTCGTCGAGGAACTCGTGCGCGACGACGGGTCCACGTTCTTTGCCACGCCCCTGGGGCGCCGATCCCTGCAGACCCTCCTTGGAGTCCCGGCCGAGCGCACGCCCGTGCCGGCCTCCGCCCTCATCCCCATCCCCGTGGAGTGACCTGATTCATGCGCCTGGCCCTGCTCTTTGCCCTTGCAGCCATCCCGACCGTCTCCGCCCTTCCGGTGGATTCCGTCGACGATCCCACCGACCCTCTGTCGCAGGGCGGCGGCGCCTCGCCATTCCATGACGGCATCGTGTTGAGCGTCGGCCTCGGCGGCGCCGGCATCGCGGCGGCCCTCGGCCTGCTCTACTTCCTCGGCGTCGGCGGCCTGCGCCACGTCGACCGCAGCAACGTCCTCGAGCACGGAATGCGCCAGGAGCTGTTTGACACGATCAACGCCAAGCCCGGCATCCACCTGCGCGAGCTCGCCACGCAGCACGGCACCGCCGTGACGAACACGCAGTGGCACCTGCGCAAGCTCGAGATGGCCAACCTCGTCAAGACGCAGAAGGTCCAGGGTCGCCGCCTCTACTACCCCGTGCAGGGCGGCCAGGCCACGAAGACCCTCGCCATCGAGAACGCGGCGCTGGCCAACCCGAACGCCAGCCGCGTCACCGACTACCTCGCCGCCAACGGCGGGTGTGGCCAACGGATCCTCGCCGATGCCCTCGGCATGAATCCCGGCACCGTGCGCTGGCACTTGCGCAAGCTCGAGGCCGCCGGCCTCGTGCGCTCCCTGCATGAAGGCGCGCAGACGAAGTACTTCCTCATGCGCGCCAACCCCGTGCGCGCCACGGCCCGCATGGCCGAGCAGCCGATGCTGGTCGAGCAGTAGCTGCACGAAATGGGTCGGCCTCTTCGAGGCCTCACCCATTTCGCGCGAAACCTGGGC
>JBBSVQ010000016.1:57399-66879 GCA_038046725.1 Thermoplasmatota archaeon | reverse complement strand
GTCCCCGTCGCCACCCTGATATACCCCACCCGTGTCGGCCGATTCGTCCAAACCCGCCGGGCAACCGGCGGTCCCTCGGAGTCGATCAGGCTTCCGCGGTGTAGACGCCGGCCCCCTGGCCTACGGCTACGCCTAGGTCGCAGGGGAGGCTGGCGAGGTGGACTTCACAACGGTGAATCACCATGTCGAACAAGCCCCACATGAACCTGGTCGTGATCGGCCACGTCGACCACGGCAAGTCGACCCTCGTCGGTCGCCTGATGCTGGACACGGGACAATTCCCGGCCCATGAAATTGAGCGCTTCAAGAAGGAGTCCGCCGAGAAGGGCAAGGGCTCGTTCTTCCTCGCCTGGGTCATGGACAACCTGAAGGAAGAGCGCGAGCGCGGTGTCACCATCGACGTCTCGCACAAGAAGTTCGACACCGCGAAGTACTTCTTCACGATCATCGACGCTCCCGGCCACCGCGACTTCGTCAAGAACATGATCACCGGCGCCAGCCAGGCCGACGCCGCCATCTTGACCTGCTCGGCCATCGAAGGCCCCCAGGCCCAGACGAAGGAGCACATCTTCCTGGCGAAGACCCTCGGCATCGACCAGCTCGTGGTCGCCGTCAACAAGATGGACGCCGTCAACTTCGCCGAGGACAAGTTCAAGGAGACCTGCGACGCCGTCCGCAAGCTGACCAAGCTCATCGGCTTCAAGGACGAAAAGGTCCAGTTCTGCCCCGTCGCCGCCTTCTCGGGCGTCAACACCTCGAAGCCGGCCCCCGAAATGGCCTGGTACAAGGGCCCGACCCTCATCGGCTGCTTGGACAACTTCACGCTGCCCAACAAGCCGACGGACAAGCCCCTGCGCATCCCGATCCAGGACGTCTACTCGATCACCGGCATCGGCACCGTGCCCGTCGGCAAGGTCGAGACCGGCGTTCTGAAGCCCGGCATGCAGATCCACTTCAACCCCAGCAACAAGACCGCTGAAGTGAAGTCGGTCGAAATGCACCACGAGATGCTGCCCCAGGCCGTCCCTGGCGACAACGTCGGCTTCAACTGCCGCGGCCTCGCCAAGAACGACATCCGCCGCGGCGACGTCGGTGCCCCGGTCGACAACCAGGCCAAGGTCGCCAAGACCTTCACGGCCCAGGTCATCGTCCTGAACCACCCGTCCGTCATCACGGTCGGCTACACGCCCGTCTTCCACGCCTACACGGCGCAGAACGCGTGCACCTTCACGGAGATCAAGAAGGTCGTCCGCGCGGGCAAGGAACAGGAGGACAAGTCCTTCATCAAGACCGGTGACCAGGCCGTCGTGAAGATCACGCCCACGAAGCCCATGGTCGTCGAGAAGGCCACCGAGTTCCCCGCGCTGGGCCGCTTCGCCATCCGCGACATGGGCCAGACGGTCGCTGTCGGTGTCGCCATCGACGTCGAGGCCCGCTAACGCGGACCCCTCCAAACTTTGGAGGACTCACCATGGCAAACGCGAAGGCCCGCATCAGCCTGACCGGCACGGACCCCGCCAAGGTCGACGCCGTGTGCGCCCAGATCAAGATGATCTCGGAGCGCACCGGTGTCTCCATGGCCGGCCCGATCCCGTTGCCGACCAAGAAGCTCATCGTCCCGAGCCGCAAGGCTCCCGATGGCGAAGGGTCGGAAACGTACGACCGCTGGCAGATGCGCGTCCACAAGCGCCTCATCGACCTCGATGCAGACGACCGGGCCCTGCGCCAATTGATGCGCATCCAAGTGCCCGACGGCGTCAACATCGAGATCATGTTGCGCAGCTAAGTCGAATCCGCATCAGCGGACTCGACGCTCACCTCTTCCCCTTCTCCTCCCCTTTCTGTTTTCCAAGCACTTGTCCAAGGCAGCGCCAGCGCGTTCGACCTTCCTGGCGCGGGCCGAAGCCGCCACGACCGGGCCGCGCGCCAATTCTACACACGGTCGGCGACCGCGTACGACGGCGGCACGGGCCCGTTGAAGAACGCCGTGGCGTACACCGTGAACGGCTAATGCACGAATGCTCCAGCCGCGCCGTGCTCATGGTTCCCCGTGCCGGCGCCGGGCTCGAGGACGACGCTCAGCGCGTCGTGCCCGGCCTGCTGCTCCTGCGCCAGCTTGAGAGAGCTGAGCTGGAGACGAATCATGGAGGTCCCTTCGACGAAACCGAGGCCCTCCCCCGTGGCCTCGACGGTGACCTTGAGGACCAGGGCCTGCGCGACCTCGGATTGCGCGTCCCAGTCGACTTCGACGACGACGCCCGTCGCGTTGTTGGGCACCGCGTAGGACCAGCGGTTCGCCGTGTCGTTGAGCGCCTGGGAGCAGCGCACGCCCTGGTGCTCATGCGGCCGCGAGGGGTCCTCCTGCGTGGTTGCGACGACGCCGCAGCGCAGGATGCCCTGGAACCTGGACACCTCGTCGTACGGCGCGGCAACGGGCAGGCGCTCGAGGCGGTCTTGAACCCGGGGGCCTCGACGACGAGGATGCGGTCGACGCCGCGCGGCGCCTCGAGCAGGTACGCTTGTGTCCCGGGGCCTCACGTCGGAGGGCAGGGATCTTCCATCGTGTGCGACGCGAAGCACGCCGGCGTCTCGACGTAGAACAGCGAGGCGAACGCCTGGAACGCCTGCTGCACGACGACGGACTCGCCGACGCCGGCTTCGTTCTGCGTGGCATCGGAGGCCGCCTGCACGGTCAGGCGCAGGTAGCCACCCGAAGGGAACAGCTTGCGCGCCGCGCTCTCCGGCACAGTGATGCGCAGCGGGCTTTCCCCGACGACCTCGCCCAGGACGACGTTGAGTTGGCCGAGCTCGAGCGTCTCGAGACGGATGCCGAGGGACTTGCCGACCTCGGTGCGGAAGTCCCAGTAGACCTCGACGACGGCGCCGGCGAGGTCCCCGTCCACGGTGAAGTCCCACCGGTTGCGTTGTTCGAGGCCCATGTTGCAGTCCGTGGTGCTGTTGCCGGTCGGCCCGACGATGGCAATCTGGCAGCCCAGCATGCCTTCGAACTGAATCGGGTGCCAATACGGGTCCCGGATCGGTTGGATCTCGAGGGTGAAGTTGAGGCGCACCTGGACGTCCGGGACGAGGGTCACCTGCTTCGACTGCGGGATGTAGCCGTCCTTGGACGCGACGAGGACGAGGAACTGCTCCGTCGGCAGGTCATCGAGGCCGTAGTATCCGCCCGCATCGGAGAGGACGCTGACGTTGTTGTCGAGGACCTTGACGGTCACGCCTTCGAGCGGCCGGATGGCAAGGTCGACGACGTAGCCGTGCAGCATGGGCACGCCGCCGTCCGGGCCGCTGCCCTCGTCCTTCGACCCGCCGTCCCCCTTGCCGTCGCTGCATCCGGCTAGGACGAGGGCCAGGATGGTCGCGACGGCAAGGACGCGCATCAGGGTCACCAGCGGCGGCGCACGACGGCGAGCGCGGCGAGGGCGCCGAGCAGGACGACGAGGCCGACGGCCGGCGTGTCCTTCTTCTTGCCGCTCGGCTCCTGGGCGCCGGCCTCGCCGGGCGTCAGGGGCTCGTTCGTCGACTGCAGGATCTGCCCGTCCGCGGTGATGACGACGGGCGGGTTGTCGAGGACGTTGCCCCAGTACAGCATGTTGCGCAGGATCTGGTTGCCGGAGTACGTTGTGGCGTAGGGGTCCAGGCCGTACGGGTGGTAGAACTCCTCCGTCGGGTCGGGCAGGAGCGAGCCGATGAACTGGATCTTGCCCTGGCCCAACGGCACGACGCCGAGGCCGATCCGGCCCGAGTCGTCGCAGCGGTCATTGATGGACGTCGAACCGCAGGCGTAGCCCCACGGGTCGCCGCCGAGGGCCGTGAAGGCCTCCTCGGCGATGTACCAGTTGGGGGCGGCGTAGGCGCCCTCCTCGAAGCCCAGCGGCGTCGGCTCGTAGGTCTGCTTGACGCCGCCGCGGACGTTGCGGTTCACGTCGCCGACGACCTGGTACTCGTGGAAGACGGGCTTGCTCAAGTCGGTGATGCCGATGCCGCCCATGTACATGTTCGTCACGTTGACCGCGTCGTCGCCCTGGACGATGCCGGCGAGTTCGAAGAAGCGCAGGCCTTCGTCGGTCAGCACGAGGTTGCCGCCAGCCTCGGCCCATGCCTTGAGGGCCTGGATTGTGGCGGGGCTGCCTTCCAGGTCGCGGATGGCGGAGCCCGGGATGACGATCTGCTGGAAGTCGGCGATGTGCGAGGACGTAATCTGGCTCGCGGTGGCCTTGACGAGCACGCCGGCGGCGTCGCCCTCGCGCACGAAGGGCTTCAGGTCCTCCCAGTACTTGGCGGGGCGGGCGGCAAAGTGGTCGTCCGGCGTCGTGCCATAGTCCCACAGGTCATCGCCCGGGTTCTCGCTGGCCCAGCCGCCTGGGGTCGGGCTCGTGTCGTCGGCCGAAGTGGCCACGTAGGAGGACTCGACGTACATCGTGCGCAGGCCGCGCGTCTCGAACGAGATGCGCACATCGAGCGCCGAGGCGTCCAGGAAGGACTTGACGATCTCGCGCACCATCTTGACGTGGTAGTCGTTGAAGATCGAGCCGGGGCCCTCGTACTGCGAGTCCGTCGTGATGTGGTTGTAGGCGAGCTCGATGTCGTAGCCGGGGGCGTTGAGGCCGGTGTCCTGGGCGAAGTAGTCGCCGTTGAAGCCGGAGTCGGTGTAGCCGATGGCGTCGATGACGGTGTAGTACTCGGCGAACTGCGTCGAGCCGACGGCGCCCAGGGCGCTGCTCGGGGCAGGGCAGTCAACGCCGCCGAAGGAGGGGATGGGGCCCACGGGCGGCGTGGGGGGGACCTGGCCGGTGACCGTGTCGCAGGGGGCTTCAGCGGCGTCGGCCAATTCGGCGGTGCCGAAGACGGTGGTCCAGGCCGCGAAGTGGCCGTCGGCCTCGTCGTTGAGGCGGGTCTTGAGCGTCTCGGCCAGGCGGACCGAGCGCTGCATCTCCTGAGCCGTCATGGCGCCCGCGGGCATCATGATGGCGCCGAAGTTCTTGTGGTTGAGCATGCCGTGGATGTCAATGGCGTAGCTCCAAACGATGCCCTGCTGCAGCATCCAGTTGTAGTAGCCGATGGACTCAGGTTCGCCGACCATGTTGCGGGTCGGGTCCTGCCAGCCCGAGGTGGGGGCCTGGCGGTTCAGGTCGGGGCTGCCGCCGGTGCCGCGGCAGAACAGAGTGCCGCACAGGTCGGCTTCGCTGGCGACGAAGGGGACCTCGTCATGGGCCCAGCCGTCGGCGTTGGGGAAGAGCAGGAAGACGCGCATGAAGTCGAGGTAGTCGTGGTAGGTCTCGACGTTGCCACCGGTGGGCTTCTCGAGCGCGCCTGGCATTCCTGCGCCGCCCTGGACGGTCTCGGCGGCGAAGCCGATGCCCTTGACAAGGTCCTCGAGGACGCGGAAGCCGCCTTCGCGGCCGCCCTTCTCGTTGCCGTGGATGCTGAGCATGAAGAGCATCGACTGGCGGTTGGCCAGCGGCACGGGGGACTCCTTGTTGGTGAGCTCCAGCATGTAGATGGGGAAGCGCACGCGGTCGCCATCGGCGCAGCCGGGCTGCGGGCAAAGGCCGGTGGACTGGGCGACCTCGTGGACGGTCATGTACTTCTGGCCGGCCGGGGACGCGGCCAGGTAGTCCAGCCCGGCCTGGAACTCGTAGAAGGAGACGTAGTCCTGGGCGGGCTGCGAGCCGGCCGCGTCCGCGCCGGGCAGGGCGTTGGGGCTGGGGAAGATCGAGTTGACGCTCGCCTCGGGGAAGACGCGGCCCGTGAGCGTCTCGCACAGGTCGGGGTTGGCGGCGTTGGGGGCGCCCACACCGGCCAGGCCAGCGGCCGACGTCAAGCAGTAGGGGACCGCGGGGTTGGCTGCCGCGGGAGCAGGCAGGAGGGCGAGCAGGAACAGGGCCGCCAGCGCACAGGCCAGCGAACCGCGCAACAGGAGGCGCGACATGCCAGGCTGACTTCGGGGTGCCCCTTTAAGCCTTGAGTCCGCGGGCAAACCGCCAGCCGCCGCGCGCTTCGTGTTACCAGAAGTCAGCGCTGCCCTCGATGGATTCGAGGGGGTCGACGTAGGATTCCTTCTTCGCCGTGAATCCGAGCTTCGTGGCGTCCGCGACCATTTCGTCGGCGCCCTTCTCGTTGGACTCGGGGAACTCGAAGACGGCTTCGACGCCGCCGTGCGAGTACAGCTTCTTGAAGCGGGACACTTCGTTCTTGAAGGCGTCCATGCCGGCGGCGTCGGTGGCCTTGACGTGGACGCGCCAGGTGGCCATTCAGGCACCTTCGAGGACTTCGGCCTTGACCATCTGGTCCCAGGGCTTGATCTGTCCGACGACGTCGAGGCCGTTGAAGACGTGCCCGAAGACGGTGTGGACGCCGTCGAGGTGCGTGCAGTTCTTCGGGTTGAGGACGATGAAGAACTGCGAGCCGCCCGTGTCCTTGCCGGCGTGCGCCATGCTCAGGAAGCCGAGGCCGTGGCGGCGGGGGTTGCCGGTGGTCTCGCACTTGATGGTGTAGCCGGGGCCGCCGGTGCCGGCGCGGCGGTCGCCCTTGACCTTGGCGTGCGGGCAGCCGCCCTGGACGACGAAGTCGGGCAGGACGCGGTGGAAGTGGATGCCGTTGTAGAAGCCCGACTTGACGAGCTTGAGGAAGTTCTCGACCGTCTTGGGGGCGTCCTTCTGGAACAGCTCGATGTCGATGGCGCCCTTGTTCGTCGTGATGCGGACGACCGGGAGGCCGCCTTCCTTCTTGGCCATGCGGCGGCCAAGGGATGCCTCCTTTAGGGATTGCGCTCCGCCGGGCCGCCATCAGGTGGCCCGGCGAACCCAAGGGCGTCGCCACGACCAACCGTGGCGGCCCCCAACGACGTCGCAGTCCACCAACCGTCGAGGAACGGGTTGGGCCGCCCACGCAATTCCACGCGCGCCCCCACCCCAGCCGCGAGCGCCGCCTTCACGGCCGCATCCCAGACGACGGCGTGCAGGGGCCCCGTCCCAGCCTGGAGCGTGATTTCGCAGGTGAAGCGCATCGCCGGGGGTTCGCCGACGGGCCGGGTGGGCCCGATGGCCAGCAGGAGGCCGGTCACGGTCGCCTCCGCGGCTCCCGGCATGGGGACGACTTCGGCGCCGGACAACCCAAGCTCCAGGGGGGAGCGAGCGTCTCGGCCCGCCTTGACGAGCGGGCCATGGATGCGGACCTGGGCCCCGGGCTGCAGCGGACCATCCTTCGCGAGCCGGACCTCGTCGTCCCACAGCACGAGGTCCGCCTCACCGGACCGGTCTGCCAGCGTCACGCGCACGAGCATCCCCTCGCCACCGCGCTTGCGCTGGTACTTGCGCACGGGGGCTACGGCGCGAACCTCGGCCTCGACGACCCCGACCATTCCGACCTTCAGGTCACCCAATCGGAGGCGCACGGCAAGGTCCGCTCCGGCGCGGGCCGCGGCCAGCCGCGTGGCCGTGTTCGCGTCGAGAAGGTCGCCGGGCACGGGTCGGGCACAGGAGGCGACCATCAAGAGGGAACCGGATGGCAAACCGGAAGTACCTCCACCGGAAGCAGGGGTCCGTGGCGACGACCCTCTTCGACATCGTCGAGGCCTATCGCCGCCGGGGCCTTGCAACCCCCTTCGCCGTGCGCCCCGCCGGGCATGTCTTGTGCGGCTCCTGCCGAAGGGAGAACCCCGCCGGCCTCGTGCGCCTACTCGCCCTCGACCGCCCGGCCCACGAGGTCGCGCCCGGCGAGCGCCTGGCCGTTGCCGCATTGCAGTGCACCTCCTGCGACGTGCGCGGCACCCTCCCCCTCACGTACGGGCCGTGCGCCGCGCCTGACGAAGACCTCGTGTTCGCTCTCTTCGACCATGCGGCCATCGACCTCGCCCCCGACGCCTCGTTCGCCTAGGGCACACGGGCCGGCTCTGCGGAGGCACGGTCTTCAACGCACCCCGCCTTGAGGCAGCCGTGGCCACTCCCAAGAGCGCAGCCGGCTCGCGTCGCCGCCGGCCGTCCTCGCCGCGGCACGACTTGCATGGCCGCACGGCCCTCGTGACCGGCGGCGCCGTGCGCGTGGGGGCCGCCGTGGCACGGCACTTGGCGGCGGCGGGATGCGACGTCGTCATCCACCGCAACGAAAGCGTCCGCCAGGCCAACGACCTGGTGGCGGCCCTGCAGGCGCGCGGCGTGCACGCCGCCGCCGTCGGCGGCGACCTGGCCAAGGTCGCGGACCGCCGGCGACTCTTGCCTGCGGCGGCCAAGGCGATTGGCCGACCCATCGACCTGCTCGTCAACAATGCCTCGTCGTTCCCGCCACGCCGCCTCATGGACCTCGAATGGGAGGACCTGCTCGACGACCTCGCCGTGAACGCCTGGGCACCCTTCGAACTCACCCGCGCCTTCGCCGAGCAGTTGCCCAAGGGGCGCGAGGGCATGGTCGTGAATTTCCTCGACGCCCGCATCGTCGACGACGACCGCAGGCACGTGGGCTACCACTTCGCCAAACGCATGCTGGCCGACATCACTCGGCTGAGCGCCATCGAGTTCGCGCCCCGCGTCGCCGTGAACGCCGTCGCGCCCGGCCCCACCCTGCCGCCCCCTGGGACGGACCCGCGCAAGGGCGCCGCCATGATGGAACGCCTGCGCCAACGGTTGCCTCTGCAGCGCACAAGCACCCCGGACGACCTCGCGCGCGCCGTCGTCTACCTCGCAGGAAGCCGCGCCCATACGGGTCAGGTCCTGTTCGTCGATGGTGGGCGCCACTTGGGCCGGCCGGAGTCCTAGTCGTCCCCGCTTCCGGGAGCACAGATTGCACAGATGATGGGGAAGCCTTCCTGGAGGCGGCCAGAATTGCACAGATTGGTTGGGCCCCATCACCGGCAAGATCGTGAAATTCGTTGCAGCGCCAAGACAGCTCCAATCGCTCTGTGCAATCTGTGCTCCCCGTCGTTGGCCCTCGAACCCGCGCCCCGAAGCCTGAAATCGCTGGGGCCGGTTCCCCTGCGCATGCCCATCGCAGCCGGTTCGCCCGTGCCTGAGTTCCGCCTGCAAGCCGCCGTGTCCGGCCGCGAGGTTTCCCCTGCGATGCTCAAGGGAAAACGCGCGGTCCTCGTCCTGCACGGAGTGAAGACCCAGGAGGCCCCAAAGGAAGTTGGCAAAGCCGTGCGCGCCAAGCATCCGGGCCCCGACGTCATCGTCGCCAACGTCCTGAACCTCAAGACGATGGGCGGCATGTGGAAGCGCGTCGCGGAGGCTCAGATCAAGAGCACCTACGAGCGCATGGCCGGCCGCATCACGGAGAAGGAACCCGGCCGCGACCCCGCTGACCTCGTGCTCATCCTGCCGGACTGGGACAACGCAGTCGCCCCGCTTTTCGGCGTCGCGGATTCGGATGCAGAGGCCGCCGTCGTCGTCATCGGAGCCGACGGCAAGGTCAAGGGTCTGGCGTCCGGAAAGGACTTGGGCGAAAAGGCGACGGCGCTGCTGGGCTGACTAC
>JBBSVQ010000016.1:45982-57299 GCA_038046725.1 Thermoplasmatota archaeon | reverse complement strand
CTGGCGTCCGGAAAGGACTTGGGCGAAAAGGCGACGGCGCTGCTGGGCTGACTACGCGTCGTCCTCGGCGGGTTCGACCCAAGCGGTGCCCTCGAGGTGGACGGGGGTGCGTGTGCCGGCGGGATTGTCGATGATGTACGGTCCGCCTTCGGGGCCGGGGTGGACGACGTGCAGAATCAGGCCCTCCCAAAGGCCCGATGGGAACGACGCGACAAGGGGACTCGGACCGGTGACAAAGGCGGGCTCCTTGCAGGACACCGCGCAGGTTGCCGTCGTGATGCGCAATCCCAGAACGCGGTCCAACTCGCTCGTGCTGTCCCACGTCATGGTGAGGTTCAGTGCGCGCACCGTGCCGATGGGTCCGGTCTCGAAGACGCTGCCTCCGGGGAAGTAGGGGCACCCCGGGTCCTGCGGGCACGGCCCCGAGAGGCCATCGAAGGCGAGAGAGACGGGTGCAAGCGTTGAGTTCCCTGCAAGTTCGAGGGAGGCCGTTCCGATGAAGCGCGGGGCGAGGGGGCTGCGCACGATCTCGGCTCCCAAGTCGGCGCCCGGAACCCCAACGGTCGGGACGACAAGGCGGACCGTGACATCCGTGAGGGGCGGCAGGCGCACGCCTTCGACGTCGATGGCAAGGGGCAGCGTTCCCGCCCCTTCCGCCAGCGGGAGCCGGCAGAGGCCGGTTTCGTTCGATGGGCTGCGGCAGTCGAGGCTCCACGTGATGGTCTCGGGGTAGCCGTCCGCCTGCGTGACGGTGGCGTGCAGTGCCGTCAAGGTGCCGTTGGACGGCGTCGCGAAGACCCATTGGTCCTCCGCCGGGAATCCAAGGCAGGAAAAAGGCACGGGGCCGCACGACGAGCTGGCCTCCGGATACACGGGCTCGTCAATGGCGTACGTGACAAGGACGGGCGGTACCGCCGGGGCCTCGGGAATCACGGGGTCGTCCATGGCCGCAGGCGCCGTGCAGCCTGCGACGCCGACGAGGGCCCAGGCGAGAACGAGGCCGATGACGGACGACTTGATGCGCACAAGCCGAGGTCCCTGGTCTGGGAAATAACGTTTCGCGGCCGACTCTCACCGCCGCGGGGAGCCCCCGCGTGACGGCCGGCGACTTGCGCCACCACCCATAGACTCATCTCGGGGGCAAGTCAATTCCAGACCTGAACCGGTTCGGTGTTCCCATGAGAGACGTCTGCGTCGTCGGAGTCGGCATCACGAAGTATGGCAAGCATGACTTGCAGGCGCGCGAACTGATGACGCAGGCCAGCCAGGCCGCCATCCAGTCCGCCGGCATCGACCCGCAGCGGATTTCTTCGGGGTTCTTCGGCAACGCCTTCGGTGTGGCGGAGAAGCAGGGCCACCTCGGCCCCCTCATCATGACGGCCCTCGGCCTCGAGTCCAAACCCGCCACCGTCGTCGAGACGGCATGCGCATCCGGCGGCACCGCGTTCCACCACGGCTACCGCGAAGTCGCCGGCGGCTTCAGTGACGCCGTGCTCATCGGCGGAGTCGAACGCGTCTCGATGCTCGACACCCTCACGGCCACGACGTACTTCGCGTACGGCTCCGACTTCACCTACGAAGGCGGCACCGGCTGCTCCTTCCCCGGCCTGTACGCCACGATGGCTCGCAGCTACTTCCAAAAGTACGGCGCAACGGAACGCGACCTCGCCAACGTCGCCATCAAGAACCACGACAACGCCATTCACAACCCCGTCGCCCACCTGCAGAAGCGCATCACGATGGAGGACGTCCTCGGATCCATGAAAGTGGCCGACCCGCTCAAGCTGTACGATGCGTGCCCCTTCAGCGACGGAGCCGCCGCAGCCATCTTGTGCGATGAGAAGACCGCCAAGGAACTCACGGACACGCCGATCTACATCGAGGCCAGCGAGCGCGCCGGCAGCATCGCCGCCCTGCACGACCGCCCCGACCTCACCAGCCTGCCCGGAGCCATCGCCGCCGGCCAGGCGGCCCTGAAGCGCGCCAAGGTCACCGTCGACGACGTGGACCTCTTCGAAGTGCACGACTGCTTCACCATCGCCGAGATTGCCGCCAGCGAGGACCTCGGCTTGTTCAAGAAAGGCACCGGGGCCAAGGCGGCCACGGATGGCCTCACCCGCATCGGCGGCAAGCACGTCATCAACCCCTCCGGCGGCCTCAAGGCGAAGGGCCACCCAGTCGGTGCAACCGGCGCCGGACAAATCGTGGAGGTCTACGAGCAACTCCTCGGCGAAGCGGGTGGGCGCCAAGTCGACGGCGCGATGCGCGGCCTCACGCACAACGTGGGCGCAACCGGCGGAACCGTGGTCGTCAACGTGCTCGCGAGGCGCAACTAATGTCCGCTACCGCCACGGCCACGCCGCAGAACGACCATCTCGCGGGCCGACCCGTGCTCAGCCTCAAGGAACAGAAGGAGCTCCTGCGGGACGGCAAGGTCGTCGGGTTCCATTGCGGCAAGTGCAAGCATGACCGCTTCGACCCCATGCTGCGCTGCCCGAAGTGCGCCTCGACGGACATCACGCGCCGCGAGTTCAGCAAGACGGGGACCATCGTGAGCTACACAATCCAGTCCGTCGCCTCGGAGCAGTTCCTCAACGAGACCCCGTTCGCCTTCGCGCTCATCAAGCTCGACGATGGCCCCATGGTTTCCGGTTGGGTGCCGTACATCCGCAACGAGAAGGAACTGCCCATGGGCCAGAAAGTCGAGTACGTGCCCAGCTACAAGCCGGGCATGCAGTTCGAGAAACGTTGAGCGAGCGCAGCGAGCGAGACGGTTCTCGAACCGAAGCGCGCGTGCCGTCAATGGATTTCAGGTTGGCAGTCCCGGAACCCGTTCATTCGATGCGCTTCCAAATCCGGATCGTCAGCGTGGACCAGGCATAGATAGGGTTCCTGATCGTAGTAGATGGCGTACACTTTCGTACCCCTGACGAAGAAGTCAAGCGTAGGCATCGCGTTGGGGGGAAGATCGCTCGTCACGCGGATGTCGAGAAAGTCTGTCACCTGCAACCGATCAAGATTTTGGCCTACTACGGTTACTATCGGGTTTGTTACATAGTGCTGGGAAGCGAACGTGGTTCCATTCCATGTCAATACGTAATCGATTTCGGCTTCTGCGGCAAAAGTGCTGTACTCCCACTCGAATCGACCCTGAATCAGTGCCCCAGCTTTCAAGGCAGGCCAGGGCTCTTGGACGACGAATGACTCCACTGGCCGGGATTCGTCGCGTTGCTCCGGTACAGTGCAGGACGCGTATTCTGCTGGCGCCTTGGATGCGTTGAGGATGCCTTGTCCGTCATCGCCGCAGCCCCCGACGTGGTGGATATACCACACGGTTGGCAGCGTCTCGTTTTGACCAGGCGAGGGGCCGCCATCGATGGGATTCTTGGAAGAAGAGGGAGAGGGCGAGGTACACCCTGCCAGCAACAAGGAGGCGGCGACTAAGGCCATCCGAACGTGGTTCATCCTCGTCATCCTGCCACCTGGTTCTACGACCCCAAGGCTGATAGAACCACGCCAAGCACGGCCCTCCAACTTGTTCGCGCAGCCATCATTCGGATTGCCCTTGGCAAAGGGACTGCCAGGCGCCCCACCGACTGACTCTCCGTGCGTTGCGCGTTGAGGGGGTTGCCCGATTTCAGCGATGACGAGGATGCTTTGGTTGCCGCCCGGATTCATCACCAAGCTTCACCGCGTCCCCTGTCGGGTCGTGGTCAGAGCGCGTCCAGCACGGCCTTCACCGCAGGCGCCACGTCCCCCGGCACCATGTAGGCGGCCTTCTTGCCGATGGGGTCGTTGGGGTCGCAGCCAATGGCGCAAATGACGGGGTTGCCGCCAATGGCTTCGAGGAAGTCGAGGGCCCCGAGGACGCCGACGGTGACGAGGAGTTTCGGGGCGATGTGGTTGTCGCCGATGCCGACGATGGGTTCGCCGTGGCCGAGTCCGCGTTCGATGATGCCGACCGTGACGCCGAAGTGTGCTCCAAGGCGCTTGGCCAGGTCGCGCACCTGCTCGAGCTCCTCCTTGCCCGTGATGCGCGCGCCGGCGACGACGACGCGGTCCGCGGTCGCGATGCCGGCTGACGCGGGCGGCTTGCGCCCGATGACCTTGATGCTCGAGAGTCGCCCGGGGTCGACGTCGAGGTCGTGCACCTTCACGGCCGCGTACGGGTCCTCGAGCGGGGCCTGGAACAGGCCGCGTTGGACGGAAACGAATTGAGGATGGCTGCGGAACTGCGTCACGACGTGGAACTTCGACAGGCCCGATTCGTGCGTGACGACGGCGCGTCGCTCCGCCGTGTCGATCTCGACCTTGCTTGCGCCGAGGGCGAATCCGACGCCGAAGCGGTTGGCGGCGAAGGCCGTCACGGCGTCCCCGGTGCGGCTCTGGAACACGAGCACCAGTTCGGGGCGGCGCTTGCGAACGACCTCGACGAGGACCTTGGCCGTGTGGTCGATGGGTGCGTACTCGGGTGCGTGGACGCGGTACACCGTGTTGATGGGGAACTTCTTCAGCTCCTCCGTCGCGGGCCCGAGTTCCTCGCCGATGAGAAGGACTTCGACGCGGCAGCCCAGTTCGTCCGCCAGGAAGCGCGCGCGGCCGACCAAGGCCAACGTTTCGGGGTACACGCCATCCTTGGTCGCACGACCAAGGACGAGGATGTTGCGCCAGTCGGCGGCCTTGACGTCGTCGAGGGCGCTCGCTTTGGCTTCGGGCGCGGCGGGCGTGTCGTACAGGGCGCCCCAGCCGCCGAGGTCGTCAGCCATGCACGGCCCCCCAAACCACGAATTGTACGAAGGTGCACAAACCCGCAGTTTCGTGGGCTTCGTGCAATTCGTGGTTCCGTCGCGGCGTCATGCCTTCGCCCCCAGGCCGTTCTTGTCGGGGATGAGGCCGCGACTGCGCATGCGGCGCACGAGCGTTGCTCCGTCGACCTGCTCGAGCGTCCGCCGCTCTTCGGTCACGCCCTCGATGCGCAAACGCTTGGTGAGGGGCTTCGCGAGTGTGCCCGCGTCGGCCTGCACGCGGATGACGCCCTTGGACCGGTGGGCGTCGTGGATGCCCCAAGCCGTCGGGTAGGCGGGAGCGAGGTCCCCGGCGATGATGACGCAGGGACGCGGCACCTGCAGTTCGTAGTCGCCAAACAGCGACGCGTAGTGGATGCGGAAGGCGAACCCTTCGGTGCGGATGCTGCGCACGCCCACCGCGACGGGCAACTCCAACTCGCCCGCGACTGCAGCAAGGGTCCCCGTGAAGCCGCCGAATTCCGACCAGGCCGGTCCGACGACGACGTCGAACGGCCCGTACTGCCTGTACACGTCGGCGATGAGGCTTGCGCGGGCCGCCGCATCGCCTTCGTAGTCCTGCGTTCCTTGGATGAGGATGCCCTGGTCGACGCCGTGCGACAGCGCCTCGCGCAGGACCTCGTCTCCGCCGCCGCGGTCAACGTGGATGGCCACGAGTTCAGCGCCGTCGACCTGCAGTTGCCGGGCAAGGGTGATGGCCTGCGAACTCGGGTCGGACAGGACGCGGTCGACGCCGTCGATGTCCAACGTGCCGGTGGCGCGCTTGACGCGCAGTTTGCCGGCGTAGGCGCCGTTGACGGGGACGAGGACGCGCAGGCGCGGCATCAGCGGGCCCCCTCTTCCGCAAGGAGCTCTCTCGCGATGATCATTCTCTGAATCTCGTTCGTGCCCTCGTAGATTTCCGTGATGACTTGGTCGCGGAACGCCTTGTCGACGCCGTAGCGCTGCTTCAGGCCGTCGCCGCCGAAGACCTGGATGGCGCGTTCCCCGGCGCGGCCCGACATCTCGGAGCAGTGGATCTTGACGCTGGCCGCGGCGCGGCTGACTTTCTCGCGCAGCCGCCGCGGCACAGGCTCGCCCTTGGCCACGAGGTCGTAGTACTCCTGGACGAGAACGGCGGCGTGGTAGACGGCGTACTCGGCGAGGTGGATGTCCGCTGCGGTCTCGGCGAGCATCCACTGGACGGACTGGTTCTTGCCGATGGGCTTGCCGAAGCGCTCGCGGACGCTGACGCGGTGCACCATGTCGTCGAGCAGTCGCTTGGTCGCGCCCAGCGTCGCGGAGGCCAATCCGACGCGGCCGCCGTCGAGGACGGTGAGGGCGACGATGAAGCCCTCGCCGACGTTGCCCAGGATGTTCTCCTTCGGGACGCGGCAGTTGTCGAAGATGAGTTCCGCGGTGTTGCTTTGCCGGATGCCGAGCTTGTCCTCGATGGTGCCCACGGTGAGGCCCGGCGTGCCCTTCTCGACGATGAAGGCCGTGACGCCGCCGTGCGAGCCGAGGGTCTCGTCCGTGACGGCGAAGACAACGAGGGTGTCGGCGAAGTTGCCGTTCGAGCACCAGATCTTCGTCCCGGAAATGAGGTAGTCCTTGCCGTCCTTGACTGCCTTCGTCTTGATGCTGGCGGCATCGGATCCCGCGGTCGGCTCCGTCAACGCGAACGCCGCGATGTGCTGGCCCGAGGCCAGTGGTCGCAGGTAACGCTCCTTTTGCTGCGCGTTGCCGAAGAGGTGGATTGGCATCATGCCGATGCCGGTGTGCGCGCCGACGATGGTGCCCAGGCTCGCGTCCACGGCACCGATTTCCTCGTTCATGATGCAGTAGCCGACCTCACCCAAGCCGGCGCCGCCCCATTCGCGGGGGATGGGGAGCCCGAAGTAGCCTTGCTGTTGCATCTGTTTCACGAGATGCATGGGGCTGTCACCGCCGTGACCGGACCAGTCGTCCTTTGGCAGGTTCGGTTCGATCTCGTTGCGCAGGAACGCCCGCGCACTTCGCCGCAGCAGTCGATGCTCGGGGCTGAACTCAAACTCGAAGGTCATATCAGCGAGCCCTGCCGGCGCCGGAACCACGAATTGCACGAAGCCCACGAACGGAGCTTCGTGTCATTCGTGCAATTCGTGGTTTGGTCGTCACCCGGGCCAGCCTCACTTGCCCTTGAACTCGGGCGAGCGCTTCTCGATGAAGGCCGTGATGCCCTCGACGAGGTCGCTTGTCGATGCCAGCTTGGCTGCGGCATCCGCTTCTCCCTTGAGGGCGGCGTCCCGGCTGGTTGCGCGCAGGCCGTTGTTGATGGTCTCCTTCGCGGCATAGACGGCCAAGGGGGCGCCCTTGTGGATGATCATGCGGGCGATGTCGATGGCGGCGCGGACTTCCTCGCCGTCGGGGACAATCTTGTTGACCAGGCCGATGCGCTGCGCTTCTTGGGCGTTGATCATCTGGCCGGTGAAGATGAGTTCCTTCGCCTTGCTTGCACCAATGAGGCGGGGCATGCGCGTGGAGCCGCCCCAGGCGGGGATGAGGCCGATCCACACTTCGGGTTGCCCGTAGCGGGCGCGGTCGCTGGAGATGCGGATGTCGCACGCCATGGCGAGTTCGCAGCCGCCGCCGAGGGCGAGGTTGTTGACTGCGGCGATGACGGGCTTGCGGCAGTCCTCGACGGCGTTGAAGGCCTCGTGGCCGGCCTTGACGATCTCGGCGGCTTGCTGCGGGTTCAGGCCGGCGAAGGCCTTGAGGTCCGCGCCGGCGCAGAAGGCGTGGTTGCCGGCGCCCGTCAGCACGACGGCCCGCACCTCGTCATTCTTGGCCAGCTCGTCGAACGTCGTCTTGATCTCCTTCAGGACGGCGGGGGACAGGGCGTTCACGGGCGCGTGGTCGAGGGTGACGACGGCCGTCTTGTTGTCGATTTTGACCTTGAGGTATTCAGCCATGGTGCTCACTTGGGTGGGTTGGACTTGGTGGGGAGAGGGTCACTTGTTGCTGTAGTCGTAGAATCCGCGCCCGGATTTCTGTCCGAGGCGGCCGGCGGCCACGAGTTGCTGGATGATTTGGACGGGGCGTTGGGCGACGATGCCGCCCTGCTGCTCGCGGATGGATTTGCCTGCGTGCAGGAGGACGTCGAGGCCGATGAGGTCGGCAAGCGCGAGCGGCCCCATGGGCATGCCGGCTCCGGCCTGCATGGCGAGGTCGATGTCCTTCGGCTTGGCGATGCCCTCCTCGTAGCAGGCGAAGGCCTCCTGCAGCATGGGCGCCAGGATGCGGTTGACGAGGAAGCCGGGGCATTCCTTGACCGCGACGGGCAGGAGCGGGTAACGGTGGTTGCGCATGGGCGCGAAGAAGTTCACGACGTCGTCGAGGATGTCGGCGCGCGTCTCGATTCCCGGGATGAGCTCGATGAGCGGCAGCGTCGTGGGCGGGTTGAAGAAGTGGATTCCCAGGAATCGCCCGCGCCGGTTGACGGGGATGGCGGCCGCGAGGTCGGAAATGGAGAGCGTGCTCGTGTTGGAGGCGATGACGCAGTGCTCGGGAATCTTCTCGATGAGTTCGGCGAAGATCTTCTTCTTGAGTCCGGCGTTCTCGGGGGCGGCCTCGACGACCAACTCGACTTTGTCGAAGCCGTCGAAGGTCGTGGTCGTCTTGATTTTGGACAGCAGGCGTTTCTTGCGTTCCGCGTCGAAGGAGGGCTTGAGGGTCTCGCGCACCTTGGCCTTCTGCTCGTCGGTCAGCTTGACGCCGGTCTTGCCCTCGAAGTCGTCGATGGCCTTGGCCGACTTGGCGGCCTGGAAGGCGATGAGCTCGTCGAGGTCCTTCTCAATGACCGCGAGGCCGCGTTTGAGGGCGGCGTCGTCGATGTCCTTGAGCACGACGTTGACGTTGTTGAGGGCCAGCACTTGCGCGATGCGGGCGCCCATGACACCGGCCCCGAGCACGGCGGCACGGTCGACAAAGAGGACCATTGGGAAGACTCCTGGCCCCACCCGCGCAGGCGATGTGGGTGCCACAAGAAACGTGTGTGTCGACCATAACGGTTGCGTCCGCCATTGTCCGTGATTGTTCAACAAACGTTGACATGTACGAGTGTGGGGCTTCCAGGTGCTAGTTCTGCGCCTCGGGGCCATCTCAGGGCAACCCGAAGCCCGCGCGGCTTCGACTAGGCCTAATAAAGATTCGCCAATAATCGCTTTATTTCGGAAAATCGAGGCGCGGCTGATGCAAGCGCCAAGGGCGACCCCCGTGCGGACGGTCCGATTCACACGCGCAACGGCTCGCATGCTCAACCCGGGACCTGGCCTGGGCCAAATTGCGGCCCCCCGGGCCCTCAGTGCTCGTGCACCAGCCCAGATTCAAGCACCAGCCCAGATTCAAGCCGTACCTGCGGCGAGGGTTGCGCTCAACGCAATCTCGCGACCCGGACTGCTCGGCTGGCTGGGCGCGCACAAGGTCCTTGCAATCTCCCTTGCCCTCATGGTCACGGGAGCCTCGGTTGCGGTTGCCGTCGTGGTCTTTTCGCAGCCCCTGGTGGCGACGCCCACGGCGGGAACCTCGCCAGTCGTCTTCGGCAGCGGCGATGACATCACCTCCCTGGACGCCCTCAACCTCGCCGACGTCCCGACCGTCAGCACCGGAGGTGGCTCCGCATCGATCACCATCTACGGCATCCCGGGCGCCACGGCCCTTTCCCTCGGCGAAATCCTTGAGTTGACCAACACCGACACCTCCGACGACGTGGCCTTTTCCGTCGCCTTGTCCGTCAGCGGCTCGCCCGCCGCGAGCCTGACCGGGTTCGTCATCACGTTCTCGGACGACGTCTCGGGCACACCGACGACGCGCACCTGGAACCTGCTCACGACGCCCACCTTGACGACCTACACCTTGAGCGACGCCGAAGTGTGGGAGTTCACGGTCAGCAGCCTGACCATGACCGCGGCCGCGACGGGCTCGCAAGGCGCCCTGACGATTACCGCCACCATCACCCAAGTGTGATGCGCATGGCCGACGGCGGCGCCCCCAAGCGCCCACACAACAGCCCGCGCATCCCGGGCGCGGCGCTCGTCGGCAGCGTGCTGCTCCTTGCCATCGTCGTGAACGCCGCCGTGGTTGGCCAGCAGCCTGCCACCGTCACCCCGTCCGCCGTCACGCCAGTCCCCGTCACCATGTCCTCCTTGGACCTCACGACCACCGTGACGGGATCGACGGTTGCCCAGACGGTCAACCTTCCGTTCCTCACGACGGTCGCCATTCCGATCCTCGACTTGGACCGCGTGGCCCCCCAGGACTGGAACGTGCAATTGGTGGTGACGGCCGCCTCCGGCATCGCCGGCTCCGAGGCCATCAAGTTCACCATCGTCGGCGACACGACACAGACCGTGACCATCGACACCAGCAACCTCGGCTCGCTGCCCGTGTCGGCCACCAGCGTTGTGCTCGACGTCGACGGCGTCACCATCTCCGCGTCGCCAACCAGTGCACTCGCCTTGTGCGCCAGCTGCGCGGCAACGGTCGAGTTGCGCATCACGTCCGTGTCGCCGTCGGTCGCCGGCCTGCTCTTCGTCTACCCGCTGTCGTTCGACACCCTGTGAAGGACGGCTGTCGGCCGCAAAGCCTCTTCATCCCCTCGACGCAATCCCTCACGATGGCCCGAACCATGAAGAAGGGAAGCGCAAAGGGCGCCGGCAAGGGGAAGCCCGCGAAGTCGGTCCCGCGCAAGAAGCTGGCCGTGACTCGCAAAGCGAGCAAGGCCCCGAAGAAGGCCCCCAAGCCGTCCAAGGCGGTCCGCAAGGCACCCAAGGCCGCCAGGAAAGCCGCGAAGGCCAAGGTTGCCCCCAAGCCGAAACACGACGCCGCGCACGACCACCACATGGAGGAGGTCCGCCGCCAAGTCGCGCGCCGCCGCCCCGGCATGGGCGCCGCCAACATCCCGCACGAGCACCAGGACCCAAGCCTCATCGCCCCGCCGGGACCGCCGGTGGCGCCGACCGATCAGTTGCATGGCAACTACGGCGACGCCAAGGCCCGGTCCGTCGCACGCAACGACAACCCGACGAACTGGTTCCGCCAGGCCCCGAAACAGCCACAGAAGAAGTAGCACGGCTGCCCCTGAGACTGCCCCGGGCCGACCGCGCCCGTTCCTCCCCGTGACCGTCAACCGCCTAGTGACGCCGACGGCGACGACCAGCTGAAGAAGGGAAATGGCGGCGCGGGGCGCCGCCCGGCGCGCTCCGCGCGCCGCTTCGGGTCGTTCTGCTTCGGCAAGGCCCCGACGTCGGCGTCGGAGGGCGTTGTCAGGTTACGGCCAGGAACGCGCGCCCTCGGTCCCCTGGGCCCATGGAGATTTTCTTGGCGGGCGAAACCGAGGACGCTAGGCGGCCGTCGCAACGACGACGACGTCGCGCACGGCCTTGATGGCGGTGAACTGGAACGTCATGCGGCCCTGGTTGTCCTGCGAGGAGCTTCGCTCCTCGACCTGATGTGCGGGCTGCGCCCGCACTGCCGGGGGGGGGGGGGGGGCCCCC
>JBBSVQ010000016.1:13752-45972 GCA_038046725.1 Thermoplasmatota archaeon | reverse complement strand
CCCACTGCGGGGGGCTCTGCCCCCCGCCCCTGACCCCCCCGCCAGGGGACCTTCGGTCCCCTGGACCCCTGGAGATTTTCTTGCCGAGCGAAATTGGGGCGCTAGGCCTGCGTGGCAACGACGACGACATCGCGGACTGCCTTGATGGCCGTGAACTGGAACGTCATGCGGCCCTGGTTGTCCTGGGTGAACTGGCGCGCATCGACGTCCTCGGCGGGCTCGACGTGGATGGCGACCAGGTCGCCGGTGGCGACGTTGGCGGAGACGTTGCGCAGGATGCCGAGGTAGCCGCCCTCGTTCGACATGACCGTCTTGCCGCGCAGCTCGGACTCGAAGACCTTCATCTAGTGCACCCAACCCTTCGAGTGGTCCAGGGGAAATAAGGGTGCTGGGTTTGGTCCAAGGTCCTGCAGGGGCCGAGCGCCCGCCCCGCCTTGCGCCAAGGCTGGCCTGTCTCAGGGGGCCGAGCGGCCAGCGAGGCCCCCTTGGCAGTCCAACGTGATCGACCTTCGTTTGAAGGTCGGCGGGCGCGAGGCGGGCGTCGTCCTGCCCCATCAGTGCGGTGAGGCGTTGGAAACGCCGCACCGCACGCATGGGGGTCCAGGGGGCCCGCAGGGCCCCCTAGCCCAGGTTGAAACGAAACGAGGTGCGGCCCGATGGCCGCACCCGTTTCGTTACAGGAACTCCATTCCGCCGCCCCCGCCCGTCGCGACCTTCTTGACGGCGGTCTGGCCGAGTTGCTCGGCGAGGCGGTCGTAGTACTTGATGACCTCTTCCGTGACGCTGCTGCGCACGGTGCGCAGGGCTTCCTCGAAGTGGTTCTTGTTGACGACGCGGGCCTTGCGGTCCTCGCGCAGCGCGATGATGGCGCTCTCGCGGCACAGGGCCTCCAGGTCGGCGCCGACGTAGCCCTTGGTGAGCTTGGCGAGTTCGACGAGGTCCACGTCTTTGCCGAGAGGCATCTTTTCGCTGTGCACTTTGAGAATCTGCAAGCGGGCGCCTTCGTCGGGGGCCGAGACCTTGATGAGGCGGTCGAAGCGGCCGGCGCGCAGCAGGCCGGGGTCGATGATGTCGGGGCGGTTGGTGGCGGCGATGACGACGACGCCCTCCATGCCTTCCATGCCGTCAATCGAGGTCAGGAGTTGGTTGACGATGCTCTCCGTGACGTGGCTGCCTTCGTAGGCGCCGCGGCGGGGGGCGATGGCGTCAATCTCGTCGAGGAAGACGATGGACGGGCTGCTTTGCTTGGCCTTCTTGAAGATCTCGCGGACGGCCTTCTCCGATTCGCCGACCCACTTTGACAGGACTTCGGGTCCCTTGATGGCGAGGAAGTTGGCGCCGGATTCGTTGGCGACGGCCTTGGCGAGCAGCGTCTTGCCGGTTCCGGGTGGGCCGTACAGCAGCACGCCTCGCGGGGGCTTGATGCCCATGCGGGTGAAGCCTCCGGGGTCCTCGAGGGGCCACTCGACGGCTTCTTTGAGTTGCTGCTTGACTTCGGCGAGGCCGCCGACGGTGTCCCACGTGACGTCGGGGACCTCGACGAGGAACTCGCGCAGCGCGGACGGGTCGACCATCTTGAGGGCGCCCTTGAAGTCCTCGCCGGTGACCTGCATCTTCTCGAGCAGTTCGACGGGGACGGGTTCGTCGAGGTCGATCTGCGGCAGGTAGCGGCGCAGCGCCTTCATGGCGGCTTCGCGGGCGAGGGCCATCAAGTCGGCGCCGACGAAGCCGTACGTGCCGTGTGCGAGCTCTTCCAGGTCGACGTCCTCGGCCTTGGGCATGTTGCGCGTTTGGATCTGCAGGATTTCGAGGCGGCCTTCCTTGTCGGGCACGCCGATTTCGACTTCGCGGTCGAAGCGGCCGGGGCGGCGCAGGGCGGGGTCGACGGAGTCGGGGCGGTTGGTGGCGCCGATGACGATGATCTTGCCGCGGCCCTTCAGGCCGTCCATCAAGGTCAGCATCTGCGACACGACGCGGCGTTCGACTTCGCCTTGCACTTCGTCGCGCTTGGGGGCGATGGCGTCCATCTCGTCGATGAAGATGATGCTGGGCGCGTTCTTCTCGGCCTCTTCGAAGGTCTTGCGCAGGTTCTCCTCGGATTGGCCGTAGAACTTGCTCATGATTTCGGGGCCGTTGATGGTGTAGAACTGGGCGCCGGATTCGTTGGCGACGGCCTTGGCGATCATCGTCTTGCCGGTGCCCGGGGGCCCGTGCAGGAGAACGCCCTTGGGCGGGTCGATGCCGAGGCGGTCGAAGAGCTCCGGGTGCTTCAGGGGGAGCTCGATCATTTCGCGCACGTTTTGCAGCTGCGGCTTCAGGCCGCCGATGTCTTCGTACGAGATGCTGGAAGCAGCTGCTCCGGCTTGAGCAGCTGCTTCCTCATTCACTTTGATCTGCGTCTCTTCGTTGATGAGAACGATGCCCTTCGGGTTCGTGGCGATGATGCTGAAGGGCAATGCGTTGCCGAAGAGGGCGATGTTGGGGACGACGACGATGTCGCCCTGCACGACGGGGCGCTTGAGCAGGCCGCGCTTGGCGAGGGCGTCGATGCCGTCACCGAACTGGATCTGCTGGTCCTGCGAGATTGCCGGCGCGAGAGTCACCTGTTTGGCGGGTTTGACTTCGGCCTTCTTGATGGTGACTTTGTCACCGATGGAGACGCCGGCGTTCTTGCGCGTGAGGTTGTCGACGTGGATGATGCCCTTGCCCTCGTCGCCGGGGTGGGAGCGCCAGACGACGGCGGCCGTCGTCTTGTGTCCCTTGATCTCGATGATGTCGCCGGGGCTGAGGTTGAGCTCCACGCGGGTCTGGCCGTCCAGGCGGGCGCGTCCGTACGACACGTCCTGCTGCAAGGCTTCGACGACGCGCAGGGTGGCTTCGGTCTTGGGCATCTTTGGTGCTCCAGTTGTGGGGAGGTATAGTTAGCGCTTCTACAAAAGCACTATGCCTGCCTTCCCTGCCGTCGAATCAAGGGCTCCGCCTATAAGACGTCCTTTCCGGGTAACCGACGGACAACTTGCCCCGCACGCGACATGTCAACCCCGCTCCAGGAAAGGGGTGAAATAAGACTCACCTAAACCTGGGCCCGTGGAAGGGATGCAGACCGCCGGCCCCCGCGTCACGTTCGAGCGGCGCGGCCAATTCGCCTGGAAGGTCGGCCTCCTCGCAGCGACCACCATTGCCCTCATCCCCATCCTGCTGCTGAAGAACGAATGGGCCGCCCAGGCCTACCTGTGGATCCTGGTCGCGGTCCACGTCGCGGGCCTGTTCATCATCGGCATCGGCGTCAAGCGCCAACACATCGCCCCCGACACCCGGGGCCTCGTCATCCGCCTGATCGCCATCGCACTGCTCATCGCCCTCCTGTACCTGGCCTCGAAGGGCCTGCGCACCAACGTCGAAGGCGCCCTCTTCTGGGGCAGCCTGTTCGCCATCTGGTTCCTGCACACCGCCGGCCTCGCCCTTCTGCACATCCGCGGCAAGCGCGAGAACGCCGTGTGCCCGTTCGTCTAGGCCGGAAAGCTGCCCTTTTAACATCATGGGGGAGACATTATTGCCGTCCCGCGAACGAAGTCCGTCCCATGGTCCGACGTGGCGCCGCCTTTGGGCTGGCAGTCCTTCTTGTCGCCGCCCTGGTGCCCTCCGCCGCCAGCCGGCCGCTCCCTCCGATCGCCAACGACCACACGGTCATCGCAGTCCAAGTCCCCCTCGACGCCCTCGGGTCGGGGTCGCTGCAGATCCCCGTCGCCGGCGGCATCCTTGATCTCCGCGTCGTCCCCGCCCCGCTCTCCGGTGCCGGCGGCGACGTCGACGTGCAGGCTTTCGTCGCACAGGCTTCGCTCCTGATGCCGGACGGCGTCCGCATCCCCCTGCCCAACCTCGTCATCGTGCCCGAGCACGAACCCCTGGATGGCCAGCCCGCCCAGGCGTTGGCGGCCTTGGCAGCCGCCGCCGGGGCCTTGAGCCAGGCGTTGGAGAATGCCACTGGGGAAGCGGCCAGCCAGGCCGAGCAACTCCAAGGCAACGCATCCGACCAGGCCGCGGCCATCCAGGACGCCCTCGCCGCCCTGCAAGCTGAGGCCGCACTCGTGCAGGCCTATGCCGAGGAGGCCGCGGGCGCCACCGCCCAGGCGACTCAGGACGGCGTGGACGCCCAAGTCGCCATCGCCCTCGCGATGGTGAGCCAACTCGAACCTGCACTGCTCGTCATCGAGGACGGCCTCGACTCCGTGGCCGCCCAGGCCAACGCGATTGCACCGTCTCCCGCCGCGCCCGACCCGTCTGGCCTGCAGACCGCCCTCGAGGCGGCCATCGCCAATGCGCAGGCACAATCCGAAGACACGAGCCAACAGGCCACGCTTGCCCGACAGGCCCTCGTGGGCGGAGCCAAGGATGCCTCGGACGACAACGACCCGGTCGAAGCCAGGCGCCACCTCATGGGCGGCGCCAAGGCCGCCCTCGCGTTGGCGCAGGACGCGCTCGCCGACAACGAGGCCGGCGCGCAGCAGCAACTCGCCATGCTCATCACGGCGTTGCAGGGCGAGGCTGCGGCCAACGGCCAGCAGGCCCAGGCGCAAGCCGAAGCGACCACGGCTGCCTTGTCGCAGGCCGCGGCCGACCTCGAGTGGGCGTCCGCCTGGTTGGCGGCCGCGCAGTCGCAGCCGCCCGCCGTCGCGGAGGCCGGCCTCGCCTCCGCCGAGGCCTCAGCCGCGGCGGCCCAGGCCACCGTCAATGACCTGCGCGCGATTGTGAATGCCTATTCGCCGGACGCGGTGCAACCCGCCGTCGAGGCCCAGGAGCAAGCCCTAACCCAGGGCGAGGCCGAGCTGGCTGCCGCCGCGGCCGCAATCGGCGCAGCCCAGGCCGAGGTTGATGCGACGCTCGCGCAAGGGGAGCAAGCCGTCGGCGACCTGGCCGCTGATCCCGAATCCGTCGGCGAAGGCTACGCCCTATGCCTGGATTCCCTGGATTCCCAAATCTGCCTGACGTACGTCGCCCCGGCAGCCAGCGCGCCGCCGTCGGTCCGTCTGCTCGTCGCCCTGCCCGTCGGTCCGGAGGTTGACCTCGACCTGCCCGGCAGTGTGACCACGCTGACGAGCGGCCTTGGCGACCTCACCAGCTCCCTTACGGGCAGCCCGACGCCGCCCCCCCTGCCGCTGCCGACTGGCTTCCCCGGCTCCACCTCCGCAAGCGCTTCGCCGTCGGCGTCGTCGTCCGCATCGTCATCCTCATCGTCTGCGAGTGCGAGCTCGTCCGCTTCGTCGTCAAGCTCTTCCACGACAGCGCAGGCCCAACCTCACCTCGTGGTCGAGGCCGCATCCGACGCGTTGTCGTTGCGCATGGGTGAGCAGGCGTCCCTGCGCGTGAGTGTACGCAACGACGGCGACGCCGCCGACACCGTGCGGCTCACCGCGCAGACCGACGCGCCCATCGCCTTCGACTCCACAACCGAGGCCCTTGATCTGGCCCCAGGCGCGGCCGGCGAATTCGTCCTGCGCATCACGCCACGCGCGGCGGGGTCCGGCCAACTCGAAGTGCTCGCCACGGGCGACCGGGCTGGCACCGTCAAGGACGTGGTCGCCATCGACGTCGCGGCCGCCGCGGCTGCCGCGGCCGCCATCGTGGCCTCCATCGAACCTTCGGCGCTGCAAGGCAGCGTCGGCCAGGCCCTCGCAGTCTCGGTGGCCTTGGCCAACGAGGCTTCGGTCGCGGACCTCGTCTCCCTCACGGTCTCCGGCGCCGGCTTCTCGGCCGAGCCGGCCCGCTTTGACGTCCTCCTGCAGCCCGACGAACGCGTGGTGCGCGAAGTGCGCATCACCCCGTCGCAGGCGGGCGCGCTGCAAGTCGTGCTTGCCATCACGAGCGAGCATGGAGCCGACCTCAAGCCGCTCGTGGCGTTCGACGCGCACGACGGCGCCGCCCCCGCGGACGGCTCCCTCGGTGCAGGCGACAAGCCGGCGAAGGACACGCCCGGCCTCGGCGCCTTGGCCGTCGCGGCCGCGGTCGTCTTGACCTTCCTCGGAGTCCGCCGCCGGCTCGAGAAGTAATCGCGTCGCCACCGCCGCGCAGTGCAATGCACCGCGCCGAAGGTCGAGGGTGGAATCCCTGAGTGGACGAAGGGGGATTTGAACCCCCGGCCTCTGCCTTGCGAAGGCAGCGATCTACCAGCTGATCTATTCGCCCGTTGGGTCGCGCGACAAGAGGACCGGTGAAAAGGGTTTGTAGGAGCCCGCGAGCCCACGGCGCAACGTTGACTCGGATATGGCGCGATGCCTCCGCATGGCAACCAAAGCCGTCAATGGCTGGAAGACCTGCTCGCGCGGCCACAAGTGGCGCGGCGCCGGCACCTGCCCCGCGTGCTGGCCAGGCCAGGCCAAGCGCAAGACGGCGCCGCGCGGGACGCGCTCGTCCTAGGGGCTCACGCCATCGTGCCGACGGGTGCGCCCAGGCCAGCGTCGCCCCAGGCCAACGCGCGCGTGCGCGACGCGTCGAACCACAACGCCGCGGGGTAACCGACGGCGCCGGCGATGCCGAGGAAGAAGCCGACGTTGGCGAAGCGCGTCGCCTTGGTGCCCTGCAGGTCACCCTCGTCGAAGTCCTCCGGGAGCTCGCCTTCGTCGCCGTACAGCCAGCCGGGATTGGGGCCGAGCAACGGCAGGAAGAAGGCGCCCCACAGGACGGCGAACAGGCCGAGGATGAACGCCGTCATGGCGAACCGGACGGGCAGGTCGTGGTCGGTCTCGACCTTGCCGAAGCGCATGCCGAGTCGCAGGGCCGTCGTCGCGGAGGCGAAGAGGCCGCACAGGACGAGGGAGACGCCGAGGATTGCCGTCGCGGTCTCGCGCTGGCCGTCCGTCGAGAATCCGGCAAGGCTCGCGGGCGTCGCGAAGGGACGGTACTGCACGTAGATGCCTTCGTAGGCCTCGCCGAACGGGCGCGGGTTGTCCTCCGAATCGTAGTCCATCGTGATGCCGCGGGTCCACCACGGCGTGATGGTGGCGGCGAACAGCAGCGTTGCGCCCACGAGGACCAGGGTCAGGCGGTTGACGTCGCGGCGGCCGAAGGCGGGTTCCTCATTGGCGTCGGGACTCTTGCGGGCCATGCCTCCCCGGTCGGGTTGCCGGCAAAAAGTGTTGTGGGCCAGTCCTACGTCGCGGTGCCCGTGCTCGACCCAGCGCCGTAGCCGGCGTCGGCCAGGGCGCGCGTGCGTGCGGCGTCGAACCACAAGTAGGCCGGGAACCCGACGGCGCCCACGATGCCGACGAACCGCTTATCTACCGACCCCAAGTCGGCGGCGACAACGGGCCCCTAGCTTAGACTGGTAGAGCACCCGGCTGATAACCGGGAGGTCGTGCGTTCAAATCGCATGGGGCCCACTTTCCACGTTCCGGCCGTCGGCGTGCGGCGCCTTTATGCCCCGGGCCGCGCGTCGCCATGCGTGCACTGGACCACCGGAGGCCTGCTCGCCATCTTCGACAGCGACCGCGGCGCGTTCTTCATGGTCGTCCTGGTCGCCCTGCTCGTCGGCGGCATCGTGCTCCTCGTCGTCAATCTCTCCGCCCGCCCGAAGCCCCCGGCGCCGCCGAAGTGGGAGGCGGTGGCGGACGACGAGTCGGACGACAAGCCGGCGGACATCCAGAGCATCCCACCCGGCCGCGCGAAGCCCGCGCCCAGAAGACGCGCCTAAGCAGGGGCCCCCTGGGCGTGTCGCCTAGCCCGGATTGGGCAGCGGACTTCTAAGCCGCCCAACGTGCGTTCGAATCGCACCACGCCCGTCCCCCAATGGACCCCCTGAGCAGGTTCATCGATGGCCCAGTCGGCCGCCTCGACAGCCGATGGCATGGCCCCCTTGATGGGCAGCCCGTGCTGCTGCTGCACCCGCATCCCCTGTTCGGGGGCACCATGGGCAGCCGCCTCGTGTACGACCTCGCTGCCGGCCTTGCCGCCGCAGGCATGCGCGTGGTGCGTTTCGACTTCCGCGGCGTCGGCCGCAGCGCCGGCGAGCACGGCAACGGCATCGGCGAGGTGGGCGACGCGCAGGCGGCGTTCGACGCGCTGGCTGCGGAGGCGAGGGCTGGCCGCTCTGATGCGCAGCCAGCCGTCGTCGGCTACTCGTTCGGGGGCGGCGTCGCGACGCGACTAGCAACGCTGCGCCCCGTCACCCGCCTCGTCGCCATCGGCACGCCGCCGCGCACCTTGCGTTCCGCCCTCGTGCCAATCGAGGACGCCCCGCAAGTGCGGGCGCCGGCGCACCTCGTCGTCGGGGACCACGACGAGCACGTCAGCGTCGCCGAGGCCCGCGCGTTCGCTGCCGCCTTCCGGCCTGCCGCGACGCTCACAATTGTGGCGGGGGCCGGCCACTTCCTCGAACCCTCGCGCAACGGTGACGTGCTCGCCGCCGTGCTTGCCGCGCTGGCGTAGGTTCTTGACCGGCGTCCGTCCTCCTGTGGAACGGGATGCCTGAGGAGGGTCGTCGGCGGGAGCTCGTGGCGCTGTTCGAGAGCCACGGGGCCCTCGCCGAACCGGCCCTGCTCGCCGAACTTGCCGCAGCGCCGGACGGGGCCGTGCGGGCCCAGGCCGTGCTCAACGGCTTGGCCGAAGTCCCGTTCTACTTCGACCGGCCGCTATGGTCGCAGCTCGAGCAGCAATCGCGTGCCGCCGTGGCGCCGCCAGCGCCCGAGCCGACGCAGGCCCCCGAGATGATGCACGCCCGAAAAGAGGCCCTGCGTCGCGCTGCCGCAGCCGTGTACGACGGCGTGCGCAAGGGCGGCGAAGGCGAAGGCGAGCCGGACGCGCTGGACGGCGTGGACGACAAGGACACGCTCGAGTCCGGCGCGGTCGCCGAGGTGGACGCGCGCGGCGACGCCAAGGCCTTCACGGTGACGCCGCGCGGGGACTGGCGACCCATCGCCGCCGACCACCAGGGCCGCCTCGAAGTCGTCGTGGACATGACGGGGAACTCCACGTGCGAAGGCACCACGCAGGACTTCGTCACGTACTTCCAGGACCGCTACCGCCAGATCGGCAAGATGCTGCGCCAACGCCGCGAATTGCGCAACGCCGTGGCCGTGGAGCGCGTCAAGCCCGGCCAGCAGGAAGTGCAGATCATCGGCATGGTCGTCGAACTCGCCACGACGAAGAACGGCCACAAGCGCATCCAGATCGAGGACGAGACGGGCGCCATCACGGCCCTCGTCAAGAGCGACGACCGGCCCTTGATGGCGATGGCGGACTCCTTGGTGCAGGACGAAGTCATCGGCGTCGTCGGCCAGGCGTCGTCGAAGGGGGACCTGCTCTTCCTCGAATCCATCGTCCGCCCCGACATCCCGCTCCCCGACAACAACGCCAAGGCGCACAGCGACGCGCCCGTGATGGCGGCGTTCCTGTCCGACATCCACGTGGGCTCCAAGACGTTCCTCAACGAGAACTGGAAGCGCATGCTCGCCTGGCTCAACGGCGAAGGCTCCTCGAAGCGGGAGCGCGAGGCTGCGGGGCGCGTGAAGTACCTCGTGATTCCCGGCGACCTCGTGGACGGCGTCGGCATCTATCCCGGCCAGCAGGAGGAACTCACCATCCCCGACATCTACGACCAGTACGGGGCGTTCGGCGACTGGATGAAGTCCGTCCCCGACCACGTCGAAGTCGTCATCCAGCCCGGCAATCACGACGCGAGCCGGCCCGCCGAACCGCAGCCGGCGTTTTCGCAGGACGTGCGCGGCCGCTTCGAGCACCACGAGGCCCGCTTCCTCGCCAACCCGGCCACGTTCCGCATGCACGGCGTCACGACGCTGGGCTACCACGGCAACTCCCTCATCGACTTCGCGACGTCCGTGGCGAACTTCGAGTACGAGAAGCCGCTGCCGATCATGAAGCAAATGCTGCAAGGCCGCCACCTTGCTCCCCTGTACGGCGAACGCACCCCCGTGGCGCCGGAGCACCACGACTACCTCGTCATCAGCGAAGTGCCGGACCTCTTCGTCACCGGCCACGTCCACGTTCCCGGCATCGAGGGGTATCGCGGCGTGCAGATGGTCAACTGCGGCACGTGGCAGAGCCAGACGGCGTACCAGAAGATGCTCAACTTCACGCCCGACCCGGCGCGCATGCCGCTCATCGACTTGCAGACTCTGCGCGGGACGCTGGTGGACTTCCAGACGCCGCAGTCGGCGGGGCAGCTTGCGCCCCCGCAGCTTGCCGCCCACTAGCCACGGATTGGCACGGATTGACACGGAACGTCGTCCGTGTGCATCCGTGCCAATCCGTGGCCGGCCGGGGCGCGAAGCTCAAGACCCGCCGGCCCGTCGCCATGTCGTGCCCGCCGACCGTTCCCCCTTCCGCAAGTCCGAACAGACGGACGAGCAGGCCAGCGCCGCGTACCATTCCGGGCACGACCTGCGCGAGATGTACACGCGCGACAACGTGGAGCGCCGCCGCGCCGGGAGCCACACTTGGCGCCGCTACCTGACCGTGGCGCAGGACAAGCTGTTCATCGCCAAGGCCCTGAAGATTCGCGACGAGTACGCGGTGGCCAACAACGACGACGTGGTCCTCGTGCTGGTCCAGCTCTGGGTGGCGGAAGGCAAGACGGCGGAGATCGACCCCAAGCTCGTCGAAGCGGCCAAGAAGGCGGCCATCCCGAAGCGGACCGCGTGACGGCCACCCACGCTGGGCTGGGACGGCGGCGACACTGTTGGTCGTGCACCTACTGAGGTCTTCAAGCCCGGAGCCTCTGCCGTCCCCATGCGCACCTTCGCCATTGCCGCCGTCGCCCTGTTGACCGCCTTCGTCCTTGCAGGCTGCGCGACAGACGAAGAGGAGGGGACCGGACGGGTCTCCTTCGCCGTCACGGACGCCCCCACGGACGACTACTCCTACGTCAACGTCACGTTCAGCCGGGCCGCCATCCACCGCAGCGGCGACGGCGGCGACTCCGACGGCAACGAGACCGAGGATGGCAACGAGACGGCGGACGACGACGGTGCCGGGGCGGGCTGGATCACCATCGTCAACACGACGCGCACCGTCGACCTCCTCGCCCTGCACCGCAACAACACCGCCGAGACCCTCGGCTTCGCCGACATCGAGGCCGGCCACTACCAGCAGATCCGCTTCTACGTCGACGCGGTCACGGCGGTCAAGAAATCCGACGGCTCCACGGTCACCATGACCGTGCCCTCGGGCGTCATCAAGACGAGCGGAAGCTTCACCGTGGAGGCCGGTGGCAACACGACGATCACGGTCGAGATCGACCTTGACCAAAGCATCCGCTGCAACAACCAGGGCTGCCGCTTCACGCCCCACATCGGCCGCGTCGACGTCGACGAGTAAGGCCCGGGCAGCCGCCTCCTGCTAGCGCCTCTAGCGCGGGCACCACGGCTAAATACAGGGCGTTTGTCGGACGACTTGCCCCCTCTTGCTCACCCCGCCACCGGATCCTTTGGACCGGACGTCGGGACCGCGCCGGCCCTGGGGGGCAGCCGACGCACAAAGGTGAATTCAATGAAGCTGCCACGCCAAGTCCAGCGCTACTGCCCTGGCAAGTGCAAGAAGCACACCGAACACGACGTCGAACGCGTCAAGAAACGCAAGGCGTCCGAACTGTCCTGGGGTCAGCGCCGTTTCCGCCGCGCCACGCAGGGGTACACGGGTTTCCCCCGTCCCAAGCCTGAGGGCCGCGAAAAGCCCACGAAGCGCATCTTCCTGCGCTACGTCTGCAAGAAGTGCGGCGGCGCCCACCAGCCCAACGCCATTCGCGCCAAGAAGTTCGAACTCACGGAGGTGGCCAAGTAATGGTCCATGTTCGCGCCCAGTTCCTGAAGGTCAAGTGCGGCGACTGCGGCAACGAGCAGATCGCCTTCAACCGCCCCGCGTCCAAGGTCAACTGCCTTGTCTGCGGTGCCACGCTCGCCCACCCCACGGGTGGCGAGGCGACCTTCAAGGACGTCGTCGCCAAGCTCGATTAGAGCCGCGAAAGCGTTCCCTCTTCCTTTCTCTCCTTCTTTTCGTCAGGGTCTGCAAGCACTGGCCAGGGTCCGACTTTCCTGGCACGGCCGCCAAAATTCCACGGATTCCCCGGCGACGGCGCCCGGTCCTCCTCGCAACGGGAAACCTCCTTCCGGGGACTCCGACGACGCCAAGCCGTTGAAGCCGTACCTGGACGGCGCGGGGCGCCGTTTTCGCCTCATTGTGCGGGTCGCTTGATGGAGACATCGGCCTGCCAGTCGCCGCCGTCGGCGTCGGAAGGCGTCGTGCGAGCGTCCGTGCCACCCCTAGCCGAGGAGGCAGCCATCACACCGCGAACCGAATCAAGACGACCAGGACTCCCACCAGCGTCCACCAGGCAAGCGAGACCCAGTTCGCTCGCTCCAGCCATTGCGGGTCGCCCGGCTGCGGTCGCATTTGGCCCATCCAGGCCGTGAGTCCCGCCGCGATGAACCCTGACGCAAAGCCGACGACGGCTGCGAACAGGATGGCCACCATGCCGACCCCCGTCCAGAAGCGGATGCGGTCGTGGCGCCAGATGGCCTCGACGACCGGGCCGTTATCGGCGCCGAAGACCACCTTCGTGATGCCGACGCGTTCGCGGGCAAGTCGGACCTGACGACCGTGCGCCTTGGCGCCCACGACGACTAAGGCGCTGCACAGGCCAGCCAAGGTCCACAGGTCCCCTGGGAGCACATGGCTCGATGCGCTCCACCACGCTTTAGCCCACCTGCCAGCTTGGCCGGCCCGTGGACTCGTTCAACGCCCGCCTCGCCACCTCCGCCAAGCGGGCAGGCTCGTGGCTGTGCGTCGGCCTGGACCCGGACCCTGCACAGTACCCGGCGGGCCTGAACGAGGAGGACACGTTGGAGTTCTGCCTCGGCGTCGTGGAGGCCACCGCCGACGTGGCGTGCGCCGTGAAGCCCAATGCCGCCTTCTTCGAGGCTCTCGGCGCCGTCGGGGACGACGCGCTGCACGGCCTCGTCGAGCGCATGCCGCCGGGCCTGCCTGTCATCCTCGACGGCAAGCGCAACGACATCGGCAACACCGCCAAGAAATACGCCGAGGCCGCCTTCGAGGTCCTCGGCGCCGACGCGGTCACCGTCACCCCTTACCTCGGACGCGACACCGTGGAACCCTTCGCCGCGTACGCGGACAAAGGCGTATTCCTGCTCGCCCGCACATCCAACGCCTCCGCCGGCGACTTCCAGGATTTGCCCGTGGACGGCAAGGGGACGAAACTGTACGAAGCCGTCGCCCGCAAGGCGATGGAGTGGAACAAGGAGTTCCACAACCTCGGGTTGGTCGCAGGCGCGACCTACCCGGACGAGTTGGCAACGCTGCGAGCCGTTTGCGGCGATGGCGTTCCGCTGCTCATCCCGGGCGTCGGTGCCCAAGGCGCGGACGCCAAGGCAACGCTGGCGAAGGGCGCCGACCGCTCCGGGTCGTTCGCCGTGGTCAACGTGGGCCGCGCCATCCTGCAGGCAGGCAAGGGCGATGACTGGCGGGAGGCAGCGGCGACTGCCGCTCGCGGCTACGCCAAGACACTGGCATCGCGCATTGCCTAGTTGCGACCGGCCACGCCAAACCATCGACCGATTTCGCGGATGACGGGCGAAGTAGGCTTGGGCGTCGTCCATCCGTCCTGCCCCCTTCGTGGCAGGTTCCCCTCCAGGATGCCGCTCCCTGCGGCGGGGGCGTTCGGCCTACGCCTTCGGGGCAAGGGCGCCCCGGGCATGCAGGTACGCCGCTTGCAGGATTGCCCACACGATTTCCAATTCTTTCGCGTCCCGCGGCCCGAAGACCATGACCATTCCAGGCATGCCAGCCATTGTGGCGGCGGGGTGCGGCTCGGCCCAGCCCGCCTCGGCGACGCGCCGCGCTGCCTCTGGGGCCAGGCCCAAGTGAAGGCTGCCATCGTGGGGTGGGTGAAGGTGAGCGAACTCGCCCGCCAGGAAGTCGGGGGTCGCCCCGCTTCGTTGGAGGCGGTGGTCCAGCAAGAAGGCTCGTGCCCCGGGAACGGAAACCCTGCTTGGCCGGATGGAGACACCGAGCAGCGCAGCGCCACGCCGCAGCAATTCCTCTTGCAATTCGCGGGGGGCATTCTGCGACACTTGTTGGTGGGGCATGGAAGGCGTAGTCACGGGCGGGGGACCCGTCCGTCGGGGCAGGTTTCGCAGTTCGGGGTCATCCGGCTCCGTCATGCCTCGTCACGCTCCGGCTGCAGGAACTCGATGACCGTCATGCCGAACGAGCCAAACACGCGTTCGTTGTTCACCAGCCTCGCCCGAAAATCCCCACCCAAGGCTCCCAGGAGCATGAAGAGCGCGCCGAGGTCGCCCTCGGGCGCGACCTCCTCCCACCGCCGCCGGTCGAAGGCGGCGAGGGCGTCGGCGTCGCGTGCCAGGATGAGCCGGATGATGTCCGCCTCGATGGCTTCGGCCTCCGGCCAGCGTTTGCGACCGGACATGTCGACGCGGTCGAAGCGGTGGAAAATCGAACCCGTCCCCACAAACAGCACGCGGCGTCCCGACTGGGCGAGGGCTGCGCCGATGGCATGCCCCCAGCGCAGGTGCTCCTGCGCCGATTGGTGCCCGATGGAGAGCGGCACGACGGGAATACGCCGCTCAGAGGCAACGTGGTAGAGGGCCGTCCAGGCGCCATGGTCCAAGCCCCATTCCGTCGTCCCTTCAACTGGCAAGCCTTCCTTCTGGCCCGCCTCCACCAGAATGCGCGCCAGGTCCGGGTCGCCGGGAGCGTCGTAGCCGATGCGGTACATTTCTTCCGGAAACCCGTAGTAGTCATGGATGCAGGGCGGTCGGACGGCGGTGTGGACAAGGAATCCTTCCGGTGCCAACCAGTGTGGGCTGGCCACCACGATGGTGTCCGGGTTCCGGGCGGAGATGTCGAGGCCGCGCAGCACCTTCGCCGTCTCGGCGCCGGCTCCGCCAAAGAACTGCGGCGCAACGAGGTTCGGCCCGTTCGGGGCGAACAAGCCGTACACGATGCCAGAATCGCCGCGGGCGCCTCGGGCGGCGGACCCCGGTTGTGCCATCCTAGAACCCCAAGGCTTCACGGACGAAGACGAGGGTGATGCGGCCGGGCACCACTTCCTTGCTAACGATGAGGGTCTTGTTGATGCCGCTCGGCATGCCGTAGGCCTTCTGCATCCTCTTGTCCTCCAAGGGAAAGGCATGTTCCCTGACGCGGCGCATGGCCTCGTCCAAGTCACGCACGATTTTCTGCGTTCCAACGACCCAGACGACATGCGCGGCGGAGAAGGCGTAGGGCGCCAGTTGGCTGCCCGAATTGGAGGCGATGACGGCCTGACCGTCTTCCGTCACGGCGTGGACGCTTCCAACGACCCAATCGACGCTTGCAGCAAGGCGGCGCATGGCGGCCCGCTGCTCGCTCTGGGGCAAGGCCTGGATGCGTGCGCGCACCGGATCGTAGCGGCCCGGCTCGGACAGGTCCTTGGCCAACCCGATCTGATCAACCGTGGTGGAGGTGACGTTCATGACCTCGGCCCCGCCGGGGATCAAGTCCAAAACATGCTGGCGGGCTGCGGCGCCGTCGGGAACGATGACGACGGTGATGCCGTTCTTGGCCAAGGCCTGCATCGTGCGTTGGACGGCGTCCTCGGACGCCAACGCATCCCACGTCATGGCGCATCCGCCTTGACGGGCACCAGTCGCCGCACCACAGCGATGGCTTCCTCAACGTGTTTCGTGGGCTGCATCTGCGAGTTGAAGACGTGGCGCACCACACCAGCCTGGTCGATGACGAAGGTGACGCGGCCTGGAAGCATCCCGAACATCGAGCGGACCCCGTAGAGCGCCTGCACCTTTGCGCCGCGGTCGCTCAGCAGGACGAACGGCAGTTTGTGCCGCTCGGCAAAGTCGGCGTGCGAGTCGTCGGTGTCGGAACTGATGCCGACCACCTCGGCGCCGGCGTCCTTGAAGTCCTCGTAGGCGTCCCGAAACGCGCATGCTTCCGCCGTGCATCCGGGGGTAAAGTCCTTCGGGTAAAAAAAAAGGACAACGGGGCGCCCGCGTCGCAGGTTGTGGAGGCTCAAGGGGGTCCCGTTGCTGTCGGGCAGGGTGAAGTCGGGGGCCTTTTGGCCGGCTTCGATTGTGCTCACGGCCAAGCCACCTGCGAGGCGCGCAGGATGCCGACCGTGACCGCCATCACGAGCAAAACGCCTGGCGCAATCGCGTTCTTTGGCACACGTTCGCGGAAGATGTGGGCGTGCACGGCGCCCAGCATGATTGCGGTGAGCAACACGGCCCCGTAGAGGGCGGTCATGGGAAAGGCGACCAAAGCGGCTCCCGTGACCTCGACCGAGCCGACGACGACACGGAACCATTGCGGGTAGTGCCACTTGGTTGCGAAGGCTTCCACGTGCATCTTGCTCCCCAGGCTCTTGCCGCCGCCCGCCATCAGGAAAGCGAGCGCCAAGAGACCTTGCAGCACCCACGCGGCGATGTTGGTGAAGTCCGGAATAGGTTCACACCCTCACGTACAGCGCGTCGCCGTCTTCGGTGACTGGATAGCTGGGCAGGTTGCGGGTCCTTGAGATGCGGGTCGGTTTTTCTGGCATTGCCTGTGTCCTCATGGCATTGGTGTATCCCGTAAACTACTTAGGGTTGAAAGTTTACACCGAGAAACGAATGGGTGCCACAGACTTGTCGGAAACGCAGCGGTGCGGGTTCGAGCAAACCATTGAGCTTCTTGGGCAGAAGCATGTGCTTGTGATTCTGCGTGCCCTGTTTGAGCAGCAGCCGCGGCGGTTCTCGAACCTGCGGGACGCCCTCCACATCAATGCGAAGACCTTGACCGACCGATTGGAGCAACTGGAGCGCGAGGGCTTGGTCTCTCGTACGGCCTACGCCGAGATTCCCCGCCGCGTTGAGTACGGCCTCACGCAGATGGGACGAGACCTTTCAGACATCTTCCGGCCCATGCACGCATGGAAGGAGAAATACGCGGGCCGGTCGACCCTGGCGGTGCTGGCTCCCGCCCCCGCCGTTGGCGCGCGTCGTCGCCGCTGAGGCGCCCCATGCCCGCCGGCGCCTTGCAGGATCCTCCCACCCGGCCCTACGGGTCGCGCTCCACGGCCGAGGACGTCGTCCGAGGTCTTGACCTGACGGGACAGACCATCCTCGTCACGGGCTGCAGTTCGGGCCTTGGCTTCGAGACCATGCGCGTCCTGGCCTCCCGCGGGGCCCGCGTCGTCGGGGCAGCCCGCACGCCCGAGGGCGCGCAGGCCGCGTGCCAGCGCATCGCCGGGGAGGCCGTTCCGCTGGCCTGCGACCTGGCGGAGCCCCAGTCCGTCCTCGCCGCCGTCGCCCAGGTCAGCAGCCGACACGGACCTTTGCAGGCCATCATCGCCAACGCTGGCATCATGGCCCTGCCAAGGCTGGAACTGGTGCACGGCTACGAGCGCCAGTTCTTCACGAACCACGTCGGGCACCACCTCCTCGTCACCCGCCTCCTGCCGCAACTTGCCGCCGACGGGCGCGTGGTCGTGCTCAGCAGCAGCGCGCAGCGGGCCGCTCCACGGGAAGGCATCCAGTTCGACAACCTCGACGGCAGCCGGGGCTACGCGGCGTGGACGGCATACGGCCAGTCCAAACTGGCCAATCTCCTGTTCGTCCGGCACCTCAGCACCCGGCTGCCCAGCCCGCGCCAGGCGGCAATCGCCGTCCATCCGGGGGTCATCCGGACCCGACTGCACCGCAACCTCCCCCCCGTCGCGCGGCGCCTGTTCGGGTTGGCGGCGCCGTTCCTGAAAAGCGCGCAGCAGGGCGCCGCGAGCCCGACCTGGGCGGCAGCCCATCCCGCCGCGGCCGGACTGAACGGGGCCTACGTCGTGGACTGCGCACCGCAGCGGCCCAAGGGGCACGCCGCGGACGCCGGGCTGGCGGCCAAGCTGTGGACGGAGACCGAGAGGATCCTGGAGCAGGTCTGCTAGGGTTGCGGTGAAGCCAGTGGGGCCGAGGTCGCCCGGCTCAGGCCACGGTGAACTCGTCAGCATGCCGGGCGCTGGCGCTGACGAACGGGTCGACGCTGCGGAGTCCCGACGTCAGGGGAATCCGGACTCGGGGCCAAGGGACAACGGCCACGGTTCCGGCATGGCAAGAAGGGCCAGGCAGGCACCCATGAGTGCCACGTCCTTGAGGAACATGACCATGTCCATTTGCTTGGCCATCGGGTCGGTGAGCGTCCAGAAGTTGTGCATCATGGGGGCCACGCCGAGGAAAAACAGCACGAGCGCCAGTAGCGCCACGCGCGGATAGGTGCCCAGCAGGATTCCTGCGCCACCAATCACCAGCAGGAGACCCGTTCCCGCCACGGCGACGGTGGGCATCGGGACGCCCTTTGAGGCAGCGTAGCCGGACATCATCTTGAGCTTCCCCAAGTGGCCGTAAGCGTTGGACAGGAAGAACAAGCCAAGGATGATGCGCCCCGCAAGGAAGGCCACGTCGAGGACGGAAACCACGAGGGAACCATGCGGGCCGGGCCGATAAGGGGCCCAGTTTCCAACGGGTAACGACGGGGCGCGCTGCCGCTTCCAACAAGTGAACTGACTCGACGCCGTTGCATGCCCAAGCCCCCGCATGCTGCACCGTCGGCGTGACCCGTCTGTCAGTGACCCAAGCCGAGAACCAAGGCCGCAATGGCCAAGCCTACCGACGCCAGGGCCAGGCCGCTCCAAAACGGGGCGCGCTGCGAGGCGTGGCCCCACGTTGCGCCGAGCGTGAAGAGCAGACCCGCCGCAACGAGGCGGCTTGCAAACCCGGCGACCCGGATGTCCCGAATCACGAGGAAGGGAGCCACCACGAGGACCCCAGATACGAGTACGAGGAGGAGGGTGGCAGCCGCCGGAGCCAGGTCGGCCCAGCGCAGACGGAACGTCGCTGGGTCCACCACTGCGGCATGGCGCGTGGCAGCCATCGCGGCTTCGCGCCCTGCCTCAGGCGACGCAGCCCAAAATGGATGCTCGAAGAGCGCATCGACGGGGACTTTGGAGCCGGTCAGCCTCGGAAGTCAGCTGCACGGCTGCCGGCACGGCAAGGACCAGGATGATGCCAAGCAAGGCCGAGGCCAGTTGTTCTTCTTCATCGAGGAAACGCGCCGTAAACGCCTGCACTCTTCGCCAGGGGCCCCAGGTTCGGCGAGGCATAGGCGGGAAGGCCCATGCGCAGGCGCCTATTGCCGTTTCCGGCCGGGCCTCCGCGACCCCTGTGGCGGGCGGCACTGCCTTGGAAAAGACGCCCGATAAGGCCTCACAATTCTTAACTATCAGCATCTTTCGCCTTGGAATCGAACCGCATGGCGAACACATCGCTCCAGCAGACGGCCGTTGCTTCCCTTGAGGTCGGCCTCGCGTTCCTGTCCTTCCTGCGCTCGGAGGTCCGGCGCGCCACCTCCGCCAATATTTCGATGCCCGAGTTCCGAACCCTCCACCTCCTGGCCAAGAACCCGGACCGGAGTCTTGGCGAGATTGCCGACGACCTCGGCGTCTCCGCCCCCGCGCTGTCGAAGACCGTCCACCACCTCGTCCAAGGTGGCCTTGTGGAGCGCAAGGAGGACGCCGCCGACCGCCGCCGCATCGCCGTGCGCCTGACGCCCACCGGCAAGCGCCTGATGGCACAAACGCGCACACAACTGGAGACCGCGATGCAGGGCCGCTTATCCAAACTCGCGGCAAAGGAGCGCGAGCAAATCCTGCCGGCGCTCCACCGCCTGCAAGCGGTCTTGGCACAGGAGGTTGCCGCATGAGCGACGACTCAGGGGCAAACCCCGGCGTCCACCTCAGCCACCGCCAAATCATCCTCATCTTCATCGGCCTCATGCTCGGCATGCTGCTGGCCGCCCTCGACCAGACCATCGTCTCCGCCGCCCTGCCCACCATCGTGGGCGAGTTGGGCGGCCTCAACGAACTCACCTGGGTCGTCACCAGCTACCTCCTCACCTCCACCGTTACCATCCTTCTTTGGGGCAAGCTCTCCGACATCTACGGCCGCAAGATCATGTTCCAGATTTCCATTGGAACCTTCCTTGCCGCGTCGGCCCTCATCGGATTGTCTCCCAACATGACCTTCCTGATTCTGGGGCGAGGCCTCCAGGGAATCGGGGCCGGCGGCATCATGAGCCTCGCGTTCGCCATCATCGGCGACATCCTGAGCCCGCGGGAGCGTGGCAAGTACATGGGCTTCATGGGCAGCGTGTTCCTGCTGTCCAGCGTTGTTGGGCCTTTTTTGGGCGGCTTCATCGTGGACCACTTTTCCTGGCGCTGGATTTTCTACGTCAACCTGCCCATTGGCATTCCCGCCCTCTTCGTGATCGGGGTTGTCTTGCGCCTGCCGGTGACCCGACAGAATCACTCCATCGACTACCTCGGAGCCGCCCTCGTGACCGTGGCGGCATCCATGCTGATCCTCGCCTGCATGTGGGGCGGACAGCCTGCGCCGTGGGACTCTTCGTACAATCTACGTTGGTTCCCCGATGCGGGCGATTCATCCAACGTCGCCGGCATGCAGCCAGATGGAGCCGCCGCCTTCCTTAGTGACTGGTTGGTCGACATCCTGCTGGGCGCCGCACTCGTGATGGGTGCAGTTTTCCTTTGGGTTGAATCCCACATCAAGTACCCGATCCTCCCAGTCAGCCTGTTTCGCGACCGGACCTTCACCATCGCCTCCAGCGTGTCCTTCATCATTGGGGCAGCCATGTTCGGCGGGTTCGTCTTCCTCCCCACCTATCTCCAGATTAGCACGGGCACGTCGGCCACCAGGTCCGGATTTCTGTTGCTGCCAATGATTGCCGGGCTCATGCCGATGTCCACGCTTTCGGGCATTCTCATCAGCAAAACGGGGCGGTACAAATGGTGGCCGCTTGTCGGCCTGCCCGTCGCATCCGCTGGGATGCTCATGCTGTCCCAACTCTCCGCGGATACATCGCAACTCTACTTGGCCGCAGGCATGTTCCTCTTGGGCGCTGGCATCGGGATGGTGATGCAGGTCATGGTACTGGCCGTCCAGAACAGCCTGCCCATGAACATGATGGGAACCGGCACGGCGGCCAACAACTTCTTGCGCAGCCTTGGCAGCGTCATTGGAGTCAGCATCTTCGGCGCCATCTTCTCGGCCCAACTGAAGCAGACGATGAAGGAAGTCCTCGCGGTGGCCGCCAAGAACGGCATCCCGCCCGCGGAGGTCGCCAACAGCCTGCGCGCCAGCCCCGAGGTCATCCACACGTATCCCGACGCCATCCGCATCCCCATCACCGAGGGCGTGGCTACGGGCGTCGGCCACGTCTTCCTGTACGCGCTTCCGGCCTTGCTGGTCGGATTCGTTCTGGTCTGGTTCCTCAAGGAGGTGCCCCTGCGCTCAACGCGACACGTGGGCGCCGCCGCCATGGAGGGTGGCGAAGTCCTGCTGGCTGCTGAGGAGACGGCTCCAGTCACTCCAGCGCCGCCGCTTCTTCGCGGCGCGACACCGCCGGACCGGCGTGTCGGCATCGAACCCGCCGACCAACGAGCCTACGCGCCGCGACCGGCCAGTGCGCCAGCCCCTGGCCGTCCACCCGTCCCAGGTCGGGACGCAACACGCGTAGCCCCTCGCACTGGCGCTTCTGGCTACGGCAGCCCACGTGACAACGCAGCCTCCAAGCCGGTCCGGCTTCCCTCGCGTGAACTGGAGTGGCAGGCAAGACTCAAGCAAATCCACGACTTCGTGGATTCGCTGCCCAGCTCCCGCCGGCGCTAGGTGGAGAACCGTCCAAAACGTGGGCCGACCAACTGGCTCCAATCGCGCCCTTGTGTGTCACGCAATCGGGAGTTGTGCGACGCCGGACCGCCATTCTCGACCGCTGGCAACCACCCGGAATCGACCTTTCCTTGGTCATGCCGGAGGGTGGCTCACCCAGGTGGGACGGTTGCTCACTCCTGAGGCACGAAACCAAGGCCGAAGGGACGCACCCGGTCAACGGGTCGAAGTCCTCGGCTGCACCGGGGCCCGCCGGCCGACCAGCCGATTCTTTACCGCCTTGGAGCGGTCCCGGGATCGTGCCGCACGCCAAGGTCGAGGTCCATCCGAGCCCGGGCCCGCACAACTCCTTGTGGTACGTGTACCGCCAAGTCAACTTCTTCCGCGCCTGCTGGAACGTTCTGTGGATTTCGCTCGCCCGTTACTCCCCGTCGTACCGGCTGAAGAACGGCATGCTTCGCCTCACGGGGGCGAAGATCGGCAAGCATGTCTCCCTTGGCTTCGAGACCACCCTCGACATCCTGTACCCGCAGCGCATCACCATCGAGGATGACGCCATCGTTGGCTACGACTCCGTCATCCTGTGCCATGGATACTTGAACGACCACTACCAATTGGGCAACGTGCGCATCGGCAAAGGCGCCGCAATTGGGGCACGCTGCACAATCTTGCCCGGCGTCACCGTCGGGGAGGGCGCCGTAGTCGGGGCGATGAGCCTCGTCAACCGCGACGTGCCGCCGCGCGAGTTCTGGGGCGGCGTTCCGGCGCGTCGCATCCGCGACGAAGCCTGACGGTTGCTCGGTCGTGGCCAGTGTGGGGGTTCACGTTCAGGCGACCAAAGGCTGCGTCCCCGACGCCCTCAACCTGCACTGCTGCGAGTCGGACCCTTGCGGTTGGCGTTGACGAGGCACTGGACGCCGGTGATCGGGGGTGAACGCGGCCGGGACCGGGTCGGGCGTGAGGGCCGTCTTGGCCGGCGCCGGCCGGGACGGTGGGCGTGGTCTTCGTCGTCGTCTTCGCAGAGGAATTGGCGGCGCGGGCGGCCATGCCAAGGGCAGCCTCGTCCACGGAACTAACCCGATGCGGCGGACCGTCGCATCTGGACGGCGCCCGGGTCAAGGTCCCATCGGCCCGCCTTGGCTGCCTCCTCGTAGGGGCACAGTTGGCCCAAGAGCCCAGCGACGTCGACTCGCCACTTCACCGGGCGGTGAGGGTCCAGGCGCAGCGTGACGTTGGCCCAGTGGTTGTGCACGCCTTTGGGAACCTTGCGGCCGTATTGGTGCAGCATGGCGGCGGACATGATGAGGCCCTGCAGGAACAGCTTGTCGTCGCCCTCCAGGCCCATCCACAACGGCTCCCAGCATTCGTGCGCGTGCCAGTGGTGTCCTTCGTTGAAGATGCGGATTCCCTCGTCGAGCCTTGGGTCGTTCCAAGGCTCCGCGACTGGGGGGGTGCTGCGGTGCCGCTTGAGGTTGAGCGGGCCCGTCATCGACAAGGCCCAGCCGGGAGGCCCCGACTTCAGGTCTTCGGTGCCGCCAGGCCGCCGCCCTTATCATGCGACGACCACAATCCTGCCCGGGCCTGCCCATGGACGCCTGCAAACAACATTCCTCGCACAACCACCACCACGCCCACGGCTGCGGCCACTACGAAGTCGTGCACGACGGCCACAAGGACCACTTGCATGAGGGCCACATGCACCACCAGCACGGCGACCACGTCGACGACCACACCGTGCTCGTCTCGGCGAGCCACCCCGACGAATGCAAGCCCGGCCACGAATGCGGGGTCCACCCGAAGGGCCACAAGCACGGCGCCGGCTGCGGCCACGCCGCCGTCCCACACGGCAGCCACGTCGACTACTGGGCGCGCGGCCACCTCCATCACCACCACGGGGACCACTGCGACGACCACGGCAAGCTGCCGGCCGGAAAATAACCGGGCTGCATTGGCTTCGCGTCGAGATTGCCTTTGCCGCGGTTGGCCGCGCGGGCCCGGCTACGGCCGCGGCGGCCATCCACGCCCCGATGAAGGTCCGGGCCGTGGGTGCCCCGATGCCGAGAATTCGCGCACCGTGGCGGCGCCCAGCAGCAGGCTCCGCTGGTCCATCACTCGACGGTGGCTGCAAAGGGCGGAGGACCTAGGTCGGTTCCTTCAGGGCGCTGGCAGCCTGCGCCGCGGCCTCCCAGTCCCATTGGGCGAGGGCCGCAACGATTCCGTCGGTCGCGGGGGCCAACCTTCCTTCGGCTGCCGCTTCCTGGATTGCCAGCCCGGCGCGGCCGCGCGCGTAGGCTGCAGCATTGAAGACACCATGTTCCACGGTCGCGCCCGTCCAGGGGTAGCTCATGACGTCGATGGCCTTGCTGAAGGTCCACGCTTCCTGACCGTCGTATTGGCTGTGCGGATGATGCAGGCCGAAGATGTGGCCGACCTCGTGTGAGGTCACGCCATCCACCAGCCCCAGGCCATTGCCGGCGTAGGGATTGACGGAAGGCAAGTACCGTTCGGCAAAGCCAAAGCTCGCGACCATCCAGCGATGGGTCGCCTCCGTCGGATAGACGCCATTGCCGAACGTCAACGGCGCGTCCCCGCCGTCACCCCAGATCAGGATGGCGAGGTACCCCTCGCAACCCTCGTGTGGCACCCAAGCAGTGTTCCAGTTCGTGTCCACCCACTGGCCGACGACCTCGAGCAACGCGTTGTCCACTTCCCAGGGAACGGGTGGAACTTGCTGGACGCCTGCACCCCCGGCGAGCCCGGTCAGAGTGTCCGCATAGTTCTCAGACGACCACGCCCGCGTCACGGCGTCCAGGGCGGCATCATCTTGCGGCAACATGAGAACCTTCAGGTCCACGAAAACCGGGCGCCCTGTCAGGTGTTCGAAGGCCGTCATGAGTCGGTCGGTATGGATTGCCGCCCGCGGGTCGCTGTCCAAGGGCATCCCGTCCTGCACAGCCGCCGTCCGGATTCCGTACAGGATCGTGATGGCGTTGCAGGCCGCCGTGCTGGGAGGCCAGTACAAGTGCCGGTACAACAGGTTCGTGGCGGCGCTGCGCGACTGTTCTGCAAGCAGGTCGGCAAGCTGGGCATCCTCCGACGCGATGGGACCTTCGTAGGCGCGACCCTGCGAGCCATACGTGGGGTCAGGGTCCGCTCGCGCGCTCGTATCGACGACCAACAGGGGCTCCTTCCCACCAAAGACGCGCACGTTGGAATAGTACCCATAGGGGTTCTCCGCGGCGGGCAGCTCGCCCTCGTACAGCCAAGCGTGATCGCCGAAGCTCGCCGTAGCCAGCGAAAGATAGACCAGTCCTGGGAGCCTTTGGGACACGGCAAAGCCCTCATCCAAGAGCATCGCAGCCAGCTTCGCCTCCGCGTGGTTGGCATCAAGAAAGGCCGCGTCCCGGGACGACATCCGGAGCGTTTCCTCGAAGCGGTTGGCAAACTCCGGACTGAGGGCGTGCACCCGGAAGACAACCGTCGGACTCAGGGGCAGGATGGCCCCGTGGCCGACCACCGGGTCGTCGTAGTGCGGGACGACGGGCAAGGCAGGTAGCAGGTCCTGGACGCGAGGCTGCAGGTCGGCGGGGAAGCCGACAAGGAAGACGTCCAGGGGAACATCCAGGGTTGTCCGCCCCGTCGCATCGATCGTGACGTTCGCTTGCAGGGTCTCGTTGCGCAAGGGTCGGACTGACGGCTCGACGAAGCCGTCCGGATTCGTTGGCGTGGTGCCACTTGGCAAATCGATCGTTGTTGGGGGCGAACTGTTCGTCGGCCCCTTCGATGAAGGCTGCTGCTCGGAATCGGAGCCGGCGGATCCCGAGGAGTTGCGGGAGGGCCCGCCAAAACACCCGGCGACAACCAGCGAGACGAGGATGAGAACCGCCACCTTGTCTGCCGACACGCCACGTCCTTCCCCCGTGGCTATTTGATTGTTGTTGGCGACCGGCACCGAATCAATACGGCCGCTTCGGCTTGCCCTTGGCCGCATCGAAGCCGATCCACACCTTGACGCCGCACCAGCGAGGGCCCTCGGGGCAGCACGCGGCCACGTCGTCCTGCTTCTCCGGCGGCTGCGCTGCGGCCACGAACGTGCAGGGGGGGCCCAGCCACTTGGTCAACTCGGGGTGGACGGCTTGCGCCTGGCGCAGTTCCTCGAGGCTTGCGTCGAAGATTTCCTTCTGCGCGTTGAAGCACAGGCGCAGGCGCCACTTGTGGATGAAGGACAGCAGGTCGCCCGACTGGTGGAACGTGATGTTGGTGGCGTTCGGCAGCAGGTACGTCAAGTCCGCGTCCGGGATGCCCAGGGTGCGCAGGCGCCCGATGGCGTCCCACAGAACGCGGATGGCCGCGTCGTACAGGCCTTTGGACTGGGCGTCGTGCGCGATGATGTCGGGAACGTGGACGTCCAAGGCGTCATTGCCCAGAAGTCGCCCCAGCTGCGGGCGGCTCCCCGGCACCATGCGGTGGCGCTGGTCCTGCGCGTACGCGGTGAGGCTGAGGCGCTTGCGGAACGTGTAATGGACGTGGCGCAGCGTGCGCAGGGCGGGGCTGTGGTCCCATGTGTTGAGCGTGTCGTTCCATACGCCGTTGCGACCGGGGTCCAGGACCTCGCGCAAGAGGTCGCCTTGGGCGAGATTGGAGCCGGTGACTTCGCGCAGCGCCGCGGCAACGACGGCGTCGGCCCCCGGCGTGGCGTTGACGAGGAGCGAGAAGCGCCCCGCCGGAAGCGGCTCGAGGGGTGCGTCGCCGGCAAGCCGCCATTCGACGTGGCTGTCGAGCGGCCGCGGCGCCTCCTCGACCTTGTCGATGAAGCTCGGGTCCACCTTGCGCACCTCCGCCACCATGGCGTCGACGACCAATTTGGCCTCGGCGGGGGCGGACGCGGCCTGGCTCATGCGCACGTAGCGCAGCAGGACGATGCCGGAGACCGTGTGGTACAACTGCGTCGCCGCGGCGATGGGCAAGACGTAGCGCGCCATCTCCTGCGCCTTCTTCTCGGCGTCCGTGTGCACCTGCTTCTCGGACTGCCCCTTGATTTTCCCGATGGCACCCATGACCTTGAGGTTGGGGCCGATGAGGCGCTCGCGCAGGGCGTGGTACGCCTCCCACGACTGCCGCACGGCGTCCTCGAACACCTTGCGGGCCTGGGGATTGGCGGCCACGGCGGCGGGCACGTGCACGTCGGCGTCCTTCATTTCGACGTAGCGCTGGCTCTGCTGCTCCGAGTTGTAGAAGGTGTGGTTGTGGAAGAACGACTCCACGACGTTGCGTGACACGTCCTCGAAGGCGAAGACGAAGGTCGGGTGCTGGAATGGCGTGTGGTGCCCCGCCTCGTAGATGGAGCGCGCAAGTCCAGCGTCGCCTTCGGCGCGTTGGCGGGCGAGGTCGGCGAAGGCGTCGAGGGCGGCTGCCAGGTCGGACGTCTGGACGTCGGACTTCAACGTCGTCACGAGGGCGATGCGGCGCTCGTGCGGCGTGTCGAAGCGGCCAATCTCATCGAGCCAGCGCTTGTGTTGCGGCAGAGCCTGCTCCAGCGTCACGCGGGTGCGCTCGCCCTTGGGCGCCAGGCGGCCCACGAAGGCGAACTCGGAGGCGTAGCAGGTGCGCGCCGACGCCACAGCCAACCCGAAGGGGTCGTGCGTGTAGGCAACGAGGCGCACGCGAGGCTCGACCCCGTGCACCTCGCGGCGCTCCTGCGTCTCGGCCGTGGCCACGAGACGACCCACCGCCGCCTCGACTCAAGAGGCTGGCGGGTGGTGGATGGCACCCCGCGAGAGCCGCATGTGCCAGGGGCCGAGGGGCTTGCCTGGGGCGCTCGGCAGGTCACCGCCAGGGAAACCGGGGCAAACTCCGCTGGCCAGGGCACCCCCGGCGACATCATCTTATAACCGATGGGCGTGGAAAACGCGTGCCCAAGCCAGACGTTGACGACGAGCCCATTGTCGAGGAACCCGACGAGGAGCTGGACGCCGACGCGTTGCTTGAGGAAGAAGAGGCCGCCGTGCCCGTCAAGGTCGCCGACGACGCCGTCGAATCCGGCCTGGAGTCGGACGAGGCCGTCCGCCGCTACAAGATGCCCGACACGCGCAACCGCGAGATGTTCGCCATCGCGGACCAACTCATGGGCGCCTCCAAGATCAAGGTCATGTGCGAGGACGGCAAGTCCCGCATGGCCCGCATCCCCGGCAAGATGAAGCGCCGCATGTGGATCAAGCCCGGCGACCTGATGATCATCAAGCCGTGGGACTTCCAGGACGACAAGGCCGACGTCGTGTACCGCTACGTGCGCACGCAGTCCACCAACCTCAGCCGGCGCAAGAAGATCCCTGAATTGCTCGATGTTGGGTTCTAGGACCATGCCCGGCGACGAGGACGAGCAAGAGCCCTTGCTCCGGTTGGAGGACCTCGAGGCCGACATGGCCGTCGTCGCCTCCAACGACGAGTGGGCCTTCCGCCGCGCCGACGCCCTGACGGAGAAGACGCGGGACCGCCGCGGCGACTCCGACCACAAGACCGAGGGTGAGGTCTTCGACAAGGGCACGCTGCTGACGCTGCACAAGATGCTGCTGCACGGAGTGCTTCGCTCGCTCGACTTCCCCGTCTCCACGGGCAAGGAGGCCAACGTCTTCCGTGGAACGACGCCGCGCGGCGGCTACGTCGCCGTGAAGATCTTCCGCACCAACACCTCGACGTTCAAGCACGTCCTGCAGTACATCCAGGGCGACGAACGCTTCGAAGGCGTCACGGGCGACAAGCGCGCCCTCGTGCACGCCTGGACGAAGAAGGAGTTCCGCAACCTCGTTCGCGCCCGCGAGGTCGGCGTGCTCGTGCCGGACCCCATCAAGTCGCTCAACAACGTCCTCATCATGGAGTACCTCGGCGTCAAGCAGGGGCCGTGGCCGACTCTCAAGGCGGCCACGGTCGACGAGAGCAACGTCGAGGCCATCTGCAAGCAGGTCGTCGACGACTACGTGACGCTGTACAACCAGGCGGACCTCATCCACGCGGACTTGTCCGAGTACAACGTCATGCTCGAAGGGCATGGCGGTCCCGTTTCCAAGCAGCGGGCGCGCATCATCGACATCGGCCAAGCCGTCTTGAAGAACCACCCGATGGCGCAGGAGTTCCTCGAGCGCGACCTGCGCAACATCACGACGTACTTCCGCCGCAAGGGCGTCCGCATCACCCCGCAGGACATCATGTCCCGCCTCAAGCACGAGCGCACGATGTCGAAGGAGCGCAACGAGGAGCGCCTAGACGCCGATGCCGACGAGCTCGACTCCGTCGTTGTCAAGACATCCAAGACGAAGGCCAAATCGACGGACAGGCCCATCAAACCGCTGCAGCCCGGCAAGCCCGGACGCGGCAAGCGCAAGGCCCGCGAGGCCCGAGGAGAACTTCCATGATCGTCATCCGCATCCCCGCCGACCGCATCGGCGTCGTCATCGGCCCCAGCGGCGAGACGCGCAAGATGCTCTCCGAACGCTCCGGCTTTCCCATCTCCGTCGACTCCGAGGCCAACGAAGTCTCCTTCGACGACAAGGTCACCGGCGCCGACCCGCTGATGGTGCTGAAGATGCGCGACATCGTGCGCGCGCTCGGCCGCGGCTTCAGCCCCGAACACGCCATGCGACTGTTCTCCGACGACGTGTACTTCGAGCTGCTCGACATCCACGACTACGTCGGCAAGAACAAGTCGCGCATGCGCCAAGTGGCCGCCCGCATCATCGGCACCGACGGCAAGACGCGCCGCATCATCCAGGAGCAGACCGGCTGCGACCTCGCCATCTACGGTCACACCGTCGGCATCGTCGGCGAACTGGAGGAGCTCGGCATCGCCAAGAAGGCGTGCGACATGATCCTGCGCGGCGCGGAGCACGCCAGTGTGTACTCGTTCCTCGAGTCCAAGCGCCGCAACGCCAAGAAGGCCGACTCGGCGCTCTGGAAGTAGGGCGCACCGATCGCCCGCGCCCGTTCGGTGCGTCACGGCCTTCCCCCGCCTTGTGACGCCGACTCCGGGCACGACGAGCCGATGAAGATTCTTGGCGGCGCGGGGCGCCGCCTCGGCGCGCTTCGCGCGCCCCTTCGCAGGTCGTTGCTTGTGCAAGGCGACGTCGTCGTCGGAGATTGTTTTCTGTCGCGAACCTGCAACGCGCGCCGCAAGCTGCCAAGTCGCACTCGTTGAGGGGGCCAGCAGCAGCCCTTTTCCCCGACACGTGGGTCGCACGGCGTGGACGAGCCTGCCCTGATTGCGACCCCGCAACCGGTCCCTGCACCGGAACCGGACATGCCGGTCACTTGGGCCGAGTACCGCGCCACCGCGGTCCTGCTCGGCTTCTTCGTCGCCAACATCCTGCTCGCCGTCGTCTTCGCCGGACCGTTCCTTGACGCCGGCCTGCAAGCGTTCGAGGACCCGAACAGCTCCGGCAACTCCGTCGTCTACATCGCGCTCATCCTGGCCTTCACCTTCGTCATCCTTTACATCGCCAAGAAGGGCAAGAAGTGGCTCATCCGCGCCATCATCCTCGCCGCCGTCGGCTCGACGGTCGCCTACGTCGTGTACCCCGTCCTCAACCAGAGCCTGGGAGTTGACTTGGACGTCGCCGTCGGCATCGCGGTGGCCGTCGCAGCCGGATGTGTGCTCGCCTTGTACAAGCACCCAGAATGGTACGTCATCGACGCCGTCGGCCTCCTCGTGGCTTCCGGCTCCGCCGCCGTCTTCGGCATCAGCCTCGGCATCGTCCCCACCGTCCTCCTCCTTGCCGCCCTCGCCGTGTACGACGCCATCGCCGTGTACCGCACCAAGCACATGCTGAGCCTGGCCGATACCGTCATCGAGCTGCGCCTCCCGGTCCTTCTCGTCATCCCGAAGGTCGCCAACTACCGCTTCCGCGACGATGCCGCGAAGTTCAAGCAGGCCACCGAGTCGAACAAGGGCGAACGCGAGGCGATGTTCATGGGCCTCGGCGACCTCGTCATGCCGACCATCCTCGTCGTGTCGGCGCTGCAGTTCGCCAAGCCCGACTGGGGAACCCTGCCTTCCCTGGGCGCCGCTATCGGAACCCTCGTCGGCTTCGGCGTCCTGATGGGATACGTGCTCAAGGGCCGCCCGCAAGCGGGCCTCCCGCTGCTCAATGGCGGCGCCATCGTCGGCTTCGTGGCGGGCGTGTACTGGGCGACTGGGTCTCTGGTGTTCTGGTAGCGGCGGTTCGGGGGAACACAGATTCCACAGAACCATTGTGCACCAACCTGGTGCGAGCTTCGACCGCCGGTCCGGTTGGCTCACCTTTGCTAGCCATTTCGCAGATTCAGGCGACCCCTTGGGCAAACACAGAGCGCGCAGAGACCACAGAGCTCGGTGTTCTCTGTGCGCTCTGTGCTGGCCCGAACAGGCCCGAACGTGAGCCTGGATCTGTGAAATTGCAACGCGGGTCGCGCCAGGACAGGCGAAGTCACTCCCGTTTGGTTTCCAAGGGTTCGGCGTAATCTGTGTTCCCCCACACTGGCCGAAACCGTCAACCGGACTCCGGCGATGGCCAAGCCGTGCCCCCCGCGCGCGCCGCCCTCGTGACCGGAGCGTCCAAGGGCATCGGCGCAGCCGTCGCGAAACGCCTCGCCCATGACGGCTTCGACATCGCCGTGCACTACAACACCGACGCCGCTGGCGCCAAACGCACCGCCGCCGCCATCGTGAAGGCGGGCCGGCGCGCTGTCGTCGTGAAGGGCGACCTTGCGGACCCCGACGGCCCCAAGCAGGTCGCCGAGGCCGTTTCGGAGGCCTTCCCCCGGCTGCACGCCATCGTCCACAACGCCGGCTTCTACGACCGCCGCGCCTTCGCCGACCTCGACGAGGCGGCCTGGCGCGCAACGCTCGCCGTGGATCTGGAGGCACCCGCCCACCTGACTAGGCGACTGCTGCCCAGGCTTGCCGACGGCGCGAGCCTCGTCTTCGTCTCCAGCATCGCGGCCGCCCGGGGCTCCACGCATGGGTCGGCCTACACGGCCGCAAAGGCCGGCCTCGTGGGCCTGACCCGGACACTGGCCCGCGAACTGGCGCCCAGGACCCGGGTCAACGCCGTCGCGCCGGGGTTCATCGACACGGCAATCCTGGCCGGAGACTCCCCCACCAAGCGGAAGGCCCGGGCGGCCGAGGTCCCCCTGGGGAGGGTGGGGTCGCCGGAGGACGTCGCCGGGGTCGTTTCCTTCCTGTGCGGCCCAGATTCTGCCTACGTCACCGGGACGGTCCTCCACGTCAATGGCGGGCTGTGGATCGGATAAGGACAGGCCCGCGCAATCCTCAGGGCGGAGCCGCGACGGGGCCCCTGGGACCGAGGCGTCAAGGGGAGGGAAACGCTCGCCGAGCTCGGGCGAAACCGGCCAGGAATGCCCGCTTTCCTGCATTCTATCTTGGCGCAACAGAAGAAGAAAGCCCTTAAGCCGCCAAGAGGTGGACCTCTTAGGGATG
>JBBSVQ010000016.1:0-13652 GCA_038046725.1 Thermoplasmatota archaeon | reverse complement strand
GCGCAACAGAAGAAGAAAGCCCTTAAGCCGCCAAGAGGTGGACCTCTTAGGGATGCGAATTGGACGCTGAGGTCACTTCTTTCATCAACCTCCCGGTCTACACGAACGGCGGCAAGTACGTGGGCGTCGTCCAGAACGTGATTCTCGACCTGCCGAACCGCCGCGTCGGGAGCCTTCTGCTCACCCGCACGAGCCCCAAGCTCGTCGAGGGCGGCTACAACGTTGCCGTCCCCTACCGCTGGGTCGCCTCGGTCGGCGACATCGTCATCCTGAGCCACTTCCCCGACAAGGTCGTCGCGACCCCGAAGGGCGACAAGGAAGAAGTCGCGCTCACGGCCTAGACCCTAGGCCTTCGCAAATCCAACCGGAGCAGTGGGTCCGAGCGCAAGCGAGGATTCCCCCGCTGGGGATCCAAGGGCGCGCATCGGAGCTGAATCCGCAACCTCGCAAGGCTTATCCCCGCAGGAACGGGGTTCGGGGCATGCTGCGGTGGTTCGCCCTGTTCGTCCTTGTTGCCGCCCCGGGGGCCGAGGCCTGCGCCGGGAATGGCGCCGCGACCGCCGCCCTGGAATTGGACTTCCCCAAGCCGGAAGGCTGCAACCGCCTCGCCCCCGAAGCCTGCCCGGCCCTTCCCGAGGCGGACGTTCCCTACGTCATCGATGGCGTCCTGACGTGGTCGTGGGAACTGGACGCCGCGTGCGGAACAACGATTCCGTCGGCCTCGGCCGTGCACATCCACCTCGAAGGCCTCGAGCGCGTCAATGGCGGCTGGTTCCAGGTGTCGGCGCAGCCCAGCGAGATCACCATCGAGCCGCAGGACCAGTGGGACGTCACGGACGACTCCATCGACCTGGCCAATGCCCGCTTCCGTTCGCAGGAATCCTACCCGGTCCAGGTCACGATTTCGCTCGTCGGCGAGCCGAGCGCGGAAGCCCTCGACCGGCTTGCCAGCCGCAACGGCCTCGTCCAACTCGACTTGCGCGCCTCCGCCGGCGCCACGGACACGTTCCTGGCGGTGTTCGACATCGAAGGGTTCTCGCTGGACGGCACGTCGGTCCTGGCGCCGGAAGGCGAATCTGGCCGCGACGCCCCCATGCCTTCCGCAGTCCTGGTGCTCGCCGCGATCGCCGTGGCAGCAACCCTGCGCCGCCGCGCGTGAAGAGCCATGCTGCGCTGGTTCGTCGCCCTGACCCTGCGGCCGGGCTAGCGGTTGGCGACCGAGTTGCGGTACACGCGCAGGTTGAGCAGGCCGAGCAGGGCCGCCGCCACGAGGCTGACGCCCACGATGATGAGCATGTCCACGATGGGCCACTCGGCGACCATCTCGCCGCCGACGTTCTTGCCGACCATGAGTTGGCGCAGGACCTCGATGAGGTAGTTGACCGGGTTGTACTTGACGACGTTCTGCAGCCAGCCCGGCATGGCGTCCACCGCCTGGAAGGCAGAGCTCAGAAACAGGAGAATAAAGAACAGGGGGAACGCAGACTGGGTCGCCTGGTCCGACTTCGTCTTCATCGAAAGCGCCATGACGGCGAGGCCTGCGGTGCAGCCGCTAAAGAACACGGACAGCAGCAGCATGACGAGCGCGCCGATTGGGCCCGTGATCACGGTTGCGCCCAAGGCGAGGCTCAGCAGCAGGACGAGGAGGCCTTGCAAGAAGACGCGCGTCATCTCCGCAAGGAGGCGGGCAACGATGACTTGCCACGGGCGGGCCGGCGTTGTGCGCAACTTGTCGAAGTAGCCCGTGCGCAAATCCACGATGAGAGCGGCGGTCGAGGTGGCCATGCCGACGAACACGGTGAAGAGCAGGATGGCGGGCGCGATATAGGCGCGGTAGTGCACGCCGGGCCAGGCCGCCTCGAAGGCCGGCAGCTTCGTGATGGTGGAGAACAGGCTGCCGAACAGCACGAGCTGGAGGACGGGCATGACGATGCCGAAGACGAGGACGACGGGGATGCGCGGCATCTGGCGCATGTTGCGGCCATACATCAGCCCGAAGTTGCGCATGGTCGCGGTGAGGCTCATTCGGTCACCTCCACGGGGGGCTCAGGGCCGCGGCCGCGCGGCTCCTTGGAAGCGCGCTTGGCAGGCGCGACTGCGGGCTCGGCCGTTTTCTGGGCGTCCTCGAAGCTCGCGCCCGTGTACTTCAGGAACACGTCCTCCAGCGACGGCGTCTGCACGCGCGTCTGCGTGACCGCGAGACCGTGCTTGGACACCGCTTGGAGAGCTGGGAGGAGTGCACGGGCGCCATCCTTGACACGGATGTCCATCGTGCCGTCCGTGAACTTGACATTGTGCGCCCCGAACATGCGGCGCAGCTCCGACTGCTGGCTGGCCGTCGCGGGCGACGACAGGGTGATGTGCACGGTGTCGGCGCCGACGGACCGCTTGAGGGCCTCCGGCGTGTCGATGGCCGCGATGACCCCCCTGTGCACGATCGCCACGCGGTCGCACAATTCATCCGCCTCGTCCATGTAATGCGTCGAGAGGAGGATGGTGATGCCGTCCTTCTGCAGGCCGCGCAGGACGCGCCACAGGTCGCTGCGGGACTTGGGGTCGAGTCCCGTCGAGGGCTCGTCGAGGAACAGCACTTCCGGCGTGTGGATGAGCGACACGGCCAGGTCGAGGCGCCGCTGCATTCCGCCCGAGAAGCGCGTCACACGACGGTCGGCGTGCTCAACGAGGTCGAAGGTGCGCAGGATCTCGTCGGCCTTCGTGACGGCGTCCTTGCCATGGATGCCATACAATTTGGCGTGCAGGACCAGCATCTCGCGGGCCGTGGCCAGTTCGTCCATACCGACTTCTTGCATGGCGAAGCCGATGCGGTGCTGGACTTTGCGGGCGTCCTTCACGACGTCGAGGCCGAGGACCTTGGCGGTGCCGCTGGTCTTGTCGTGCAGCGTGCCGAGGATGCGCATCGTGGTCGTCTTGCCGGCGCCGTTGGGGCCCAGGAAGCCGAAGACCTCGCCGCGCCGGACGGAGAAGCTGATGCCGTTGACGGCCTTGGTGCCGTCCTTGTACTCCTTCTGCAGGTCGATGACCTCGATGACGACGTCGTCACGGGGAGTCTTGGCCACGTCCTGCCGACGAATTGCGGCGTTTAGCCTTGCGCTCGACCTTCAAACGAAGGACGATCACGTTCCGCTGGCGCGGGGCCCTCTCCGGAGGGCCCGATTCCAGACGGGTGGGCCCTTTCGCGCTTCGCGCGGGGGCCAATCCAGGATATTCTGGTGGTGAGCGCCATGCGCGGGCCCCTCCATGGAACCCGTCGATGGACGGGGCAATCTAGAACCTTGGAAGGGCAATCCAGCGTCATGGCGTTTGACGTCGCCTCGGTGCGAGCCCAGTTCCCCATCCTGCGCCGCACGGTGCGCACCCTGGACGGCCGGGACCGCCCTCTCGTGTACCTCGACCACGGCGCGAGCACGCACGCCCCGCAACCCGTCATTGACGCCGTCGTGCAGACGTTGTCGCACTCGTACGCCAACATCCACCGCGCCAACCACACCCTCTCCGTCGAATCGTCCGACCACTTCGACGCGGCCTGCGAGACCCTGCTCGACTTCGTCGGCGCCGACCCGACGACGCACTGCGCCGTCCTTGGCCAGAACACGACGATGGCCCTCGACGTCGCAGCGCATGTCATGGCCGACGTGCCCGGCAAGACCCTCACGACCCTGATGGAGCACCACTCCAACGACCTGCCGCACCGCGCCCGCGGCGCCGTCGTGCACGCCGACGTCGATGACCAAGGCCGCGTGGATCTCGGCGACGTCGAGGCCAAGCTCGAGCGCGGCGGCATCAAGCTCGTCGCCGTCACGGGCGCAAGCAACGTCAGCGGCTACGTCCCGCCCCTGCACAAGCTCGCTCGCCTTGCCCACGACCACGACGCGCGCATCCTCGTCGATGCCGCGCAATTGTACGCGCACCGGCCAATCGACGTCAAGCCCGCCAGCCACCCGGAGCACATCGACTTCCTCGCGGCCGCCGGCCACAAGGCGTACGCGCCGCTCGGGTCCGCCATGCTCGTCGGCCCCCGGGAGGTGCTCGACGCCGCCTCCCCCTACATGCCGGGTGGTGGAACCGTGGAGTGGGTCACGCGCAAGGACGTCGGATTCACGAAGTCGCCTGACCGCCACATGGGTGGCACGCCAAACATCGTGGGCGCCATCGCCTTCGGTGCGGCGACCGAGTTCCTGGCCAAGATTGGGATGACCAAGATCCAGTCGCACGAGCAGGCGATGCTCAAGCACGCAATGAAGCGCTTCGCGGAGCTGGACGACGAGCACGGCATCCGCCTCCTCGGCCCCCGGTCTCCGAAAGAGAAGGTCGGCGTGCTTTCGTTCGACGTCCCCGGCCGCCGCCATGAGTTGGTCAGCAGCATCCTGAGCCACGAGTTCGGCATCGCGACGCGCAACGGCTGCTTCTGCGCCCAACCCATGCTCAACCGACTGCTTGGCCTCGGCGACGACCCGGTCTGGGCGCGCGAGATTGGCGCCGGCAAGGACGTTCCCCGCCCCGGAGCCGTTCGTGCGACCATCGGCGTGTACAACACCGAGGACGAACTCGACCAGTTGTGCGACGCCCTCGACGTCATCGGCAAGGGCGCCGAGAAGGGGCGCTACAAGGAAGGAACGCGCATGTGCGAGCCCATCGACCTGCCGGCGCTGGTGCCCAGCAAGAAAGGCGCGAAGAAGGCACGCTAGGCAAACGCATCGGTGTCATCGGTGCCATCGGTGGATGAGTGAGGCCTTGGGCTGACGGATCCACCGATGCCCACCGATGGCACCGATGGGTGCGATGGGCGCGCCCCCGCCACGTTCCACGGATGATCAGACCGATGCGCCGAACGCGCCGACGCGCTCGACGGGCACCAGAAGTTCTTTTCCTAGCTTGGCGCGCTGATGCGCCTCAAGCCATCATGAACCACTGCGGGTCCAGCCAGAGCTCGAAGTTGGCCTTGCAATGCGGGCACGACACCGGGTAATCGGTGCGGCCGGCCTCGCGCGCCGGGACGTCGTGCGTCGTCATGACGAAGCACTTCGGGCAGTCGACGTCCATGTACATGGGTCGTTCTCACTTGGGGCCCCTATTTTGGGCTTGGGGCACGGGACCGGCGTCCCCGAAGCCCTGAAATCCCTCCCCCCCTGGCCCGCACGTCCATGGTGAGCGTCGCGTTCCAAGGAGAGTCCGGCACCTACTCCGAGGAGGCCCTGTTGGCCTTCTTCGAGGCCCGCGGCATGCGCAACACGGAACCCCTGGCGTGCACCTCGTTCGAGGAGGTCGTGGAGAGGGTCGAGCGCGGCGAAGCGCACTACGCCTTCCTGCCCATCGAGAACACCATGGAGGGCACCGTGGACGAGGCCGCAGACGTCATCCTCGCAAGCGACTTGTTCATCGTGGGCGAGATGCGCTTCAAGATCGACCACTGCCTCATCGGCCACCCCGGAGCCACCCTCGGCTCCATCAAGGTCGCCTACAGTCTCCCCTACGCCTTGCGCCAGAGCCGCGACTTCCTGCGCGCCCGCGGCATCGAGATGCGCCCCTCGACGGACACGGCAGCCGCCGTCCGCGAGGTCAAGTCGCGCGGCAACCTCATGGAGGCCGCCGTCGCCAGCGCCAAGGCCGCGCAACTGCATGGCATGCACGTCGTGCAGGCCAGCATCCAGGCCCGCGAGAACAACAGCACCCGTTTCGTCGCCCTGTCGAAGACCGAGTACAAGCGCAACCCGGCGCGCAAGGAGCAATCTCTGACGTCGTTGAGCTTCGGTGTGCGCAACGTCCCCGGCGCCCTGCACGACGTGCTCGGGGAGTTCGCCAAGCGCGGGTTGAACCTCACCAAGGTCGAGAGCCGCCCCAAGCCGGAGCGCCCGTGGAGTTACGATTTCCAGGTTGACGTCGAGGGCCACCGCGAGGACGCCGCCATCGCCGAGACCCTTGCGGCACTCATCCCGAAGGTGTCGAGCATCAAGGTCATGGGCTCGTACCCGACGTGGGAGTCGGTCACAGCCAAGCCAAAGGCCTGAGTACGCAAGCGAGCCGCATCGGTGTCATCGGTGGGCATCGGTGGATCGTCGGGGCACCTCGGGTGACCCATCCACCGATGACATCGATGCCCACCGATGACGTGTCCTGCCGTGGACCTCCGACCGCCGCGCCGAACAAGGATGCACGTGATGCCAGGTGATGGCCATCGCCGGGATTACTGTCTGGGAGCCGCGCTGGCTCCGAGTTTGACCACGCGTTCGAAGTGCTCCTTGTCCATGGGCTGCACCGACAACCGCGACGCCTTCCCCGAGGTCAGCAGCATCCCGGTGAGATCGTCATCGTCGCGCAACTCTTCCAAGGGAACGAAGCGCTTGAACTTCGAGACGAACTTGATGTCGACGCAATGCCAGTACGGCTTGTCCTTCGTGGCCTTGGGCTCGAAATAGTCCGACTTGGCGTCGAACTGCGTGCGGTCGGGATGCGCGAGGGCACACACCTCGGCAACGCCTGCGGCTCCTGGTGGGTCGGCGTTCGAGTGGTAGAACACGACGCGGTCGCCGACTTGAATCTCCTTCATCGTGTTGCGGGCCTTGAAGTTCCGGACACCCGTCCAATCGGTTTTGCCGTCGCGCTGCAAGTCATCGATGGAGTACGACTCGGGCTCCGACTTCATCAGCCAGAACTTGGCCACGCAGCCCGAAAGGCCGGGCCGGTTTCAGCCTTGCCGCCCAGGCCCGTTGGGAGGCATCGCCGGCGGGGGCATTGCGGGGTGCTCGTGCCCCTCGTGGGCCCCTTCGCGGCTGTGATAGATCTGGCCGTGCTCATGGCCATGTTCATGGCCATGCTCGTGGCCATGCTGGTGGCCATGACCATGCCTGGAGTCAGGCCCCCGCTTGGAACGACCGGACAGCAGGAACCCCGTGAGGAAGACGCTCGCAATCAGGACCAGCGTCCCGGACGGTCCCGTGAAGAACAGCGATTCGGCCTCGTAGTAATAGTAATAGTAGGCACTGACGACGGCGAGGGCAGACAGCGCAAGCAGCGCGATGGAACGCTTGTCCATGCCCAGGCATCGGCCGGGGGCCATGAAGGCACTTTCGCTGTCAGCGCGCCGCGTCGTCGACGATCTGCTCGACGCCGAAGAGGACGAAGAACGCCGCCACGAACACGAAGAAGCCGATCCAGCCCGTCGAGGCCTGGAATTTCTGCGGGATGTTGAGCGACAGGCCGAGGATGAGGACGGTGACGCCCAGCACGGGCATCAGCCAGGTGAACCAACGCATGCGATGGCCTCAGTGGGTGTGCCCTTCGTGGCCGGGGCCTTCGTGGCCATGGCTGGCCTTGTCGGGGGCGCAGCAGTCGCCGTCGCCGCAGGTGCAGCCGTCGTCGCAGCAGTCGCAGCCGTCGCCGTAGCAGTCGCCCCAGCAGGACAGGTAGCACAGCAGGAGGGCGCCGATGAGGGCGAGCCACATGACGAGGTACGAGGTGTCGAGCGAGATGTAGTCGTCCGGCCGCAGGATCGCGATGGCGGCGTGTTGCAGGACGCCCGCGATGCCGAGAGCCCAAGATGCCCAGCGCATGCCGGGAAGCCGGCGTCCTGGCTCTTGAGGCTTGGCTTCTGGTTTCCTTGCATGCCAAGCGTGGGGGAACACAGATTCCGCAGAAATTTGCCAAGCTTGACGGGCGCGAGGCTTTGCCCGTGTCCTGCTGGCGGCTTGCCATTTCGCAGATTCCCGGCATTCGAAGCCTCGCTCCAGGTTGGCTCACAGGGGTTCTGCGAAATCTGTGTTCCGCCGAACCTCGCCACCTAGAACCAGCTTGACAAGTCACGCTGCGTGGCCAACTCGAGGGAATCGAACCCGAATGCCCCCTTGACGTAGTCCTCGACCATGGACTTGTACCACGCCCAGTCCACCATGTGCGGCTTGACGTGCTCGACGGGCCACATGTACTCGATGGGCTTCAGGCCGCGGTTCTTCGGTTCCTTGACGATGAGCTGGTGCCCGCCGCGCGCCAGTTCTGCCTTCTTGCGCTCCTGCCGGGCTGCGTCCTTGTACAGCGGCAGCGGCTCTTTGCACACGATGAACTTGAATTTCCGCGTCGCGGTCAGCGCCTCGCCCATCAGGTCCTCGAGAGCGGCGGTGCGCACGGCTTGGCTGCGCAGGGTGCCGTCCGGGTTTGGTTCGTAGGACTTCGTCGGCGACACCGATTGGCGCAGCGTGAGGTCGTCCCACCCCGTCTTGGCGATCTGCACCGTCAGCATGACCTCCTTGGTTGCCCGCTTGATGGCGACCTTCATCGCTTCCCGGGCCGCGTCCTCCTTGTCCCACTTGGCGACTTCGCGCAGGGCACGGGCCATGATGTCGCGCAGGAGCGCCTGCGTCAGCGGCGCCTTGTCGCTGGCCTTGAAGTTGTTGCCCTTCGTTTCGAGGCGGATGCCTTCGCCCTTCGGGTCGGCGTCGAAGATGAGGTAGTTCTTGTGCACGACGAAGACCATGCAGTCGTGCGTCTCGGCCTCGAGTTCGAAGCCCTCGTACTGCAATTCGTCGCGCCAGCGCCGGTTGGCGACGGCGACGGTCTCGATGGCGTCGTTGGGCATCGTGATCCATTTGTCCGCCTCGGGCTCGACGTCGTTGGCGCCGAGGGCGGCGGCGAAGTGCGGCAGGTTGCCGGCGGATTTGCTGCACGCCATGTAGAGACCGTCCGTGTCGCCGTACACGACGCGGATTCCTTTCTTCTCCCAGTCCTCCATCGTCTCGGCGAGGATGCGTTGGCCGATGGTGGTGATGTTGGCGCCGCCCCAGACGTTGAACTGGCGGCAGGAGACGTTGACCGCGACCATGATGCCGTGCGTGCCGGCGTTGCGGGCCGCCTTCAGGCTGGCGTACGTCATGTCGAGGATGCGGATGGCGTCCTTCGGCAGGTTGTCCTTCTTGCCCTTGGCTCGCGCCGTCTTGACCTTCTGGATGGTGGACAGGATCCCGGTCATCGCGAGGTTGACCATGCCCGGGTCCTTGTCGTGGTGCACGCCGATCATCCACCCGCGGCCCTTCGTGAAGCGCTCGCGTTCTGGGTCGGCCTTGCGGATCTGGTACTTGCCGGAGGCCACCATGGCGGGGTCGAGTTCGAAGAGCCAGATCCAGTCGTCCACGGGCTCGCCGACCTTGGCAGGCACGACCGTGTCCGCAGTCAGGTTGCGGGCCTTGAGGATCGTCGGGTACATCGCGCCGACGTCCGCCGCCACGACGTGGAACCACGGAACGAAATGCGACTTCAGTTCCGTGTCGGGCTTGAGCGTCATGCCGCCCGGGATGGCGTAGCCCGTCGAGTCCTCGCCGTCGCCGACGGGGCCGGCCTTGGACACGACGCCGGGGTGCTCGCACCACACGGGCATCTCGGGCCCCTGCTTGGCCACGCGCAGGAGCTCCTTGTTCGTGGACGACATGCGCTCCTCGGCCGGCAGGTCGAGGACGGCCTGGGCGACTTCCTCCCGGGTCGGGAACGGCTTGCCGGGGAGAACGCGCTGGATGCCGCGCGCGATGTGCTGGGCGCGGCACGTCGCCGGCATGATCTTGCGTTGCCGGCGGGCGCGCAGGAACGCCATGTGGTCCCACATCTTCGTGTTGCCGCCGGTCATCAGGTCGTCGAGGCCGAGGTTGACGGTGAAGCACAGCGGCAGGGCTTGCGCGATGAGGTTCTGCGTGATGCCGAGCTGCTCACGGATGTCGTGCTCGTTGTACTTCAGCGTGCGCGGGCCGAGGTCCATGGCATGCGCGTCGAGGTACACGCGGTCGGCGACGTTGATGCCGAGCCAGGGCGCGAGTCCCTTGAGCGTGAAGTCGTCGTGGAAGAAGTAGAACTTGCGGGCCGCGTGGAACGTGTCGAAGGAGATGGGGAACCAGAGCGCGATGTCCTGGCTGGTGCCGAAGTGGAAGGAACGGTCGGGGCGCGAGATGACCTGCGTGAAGCGCTGGAAGTGGGCGCGGTCGTTGGCTGACAGCGTCTGGCGGCGGACGTCGCGCTGCAGGATCTCGACGATGCGCTCGTGGATCTGCTTGTTGTCGAAGCCGAGGATGTTGTGGCCGGCGACCATGTCGAAGCGTTGCACGTACTGCGTGAAGCGCAGCAAGTGGTCGATTTCTTCGTCCGGGGTCCGGGCGACCAACTGCTCGACGGGGGCCGTTGCCCAGTCGTCGGGGATGTGCTTGAACTGGAAGTCGAACTGCTCGGTGTCGAGGTCTTTGGATGCGCTGTATTCGACCTCGAAACTGGAGTGGCCGATGATGTCGATGGGTAGCGACCCGTCCTTCGGGGCACCGCCGGGGGCGCCGCGGGCTCCGTCCTTGCCGTACTGCGTCGTCTCGATGTCGTAGGTGAGAATCTTGAGCTTGTTCGTGTGCCCCTTGGTGTCGAGCAGCCACCAGCCTTTGTCGGCCGCGAGGTCGGCGGCGGCGCGTTCCGTGTACGGGATGTCGTGCTCAGCCGTGTAGAAGCCGTGGCGCGCGAAGAGCTCGTCCGAGATGTCGGGCACCCAGTAGCTGCGTTTGGCGACGACGGGGATGACTTCGCGGTGGGCGCCGTGGTTCCAGAAGGAGCGGTACCGGATGGGCTCGTGCACCTCGAGGGCCTTGGCCAAGGGCTCCTGGTCCGGGTCGCCTCCTTGGGCGGCGCCGACGAGTCCGCGCAAGCGGTCGTGCGCCTTGCCGATGGGCTCGCGTGCGTCGCGGGGGAAGGCGAGGAACATCGGGCGGTGGTGCGCGTCGATGGGATCGGGCTCCCGCCCCTGCCAGAACAGGTGGGTGTTGGACAGGTTGAGGAGCGTCAACGCGGGGCGGACCCATCAGGACTTCATAGGCGTGCCCGGGAGGGAGAAAACGCGGATTTCACGGACGCACGGCCTGCGGGGAGCTCTGCGGAATCGGCGCTACGGCGTGGGCGTCAGGTCATCGTCGTCATCGAGGTCATCGTCGTCGTCCCGCTCGTCCGCGGCGCCGAGTTCACCCTGCGCGTTGACGAACAGGCACGGACCGAGGTCCTCAAGCAGGAGTTCGCCGTCGACCTTGCGGCCCGCCATCAATTGGCAACGCGTGATGCCGACGGGCGCGATGAAGTGGCCGCCCTCCTTGAGCTGGTCCACGAGGGCTTGCGGGATGTCCGGGATGGCGCAGGTGACGTACACGGCGTCGTAGGGCGCTTCGTTGGGGAAGCCCAGCGCGCCGTCGCCTTCGTGGACTTCGACCTTCGACTTGGCGGCCTTGAGGTTCTTCTTGGCGAGCTGGACGAGTTCGGGCAGGAATTCGACGGAGATGACGCGGCCCTTGGGCCCGACGAGGTTGCGGACGACGGCGGCATGGTACCCGACGCCGGTGCCGATCTCGAGCACCTTCTCGCCGCCTTCGAGTTGCAGCGCCGTGCTCATCATCGCTACCATGTGCGGCGCCGATACGGTCTGGCCGAAGCCGATGGGCAGCGGACGGTCCTCGTACGCGGCCTCGCGCAGTTCCTTGGGGACGAAGAGGTGGCGCGGGACCTCCAGCATCGCCTCTTCGAGGTGCGGGTCGTTGAGGTAGCCGCCGGACTCCAAGTCGGCAAGGAGCTTCTCGCGCTCCTCCATGCGCTCGGCGAGTGGCTCCTGCATGACCCCATCATCCGCCTCGCCCGTGGATGAAGGTTGTGCAATTGGTCGCCGGAGGCCCTCTTCAGGGACGACACTAGGGCTTTGCGTCGGCGGGCGCGGTCAGCCGCAGCGTCTCGTCGAGGAACGACTCCAGGAACAACAGGAGCCTCTTGGGGATGGGGACGCCTTCCTCGACGACGAAGTCGATGCGGATCTTCGGATGAACCAAGGTGTTCACCACGTAGCGCACAAGTTCCTCGAGGGCGTCGGCCTCGTTGTACAAAGCGAAGGCATTGGCGGAGAACACGATGATGTGCGGCGGCCCCTGGGCCTTCGTCTTGATGATCTTCTCGGCGCGTTTGGCGATGAGCTCGAGCAGCGTGGGCGCAGGGACAAAGTGCACGTGCTCCGGGTCGCCGCGCACGTCCATGCCGGAGCGCGACGAGACGGCGTCGACGACGAAGACGCGGTTGATGTCCACGCCGCGGTCCTGGAAGTGCTCGAAGAACTTGCCCGCGGGGAGGCTTGCCGTGACGATGAGGACGGAGCGGTCCTTGGCGATGCGGCCGCGCACAAGCTCGGCGAGGGCGTCGAGCCCGCCCTGCATGGGCACGTGCAGCAGGCGGCTCACCATGGGGGCACAGTGGGTGCAGACGCCCGACTTAAACCCCTTGCGCCGCTAGGGAAGCGACTCCCGGACAAGGAGTCGGCGGGGATCAGGCCGTGTCGGGCGGCAGCGAGCCGCCGCGGCCGAGGAGTTCGTGCACCTTGGCCTCGACGACCTTGGCGGGGGCGTCGGGGATGGAGAGCATCTGCGTGGTGCCGGCCTGGCCCTTGCCGGACAGGCGCGACAGCAGGAAGCCCGCCCCTTCGAGTTGCTTGAGGTACTTCCAGAACTGGGTGTGGGCGCGGGCCGTCTCGCCGAACTCTTCGCAGGCGACCTTGTAGGCGGCCTCGACGGAGCCGGTGGTGGCGTACGCGTCGCCGTGCTTGAGGCGGCGCGCGAGGGCGAGCAGGACCAGCAGCGGGTGCTTCGCCATCGCCAGGAGCTTGGGGGTCGTGATGTAGCTGGAGACGTTCGCCTTGGCGGCGCGCACCTCCTCGGGCCCGACGCGGCCTTTGCCCTCGTCGTCGGCGATGCTGCCGGACTTCTGCAGGACCTCGATGGCCAGGCGGGCGTTGCCTTCGACGGCAGCGATGTCGGCGACCAGGGTCACGGTGTCGGGCTCGACGGCGCCGGGGTTGAAGGCCAACTCGACGCGCTGCTTGACGATGGCCTCGAGGTTGGGCGACTGGTACTTGGTGAACTGGTAGGCGTTCGTCTGCTTGAACGTCGAAAGCGCCGCGGCGTCGAGCAGGGGCAGGACGTTGTCCTGGCTGACCATGATCACCGATACGCCGGCCCACGACGGGCCGGACTCGGAGTTGAAGCGCGTCAGGTCGTAGACGAGGCTGGAGCCGTCGGACTTGAGCAGGGCATCCACTTCGTCGAGGATGACGAGCAGGTGCACGCCCTTGCGCTCGAGGTGGCGCTTGAGGTCGCGCAGCATCTCGCCGACCGAGAAGCCGCGGTCGGGGTAGTGCGGGTCGAAGTGGTTCAGGATGCCCAGCATGGCGAGTCCGTCGGACTTGCGGCTGCGGCAGTTGACGTGCACGGACTCCAGGGCCTTGCCCTGCTTGCGCAGGACGGCGGCGAAGTCGCGGACGAAGCGCTTGGCGACGGCGGTCTTGCCGGTGCCGACGGGGCCCCACAGCAGGGCGTGCTCGCGGGCTGCGCCCTGGGTCAGGCCGCGGTAGGTGGAGGTGAGGAAACGGATGGCCTCCTCACGCCCAGGCAGGTTGTCGGGGACGTAGTCGAAGTCGAGCTTCGCCAGGTCACGGAAGACGGTCGGGCCGCCGAGCTCTTCTTCGACGAGACTCATGGCATGCATGGGACGGAACGAGGCTACAAGAGGGTCTTGGAACAGGCGTTGGGGTAGGTGAAAGCACTCTCGGGGGTTGTAATAAATCTCAATAGCGCACCCGGGTCAGGTTCCATGCCAGAAGA
>JBBSVQ010000015.1:0-7050 GCA_038046725.1 Thermoplasmatota archaeon | reverse complement strand
ACGCCGACTTGCAGAACATCAGCCTCACCATCCGCGCCGGCACCTCCATCGGCGGGAGTTTCCTGAAGCACTTCGCCAAGGACACCAAGTGGGCGCACCTCGACATCGCATCCAAGGCATGGACGGCGGGCTCGGACTACTACGCGAAGGGGCCGACGGGCGCCGGGCTGCGCATCGTGTTGCAACGGATCCTGGCGGAGTAGGTTCGGATGTGGGACGGCACGGTCCGAGGGGACGACGATGCTGGCCTCCCTGTCGTGTGCCGCCGCCAACGCTGAGGCCTAGGCCGCACCAAGGCCCGTGCCACGGCGTTCAACCTCGCTGGCTGCTCGCAATCCTCAAGTATGCCCGTGACCCACATGCCGGCGATGGCTTCGAAGCGCCAAGTCTTCCTCCATAAGGATGAGGAAGGCTGGTGGGTCGCGGAGGTCCCCAGCCTGGACGGCTGTGCCTCGCAAGGCCGCACGCGTGACGAAGCCTTGGCCAACATCAAGGAGGCCATCCAAGGCGTGGAGGAGTCCCTGCGCAAGCGCGGCTTGCCAGTCCCTCGCGACGACTTGGGTGGCTCCTTGGTGGTCGTTTGAGCAAACTGCCCCGCGGCGTTTCAGGGAGGAAGGTCGAGAAGGCCCTGCTGCGGTTCGGCTTCCGGTTCCATCACCAGACCGGGAGCCACCGCGTCCTCGTTCGGGACGACCCTCCCAAGACGGTTCCGGTCCCCGACTACCCTGAGATTGGGCCTGGCCTCCTCAAGGCAATCATCAAGCAAAGCGGCGTCAGCCGTGAAGAATTCCTCGCCGCCCTCTGAAGGGCGTTCAAATATCGCCTGGTGCTCGCAGCGGCGTCATGGTCCTTGAAGGGCTTGGGGAGTCGCTGAGGTCCAGCCTCAAGAAGCTCGCCAACGCGGGCCACATCGATGCGACGCTCATCAAGGAAGTCACGCGTGACATCCAGCGCGCCCTCATCCAGGCTGACATGAACGTCCGCCAGGTCCTCGCCCTGTCCAAGGTCATCGAGAAGCGGGCGTTGGAGGAGAAGCCGCCGTCGGGGATGTCGAACCGCGAGCACGTCATCAAGATCGTGCACGACGAACTCGTCAAACTGCTGGGCGAGCCGCGCACCATTCCCCTCCGGCCGCAGACCATCATGATGGTCGGCCTGTACGGTCAAGGCAAAACGACGACCACCGGCAAACTCGCGTTCCACTTCAAGAAGAAGGGCCTGCGCGTCGGCGTCATCGCCGCCGACGTCCACCGGCCCGCCGCGCACGCCCAACTCAAAACCCTCGCAGACAAGGTGCAAATCCACTTCTACGGCGAGGACGGCTCCAAGGACGCCGCAGGAATCGTCACGCACGGCCTGGCCGAACTCAAGAAGAAGTGCGACATCGTCATCGTCGACACCGCCGGCCGGGACAAGCTCGAAGACTCCCTCATCAACGAGATGAAGGAGATCTTCAAGGCCGCGAAGCCCGACGAGAAGTTCCTCGTCATGGATGCCGCCGTCGGCCAGCAAGCCGAATCGCAGGCCAAGGCGTTCCACGACGCCGTCGGCGTCACCGGCGTCATCATCACCAAGCTCGACGGCACGGCCAAGGGCGGCGGCGCGTTGTCCGCGGTCGCGGTCACGAAGGCCCCCGTCGTCTTCATCGGCACCGGCGAGCACATCGGCGAATTGGAGCCCCTCGACCCGAAGCGCTTCATCGGCCGCCTGCTCGGCATGGGCGACCTCGAGGCCCTGCTGGAGAAGGCGAAGGAGGCCACGGAAGGCAAGGACGCCGAGAAGATGGCGCGCAAAATGCTGTCCGGCCGCTTCACCCTCACCGACATGATGGGCCAGATGGACATGGTGTCCAAGATGGGCCCGCTCGGCAAAGTGGCGCAAATGTTGCCCGGCCAGATGGGCCAGGCCTTGCAGGGACGCGACATGGAAGGGACGCAGAAGAAACTGCGACATTTCCGCGTCATCCTCGACTCCATGACGGAGGAGGAGCGCGAGGACCCCGCCCTGCTCAAGAGCCCCCGCATCACGCGCATCGCCCGCGGCGCCGGGCGCACGGCCAACGAGGTCCGCGAGCTTCTGAAGTACTACGAGGCCACGAAGGGCATGATGAAGGGTCTCGGGTCGAACCGCAAAATGCAGCGCAACCTGATGCGCTCCATGAAGTTCCCCGGCAAGGGCGGCCCCGGCGGCGCTGGCGGCGCATAGGATGCGCTTCGCTGCCCTCGCCTTGGCAGTCCTCGTCGCGGGCTGCGCGGTCGCCTTGCCGGATGCCGCTAGTCCCGAGGACGCCGGCCACCCATGGACCGACACGGACGCCGACTTGTGGGTCGCGCGCGACTTGCCGTGCGGCTTCGGCTCCGGCGCGGACGAAGGCTGCGCGACGTTGACCCTCCTGTACCGCGACGGCTCCGTCCTCAAGGCGACGTACGGCCAAGGCGGCCCGCCGCAGGTCGAAGGCGTGCCACAGGCCGAAGGCAACCGCAGCGGCCTGACATTCGCCGACGGGACGGAGGACACGGCGTTCCGCGACGAGATTGCCAGCGCATGGACCTCCATGCACGGGGCAGCCCCAGACCTCGTTCGCGTCCACGCCGTGCGCGCCTGGCGCCTGGACCCTGGCGAGCGCGAGGACGTCCTGCGCGTCATCGAGCACGCCGTGGACCAACTCGTCCCCCTGGGCGAGCCAACGTTCGACTGTGAAGACTGCTCGGCGCCCGTGTATTGGACGTTCGGTGCCCCGCAGGCCCTGCAGGAGCAGGGGTTCGGCAGCCCGCCGCCGGCGGACAAGGCGTGGCGCCTGCTCGAGGCGCAGGTGTTGGCGCTGCACGAGTGGCTCGACGGCAGCCCTGCCTGATTCCACGCCGCCCAAACAGGGATTCCGGTGATCTCGTGATCCTGCCGGCCATCACCGCGCATCACCGGATCATTGTTCGGGCTTCGGCCGTCGCGCTGATGAAGCGGACGCGCCTGGCCGGCTCGTGCGCCGCTTCGTCACCGTCAGCCACACCGGCAAGTCGGACGGCGACTGGCACCTCAACGACCTCACCGCCGGCGCCGGCCGCGTCGACGTGCTGTGCCGCAACATCCAGTCCGCCTTCTTCCTGAGCCACGGCCTGCGCGAGGACGTCGACTTCCACGCCGTCTTCGCCGAGTCCCCCCTCCGAGCCCGCACGGTGCGCATCGAGGGCTCCAAGATTCAGATGCTCAACCCCGACGAGCGCTCGACCGCGGCCCGCCTGCAGCAGGCCCTCAAGGACAAATGGAGCGTGCCGGACTGGAAAGAAGTGCAACGCGGATTGTCGGTGGCGCGCTTCGGCCTCGACGGCCTCCTCGACGACCTCAAGGGCAAGGGCACCCTCGTCCTCCTCGACCCCAAGGGCACTCCCGTGCAAGACTGGACGCCGCCCGCGGACCCCATCTTCTTGCTGTCGGACCATGTGCCCTTCACGAAGGGGGAATACGCGGCAATCGACGCCCGCGGCGCGCAACGCGTGAGCCTGGGACCGCATTGGTACCACGGCAACCACGCCATCAGCGTCATCCACTGGTTCCTCGACCAGCAGGCCAAGCCCGTGTCGCGCGACCCGCGCAACGCGTCGCTCGTCTAGCCGCGAATTGCGCCGATCGCACGAATGCGAGGCAGCCGCCCGACGAGCCGCAGAGGACGCTGAGGAAACGCTGGACTTGCTTCTGCGCAGCTCAGCGTTCTCGGCGCCTTCGTGGGGGCCGACGGGGCGACGGGACCATATCCAAGGTGCCGCTAGCCGGCCTGCAATGGGACTTGAAGTCGAGGGCACCGTCACCGTCGGCGGGCAGAAGGTGCCAATCCAGGCCGACTTCGGCAGCGACCGCGTTCGGCTCTCCGGCGGCAAGCGCGGCGACGTGCCCTACAAGCAAGTCGAGGTCATCTCCACCACGAAGGGAATCCTCAAGCTGCGCGTCGACGGCACCCCAATGGAGTTCCTCATCGGCGCGACCGTGGACCGCCTGGCCAACAAGATCCGCAAGCCACCGTCGCGGGCCGAGAAGATGGGCATCAAGCCTGGCCTGCGCGCCCACCTGGTGGGTCCCATCGACCGCGCCTTCGTCAACGAGCTCGGGAAACTCATCCCGGACTTCGCCGAGGGGCGCCCCCGCGGCCAGGTGGACCTCATCGTCTTCGCAGCAAAGGTCGCGACGGACCTCGACGAGGTCGCCGTCCTGTCCGAACACCTCAACGACGACGGCGCCCTCTGGGTTGTCTACAAGAAAGGCAAGCGCGACCCAAGCGAGGACGACGTGTTGGCCGCCGGCCGCAAGGCGGGCCTGAAGGACATCAAGGTCGCCCGCTTCTCGGAGACGCACACGGCCCTCAAGTTCGTCATTCCCTTGGCGGACCGCGACCCGTCCGAGCCGCAGCGCGGCGTGCGCGGCATCATCAAGCCGAAGGAGCCCGCGCCCGGCGCGACCGAGGACGCGTTGGGCAACGATGTCGACGACGCGGATGTTGCCGACCGCTAGGGACCCGCATCGGTGATATCGGTGTCATCGGTGGATCGTCGTGCCAAGGCAGACCCATCCACCGATGTTCACCGATGCCCACCGATGGAGGTTCAGTGCGTTCGGTGGGCTCAGTGGACAGATGCGCCCGCGCCGATCCACTGAACCCACTGAACCGCGTCGGCGGCTCAGTAGACTTCCAGGAGCATCGCGAACCCTTGCCCGCCGCCGACGCACATGGTCTCCACGGCAAGGCCGCCGCCCTTGCGGTGCAGGTTGTTGACGATGTGGGCCGCGATGCGCGTGCCCGAGGCTCCCAGGGGGTGACCCAATGCGATGGCGCCACCGTTCGGGTTGACGATGTCCTCCGGGACGCCCAGCGCGCGGATGGAGGCGAGAACCTGCGCGGCGAAGGCCTCGTTGATCTCGAACTGCTTCAGGTCCGACACCTTCTTGCCGGTCTGCTTGAGGAGCTTCGTGACGGCCGGGATGGGGCCGATGCCCATGACCTCGGGCTCCACGCCGGCCACTGAGGCGCCGAGGATGCGGGCCTTCGCCTTGAGGCCATGCTCGTCGGCGAATTTCTTGGAGACGATGAGGCTCATCGCCGCGCCGTCGCTCATCTGGCTCGCATTGCCAGCCGTGACGACGCCGCCGACGGGAAGGAAGGCCGGCTTGAGTTGCGACGTCGCCTCGTAGGTGGAGCCGAAGCGGATGCCCTCGTCCTTGGACACGGTGACGGGCTTGCCGTCGGGGCCGGGGACGGTGATGGGAATGATTTCACCGTCGAACAGGCCGGACTTCTGCGCCTGCTCGGCGCGGTTGTGCGAACGCACGCCCCAGCGGTCCTGGTCCTCACGCGTGATTTTGTAGCGCTTCGCGACCTCTTCCGCCGTGATGCCCATGGCGTTGTAGTACGTCTTGCGGCGGTCCCACATGCGGGGATTGACGTACAGTTCCGGGGTCATGCCGACCATGGGAATCATTGACATCGTTTCGACCCCGCCGGCGATGATGCAGTCGGCCTGGCCGGTCGCGATGGTGTTGTGCGCGACGCTCATGGCGTACGCCGAGGACGAGCAGAAGCGGTTGATGGTCGCGGCGCCCGACGAATCCGGCAGGCCGCCGAGGAGGGTGACCTGGCGTGCGACGTTGTAGCCCTGCGGACCCTCCGTCATCGCGCAACCAATGAGGGCGTCCTCGACGTGCTTGGGGTCGAGGCCGGTGCGCTTGAGGAGCCCCTCGATGGCCCACGCACCCAAATCATCACTGCGCGTCTTGGCGAAAGCACCCTTGAAGGCCCGCCCAATGGGTGTCCTGACCGCGTCCACGATGACGACGTCGCGCGTCTGCATAGGAGTTGGACCGGGTCCATGGTCAAGGCGCTTGCGCAAGCGGATGTTGCGCGGCGCATTGGGCAAACACAGAGCCCACAGAGCTCGCCGAGCACAACCGGGCGGCCGCCGAAAGTTCCCCCTCTGCGCGCTCCGTGGGCTCTGTGCTGGCACGCGGCGCTCATCAGACCACCTGCCTCAAGTCCCAGCCCGGACCTCGGCGCATCGTGACCGCGGACGGCAAGCCCGCCAACTCGCGGGCCCTTCGGACCCGCCTCGCGGCGAGACCTGGCGGTCCCGCCAACTCGCGGGCCCTTCGGACCCGCCTCGCGGCGAGACCTGGCGGTCCCGCCTTCCCGCCGTCCCTCGGAGTCGCCGTCGCCGTCCTCTCCGTCTCCTTCGCGGCCCCGCTCTTCCGCCTCGCCGAAGCCCCCGCGCTCACGGCGAGCTTCTGGCGCCTTGCCTTCGCGACGCTCATTCTCCTGCCCTTCGCCGGCCGCGCAATTCCTGCGTGGCGCGACTACTCGGGCCGGGAGTGGGCGCTCACGATTCTTTCCGGCGTCGCCCTCGGATTGCATTTCGCTCTCTGGGTGACGAGCCTGTTCTACACCTCCGTCGCGGCAAGCACTTGCCTCGTCACGCTGCAGGCCGTCTTCGTCGCCCTCGGCGGCCACTTCGTGCTCAAGGACCGCCTTGGCCGCGCCGCCGTCCTCGGGATCCTCGTCGCCGTCGCCGGCGCTGCCGTCATCGCCTTCACCGACAACGCCACCGCGCCGCAACCCGACAAGGCGCTGGTCGGCGATGCCCTCGCACTCACCGGCGGCATCGCGTCGGCGTTCTACTTCCTCGTCGGCCGCAAGGTGCGCGCCACACGAGGCCTCATCGCCTACGTCGTGCCCGTGTACGCCGTCGCCGCCGTCACGCTCTTCGCCGCCTTGCCCCTCGTCGGCCAACCCGTCGGAACGGGCCTTCCGGCGTCGAGTTTCGTCGCCTTCGTACTCCTCGCAGCCGTGCCCATGCTGGGCGGGCACACTGTGGCCAATTGGGTCGTCAAGCACCTTCCCGCGCACACCGTTGCGACCTGGATTCTCCTCGAGCCCGTCGGCGCGGCTCTGCTGGCCTGGCCGCTGCTCGACGAAGTGCCGCACCTGGGCGTCGTCGCCGGTGGTGCTCTCGTCTTGGCTGGAGCGGCGTTGACCGTGCCACGGCGCAAGGCGGCGCCGGCGGCCGTCGTCGC
>JBBSVQ010000014.1:0-107308 GCA_038046725.1 Thermoplasmatota archaeon | reverse complement strand
TCCTGCGTGAGCTCGCCAAGGCGGCCAAGCCCGTCGGCGTCGAGAAGAAGGACGAGGGGAAGAAGGGCAAGAAGTAGGTGCGCGAAACGCCTCGTCTCGCAAGGACGGGCGCACCGCGCACGTTGCGCGGTTGTCAACCTTGAACGCCTAGGCGCCGGGCCCCCAGGGCTGGGCGCTCCACTCGTCGACCACGGTGCGGGCCCCGACCTCTTTCAGGCGCTCGAGGGTGCATTGCTCGCCTTCCGGCAGGCGGCCCGAGTACTCGACCTGCTCCTCGTACAGCCAGACCACGGACACTTGCACGGCATGCGCGTCCGCCTCGATGCTGCCCATCGTTCGCGCGGTGTAGGTGCCCGCCGGCCAGGCCTGCCTCCAGGAGACGACTTCTCCGTTGTCGAAGTCCCAGAAGCCTTGGCTCGTGCCGTTGGGCGCGAGCAGCTCGATGCGGAGCTCGGTGCTCGAGCCCGTCCACTGCACCGTGATGTTGGCGATGTCCGCGGGACGCGCCAGATCCAATGTCGCCGGCGTCTCGTCCATGGCGAAGCGCAGCGGCAGGACGGGCACATCGATGGTGCCCTCGTCTTGGCCGGTGGGGAACTGCTCATAGACGCCGAACGTGCACAGGCCGCCGAGGCCGTAGTCGCTGGGCGGGCCGACGGCGACGGACGCCGTCGCCACGCCGGCGCCGATGAGCAAGTACGCTGCGAGGATGGCCAGTTCGGTGCGGCTGCGCGATTCGTTCCGCCGCACCACGTTGCCGCGCCAAATGAACAGGATGAATCCCAGCGGAACGCAAACCATGGCGACCCGGCTGAAGTGCACGCTGGACACGCCGTCGGGAAGCCAGCCTTGCCTGGCGGCCAACCAGAACAGGGCCCACGGCACCAGGTAGACTGCCGTGATGGCAACCCCCCAAGGGACGGCGGCCGTGGAATCCGCGTCGTCGACCCCGTCCGTGGACTGCGGCGGGGGACCGACCCGTGCGGCCCAGACCATGCCGAAGTTGACGGCGTACACGCCGAAGCTGCTGAACCCGATGACCCATCCAATCTGGTGCGGCACATCGGAGCCGAAGCCCATCATGACGCCGACGCCGACGAAGCCGAGAACGCCCAGCGCGGTCAACGTCTGGGCGGCGACGCGTTCGCGGGCGCGCCCGGGGGTCCATGAACCGGGACGCACCGAGATTCCCAATGCCCGCACACCGCCCACGGACCCCGCTTGGCAAGCGAGGACGTGAAGTTTGCCGTGGTTGTTTGGTTTTGGCCTGGCAGCGCCCGTTCTGGGCCTCACAAACGTCCGACGTCGTGTGACGCCGACGGCGCCCACGACGTCAAAACGTTGATGCCAGGCGTCCGCCGGACGCCGCGGGCCAGCATCGAGAGGCCGCCCGATTTCACGGCGTTCAAGCTGATGGCGCGCCGGGCAGGGCATGCTTGCCTTTGTCGTGGCGATGCATGGCCAGGGCCCCCAAGATCCCGCCTGAACTCAAGAGGAGGAAGAACCAAGGGGCCGATGCCTGGGACAGCCCCCACCGCCACTGGATGATGGCGACGCCAAGGCCGGCCACGAGGGCACCAATCTCCAACGCGGTGAGGACGGCGTCGCGGCGTGGAACGGGCGGGGCACGCAGGACCCAGACGGCAAGCGCAGCGAACGCGACGGGGGCCGCCAAGAAGGCGAGATAGGCCGAGGACCCGGAAGCCAACCAGCCCTGGATGGGCCCGGCCGTAAGGGCGAGCAGGCCTAGGCCGATCAGGACTCGGGGCGCGTTCCATTCGTGTGGCCGCATACCAGGCCAGGCTCGCGGCGCATGTTCAAGCTTGTGCCAGGCCGGGCAGACCCTCAATACGTCCGCGCGAACCTGAGGGTGTCCTTCGCCGGCTTGCCGCACACGGCGCACGTTCCGCCCACGTTCTGCGCCCGGTCGTTGCCGGCCGGGACGCCGAGCGTCTTGATGTCCATGCCCTTCTCGACGGTGGCCGCGCAGACGTCGCTGCAGATGGCCATCGTGAAGAGGTAGCCCACCGGGGTCTTGGCGGCCTCGGCGTCGAGGGCCTTGGCTTCATCGAGAGTCTTCGGGTGCTGGACGCGCGTGGCCACGAAGGCAGCTTGGCGGTCGAAGAGGGCCTTCTGGATGGACGCCAACGTGTCGCGGACGCCGGCCTCGAGGTCGTCCATCGCGATGGCCTTCTTGCCTTCCTTGCCCATGTCGCGGCGGGCGGCGAAGACGGACTTCTTCTCGACATCCTTGGGTCCGACTTCGAGGCGCAACGGGACGCCGCGCAGTTCCCAGTGGTAGTACTTCTCGCCGCTGGTCTTCTGGCGCTCGTCGAGTTCGACGCGGAAGCCTGCCATTTGCAGTCGGTCGCGCACGAGTTTGCATTGCTGGATGACGGCGTCGTTGCCTTCCTTGAACAGGACGGGGACGACGACGACTTGGTTGGGCGCGATTTCCGGCGGCATGATGAGGCCGTTATCGTCGCCATGGCAACCGACGACGGCGCCGACGAGGCGTTCGGACATGCCGTACGTCGTCTGGTGGCAGAACTGGTGGCCCTCCGTGGCGGACTCGTACTTCATGTCGTATGCCTTGGCGAAGTTCGTGCCGTAGTAGTGCACGGTGGCGCATTGCAGGGTGCGCCCCGAGGGCATGACGACGTCGGCGCCCGTGGAGTCGACGGCGCCGGGGAACTTGTCCCAGTCCGGGCGGCGCGAGTACAGGGCGGGCAGGGCGAGCTTGCTGTACACGTTGGCGACAATCTGCAAGTCGAGGTCGACGTGCTCACGAGCCGTTTTCTCGTCGGCGAAGACGGAGTGGTCCTCGAAGAAGTGGATTTCGCGTACGCGCATGAAGGCGCGTGTCTGCTTTGTTTCGTAGCGGAAGACGTTGCAAATCTGGTACGTCTGCAGGGGAAGGTCCGAGTGGGAACGGATCCACAGCGGGAAGATTTCGTACATCGCGCATTCCGACGTCGGGCGCACGACCCAGCGCTCGTTGTCGGGCAGCTTGTTCTCCCCGGCGTGCGTGACCCAGAAGACCTCGGCGCCGAAGCCCTTGATCTGGTCAGCCTCCTTCATGAAGAGCTTCTCCGGAATCATCAGCGGGAACGACACCTCGTCGTGGTGCGTGCGCTCCATCTCGGCGCGCGTGAACTGGTCGATGCGGCTCATGATCTTCTGGCCGTACGGGCGCCAGATGTTCATGCCCTTGATGGGGTAGCGCTTGTCCGTCAGTTCCGCCACTTCAACGACTTCGTTGTACCATTCCATGAAGTCCTTCGATTTCGCGACGGCCGTGGCAGGCATGACAGCGGCGCCGACCGCCTCGATGTAGAAAAGGAGGGGCGGTCAGGCCAAAGGCGGGATGCCAGCCATTTCGGCCTCAGGGTGGACCGCGCCGGGAACGTTTCCTTGCCCAGTTGCCAAGGATGGCCGTGCCGGAACCTTCCTTCAACGCCCTTAAGGTGGGGACAACGGTTGCTTCCTTGCCATGACGCCGTCGCGCCGTGCCGCCGTCAGCAAGGCTTCCCGCTCCTCCCGCCCGTTGCGCCTGCGCAAGCGTGCGACGCCCAAGCAGCCGCGCAAAGTGCGCCGCCGCTTGGCCAAACGCGCCGTGGCGAAGGCCAAGGCCCCGGCCAAACGCGTGACGAAGCCGAAGAAGGCCGCCAAGGGGGCCAAGCCCGCCAAGCGCCCCGCCGCCAAGCCGGCCCCGGCCGCCGCGGCCGTTGCCCCCGTGCTGCCGCCGCCGGGCAAGCTGCGCATCGCAGTCTTCGGCGCGGGCGGAACGCTCGGCAGCCGCATCGCCGCCGAAGCCGTCGCCCGCGGCCACCTCGTGACGCCGGTCCAGCGTTCCCCCGGCTTCGTCAAGCTTGGCGCCCACCGCGTCGGCATGCGGCGCGGCGACGCCTTCGACTCCGCCTCCGTCGCCAACGTCGCCCAAGGCCATGACGCCGTGGTGTCCGCCGTGGCGCCGCCCGCCGACAAGCCCGAGCTCCTCGTGCGCGCCGCGCGCGGCCTCGTGGCCGGCTGCCGCGCGGCCGGCGTTCCCCGGCTCGTCGTCGTCAACGGGGCCGGCTCGCTTCTCGTGCCCGTCGATCCGCGCTTCGGCACCGACGCGAAGCAATTGCTCGACACGCCTGAGTTCCCCCGCGACTGGCGCCCGACGGCCGTCGCGCACCGGGACGCCCTGGCGTACCTCAAGGACGCTGCCGGGGGCCTGCAATGGACGGCCATCAGTCCGCCCGCCCTCATCCAGCCCGGCGTGCGCACGGGGCGCTACCAGCTCGGCACGGACCGCCTCCTCAAGGGGCGCGACGGCCAGAGCCGCATCTCGGCCGAGGACTACGCCGTGGCCGTCGTGGATGAATTGGAGAAGGGGCGCTTCAAGGGCAAGCGCATGACCGTCGCCTGGCCCTAAGTTGACCTCCTCGGGCCAGTCGCACGCAAGACTTGGCCATCCAAGCAAGCGCAAGCCACGTGATTGCAACGTCTCGGCATCATGGCCCGCGCCCGTTCGGTGAGCCACGCCCACGCCACGACTTGTGACGACTGCGACGACGGCCTCCTCAACAAGAACGATGGCGGCACGGGGCGCCGCCTGAGGAGCCTGCACATGGGAAGAAAGCCTTCAAGGCCTCCCCCGTTGGCGCAGCCATGCAGACCGAGGTCCAACCCATGCTTCTGGGCGGCCAATGGAAGACGACGGCGGCCAGCGACGCCGTGCACGACCCGGCCAGCGGCCAGGTCCTCGCCCACGTTCCCCGCGGCACCCGCGACGACGTCGATGCCGCCGTCGAGGCCAGCCGCGCCGCGTTTGAGTCGAAGGACTGGAAGGGCATGGACCCGGCCCAGCGTGCCCGCATCCTGCAGAAGCTCGCGGCCCTGACGAACCAGCACACCGCGGACCTCGCCCTCACGGAATCGCGCAACAACGGCAAGACCATCAAGGAGGCCACCGGCGACGTGCGCTTTGCGGCGTGGACGTTGGAGTACTTCGCCGGCTGGTGCGACAAGGTCGAGGGCACGACCATCCCCGTCCCCGGCGACCGCCTCGACTACACGCTGCGCCAGCCCCTCGGCGTCACCGGGCACATCGTGCCCTGGAACTTCCCGTTGCAACTCGCCGTGCGCAGCATCGCCCCCGCCCTCGCCGCGGGCTGCACGGTCATCGCCAAGCCCGCCAGCCTCACCCCGCTCAGCCTCCTGAAGTGGGCCAAACTCGCCGAGGAGGCCGGCTTGCCCAAGGGCGTCCTGCAGGTGCTCACCGGCCCCGGCGGCGAAGTCGGCGGCCGCCTCGCGTCGCATCCCGGCGTCGATGGCGTCAGCCTCACCGGCTCCGTGCAAACCGGCGTGCAAGTCATGAAGGCCGCCGCCGACAACATCACCCCCGTCACGCTGGAACTCGGCGGCAAGGGCGCGCACGTCGTGCTCCCCGACGCCGACCTCAAGAAGGCGGCGAAGGGCATCTGCTTCGGGATCTTCATGAATGCCGGCCAGATGTGCTGGGCCGGCTCGCGCCTGCTCGTGCACGACTCCATCCACGACAAGCTCGTCGAGGCCGTCGCCGCGGAAGCCAAGACGTGGAAGATCGGCCCCGGAACCGAGGAGGGCGTTCGCGTCGGCTCCATGGTCAGCCAAGGACAACGCAAGTCCGTCCTCGGCCTGGTGCAGAAGGGAACGGACCAAGGCGCGAAGGTCGTCCTGGGCGGCAAGGCCCCCGCGGACCCCAAACTCGCCAACGGTGCCTTCGTCGAACCCACCATCCTGACCGGCGTCGAAGCCAAGAGCCCCGTCTGGCGCGAGGAAATCTTCGGCCCCGTCCTGAGCGTCATGCCGTTCGCCACGACGGACGACGCCGTCAAGCTCGCCAACGACTCCGACTTCGGGCTCCTCAACGGCGTCTGGACGCAAAACTTGGGCGCAGCGCACCGCATCGCCCGCGACTTGCAATGCGGCATGGTGTCCGTCAACGAGTACCCCGTCACGTTCCCGCAGACGCCCTTCACGGGCTGGAAGAAGAGCGGCATCGGCGCCGAACAAGGCCGCGCAGCCCTCGACTTCTACACGCGCACCAAGAACGTGAATGTCAACCTTGGGTGATTCTGTGCCGGCTTCCATGACGAAGGCCGCCACACACGACCTCGTGCATGTCCGCCGCGAAGACGGCGGCGTCGCCGTCGTCACCTTCGACAAAGCCGAGACGATGAACAGCCTCGACCCCGGCGTCATGCGCGAGGTCCGCAACGCCTTCGCCACGCTGCTTGCGGACCCGGCAGTGCGCGCGCTCGTGCTCACCGGGTCGGGAGCCGCCTTCTGCGCCGGGGCCAACGTCAAGCAGATGGCCGCCGCGGCCCAAGACGGAACCTCCGTGCAATGGGTCCTCGACACGACCGCCGAACTGCATCCCCTGCTGCTCGACTTGCACGCCAGCAGCAAGCCCCTCGTGGCCGCCATCAACGGCGTCGCGGCCGGCGGCGGGCTTGGGCTCGCCCTGGTCGCGGATTGCCGCATCGGAAACCCGCAGGCCCGCTTCGCCGCCGGCTATTTCGGCATCGGCCTCAGCCCCGACGGTGGCTCGACTTGGTTGATGCCGCGCCTGATTGGCACGCAGCGCACCCGCCGCTTCTTCTTCACCAACGAAGTCATGGGCGCCGAGGAAGCCGTGAAGACCCGCCTGCTGGACGAAGTCGTGCCCGCCGACCAACTGCTGGCCCGCGCCGTTGCCGTCGCCCGCGAGTGGGGGCACTGGGGCGTCATGAGCCGGGAGTCCACCAAGCGCTTGCTGGAGGCGACCGTGAAGAACGATTTCGCCAGCCACCTCGACCTCGAACGCGGCCTCATCGCTGCGGCATCGGGGACCGCGGATTTCGCGCAAGGGACGGCGGCGTTCGTCGAGAAACGCAAAGCCAAGTTCGCTTGAACGGACGCGACTGGGCCGCGAATGGCGCGAAAGCCGCGAACCCTAGAGTCTGCCGTGGCCGGGGTCAGCCGGTGGGACTCCTTCGCGTTGTTTCGCGCAATTCGCGGCCCATCGTCATGCGGCGCAACGCTTAGCTCCCCACCGCCGGTTCAGCCGTCGTGTCCGAACTCGCCCACCAGGTGCACGGTCCCCGTGATGGCCGCGTCGTCCTGCTGGTGCACGGCTTCCCGCTGGACCGCCAGATGTGGCGCTTCCAGGTCAACGCCTTGGCGACGGCTGGCCTGCGCGTCGTCGTGCCCGACCTCGCCGGGTTCGGCCGCAGCGAAGGCGACAGCCGGGACACCGTGGACGGCCACGCCCGCGACCTGGTTGCCCTCCTGGACCGCCTGCACATCGCCAAGGCCACCGTCGCCGGCTTCAGCATGGGCGGCTACGTGGCGCTGGCCGTGGCTGCTTTGGCCCCTGAACGCGTGGACGGCCTTGTCCTCATCGACACCCGAGCCAACGCCGATTCCGCCGAAGCCAAAGGAAAGCGTGACGCCCTCATCGCCGACGTCCTTGCCCACGGCGTGCGCGGGTTGGCCGCCAAGCAGATCGAATCGCAACTCACCGAAGCCACGCGCAAGGCGCAACGGCTGCTCGTCGAGGAGGTCCGGGCCATGATGCAGCGCCAACCCAAGGGAGCAGTCGCTGCCGGCCTGCAGGCCATGCGGGACCGGCCGGACCGCCTCGACTTGCTCAAGGGACTCAAGGTGCCCGCCCTCATCCTTGTCGGCTCGGAGGACAAGGTCACGCCACTCGATGCCGCGAAGGCCATGGGTGGCGCCCTCATCAACTCCGAAGTGCAGGTCATCGACGGGGCCGCGCACCTGTCGCCGATGGAGCGCCCGCACGAGGTCAACCAGGCGCTCATCGAGTGGTTCGCGTCGCCCTAGGACGGAATCAACTTGGCGGCATTGTCGTGCAGGATGGCGCGGTTCGCCTTCGCGGACAAGCCGAGGTGCAGGAACGCGTCCACGTTCGCCTTCATGCCGGGGACGCCTGGGCCGGGCCAGTCGCTTCCCCACACGCAGCGGTCGGCTAGGGTTTCGAGATTGCCAAAGTAGTCCGGCAAGCGCCGCGGTGGGCAACTCGAGAGTTCCAGCCACGCATTCGGAAATCGTTGCACGAGGTCCACGGCCACCTTGGTATGGTCGGGGCGCCCCCCGTGTGCGATGACGACCTTCAGCTCCGGATGGGCTCGTAGGACGGCCGCCAGCGGCGCAGGGTCGGCGAAGGCGTTGTCCGATCCCGGGAAGCGACTCGTTCCCGTGTGCACGATGAGAGGCATGCCGAGCTGCGCGCAGCGCGCCAGGGCGGGGCTGAGCCGGGCGTCATCGGGGGACAGGTGCTGGTGGACGGTGTGCAGCTTCAGGCCACGGATTCCCGACGCGTGCAGGCCGTCGATGGCGCGTCGGCCGTCGCCGTCGTGGCGCGGGTCGTAGCCGCCGATGGCGACCAGCCTCGTGGGGTCCGTCTTGGCGTAGCCGGCCACCCAATCATTGACTTCGGCGCCGTACCCCATGACCTCCTTGGCGCAGTAGTTGATGAGCCACGCCGCCGCGATGCCCTCGGCGTCAAGGTGGGCGAGGAAGGCCTGCGGGTCCGCGACGAAGCGCTGCATCTGGGGGAACGTCGGATTCGACTCGATCACGGCGCGGGCCCCCGGATGCATGAGGTCGAAGCGGTTGACGTGCACGTGGGCGTCGATGATGCTTGGACGATCCGCCGATGGCGCCGAACGCGCCGAAGCACGGGGGACACTCGGCGTCATCGGCGACATCGGCGGATCGTTGCGCGCGTCACTTGCCCTTCTCCAGGAAGGCCTTGACACGGGTCTTCGTTTCGGGGCGGCCATGCAGCTTGACGAATTCCGCGATCTCCAGGGCGAGGCCGTCCTCGTACGGGCCGTCGGCTGCGCGCAGGGCCCGCTTGCCCGCGGCGACGGCGGCTGGATCGTGGCGCGCGATGGATGCGGCAAGGCGCATTGCCTCCGCGACGACCTCATCCTTGGGGACGACGACGTCCACGAGGCCAATGCGCCCGGCTTCCTCGCCTGCAATGGCGTCACCCGTCAGGACGAGGCGAGCTGCCTGGCCGGCCCCGACGAGGCGGACGAGGCGCTGCGTTCCGCCGCCGCCCGGGATGAGGCCGAGGTTGACCTCAGGCTGCCCAAGCTTGGCTTCAGCTGCGCAGACGCGCAGGTCGCACGCCGTCGCGAGTTCGAGGCCGGCGCCGAGGGCGTGGCCATTGATGGCGGCCACGACCGGCTTGCCGAGACCCTCAATCACCGAGTAGATGTGCGGCGGTTGCAGGAAGTGTTCCTGCTCCTCGCTGGAGCGGGCCAGGAGTTCGGCGAGGTCGGCGCCGGCGGCAAACGCGGATCCCGCGCCGGTGAGGACGATGGCGCCCACCTTGTCGTCGCGTTCGGCTGCCTGCAGGGCTGCGATCAGGTCGGTGCGCAGTTGGGCCGAGAGAGCATTGCGGGCATCGGGCCGGTCGAGCGTCAGGATGCGAACGCGCTCCTCGTCGCGGGACTTGACCAGCGTCATGGCAGCTTGCGCTCCTGCGGTGTCCCCGTGGACCAGTCGTAGAACCCCTTCCCGGTCTTCTTGCCGAAGTCCCCTGCCTTGACGAGGCGCGTCGCGATGGCTGGGGGCTTGTAATGGGCTCCCCCGAACTGTGCGTGCAGGTACGTGCTCACGTTGTGGCGGACGTCGAGGCCGACGAGGTCGCTGAGTTCCAAGGGCCCCATCGGGTGGCCGTACCCGAGCCGCATGGCGGTGTCGATGTCCTTGGCGCTCGCGACGCCTTCCTCCAGCATGCGCATGGCCTCGTTGCCCAGGACGATGCCGAGGCGGCTGGTGGCGAAACCGGGCGAGTCCTTGACGACGATGGTGGTCTTGCCGAGCTTGGTACCGACTTGTTGGGCGGTGGCGAGGACGTCGGGGGCGACCGTGTCGTGGCGGACAATCTCGAGGAGCTGCATCTGCGGAACGGGGTTGAAGAAGTGCAGGCCGAGGACCCGTTCGGGCCGCTGCGTTGCGCTGGCGATGGCGGTGATGCTCAGGCTGGACGTGTTGGAGGCGAGGATGGCTCCCTTGGGGGCTTTCTTGTCGGCGTCGGCAAAGAGGCGCTGTTTGAGGGCGAGGTCCTCGGGGACGGCCTCGATGACGAGGTCCACTCCCTTCATCGCGGCGTCGAAGTCGCTGACGCTGTGCAGGTTCGCCTTCCAGGAATCGCGCTGCGCCGTCGTGGTCTTGCCCTTCGCGATGCCCTTGGCCCAGAAGTCGGTGATGCGTTGCACGCCGCGTTCCAAGGCGATGCCGTCGGCGTCGAACAGGCGGGTCGCGTAGCCGGCCTGGGCGCACACCTGCGCGATGCCGGCGCCCATCGTCCCCGAGCCGAGGACTGTGACGGTCTGGACGTCCACGCCGCCGGAAGGAGGCGGCGCTTGAAGGTTGCTAGGCCACGTCGAAGGTGGCCGTCATCTGAAAGTTCGCCACCCCGTCGCCGACAGGGCGCTGGCGGGACGCGTCCGTCCGCGACCGGCGTCGCCCTGGTTCAAGCCTTGAGGGTTGGCTGTCTAGGGGATTGCCGTGTACCCTGCGGGGATGACGCCGTCCGGGAACAGCGTCACGTAGAGCGTGTACTCCAAATCGACGACGACGCCCTGCCCGGACGCCATGACCAGGGCATTGCGGTCCTCGACCGCGCGCAGTTCGTCCGTGGACAGTTCAAGCCGAAGCGGGGAGGACGCCCCCATGGTCCGGGGCTCGGCGCAGGTCGCGGGCGGCAGCGTTGGCTGGCATGCGTCGGACTCGATCCAGAGGTCGGTGCCGGTCTGGCTGGCCTGGTTGGTCCACACGGCCTCGACGAGGGCGGCTTGCGCCCAAGTCGTGTTGCCGTCGAAGTAGTCCTGCAGTGCGCATTCGTCGAAGCCGGTGACTGCTCGGCCGATGTTGAGGCCATACCCCGTCGTCGTGCCAAGGTTCGTGCGCGTCAAGGTGCAGGAGGCACTGATTGGAACGGGGGCGGCGGCCATGGGCGGGGGCGGCGTCGGCGCAACGGTGTCGCTCTCATCGGCAGACCTTGTGGATGCATCCTCGGCCGGGGCCGGGGACGAGCAGCCGGCCAGGAGGAAAAGGCAGGTCAGGAGCAGGACGGCTGGGGCTGCGTTCGCAGGCATGCTCCCTACGCCGTGCACGGACGGTTAAGGTTTCACACAGCAACGTCGAAGCGCCGGCCGACGGGCGTATCCTGAGGTCACGCGGGAATCGCGGAGTATCCTGGGGGGACGGTCGCGTTGGGGAACAGCGACACGTACACGTCGAATGGCTTCTGGACCGACAGGCCCACGGCGTAGACGTACGCCAGAATGCCGTCAGCGGTGTTGGCGGCCAAGTCGTCCTGCGTGACGACGACGGTCAAGGGGGAGACCGTCCCCGCGACGGCGCCGGCGTGGCAATCGAGGACTGGGCGCACGACCGGGCGGCAGGCCTCGGTCTCCACGCGCAGGTGGATTTCGGTCTCCGTGGCATCCAGGCCATCCCAGGCGACCTCGACGAGGGCGCTGTGGAAGCCGTCCAGCGTGCCGTTGGCCTCCGAGAAGGGGCAGCCCCGCGAGTTGCCGGCAATCACGTCTTCGACGCCGTCGATCTGGAGGCCCCCGAACGGGGCGTTGATGGCGGTCCGTTCCAGGCGGCAGTAGGCCACGGCCGGCCCGCCGGAAGCGGGTGCACCGCCGGATTCCTGGTCGCCGGACACCGCCGGCGAGGAATCGGCGCAGCCCGCCATCGCAGCCACGAGCAAGAGCGAAAGAACCACCCGACGCATGCGCGCGCCAGGACCGTGGCGTGTCTTGACCGTTGCTGTCGTTTCCGCGAAAAGGCGGCTCCCGTCGCGTCCGCAGGTGGCTAGCGGAATTTCGGTTTGCGCCGCTCGAAGAAGGCGTCGCGGCCTTCAGCGTGCTCCGGTGTGAGGAAGGCTGCGGCCTGCGTGCGGGCTTCGCGGTCCAACGCCTCGGGCAAGCCTGAGGCGAGGTTGCGGTGCAGGGCCTGCTTGGCCAACCCCATCGTGGCAGCGGGCCCATCCGCGAGCGCCGCGGCCAGGTTGCGCACGGTCCCTTCGAGCTGCGCCCGGGGGACCGATTTCAGGGCGAGCCCCCAGTGCACGGCGTCTGCGGCCGAGAAGGGCGCAGCCGTCCAGGTGAGATGTTTGGCGCGTTGCAGGCCGACGATGCGGGGCAGAAGCCACGTGCCGCCGGTGTCCGGCACGAGGCCGACGTGGCGGAAGCTCAGGCTGAAGGTGGCGTCGTCGGCGACGACGGCAAGGTCGCATTGGAATGCAAGGATGGCTCCGGCCCCGTACGCGTTGCCTTGCACGGCGGCCACGACGGGTTTCGGCAGGTCATGCAGCAGCGTCACGAGGCGGTTCAATCCAGTGCGCAGCCGGGTGAGGGTGGCCTGGGCATCGCCGGCGAACTCCTTCATGACGTTGATGTCGCCACCGCCGCTGAACATGTCGCCCTCGGCGGCGAGGACGACGACGCGGACGGCGGGGTCCCGGGATGCCTGCTCCAACGCGCCCTGCAACTGCCCGAGAGTGACCAGGTCGAGGGCGTTCTTCTTCTCCGGCCGCGCGAGGGTGACGGTGAGGATGCCATCGTCCAGGCGGGTCTTGACCGGCTCGGCCACGACGCAGCAGCCGGGCGGCGGTTGATGGCCGTGCCGGTGCCTCCGGGCCAATGCCGGAACCACGAATTGCACGAAGACCACGAAGACGCGTTTCGTGCGTTTCGTGGAATTCGTGGTTGGGCGGCCGGCGGCGGACTCAAATCCCGCCCCCAAGTCGCCGCGGCGTGGCGGGCTGCCGGGAGTGCGGACGGGGCGAGCGCAGCCTCGTGCGCTTCGGCGCCGCCGTCGTCGAGGTGTGCTCCGACTGCCACGCCCTGCGCGTGTCCCCCATCGTCGACGCCCGCGTGCCGTCCTTCGACGAGCACCTCAAGGCCCTGCAGGAAGAAATCCGCGTCGAGGAAGAGGAAGGCGACAAGGGCAAGGAACTGCGCGGCCTCGTCGAGGACGCGCACCGTGAACGCGGGCGGGCCCGCGTGCGCCTGCAGCTGACCGGGGGCAAGGATCGCTGGGTGGTCAAGGGCAGCCGGCTCGAAGGCTTCCCCGCGGATGCGAAGCTGGACTCCAAGGACGCCGTCAACGTCGAAGTCCTGCGCAAGGCGGGCACCGTGCTGGACCTCGAGGCGGACCCCAACTGGGGCGACCTGCCGAAGGGGTACCAGGTCCTGCTGCGCCCGACCACGAGCGCAACCCTCTACCGCAACCTGCTCAAGGCCTTCCTCGTCGTCAAGCGGCGCTTCCGCACGGCTGGCGACCTGATGTCGCCGCAAGACCTCCCTCGGCTTTCGGACAAGCCCATTGCGGGTTGGAAGGACGGCGCCCTGCGCCCCGCCCAGGCGAAAGCCGTGCGGCTCGCCCTCAACCTCCCCGACCGCGGCGTCTTCCTCGTGCAGGGCCCCCCCGGGACCGGGAAGACCACGGTCATCGCGCGCTTCCTCAAGGAGGCCATCGAGCGCCGCAAGACCGTGCTCGTCACCAGCCACACCCACGTCGCCATCGACAACGCCCTGCGCAAGGCGCTGCGCGGCGACAAGTCGCTCGAGGCGAAGATGGTGCGCCTGGGAGAATCCGGCAAGGTCGCCGCAGACTTGGCGCACGTCAACCGGCGCATCGGCGACTTCCGCGCCCCGGCCCCCGACGAAGACGAAGCGGAGCCAGCGCAGCCCGTCGAACCCTTGTTCACGGCGCTGCAGAAGCGCCACCCCATCGTCGGCATGACGCTCGACGCCTTGGCCAATGCTCTCGTCGTGTCCGACGCCCTCAACGAGGAGGTGGAGCCCTTCGATTACGTTCTCGTCGACGAGGCGGGAATGAACGCCTTCCCGAAGGTCGCCATCGCGCACGCCGTCAGCAAGCGCCTCGTCCTCGTCGGCGACCCCCTGCAACTTCCCCCCATCGTGCGCGCCTGGTCCTTCCGCAACGACGAGAACTACAAGCGCAGCCACTTCGAACTGCTGCAAATGCTCCGGCCGGACCTGTCCGTCCTGCTCGACGAGCAGTTCCGCTGCCACCCGGCCATCTACGCCTGGAGCAAGGACGCCGTGTACGCGGGCAAGGTCACATCAGCCGTCGGACCTCGCCCAGTCCCCTGGAAACTCCTGGGGGAACCCTTGCGCTCCCCAGTCGTGTGGGTGGACACGAGCAAAACGCCCGGCAACCGCGCGGAGCAGGCGGGATCATCGCGCATTAACGATACGCACCTCGACGTCTCCTTTGCCTTGCTGAAGGAGTTGGTCAAGCAGGGCCTCCACCCCGGCGACCTCGGCTACATCACGCCGTTCCGCGCCCAAGCCGAACGCTTCCGCGAACGCGTCGCAGACGACCGCAAGCTCGCGGGCTTCGTCAACACCACCGCGGCCACGGTCGATGCGTTCCAGGGGAACGAGCGCAAGGCGATCGTCTTCGACCTCACGACGCTGCACCCGGCCAAGCCGCACGAGGACCACCGCCGCCTCAACGTCTCCCTCACGCGGGCCGAGGACCTTCTCATGATCGTGGGGCCGCGCCGCTTCGTGACCAAGCCGTCGGAGAACCCGTTCCTGTGGTCGCTGCAGAACTGGCAGGCGGCGCAGGTCATCGCATACGCTCCGGCGACGACCTAGCCACGGATTGGCACGGATTCACACGGACACGGTTCCGTGCAAATCCGTGCCAATCCGTGGCTCGTCGTCAGTCGGCGGCGCGCACCGCGCCTTGCGCGTTCCATGCCGCGAACCAGGCTGCGGCGAACGCTTGCGAAGTCTCGTCCACGCTTACGTTTCGGCGCCGTACTGGTGCAGCGCCGCTTGCACGATGCGCGTGAGGTACACGTTCGTCTCCGGCACGTCCCAAAACGGGATGCGCTCCTTCAGAACCTCGATGGCCGCGATGTACAGGCCGTAGATGTCGGAGTTGCGAACCCGCGTGTACGGCATCGGCACCCCCAGCTTCTCGAGCCCCGCGCAGGACTCCTTCGTGTAGATGGGGTAGGCGTGGTGGAAGAAGTGCAGGTAGTGGCTCAGGATGCTCAAGTCAAGTCCGGCAATGGATCGCAGGTCCCCGATGGGTTCCGTGGCCGGGTAGCGCATGTGGCGGTCAAGCAGGTCGATGGCCTGCGTGCGGCTGCCCGGGTTCCACGCCGGATGCGACAGGCCGAAGGCAGATTCAATTGCGTCCGTGGTCGATTCGACCAACGGGTGCTCGACGGTGTACAGCAGGCGTTGGTACGGCTCGTGCACCTTGGCCTGCGCCTTGGCGAAGAGCTGCGGCACCTGGGCGAAGAACGGCGCGAGCACGCCGTCGGGGAACTGGATGAGGTCCTGCAACCTACGCCCCCGACGAGCCGCAAATGGCGCGAATGCCCGCGGACTGAGCGGCCTGGAAGCAGTCGTTCGCGTCCTTCGCGAAATTCGCGGCCCCGTTGGTCGTGGGCGTCACGCAGCCTTTGCCGCAATCCACTCTTGCTTGAAGCACTCCGCAAGGACGGCGTCGTCCTCCTTCGTGGGCAACATGGTGGCGAGGTAGTCGGCGTACGAGCCCTTGCCGTGCCACGGCTGGCCGTCCACGGTGTACTCCTTGCCCTCGAATTCGCCAATGGCTCGGTGGAAACGCACGTCCGGGACGATGAGTTTCTGCGGGCCCTCGACGGACTTGTTGATGATTTCGACTTCGCGCACGATCTCCTGTCGGTACAAGTCGCGGTTGTACGCGTTGAGCAGGCGCTTGTCCGTGACTTCGGCGGGGTTCGTGTCCTCGTCGTAGCGGCCCTTGATGCCCCAAACGTACGCCCACTCGGACGAGGTTGAGCCGTCCTTGCCGAAGAGGTCGAAGGCCGTCGGAATCCAGCGGTTGAAGGCGCGCTGGACGACGGGGAGGGGGATGACGCCCTGTTTGACGATGCGGCGCAACCCGTTGGATCCCGTGCCGAGGTGGAAGGACTCCTCTTTCAGCATCGGACCCATGCTTGCCGCGAGCGGCTTGAAGGCCGAGTGGCTCAGCATCTTGAGCTGGTACTTGCCGTCGCGGTCGACGAATTGCGTGAAGACGAAGAAATCGAGCCAGTTCTTGGTGGGCTCGTTGAAGGAGCCGAGGATGCGGTTGCCGTCGTTGGCGTTGCGCTGCAGAAGCTTCTGTGCCTCCCGCGCGCCCTCCTTGCCGAAGTGCGTCATGAGGAGGTGGCACATCTGCCAGCCGTGGCGCTGCTCCTCCGCCATGATGCGCAGAGCCGACTTGCGGTCGTACTCCGTGGGCGCGGAGGCGAGGAGGTGGCGCTGCTGCTCGACGGAGGCGAATTCGGTGTCGCCCTGGACGGTGATGAGGTGCAGCAGCGCGTCGCGGATGTTCTGGTGCGGGATCTGCAGCGGCCGCTCCCACTTCGGCTTGCCCTTGTAGTCGCCGAACTCGATGACGGGGTTGACGTTGTCGAAGTCGTACTTTGCCTCGAACTTGTAGTCCCCAAGCCAGGACGTGTCGAAGCCGACCTTCTTCTGCCAGTCGCCAAACTGGGCGACCCAGTCGTCGAAGGTGGTCGGCAAGGAGGCAGCCTGGGCCATTGGGCCTCCCTAGGCATTCCCGGATATGAGGGGTGCGATGGGCCCTCAGGCCGCGTCAGGGCGTCGGGCCGGAGGCGTCCCGCCAGGCCTGCTCCAACGCCTCGGCGCGTCCTGCGCACGGCGACCCCTCGATGACCAGGTAGGCTTCGTTGCGGAAGCGCACACAGTCGGCGTACGTGTCCTCGATGGCGACCGCCGTCGCAAGCCCGGTGCGGTCCAGCAAGGTCCACGTGGCGTTGGCCTCGATGCGATGGGCCAGGGGCTGCACGTCGAGGGGGAAGACGCTACGGACCACCGTGGAGTCCCACCACGCCTGGGACGCATCCTCGACCACCGGCACCAGGATGACCGTCGGCGGCAGGTCCAGGACCAGGATGTCGTGCCGGCCGTCGAGGGGCAAGGCCGCGATGGCGGCCTGCATGGCGGCATCGCGGCCGTGCACCTGCCAGTGCCAGGTCGTCGCGAGGTCGTTGGGGTCGTCGCCGACCCATGGCGACCGCACGACGCGGCCGGCTGCGGGGGCGGTGACTGCGAGCAGCACGACCAGGACCGCGAAGGCACTGGGGAGGAAGCCGAGCCAGCGGCGGGCCGGCACCGCCCACAGCTGGCGCGCCACCTCTTCGCAGGTCACTGCGACGGCGAGCAGGCCGAGGAACGTGGCGGGCACCATGTACCACGGTTCCGTGGCGCGGCCGGCCAGGTGGACGGCGACGATTGCGGCGGCCGCCGCCAACGCCCAGGCGCACATCGCGCGCGACCGGGCCCAGGCGAGGCCGGCGACGAGAACGGGGACGGTCCAGGCGGAGACGAAGAGTCCCTGCAGGACTGCGACCGTTCCGGCGGAGCTGGCGCCGCCGGGCTGCGGCAGGTCATGCGCCAAGGCCCAGACCAAAGGCAACGGAGCGATGGCTGCAGCCCAGGCAAGGGCCGTGGCCATCGGCGGGAGGGCCAGGCGCGGCCAGAAGGACAGTTCGCGGCGGGCGCGCCACAACTCGAGGCCGAGCAGGGCCAGGACCGCGAGGTAGGCTGTCTCCTTGAACCACGTGGCAGCGAGGGCCGCGATGAGGGCTGCGCGCGGCCGGCCTTCACCATGCGCCCAGACGAGGCCCGCCAACGCCAGGGTCATGGCCGAATCCGTCAGGCCGTAAGCACCCCAAAGCACCAGGCGAGGGGTCGCGGCGACGGCCAACCCTGCCAGGAGAGCGGTGACGGTCGCGTGGCCGCGTCGGCGCAGCAGCGCATACGCGGCGGGCGCAAGAAGCGAGGCCAGGACGGCTTGGGCTGCGCGGAACGCCATGAATCCGGCCTGCGCCGGCAGCCAGGAGACGAGGTAGAACAGCGGACGTTGCCACAGCAGGGTGGCCGGCGCGGCCATCGGGTAGCCCCACAGGTTCACCAGGGCGTCGGTGCGTTGGCCGAGGTAGCGCGCGGTCCAGTAGTGGACGCCCTCGTCCCCGAATGGGGGCGCGGCCTGAAGCGGCCACTTGAGGGCAAGGCTGGCCGCGAAGAGAAGGCCACCCGCGGCGAGTCCGGCCCACGGCACAGACCCAAGGCGGCGGACCACGCATCGAAAGGGTCCCTGACTTTCAAAACGCCATTGGTGGCGCCGTCCAAACTCAGTCCGCCGGGTTCTCCGGGTCGGCTCGGCGCCGAAGCTGGTCCAGGACGCGGTGGACGACCTCGAGGTCCCCCTGCGATGTGCCCTGGAACAAGTGGGCCATGGCGTTGTCGATGGCTTTGCGCGCCTGCTTGGTGCGCGCCAGGCCCTCCGGCGTGAGGGCGATGAGCTTGACCCGGTTGTCCGTCGGGTGGTTGCGCCGCGTCACCAAGCCGTCGCGCTCCAGGCGCCTGACCATGCCAGTCATGTTGGCCGGCGTCGTGCCCTGCAGTTGCGCCAGGCGGGCGAGGCTGAGGGCCTTGTACTCGTGCAGGAACCACAGGATGCCCGTCTGGGGGCCGGTGGTGCCGGCGTCCGCGAGGGCTTTGGCGTTGTGGGTGCGCATGGCCCACAGGGCTGCGTGCAGGGCCTCTCCGACGGAGGTCGGAGTCGCAGGCGGACGGGAAGCCACGCCGCAAGGCAGCGCCTGGGAGGCTAAATGCTTCCGAGTCGGTTTCTGTCCGGATGTTCAATGTGTTGATGATTAACACGTAAACTACTTCTCCTGCCCACCAGGTGGCCCAGTGATGGCATTGCGGCGCCGCGGGGTCCTGACGCTGGCATGAAAGTCACGTTCGACCTGGCCCCGCGCATCTTCCTCGCAATCGGCGTCGTCCTGCTCGTCGTCGCCGGCGCGTCGTGGGCAAGCGGTGGGGGCAACTCGCTCATTGCCATCGCCCTCGGCGCCGTCTTCGTCCTCATCGCCGGCGCACTGGCCATCGCGCCCGACAAGCCACGCCCGTAAGCCGACGCCCGGCCTTCATGTAGCCCACGGGCAACGGCCAAGTACCGGACCCGCAGATTGGCAGGGCATGCCCGAAAAACCCGCGGCGAGGAAGGCAGAGAAGCCCGTCGGCAAGGTCGAGCACTACTACCCGAAGGCCAAGGCGGCCGCCGTGGGGCTCACGGATGACCTGAAGCTCGGCGACGAGATTCACATCGTTGGCCATGGCGACGACGTGCGCACCAAGGTCAAGTCCCTGCAGCTGGACCATGCCCCCATCGCTGCCGGCCACGCGGGCCAGCACATCGGCGTCGGCTTGGCCAAGAAGGTGCACGAAGGCGACGCTGTCCTTCTCGTCGGCGCAGACGCCCGTGGCGCCGCGAAGGCCGCCAAGCCCCGCCCGAAGGCAGCCAAAGCGGCTCGCAAGCCAGCGCGCAAGCCAAAGCGCGCCAAGGCCGCCAAGCGGGCCAAGAAGGCTGCCCGCAAGCCAGCCAAGGCTGGCCGGAAGGCGCCGAAGCGGAAGGCGAAGACCGCCCGCCGCTGACCGGAGACTTGACGAACGGGGCCGCCCCTGAGGCCCCCGTGCCGAAGGGGAAACGTCCGTCCCTGTTCGAAGGTCCGCCCCGGTCGCTGCGCGCCCTGCGCGACAGCGAGCTCGGGCCGGCCGGCTACGCCCTGCTAATCGCGGCCGCCATCGCCGTCCTCAAACTCCTCATGCACGGCCGCGGCTGGGAACTGGACCTGGTCGGCCTGCCCGTCCTCGCCGCCCTCATCGGCGCCGTGACCTTCACGTTGGCCATCGTGTTGTCCGGCGTGCTGGCGGACTTCAAGGAGGCGGAACGTGGGCTTGGCGAGATCGTCAGCGGCGTGCGCCGCCTGCATTGGGACTTCGCCTTCGCGGGGGCCGACGAGAAGACCGTGGCGGCCCTGCGCCTGCAGCTGGCGCATTTCGTCAACATGGTCCTCGAGAACGCGCGCCACGGCTCCCGCTGGCGCCTGCGCGACCTGCATTCCCCCATCGACGCCATGGACCGCATGTTGACCGAGGCCGTCGCCGTCCGCCCGCTGCCGACGACGCGCACGGCGCAGATGGGGTTGGCCAGCCTGACGCGCAACGTCGATCGCGTGGAGACCATCGTGGAGACGACCTTCATGGCTGCGGGGTACATCTTCTCCGCCACGTCCATCGCACTGGTCGTCGGTTGCCTCCTCCTCACGGACCTCGGCAGCGCCACCTCCGGTGCCCTTGTCACCGGGGCCGTCGCGTTCGTTCTCTGCGGCCTGTACCTGCTCGTGCGGGACCTCGACAACCCGATGGCGGGGAGCGTGCGCCTGAAATTGACGCAGGTGGAGAAACTCGCGGCCTTCCTGAAAGAGCGCGCGGACACCGAGGCCGGCAAGGTGCCGACGCTCGTCCGTCAACCCACGTTTCGTGGCTAGACGAGCTTCAACACTTCCATGCCGCGGGTGATGTCGCCCGTGAAGACGTACCCATTCGAGTAGCGGGCGCTCCACGTGTTGATGCCGGCCGGGTTGTACTGCGCCGTGATGACGGGGTTGGCCGCATCCGAGAAGTCGATGAGCAGCACGCCCGCGGAGTACCAGCCGATGACGATCTGGTCGTGCCCGGGGATGACTTGGCCGAAGTGCGCCGTGCAGTTGGGGACGGCCGTGTACGCGGCGCCAGTCGCCTGGCCTACGACCGTGGGATCCGTTGCTGGGCTCGTGGGCAGGGTCGGGGCGACGGGGGCAACGAGGCCGGGCGTGATCCAGCTCAGCATCTGGGGGTCGGTGGGGTTGCTGATGTCGAAGAACCACAGCGCGCCCAGGGGAGTGCTCTTGCCCGTGACTGGGTCGTTCGCGAAGCAGGCGCCCGGGTTGCCGCCGCCGCGGTGCTCGTCGCCGACGATGAGGATGTTGCCGTCGTCGCTCGCCGTGGCGAAGTGGTGCAGGCTGCGCACGGGGGTGGTCGTGACGCCCGTCGGGTTCGCGGGAATGGGCGGGTTCGTGATGGGCGTCCCGGACACCGGGTTGTCCGCGATGTCCACATACGTCAGCAACTGGATGCCGAAGTGGGGCGCCGACACGTTGAGGCCCGCGAGGTCCCAGACCTCGGTGCGCTGGATGCCGGCGCAGTAGGCGCGGAAGAGCGCGTCGCCGGGCTTGCCCTGGAAGGTGGTGCCATGGCAGCCGTACGTCCCGTAGGTGCCCAGGACGGCGGGGTTGTAGGGGTCGTGTGCGTCCACGAGGGCGTTGTCGCCGCCTGTGCCGGCGGACGGGTTGTTGAAGACGAGTTCCGTGCCTGGGACGACGGCAACGTAGTGGTTGCGCGTGAACTCGATGGAGGAGGCCCACACGGCGTTGGCCGGGTCGGTGACGTCCCAGAAGTGCATGCCGTTCGACTGCGTGGCCAACACGAGGGTGCGGCGGCCGTCGGGGTGGGCGATGACCTCGGCCTTGCGTGCGAAGGGCGTCTCGCCGTCAGGCACCGTTGCGTTGTACACAATCACCGGGTGCGCGGGGTCGCTGACGTTGGCGATGAAGAAGCCGAAGCCGAGGGCGGAACCGAAGACGAAGTCGCCGAGAACGAAGTTGCCGCCGCCCGACGGCCAGAACTCCGAAGAGTTGGCCTTCGTCAGGCGGGCGACGGGCTCGAAGCCCGTGATGCTCGCAGGCAGCGGGTTGTTGAACGAGGGGGTCGTGGACCAGGGCGCGGAGGCGCTGAAGTGGCCGGGTTCGGGCCCGTCATCGCTGGCGTCGTCGGCACAGCCGGCGAACGCCCCGACGAGCAGCAAAGCACTGAGCAGCAAGGCCCGCATGCTCAGGCCTCCGTGACGAATTTCAGGATGTCGAGGCCGCGGCCCGTGTCAGCCAGGAAGATGTGGCCACGCGCATAGCGGGCCTCCCAGACGTTGGAGTTGGAAGCTCGCCAAGTGGCCAGGGTTGTGGCGGCAGCCGGGTCCGTGAAGTCCACGACGGCGGTGCCGGCGGTGTACCACCCGATGACGAAGCGGTTGTCGTCGATGACCTCACCCATGTGCGTGCTGCAGTATTGTGGGCGGCCCGCTTCCTGGCTGGCGGCCAGGGCATCGTAGGGGATTTGGTAGAAGCCCAAAGCCGTCGGGTTGTCGAGGTCGCTGATGTCGTAGAACCACAGTGCTGAGGTGGGATACTCGACCTCGTCGCTGCACATGGGGGTCGGCGCCAGAACGCCCGCCATTTCGTCACCGAGGATGAGGAGAGTGCCGTTGCGGGCGTCCCAGGCCCCATGGTGGATGTTGACGCGGGGGTCATCGATGACGGAGACGACGACTGGGGCGAGGGGGTCGCTGACGTCCCAGATTTGGGTGTCCGTGATGCCGGCGCAGTAGGCGCGCCGCAGTTGCCAGTTGAAGCTGATCTCGTGGCACGAGGTGGCCGTGATGGGGCGCGGCGTCAATCCCATCAGGACGAAGGGTGGGAACACGAAGAGCCGGGACGTCGGGTTGGCCGGATCCGCGAAGTCGAGAATCTCGACGTCGCCGTTGAGCATCTGGTTGCCAGGGGGGATGGCATGGCACAGCGACCAGGAGACGTACACGGCGGTGCTGTTGGGCACGACGCCGATGGCGTGTGCGCACAATTGTGTCTCGCTGACGATGATGGCGTCCGCGGGATCAGTGACATCCAGCAACGCAACATGGCCGTCGCCTTGCACGTTGAGGACGGCGTACGTTCGGCCATTGGGGTGGTGCATGACGTCGACATCGCTCGACCCCTGCGTGCCCTCGATGTCCGTGGCAAGCACGGTCGCGTTGGCGGGGTCAGTGATGTCGAGGATGCGCAGGCCATCACTGCCGCTGAGGTACAGGAGTGTGCCATCGATGAACGAGCCCTCGCTGCCGTTCAGCTTGGGCGAGGCGACCGGCTCCAGGCCCGTGAAGAGGTCTGGGATGCTGCTGGGCGAGGATAGGCCCTCGACCGGGCCATCGTCGCCGGCGCCGGGGTCGTTGGACAGGCAGCCTGCGAGACTGGCCAACAGGAGGAGCGAGAGCACGAAACGATTCATCGAGGAAGCGACTTTGGGGCGCTATTTGTCGCTTGTGGGGGGTGCGCTCAAGCGAAGGCCGCCGCAAGACGCCATCCGGCCAGGGCGAAGAGGGGGCCGCCGAGCCCATTGCCGGCCATGTTTGCCAAAGCGAGACCCGCTTGGCCCGAGCGCCACAGGTCGACGGTCTCGACGGAATACGTGGACAGGGTCGTGAAGGCGCCGAGGAAGCCGACGGCGACGGCGAGGCGAGCGGAGTGCTCCATGCCGTGGTCGAGGAACAGGTAACCCAGCACGAACGAGCCGGCGAGGTTGATGAGCAGAGTGTGCCACGGGAATTCAAGGCGCGGCACCGCGCTCGATACGGCGAAGCGAGCCAGGGCGCCGAGGGCGCCGCCTACGGCGACGAGGGCCACGTCCCGCCACGGCATGGCGGCCAACCTACACCGTCATGGGGATCTTGGCCGGCACCTTGATGCCGTGCTTCTTGGCAATTGCCCAGAAGACCTCGGGGCTGACACCCTTGTTGTCGCGGTCCCACGTGCGGTAGGCGGTGATGAAGTCGCGCACGTACTCCTTCGTGTGGTTCTCCGTGTGCACCTTGATTTCGTTGGCGATGGCCACGAGTTGCTCCTTCGTGGCCTTGCAGCCGGCTTCGCCGAGGCGGGCGTCGACGGCGCGCGTGCCGGTGTGCTTTCCGAAGACGAAGCGTCGGCGCCGGCCCAGCGTCTCGACCTGCATGGGCTCGTAGGTGAGGGTGTTCTTGATGACGCCGTCCGTGTGGATGCCGGACTCGTGCGTGAAGGCGTTGTAGCCGACGATGGCCTTGTTGAAGGCAACGGGGACGCCGGAGATCTCCTCGACGCGGCGGCTGAGGGCGTACAGCTGCGACTTGTCGATGTGCGTCTTGACGTGGTACAGTTCCTCGAGGGCCATGACGAGTTCCTCGAAGCTGGCGTTGCCGGCGCGTTCGCCGATGCCGTTGACCGTCGTGTTGACGCAGGGGATGCCGTGCTCGAGGGCGGTGAGGGTGTTGGCGACGCCCATGCCGAAGTCGTTGTGGATGTGCACGCCATACTCGACCTTCGGGCGCTTGATGCGCTTGACGGCCTCGTCGAGCCACCAACCGAAGGTGGACGGCGTCATGACGCCGACGGTGTCGCAGAACAGGACCCGTTTCGCGCCGGCGTCGATGGCCGCGCGGTAAATCTCGGTCACGAAGTCCAAGTCGGCGCGCACGGTGTCTTCGGTGACGAAGGTGACCTTGAGGCCGTGCTCCTTCGCGTACGTGACGGAGTCGACGGCCTTCTCGATGGCCTGCTCGTGCGTGAGGTTGAGTTTGTGCTTGAGGTGGACCTCGGACGCCGCGATGAAGGTTGCAATCTCGGAGGCATCGGAGGCGATGACGGCGTCGATGTCGGAGCGGATGGTGCGGGCGGCACCGAGGATCTTCGCGTCGAGTCCCGCGTTGGCGATGGCCTTGACGGCCTTCAGTTCGCCGGGGCCGATGGCGGGGATGCCGACGTTGATGATGTCCACGCCGCACGCGGAAATCATGCGGGCCAACTCGACTTTCTCTTCCTGGGTGTAGTAGACGCCTGGCGTCTGTTCGCCGTCGCGCAGCGTCTCGTCCCACCACACGATTTTCTTGGGCCACTTGCGCTTGGGCGAGCCCTTGATGTGGAAGTTCTCGACCAGGAGGTCCGACGGCATCGCGTCAGCGATGGCGGCCTTGCCCTCTAAAGCATGACGGCGACCGCCCGGACGGCCCTTCGGCGATTCCCATTGCAGCCCATTCCGGTTCTGCGCGCATGCAACCGCGTTGGCTCCTTGGTTCCCGGCGCATGCCTGCGCACGTTCTTCCTCGCGACCGCTAACCACTTCCTCCGCCGACCCCGGCGACTTCCAGCTCATCCTTTCAGCGAGGCGCGCGCCGCAGGCGCGCGAGGTGGCGCCCAGCGCCGCCAAGGAATTCCTTCACCGGCTTGATGTCGCGGCCGTCGTCGGCGTCCAAAGGAAGTTTGACCTTCGTGGAAGCCCAGAACGGGCGCAATCGGCGAGACGCCCAATCTCCCAACGGATCGACCGAATTGGCGTCATCCGACTGGCGCGAACTTGATGCCGTGCCGCCACGCGCCCTGCGTACGGAACAGGCGACGAAGCACGGGCGCGCAAGCTTGCCCCGTCGTCGGCGCGCCGTCGCCGGCCCACAGGGCTACGGTGACTCCGCCGGCGTGTTCGACCATGACGACGTGGTACGCCCCGACGGCGTCCTGCAGGCGCAAGAACTCCGTCGGGGCCGCGCCTGCGCCAATGGTGGTCCAGCTCGCGACCTTCGCGGGACCGAGGGTCATGCGTTGCGCCGTGACGGCCTCGTGGCGGGCCGGCAGCACGTAGGCGCCGAGCGGGAAGTCGGCCTCCGTGTCCGGGCCATCGCGGGCCGTGCGGTACTTCTGCCATTCGGGCTCGGGCCGTTCGCGCGCCGCTGCGTGCAAACGCCGGGCCTCGACCTCCACGTCAGGAACCGCGGCGCCCCCGGCCGCGTGCAAGGCAACGCTGGGGCCAAGCGTCGTGGCGACTGCGCGCAGCACGAAGGGCCCATCGGCGTCGGGCACGAGTCCAGCCCCCTGCCAGAACCAGGCGGGGACGGCAAGGTCCACGGCGTGCACCTTCGTTCCCGCGGGCAGGTCGGCCTTGCGCACGGCATCCCATGCGAGGGTGAGTTCGTCCTCGTCGAAGGACGGCGCGAGTTTCTGGCCGCGGCGGCGCGACGGCATGGCAACGTGCAGGGTCATGGACTGCCCCCGACGGGCCCATCCACCGATGTCACCGATGACACCGATGCGGTTGCAACGTCATCGGTGACATCGGTGTCATCGGTGGATCGTCGGACGTCGGTCATTGGCCGGCCTCCCAGACATGGACCGCGCACGTCGCACCGGAGCCGCCGACATTGTGCGTCAGCGCGAGCTTCGCATCCTTGACTTGGCGGCCCCCCGCCAGACCGCGCAGTTGCTCGAAGACTTCCACGGCCTGCCCGGCGCCCGTGGCGCCCAGCGGGTGACCCTTGGCCTTGAGTCCGCCTGAGGGGTTGACGGCGCACAGGTCGCCGCCGATGGCGGTTCGCCCCGCTGCGACGGCGGGCCCACCTTGGCCCTTGGCGACGAGGCCGAGGTCCTCCGTGGCCATGACTTCGGCGATGGTGAAGCAGTCGTGCACTTCGGCGAAATCAAGTTCGGCGACCTGGCGTTGCGCCTGCGTGAGGGCGTGCGCGGCCGCGACGCGCGTGGCGGCCATGCCGGTCCATTCCTTGCGGTCGTGCAGGGCGAGTGTATCGGTTGCGACGCCGGAGCCAAGGAGCCAGATGGGGTGGTCCGTGAATTCGGGGACGCGCTCCTCCGCGACGAGCAAGGCCGTTGCGGCGCCATCCGTGGTGGAGCAGCAGTCGAAGAGGCCGAGGGGGTCGGCGACCATGGCGGCGGCGAGGGCTTTCTCCAGGGTCGTGGGTTTCTGGAACTGGGCGTGCGGGTTGTGGGCGCCGTTGGCGTGGTTCTTGACGGCGACGTGGGCGAGGTGCTCGCGCGTCGTGCCGAACTGCGCCATGTGGGCGCGCGCCATGAGGGCGTACACGCCGGGGAACGTGAGGCCGCTGGCGCGCTCGACTTCGGTGTCGCCGCTCACGCCGAGCCAGGAGCCCCGGTGCGCCTTGCTGAAGGGCGTCATTGATTCGACGCCTGCGGCGAGGGCGACGTCGGCGGCGCCGGCACGGATGGCGAGGAAGGCGTCCCGGATGGCGAAACCGGAGGAGGCGCAGGCGTTCTCGACGCGGTGCGCGCCGGCCCCTTGGCTGGGCGTGCCTTGCAGGAAGAGGGCCGCCGAGTTGCCGGGCTGGTGGCCGCCGAACCCCACGGTGCCGATCCAGGCCTCATCGACGCGGCCGTCCCAGGTTCCCCGAACGCGGCCAGCCATCTCCCGCCACGCTTCGTCGAAGAGTTGCTTGGGCGTCTCGGGGCGCGTGCCGAAGCGGCTCATGCCGGCGGCGACGAGGGCGACCTTGCGGGGCACAGGGGTGGGCAACCAGTCGGGCTTGAAGTCTCTGTGGGCCTCACCATGAAACCTCATCGGTGACATCGGTGTCATCGGTGGATGCTTGGGCGTACGGCAAGCCCATCCACCGATGCGCACCGATGCCCACCGATGACGCCGCCACCTCGGCAATCCGAATCCGTTTGACCGTCGGCGTCAGTAGTACGGGAACCAGGGCTGGATGGAATCCACCATGGCGAGGTACACGATGCTGAGCGTCACGGGGTAGAGCAGATTGTCCGAGACGAAGATGGGCACGGGGGCGATGAGGTCGATGAAGAGGAACACGGCGGCGGACGCGAGGGCGCCGGGCAGTCCAAGCAGGGGCAGGGTTGCGACGAAGGCGACGACCGTGCCCCCGACGGCTCCGGCGTAGGACTTGCGGGCATTGTGCAGGAATTTGCGTTCGCCGTAGCGGATCCCGACGAGGGCGCTTGCCGCGTCGGCGAAGACGGTGACGACGAGGAGGGCCGCGGCCGCGGGGACCGTGGCGTCCCAACGGGCAGGGTCCGCGGTGAGCCAGAGGACGGCCAAGGGCGTGGCGGCGGCGAGGTAGTAGTGCGCGCCGAAGAGGCCGCGTTCGCGGTTGCGCAGCCGCGTCAGGATGAGCGATTTGAACGGGTAGCTCAATTCCGGATATTTCAGGCGCAGGAGCTCGGTCGGAACCAGGACGTAGAGGAGGCCGAGCAGGCACGTGAGGCTGAACACTTGGCCTGCGGCGAGCGCCCCCGAGTGACTGGCGAGGTACAGGTTGCGGATGCCTTCGCCGCCATCGAGGGTGAGGATTGCGGCGTCGGCTCCGTACAGGAGGTCCCAAACGCCGCGCAGGATGAAGTAGCCCAGGCCCGCGTAGAAGAGGAGGAACAGCCCCATCAGCAGGTGCGGTGTCTTGCGGCGTTCCTCTGCCGTGGGCTTCCAGGAAGTCCGCAGGCGCTCCCATTCCGCTTGGCGCTCCTCGGCGACGATGGCGTCGAGCAAGTGGCTGAGGCGTTCGCCGAACTGCACCTTGAAGCGCTCGATGCGCTCCTGGTACCGTCCCAGGGTGTACGTGAGGGTGAGGGCGATGCCGGCCAAGGCGACGACGAGGACGAAGATGGAGAAGGGGGCTGGCAGGAGGCGGGCCCCGTCGCGCCACAGCGTGATCCCCAGAAGGGCCATGACTGCGGTGGCTACGACGGCGGACCAGCGGTCGTCGAGTTGGGCGCGCAATCCCCGGACGGCGTACACCCCAGTCAGCCCCGCGTAGGCGAGCGTCATGCCACCGAGGACGGCTGCGGCGCCGCGGCTCACCGGACCGACGAGGAAGTCGACGGGCTCCACGGCCACGGGGCGACTCTAAGGCTGGACCTTCATGAGGTCTTGGGCGACGTTTGCCCCCGGGGCCGGTTCGCGTCAATCGCCGGCTCGGCCGGGCGTCCTCAGATGTTTTTGTCGAAGTACCCCGTGGTGCCGCCCTCGGGGGTGACGCGCGTGGCCAACCAGATTCCGAAGGGGGTCACGGCGATGAGGGCAACGCCCCACCACTGCCCTTCCGTCGTGTACATGAGGCCGACGATGCCGATGGTGACGGACGCCAGGACGAGGAGGATGGCCGCGAGCTTGCGCAAGATTCCGGCTGCGCCCACGCCCGGTGCACCCAGCCGGGGGGGAAAACTTCGCCGACACCGCCTCGGTCGACGCTAGGACGACGCGTGGATCAGCGGGCGGTTGGCGCGCAAGCGTCGGACAAGGACCAGCAGCCCAAGGACGGTCAGCATCTCCACGGCCTTGGTGGCAAGGCCAAGCGCCTCGATGGGTTCGACTTCACCGGCGGCCGGTCCAAAGAGGGGAATGCCCGTGCTGCGCGAAATCGTGTAGAGCACGATGACGGCCACGTTTGCGACGATGCCCGCCGTGAAGAGGCGCAGTCGCCACACGCGCCAATCTTCGGGGTCCCAGGCCGGGCGAAGCGGCAGGGCAAGGAGGATGAGCCCGTACAGGCCCTGGGCCAACGAGGCCAAGATGAAGAACAGGCCGTACCCCCACCATTCTTCCAGGTGCTCGTCGACGAGCCCGGCATGCATGGCCGCCGCCGCCAACGACAGGACTCCGCACACGCGGGCCAGGGCCTGGTCCATGCCTCAGGCCGCCGCGACCGCCACTGCGTCTTCGTGCTGCGCGGGCGTTTGCGCGGCAAGGCGCGGAATCGTGAACGTGAAGGTGCAACCCCGCCCGGGCCCCGGGCTGCGGCATGCGATGTGGCCGTTGTGCAGCTCGACGATTCCCCGCGAAACGAACAAACCCAATCCCGAGCCGACGCCGCGGGGCTGCACGTCCCCGAGGACCTGCGAGAACGGCTGGAACAACTTGGCAATCTGGTCCGGGCCAAGGCCGGGGCCCGAGTCGCGGACCTCAAACGTGCATGCGTTGCCATCCGCGCGCACTTCGACGGCCACGAGGCCGCCGCTGGGGGTGAATTTCAGCGCGTTGCCCGCCAGGTTGTACAGGACCTGCATGATGCGTTGCGGGTCGGCGTCAACGGCAAGCCCTTCGGGGCACGTCGCCGTGAGACCGATGCCTGCGTCCCGGGCCAGCGGCTCGAACGTGTCGACCAACTCGCGAACGAGGCCCTTGACGTCCACCGCGTGGCGTTCGAGCGACAGCCGGCCGGCCTGCAAGCGGGCGACGTCGAGGATGTCCTGGTTCAGCTTCGACATGCGCTGCACGTTGCGTTCGAGGATCTCCACGGCGTGCGACGCCGCCGGGTCCTGGCCGGTGGCCGTCATGCGGCGAAGCAGGGCCAACTGCACGCGAATCGGGGTCAGGGGGTTTCCCAGTTCATGCGCGGCGGCGTTGAAGAACTGCGTCTTCAGGGCCTCCATGTCGCGCATGCGCTCGAGTTCGGCCTCCTGGTCACGCACGCGGCGCCGGGCTTCCTGCGCGCGCCGGCGCTCGACGGCGTAGAGAAGGCTGCGCCCGAGGAGGTCTGCTTCGTTGACGTCGGGGTCGAGGCAGTCCTCGATGCCGAGGCGAAGCGCACGCGCCACCAGGTTGACGTCGTGCGGCGGGGCCAAGGCCACCACGGGGACGCCCGGGGCCCGGCCAAGAATCTCGATGAGGTCCTCTTCGGCGTCGCCGCCGAGGCCCCGCGGGTCCACGACGACGACGTCGGGGTGCCGCTGCTCTAGGTCTGCGGCGGCCACGGCGAGCGTGGCTGCCCGCGTGACCTGGAACTGGACTGCGGCGGCGGACGCCATCAGATTGGCGAGGCGCTGCGCGACGGCGCCGTCGGATTCGACCAGGAGGACGCGAAAGGAAGCCATGCCCGGCTTCGCCTCCGAAGACGGCGGCCTGGGTGGAGGACTCGCTGCCTGGGGGGGCACGATTGGGGGAATTGCGAAGGACTTTGGCCCACCTGCGTCGGCCGGGGCGGTTCCTCCAGGCTCCAGGACATCGAGCAGGGCCCGCACCAGGAGGTCGGGCTCCAGGCCCTTTTCGAGGTAGGCGCTCGCGCCGAGGCGCTTGGCCACGGGCGCCATGCGGACGTGGTTGAAGCCGCTGAGCACGACGACGTGGCTCTTCGGGCTGGCCTCGAGGACGCGTGGCAGCGCTTCGAGGCCGTCGAGGTCCGGCATGGACAAGTCGAGCAGGACCAGGTCGGGTTGGTGCTCGCGGGCACGCTCGATGGCCTCCAGCCCCGTCGTGGCTTCCCCGATGACCTGGAAGCGGCCGCTGCCTTCCGCGGCAATCCGCACTAGGCGCCGCAGGGCCGAGACGTCGTCCGCGAGGACGACGGTGTAGCGGCGCTGGCTCGGCGTCATGCGGGGCCACCTCCGCGCAAGCCCGTCGGAGACGCGGTGGGTCCCGTGGCGTCTTTCCCAAGCATTTCCGTCATGATGCGGCGCGACGCGACCAAGGTGGCCTCAATGGCGCGGTACCCCTCTTCCCGTTCGCCAAGGTCAAGGGCCATCTTGGCCTGGGCGAGGCCCTGCACAATGTTGTCGTGCATCTCGAGGGCCTGCTTCTCGCGCTTCTCCATGTCCTCGCAGAACGCGGCTCCGCGGTAGACGACGCCGAAGCGGCTGCGCAGGGCAAGGAAGAAGATTGCAACGACGGCTGTGATGGAGTCCCACACCAGGAGCCGGACGTCGCCGAATTCCGCTTGGACGCGGGCGGCTGCGGCGGCTCCATCCACGCCCCAGACGCCGCTGGTGGCGAACACCGCATGGGCAAGGTGGGCTCCGTGCCCCAGGGTGCAGGTGACGAAAATGGCTGCCGTCGCCGTCAGCAACGGGTTGGTGAGCAATTGCCGGCCATCGATGATGGCGTTGATCATGCTGATGGAGACGAGTGCGTAAACCACGACGATGATGGCGTTGGCGCCGGCCGTGACCATCCACCACTCAGCGATCAACCGGGTCACCCCCGTGGGCCTTGCGGCGCAAGGAGCCGACCTTGACCTCATCCTTGCCGAGCAACTCCGTGATGATTTGCCGGGCGCTGGCCATTGTGTCTGCCACGGCGGCTTCGCCTTCGCGCGTCTGCTGCAAGTCGAGGGCGAGCTTGGCGCGGGCGAGGCCCTGCACGACGTGGTCATTGATCTCCAGGGCGCGGCGCTCGCGGGTGCGCAGATCCTCGAAGACGGCGGCGCCCGAAACCAAGGCGGGGAAGCGGCGGCGCAGCATCCAGTAGGCGACGGCCGCCACCGCAGTGAGGATGTCGATGATCCACATGTGCGCGTTGTTGGCGTATTCCGCCTGGATGGCTAGGCCGGCTGCCGAAGCCCGCCCAAGGGGAACGTCAAGCAGTTGCAGCAGGTGCACCGCGTGCCCGCCGCCACAGGTGAGGAAAACGGCAACGGTCGCGACGCCAAGCGGGTTGTCCCAGACGTGCCGCGTCCGGATGGCGTTGATGAGAAGAATGCCGGCGACGGCGAGATAGGCGGAAGCCGCGACGCCATTTGTGGCAATGCCGAGCCAGAGCGGCATGTCCATGCTCAGGCCCCCTGCGCGGGCAGCGTGAAGTGGACCTCGGTTCCCTCGCCGAGTCCGGAGACAAGCCACAGGCGCCCGCCGTGCAGTTCGACGATTTTCTTGCTGATGGAGAGCCCCAGGCCCGTGCCGGGGAAGCGGTCGACGGAGTGCGCGCGCTGGAAGGGCTTCAGGACGCGGTCGATGTCCTTGGCGGCGATGCCGATGCCGTCATCCTTGACGACGACTTCCCACTCCTTGCCGGACCTGTGGGCGGACACGTGGACGCGCGGTGGGTTGGCGGAGCGGAACTTGACGGCGTTGGAGAGCAGGTTCTGCAGCACGCGGCCAATCTGCACACGGTCAGCCATCACGGGGGGCAACGCATCGTGCGTCACGACCGCCTGGGACTCCTTGATCTGCAGGCGGAGGCCCTCGAGGGTTTCGGCAAGGACGCCGTCCAAGTCCACGGGCTCCGGTGCGATGCCTTTGGCGTCGGCGCGGAAGTACTCGAGGAGGTTGAGGACGAGGGCCTGCATGCGTTGCGTTCCACTGTAGGCGTTCTCGAGGAAGTCGCGTGATTCGGCGTCGAGGGCGCCGGCGCCGCCAGCACGCAGGAGGGCAAGGTACCCCTTGACCAGGTGCAGCGGCTCCTTCAGGTCATGCAGGGCCGAGAAGGAGAACTCCGTGAGATCGACGCCGTCGAGGCGCACGTCGCGGGCCGTTGGCTCGGCGGCCGGCGGCTGGAACAGCAGGGCGCACGGCTTGCCGTGGAACACCAGCGGCGCTCCGCCTGCGACTTCGATGCGCAGCCGGTCGCCATCGCGGCACGCAATCTTCCACGAACTGCGGGCGTCGAGCAGACCAGGCACCGGCAGGCGATTGGGCGTCGCCAACAGGGCCTCGCGGTCCGGCGCCTCCAAGAAGTCGACGAGGGACGAGGCGAGGAACTCGGCCTCCGAATGCCCGAACGCTCGCGTGGCTGCGGCATTCACGGCCGCCACGTGCAGGGTGTCATGCTCGACGACAATCAGCGGCGTTGGATTGGCCTGGAAGAGCCGCCGATACTCCTGGGTCGCGTCGTCCGCGCCGCCCTTGGCCACGCCCGGCTTCGGGGGGCCCGCCCCCGTTCGCAGCGCGCTGGTGAACGACATCGGGCATCTCGGCCGCGCCTTCGCACGACCAACCGCCCCCTCCTGGGCGCTGCCTACTTCACCGTTGCCCCAAGCAGACTTAAGGAAAAGAATTGAATTGCTGGAACAAAAAGAATTGGGGAGAGAAGAAAAAGGGGCCCGGGGAGGGATTTGAACCCTCCACAAGGGAGCCACAATCCCATATGTTAACCAAGCTACACTACCCGGGCCATAGGGGCTCTCTTTGGTGCATGCTGGCTTGATTCGGGCTAGTGTGGCTCGGTTTCCAATGGAAACCGACCCGGATTAGCCAGTCTGCGAGCTTCCCTGGGGCGGCGGACTAGGAACCCATACATAAGGACGTAGAGCCCCATGCACCAAACCAAACGGGAACAACACCGCAAGACAGGATGCGACCGTCTCCTCAGCCAGATCACCCACGCCAATCGCAGCGACGTCGCGTATCTGCTGACCGTTCGCACCAACGCCGGCATCGCCACAGGCAGCAACGAGAACTGGCTACGCGCCATCGTGCGGGCCGAAGCCAGCAACCCGGGCAAACCCTTCCGGACTTGGACTCCCCCGGAGCTGACCACCGCCACATCGAGGTTGAAGGAAGGAGTTGCACCCCGGACGTTCGTCCTGCACGCACAACTCTTCCGACACTTCCTCAGGGAACTCCACGGCGACGACGCCTTGCCGAAGGAAGTCAATCGGGCAACCAAGGTCAAGAAGGGAAAGCAGAGGGTCGTCGGAAACGTCGTAACGGACGCCATGCTGGACGCGATGATGGCCTGGTGCAAGACGGCCAGAGGCCCCAGCCTATCCTTGCCGTTCCGAGAGGAAGCAGAATGCATCTTGGCCGTCGCCCGCCACACGGGCTTGCGCGCCGGCGAGTTGCTGGCGTTGCACGTCGGCGATGTTCGGTTCGACGAGGGAGGCGTTTGGCTGACGCTCAGAGAAGGTATGGAGGGCCTGAAGACTGGGGCCCGAACGCTCTACGTGGTCGGTGGTGTCCCGTATCTGAAGGCTTGGCTCGGTCTTCACCCAGGCCGAGCTTGTCGGGACGCTCCCTTGTTCTGTGGCTTCACGAGCAAAGACGGAGCCCGGCGACTACAGTACCAAGATCTGAACGACTTGGTGCGAAGGTGCGCGGAGGAATCCGGTGCCAATGCCATGTTGGCCCGCAACGATAACATCACCCTTCACGACTTCAGGCATACCTGTGCGACGGAGAAGGCGCGGTTGCGGTGGTCGGAGGCGCAGATGCGCATGTTCTTCGGCTGGTCGCCCACGAGCAACATGGCGGCGACGTACGTCCACATGAATCTCGACGACTTGCGGGCCGCTATTCGTCGCGATTCGGGTTTGGACGGCGGGCACATGAACGCAGGTTCGCGTGATGCCTCCGTAGATGATCACGTGGACGTAATCTTGGGCGCCTTGGCCAAGAAGCTAGTCGCGAGGTAACGCCCGGCGTGCCGTGAGTCTAGGATTTCCTCGCCACAGGGCGGCGTGCCTACAATGGTACCTAACAGAATCCGCTGTGGGTCGTGAGGAAATGGAATTCGAACGGCAGCAGCTGCGCGACTGGCTAGCGGGATACGATTTCGACTTCAGGGGACATATGGAGCGCCATCCGTGGCTCAAGTACGATGCGAGGAGGCGTGAGTGAGTCATCCCTACTCGCCCCCGCTTGCGTCTGTCGGATTGCTCGCCAGTGGCACAACGCGAACCCGACACGCCTACCCCAACGAACGAAAGGCCTCCCTCTGCGGAATCGAGCCGGGCTGGCGACAATGGCATTCGGTGTACGTCGTCACCCGCCCGGTCTTCGAGGGGACAGGACTTCATGGTCGAATTTGCCGTAGCGCGCTCCTGGAGCAAACCGTCGTTCGGAGCTTTGGCCGCCTTGGAGGTCAAGGACGGCTCGATGCGATTGTGGCCGACATTCCGGGGACCTGTAAATCACGCCAAGTCGAACGCGTGCTTCTTGAGCTCATAGGTCGGAACGAAGTGCAGGTTGAAATTTTAGTTCATCGAAAGGGTGGTGGGAAAATTGGTTCGGCTTTCGGAGGGCCGCCTGGACCACCCCTTGAGGGTCTGTCAGCGAAGTAGACGCTCCAGGTCCCTGGCGTCGTTACGTTCACGCCACCACAGTTCGAGGCTTGTTGGTTCGTGAGGCATGACGAAGCTTCCGGCAACAAACAGAGTCAGGCAAACGACCGACAGTGCGCCTCCCACCAACGGCCCTGCCTCTCGAGCCAAGGTTAGGCTAAGCACCACAACCGCGATGGCAGTGGCATGCATCCCCGCGCCCAAGGCTGTGCGAACCGGACGGGCTCGCATTTTAGGGGTTAGCCATTGCATGACGCCGCATTGGCTCCAAGCCCCAATATGCCTTTCTGGGTGCCGTTGGGTTTTCCAAGGCCTACCCTAAGCGTCGAATGGCCGTCTCCACGACAGGGAGGGCCTGGTTTACCGTAGTGCCTACCACATTTTCCTGGCCGTCACCGTCGGGATCGCCGACAATAGATGACGCGTCTTGTACGGCTTCCAAAACCACTTCTGTGACCTCGATTGGCGCATGGCCGGCATCACAGCCTTGCACGGGCCCAGACGTGGTGTAGCCGGAGCACAGCTCAATGTCGTTTTGGTCGAGAAGCTGTTGAATCGCGTCGGGGACTGTCAGGCAGTTGATGTTTTCGAGGGACGAACTCAAACATTCAAACGCAAATCCGTCGACTGCGTTCCGAAGCGTGGGCATTGCAAGCCCGCAATCCCGCGTTTCGCCGGTTGTGACGATGCAAATGCCCACGAACGCCAAGCCCAGAATCGAGTCTTGGACTCCCCAGACAGTCGAATAGGCGGTGAGTGCCGAATCATACGTTTGGCACAAGGTGTCGCGACCTTGCTCGACGACTAGGTTTCCTACTGGAAGCGTTGCTTGGCATACCGTTTGTCGTTGCGCAAGCACGGAGGCAGCAACATAATCGGCCCAATTGCACGGATTGTTGCCAAGCCCCGCGGGGATGACGACCCCGGCAATGTTGACGTCGTCGCATTGGTCTACCATCGTTGCGCCCACGTCAACGTCTTGCAATTCGGGCACGTTCTCGGCTGCCCCGGGCGCATCTCCGACAATTTCCCAAACCGGGTCATCGGAACACAGGTACTTCAGAACAGGATCGTTGTCCCATGAACCCGTGCCAGCCAAGCCAGCAGTTCCTGGGGGGCCGTTCTGGCCGGGCTTCCAAGCGGCATGGCCAATCTTTCCGTTGTGGCCGAAGGTTCCCGAATGTCGGCCTGGACCACCCGGAGGAGCTTGCCCGGCGAATGCCGTTGCACCAAAGCCAATTCCTCCCTTGGCGCCATAGTTCGTCCATGTCTTTGACGTACATGGGATACGGCTGGCGGGCCAAGGCCGAGAGGATGAGAAACCGCCGAAGTTCGGGGAGGTGGTAGTCAAGCCAGGGTTGCGGGAATCGCTGCCAGACCCCCGGCACGATCAGCCGACTGAGGCTGACCTCATCGAGACGGGAAGGGTCCCACGACTCGAACCGAGAGTACCGCCGCCGAACGAAGTCGCGAAAGTCTGGGCCTTCGACCACGGGGTCCCAAGGCGGCCGGTTTTCATGAAGTTCCCGGCGGTTGTCGCGCGCAGACTAGAGCCGGAGCAACATCACAAGAATTGACTGAGACAAGGAAGGAAAATGGATCGCGCTTCGCTGGCGATTTTCCAATCACTTTCACTCACGCTCGGAGTCCTTTTGAGTAACCAGAACATGCCGGAATATCCCCCCTTGTTGGGGGATAACCCGTCAGTCCTGTCACTCTAGGATCGGCGTGAGAGAGTGGAACCCCCCGTAGCCCAGTTCCATACCTCCCCCACCCAGTAATAGAGTGAGTTGCACCAAAGAGAGTACCCGGGCCATTCGGGGCGAGACGGCGGTCCGTTGGGACCGGTGGCAATCGCGCGCGACTCGGGGGTGCCATTTAGCGGTTGCGAAGGGCCGGGTTCCTTCCCCTGGACCGAACCGGCGCGTCACTCGGCCCGAATCTGGCCCTAGGCAAGGACCATTGGGGCGGCGACGGGCACGGCAAGCTTCGTGTCCTGGCGCTCCATTTCGTCGGCGGGCAGTTGGCTCCAGCCCTCGGCGAGGTAGTAGCGGGTGAAGTGGGCGTCGCGCGTGCGCGTGACGAGGCCGGCGCCGGCGAGGCGCGTGATGTGCCAGTTGACGGTGCTCGCAGTGACGCCGAAGGCGGCGGCGAGGTCGCGCTGCACGACGCCCGGGTTGGCCTTGATGTGGCGCGCCATGGCGGCTGTCGTCGTGTTGCGCAGCGCGCTGACGGCGAGTTTGCGGTGGCCGGCGTAGGTGCCGGCCTGGCGGTCGAAGAAGCGCAGGTAGCGGCCATCCTTGACGGCGGTGATGTACTCGTTCTTCTCGAGGACGCGCAAGTGGTAGTTCAGCGTCGACTGGCCGAACGAGACTTGGTCGGCGAGTTGCACGAAGGACACGCCTGGGTAGGCCTTGACGCGTTCGTACACTTCCTGGCGGCCGGGGTGCTCGAGGATCTCTTGGCCGCTGACGCGGGCGTAGCCGGCCACGAGGGAGCCGACGGCGGGGCCGACGGTCTTGGCGTGGAAGGCCAGCCACCCGGCGATGGCGAGGAGCAGGGCGCCGAGTCCGGCTGCGGCGGCGGCCTTGGTCCAGTCGTACGTCGCGGCGACACCGGCGTAGGTCACGGCGGTGAGGTCGCCTTCGCCGTCGACCTGGGCACGGGCCGGGGTGGAGACGACGTCGTGCGCCTTGAGGGTGAAGCGGCCGGCGAGGGCGAGGTCGTCGCCGCGCAACTCGTGGCGGGTCGCCTTGCCGTCCTCCGTGACGGTGACCGTGCCGGTGGCTGCCGGCAGGTCGGCGGCGCCGTCGATGGTGAGGAAGCTCTCCTGCGAGTACAGCGAGGCGGGGACTCCGGCGTACACGACCTCGAGGTGGCCAGTGGCCTCGACGAGGAGGTACTCCTGCACGTATTCGGTGTGCTCGCCCGGCCCCGTCCATTCGCCGCTGACGGGGTTGTAGATGGTGCCGGCGCTGGGCTCCTCGCGGAAGTGCGCCAGCACGGTGGCCGGGCCAGAGGGTCCGAGGTAGCTGACGACGGCGTCGGTGAGGAAGAGGCTGACTGGGCCGTCCGAGGTGACGCGGCCGTCGTTGGCGCGCGCCTGCAGGGTGCCGGCGCCGAGGACTTTCTGGAAGTTGCCTTCGTCACTCGGAGGGTTGAGGTGGAGCAGGATCTGGCGGTCGAGGATGTGGTCGACGGTCTTGGGGGAGTCGAGGGCGCCGACCAGCAGGGGTCCGCGTTGCGGGCCGGAGGCGAGAGCGAGTTCGCCGTCGTAGGCGAGGAAGCTGAATTCGGCGCGCCGCTCATCGAGGGAGATGATGCCGCCGTTGAGGGAGAGGGGTTCGAACTGGACGCGGTCGTCCCAGACGAGGCCGAGTTTCGGGTCCTGCATGTTGACGTAGCCCCACATGCGGTGGATGACGCGGGTGGCTTCGCCGGAGTCGGCCTGGAGGAGGACGGCCGCGGTTCCATCGGGCCCTTCCAGGAGGAAATTGGCTTGGGTGCCGCTGGCGGCGTGCGTGCCCGACACTTCGAGGGGCAGTTCGGCGCGGACGGCGATGGTTCCAGGAGCGGCTTGGACCGGCACGGCGGCGGCCAGGAACAGCCCAAGAACCAAAACGGCCCACCCGACGCGCATCAACAGGAGGACCGCGGTTCGGTGCTTAAGACCTTAGTGGTGGCCTCGTCGATGTTCGTCTCCGACGCCGGCGCGGGGCGCCGCCTGCGCGCTTCGCGTGGCGGTTCGAGTGGTGATGCATGGGCAAGGGCCCGCCGTCGGCGTCGGAAGGCGTCGTTCGGGGACAGAAGCCCAGAACGCGCCCGGTCGTGGGAATCGGTGGCTCGGCTAAGGGTCAAGCCAAGCGTTTCTGCGTCCCGCGCACGGCCGCGATGGCCTTCGCGTAATCCTTGGCGCCGTACACGAAGGAGCCGGCAACGGCGCACGTGGCGCCAGCCTTCTCCACGATGCGTGCGGTCTCGCCATTGATGCCGCCGTCCACTTGGATGTCGAGGGGCGTCTCCCGCCCGGAGTCCTTGGCCATCTGACGGATGGCCTTGATCTTGGGGACGACGGCATCGATGAAGGCCTGGCCGCCGAAGCCCGGGTTCACGGACATGACGAGGACGAGGTCGACGTCACGGATGACGTACTGCAGGATGGACTCGTGCGTCGACGGGTTGAGCGACACGCCTGCGCGCTTGCCGAGCGCCTTGATCTGCTGGATGTTGCGGTGCAGGTGCGGGCAGGCCTCGGCGTGCACCGTGATGCTGTCGGCGCCAGCGGCGGCGAAGTCGGGCACCAGCTTCTCGGGTTCGACGACCATGAGGTGGCAGTCCACGAGCAGCTTGGTGTGCGCCCGGATGCTCTTGAGCACGGGGGCCCCGATGGTGAGGTTGGGAACGAAACGGCCGTCCATGACGTCGAAGTGCAGCCAGTCCGCCCCGGCCTTCTCGACGGCTTGGACTTCCTCGCGCAGGCGACCGAAATCGGCGGACAGGATCGAGGGGGCAACCTTCAGCATGGGCAAAGCCGCCACGGGAAGCCGCGAGTTAAGGCGGTCGATGGGACTACCAGTCCCACCACCAGCCACCCATCCGCCCCCCGAGCATGGAGATCCAGAACAGGAAGAACAGGATTCCCAACACGAGCCCGGCCACGGCCATGCCCTTGCCGCCGTAGCGTTGCGGGTCACGGTCGGCGCTGCTCATGGCAACGGCTGCGAGGATGATGGCCACGAGGGCTAGCGGAGGAATGAACAGCCCCAGGATGCCGCAAACCAGGGCTCCGACGGCCATGCCTTGGCTGCGACCCGCGTAAGGCTGCCCGGGACCCGTCGCGTAGGGCTGGACCGCCGCAGGGGCAGGCTCAGCAGCAACGGGCGACCACGCGGCTGCGGCGCGCTGGGTGAAAGGGGCCTCGCCACGGAAGCCACACTGCGGGCAGATGGGGTCGTAGCCGGCAACGTACGACACCACGGTGGCACACTGCGGGCACTTTGCCTTGGGCACACGCGTCCAGCCGACGGCGGGTTGAAAAGTCGACTGGGCGCCTTGCCGACGTCTCGGGCCCCGCGTTGTCGTCGCCGGCCGATGCCTTCCTAGAAGCTTCCGAAGAGCGCGGCGATGAACAGCATGAACAGGATGACGGCCAGCGTCACGAGTGCACCAAGGACGATGCCGGTGATGGCCATCGCCCGGCCGGCACCGTCAGGCCGCTGGTTGAGCGCGATGACGCCAAGGATGACGGCCACGGGCGCGGTGATGCCCGTGAGGAAGCCCGCCACGCCGCATACGAGGCTCGCGATGGCGAGGCCGTTGCCCGCGCCGCCCGGGGCCTGGCCATCCGACGGGGGCTCGGTGAAGCCGGGCGACTGCGGCGCGAAGCCCGAGGGTGCAGTGCCCTCGGCCGTTGCCGGCGCCGTGCCGCGGAAGCCGCAGTTGGGGCAGATGGGGTCGTAACCGACGGCGTGCGTGACGACGGTTCCGCACGTCGGGCACTTGGCCTTGGGCACGCGCCTCAAGCCGCGGCCTGCTTGAAAAGGTCAGTCGAAGAGGGAGCGCGCTGCCGCGTCGGCGCGATCGGTGAGCCAGAAGAGGTCGCCTTGGGCCCTGCGCACGAGTCCGCCGGAGGCCAGTTCGGCCAAGGCTGCATCGAAGGCGGCTGGCGTGAGGCGTGTCCAACGGCGCAGCGGCGCGGCCCGGTGCGGGCCCGACCAGGTGCAGGAGGCGACGGCGCCAAGGACTTCGCGGGCAGCGGGGGACAGGTTCATGCCGGACAAAGTGCACCGCGCGGCTTGAACACGAAGGCCGGGAGGGCAGTGAAAGCAAGCCCGCTCGAAGCGACGCCGGGCCGACGGATGGCGGCTGGGTGCTTGCTTCTGGAACAGCATCACGAGGCGAACAGATGCACGGAGCCCTCAGATGGTGCGCAGGCCCTGCTTGACGGGGAACGCGGCTTCGATGGCGGCGATGGCGTCCTTCGGCAGGTCCGTGGCGCCCCCCGCGAGCGCCTTGGCATGCTCCGGGTTCTCCGTTTTCGGGATGGCGACCACCGACGGGTCGCGCGTCAGGAAGGCAAGCGCGGCCTGCCGCGCGTCCAGCCCGGCCTTGGCGGCGACTTCGTCGAGCGCCCTGCGGCGGCGTTTGTCGGAGACGAAGGCGCCGGCCCCGAACGGGCTGTACGCAACGACGGTGACGTCGTGCTTCTTGCACCACGGGATGACCTCCGATTCGGCGCCGCGGTCCTCAAGATGGTACAGGACCTGGTTCGCGGCAAGCACGCCCTTGCCGAGAATCCCCTCCGCCTCCTCCAGGTCTGCGACGTCGAAGTTGCTGACGCCGATGTGCCGCACCTTGCCCTCCTCGGCCAATTGCGCCATGGCATCGAACGTGTCCTCCAGGGGGTGCTCGCCGCGCCAATGGAGATAGTCCAGGTCGAGGCGATCCGTGCCCAGGCGCTTCAGGGTGGCCTCGCACGCCGCGATTGTGCCCGCGTACGAGGCATTGTGCGGCAGAACCTTGCTGGCCACGAAGAGTCGGTCGCGCAGGCCAGGCGTGGCGGCGAACAGGCGGCCCAGCATGCCCTCCGAACGCGACTGCTCCTCGTAGAGCTCCGCCGTATCAATGTGCGTCAGTCCGGCCTCGATGCCGGCAAGCAGGGCCGCGGTCGTGCGCGTGCGGTCCTGGACTCGCCAGGTGCCGAGTCCGATGCGGGCGACCGAGGCGGGCCCTGGGCCGAGGCGGCGCTGCTGCATCACCCATCGAACTGACCCCCGGATTTAATGGCTCGGCGCAAGCGGTTGGCGTCGTCTGCCGCGCCGTCAGGGCTGGATGTGGAACAGACTGCCGATGGCGAATGTGATTGCGGCTGCAACGGACCCAAGCACAGCCATCTGCAATCCAGAACGCAGCCACGAAATGCCGGACACGACGCCCTTGGCCGCCCCCGCAGCGAACAATCCGGAGATGGAGGCGGCCGTGGCCACCGCCAGGTGCCGGCTGCCGAGCGGGAGGAAGAAGGGGACGACTGCGATGGCTGCGCCGAGCGCGAAGGCGACCATGACGAGCCCCATGGCAAGCAGCGGCGAACGGTCCGATTCCTTGCCGACGCCGAATTCCTCGCGCATCATGAAGTCCACGAACTTGGATTCGTCCTTCACGAGGTGGGCCACGAGGTCGTCCACGACGTTGGGCGGGTACCCCTTGGCCTCCAGCATCTCACGCAATTCTTGCCGCTCCAGGTCCGGGTAGGCCTTGATGTGGGCGCGTTCGCGGCGGGCCTCGGATTCGTAGTACTGCGCCTGGCTCTGGGTGGACACGTATTCGCCCAGCCCCATCGAGAGCGCGCCAGCGACCGCGGCCGCCGCCCCGGCGATCCCCGTGGATTGCGCCGCGAACCCGGCCCCAGCAAGGCCGGCGCACGCCGCGTACACGGAGACGACGCCGTCGTTGAACCCCAAGATGAGGTCGCGGACGTAGTTGCGAAACGACTTCTGCTCCTGCTCCTCGCCGGTTGGGCGTTCCAGCCGGGAGCGCGGCGGGGGCTTGTGTTCCGCCTGCAGCTCCCCCAACGTCTTCTCGTCCACGTCCCACGATTGGGGCCCGGTCCCTAAGGGTGCCGTTCCTGGCGCCAACCTTAACCGGGACCCTGAGGGTGGCGCGGCCATGCCACGGCGGGCCACGGCGCGCGCATCCCCGAAAGCCAAGGCGTCACCCGCGGCGGCGACGCCAACGGCAGGCAGTCGCTTCCCCGCCTTGCAGGTCGCCCTGGATGAGGTCAATCTCGACCGCGCCTTGCAGTACGCCCGCGAAGCCGTCGCAGGCGGCGCCGACTGGATTGAGGCTGGCACGCCGCTCATCAAGAGCTGCGGCCTGGATGCCGTCCGTGCCCTGAAGCGCGAGTTCCCCGACAAAACCATCGTCGCCGACATGAAGACGATGGACACCGGCGCGTTCGAGACGGAGGTCGCCGCCAAGGCGGGCGCCGACGTCATCGGCATCCTGGGCGCAGCCAGCGACTCCACCTTCCGCGAGGCAGCCAAGGCTGCGCGCAAGTACGGCGCCAAGGTGTACATGGACCTCATCAGCGTCAAGGACAAGGTCGCCCGCGCCAAGCAGGCCGAGGCCCTGGGCTGCGACTACGTCTGCTTGCACATGGGCGTCGACGAACAAATGGGGGGCCAGGGGCCCATGGGGACCCTTGCCCAATTGGTGAAAGCCGTCAAGATTCCCGTCATGGCCGCCGGCGGCCTCAACTCCGAGACCGTCGGCCTCGCCATCAAGGCGGGGGCCTCCGTCGTCATCGTGGGCGGCGCGCTCACCAAGGCGCCCGACATCGCGGCGGCCGCACGCACGCTCAAGGCCGCCATGCGCGACCGCAAGGCCATCGCGTCGGACCTCTACAAGAAGTACGCCGCGACCGACCTGGTCGCGGCGTTCCTGCGCTGCTCGAGCTCCAACGTCTCCGACGCCATGCACCGCAAGGGCGCAATGGACGCCGGCATCGTCGCCCGCCAGCAGGGCGTGCGCATCGCCGGTCGGGCGCTCACCGTGTTCACCGCGGACGGCGACTGGGCCAAGCCCGTCGAGGCCATCGACCAGGCGCAGCCAGGCGACGTGATCGTCATCGATTCGCGTGGCACCCAGACGGCGATGTGGGGCGAGCTTGCCTCGTGGTCCTGCAAGGTCAAGGGCGTCGCGGGCGTCGTCATCGACGGCGCCATCCGTGACCTCGACGACATTCGCACCATGGGCTTCCCGGCCTGGTCGCGCTGGGTCGTGCCGAACGCCGGCGAACCCAAGGGGTACGGCGAGATTGGCGCCGAAGTGCGTTGCGGCGGCCAAAGCGTGCGCTCCGGCGACTGGATCCTGGCCGACGACATGGGCGTCGTCGTCGTGCCGCAGGAGGACGCGCAGGAAGTCGCCAACCGCTCCGTCGAAGTGCATGAGCGCGAGGACCGCTTGCGCGAAGAGATCAAGCGGGGGAAGACGCTGAGCTCGGTGCTATCGCTGAAGAAGTGGGAAAAAGTGGTCGGCTAGCACGAAATGGGTCGGCTTCTTCGAAGCCTCACCCATTTCGTGCGAAAACCTGGGCTAGGGGGCCCTGCGGGCCCCCTGGACCCCAGCCGTCGGCGCAGCAGCGCCGGCGGCGTGGCGAGCGCAGCGAGCCTCTTGCGCTCGGCTCGCGTTTCCAACGCTCGCCTCGCTGATTGGGCAGGCCCGCGACCAGCCGCCCACGAATGGGCGCGAGGCGGCGCGAGCGCCCAGAGAACGTCGGGGTGCGCCGCGCGCGAAACGCGGTCCGGCGCGTAGCGACGGACCCGTTTCGTGCTAGAGAAGGAGGATGAACGTCACGTACGTTGCCAGCACCATGAGGAACCCGTGCCGCAGTCCGAGGGATGCCTTGCCGCTGCCGAGCAATCCGCCGACGATGCCGTCGCCGATGGCTTGCACAATGGCCGCAACGAAGTAGAAGAGCTGGTAGTCGCGCAGGCTGAGCGATGCCTGGCCGATGTCTTCGACTTCGATGGCGGAGCCCTGCACGGCGCGGCTCGACTCCACGATGGCGGGGGCGAATTGCCCGTACAAGGTTGCCGCCACGGAGAGGAACACGAAGAACGTGATGTACACGACGATGGTGTACAGACTCATGGTCTGGCGGCGCTCGTTCTCCAGGTTCTTGATTTCGCGTGCGTCGCGCGCGGCCGCCAGCAGGACATCCGTCGTGGAGCCCCCAGACTTGTCCGCCTGCAGAATCAGGTTCACGGCGCGCTGAACAAGCGGGGTCTCGACGCGGGAGCTGAAGCGTTCCAGGGCCTCGTGGAAGGACACGTTCCAGGAGAGTTGGTCGGCCATCTTGCGCACCTCCGGCGTCAGCGGGCCATACTCGCCGCGCGCCGCAATCGTGACGGACTGGTGCAACGTCAAGCCCCCCTTGTGGCTGGAGGCGATGTCACGCAGGAAGTCGGGGAATCGCTCCTCGAGGCGGCGGATGCGGTTGGCCTCGCGGGCGATGTAGAAGCCGTATGGGCCAAGCGCCGTGAGGAGGGCGAAGCACACGAAGTGGAGGACGAGGTCCTCGTCAAGGGTGCCCATGAACGACAGGACCGCGAGGACCGTCAAGGCTCCTGCAACGACGCCTGAGACTCCGAGGAGCCAGCGCACCTGGCGCACCTTGCGGTCGGGCAGCTTGGCGTACAGCGGGGCGTCGCGTTCGGCGCTGCGCGACAGCATCATGGCGAGCCCGAGGCTGCCGAGCAGGGCGACGACCAGGAACACAAGTGCGCCGAGGACCAGGGGGTTGCGGCCCACGGTGGTGATGAGTTCGCCGATGCCGATGCCGAACAGCAGCACCAGCATGAAGACCAGAAGCAGCAGCGCGAACGCCAGAATCGTCGGCACGAGGACGGCCTTCGTGCGGCTCACCGCAACGGTGCCACGTTCTCCCAGCGGCTCGTCCGCAAGCAACGAAGTCGCTGACGGCAGGCCCCGCGTCCGCCGCAGCGCCATCGCGAGGGCCGCGAACGCCGCAAGGACCAGGAAGGCGACGTCGTCGCGTTCCCAGTCGATGCTGCCTGCCGTCGGGTGCTCACCCACGAGGGCCAGGGCGGCAATGACGCCCAGGACCAAACTCGCGCCGGCCGCGATGCCGATGACAATCCAGGTGGGGCCCGAACGGTCCCGCACAGTCGGTGTGCGCAGCGATTGCAGGTGGGCCAGGGCGGCCACCGTACCCACGGCGGCAATCAGGACAAGCAAGCCGCGTTCAACGAGCGGGCTCTCGAAGCTTGGGCCGAGCCCAAGCCGCGACAGCACACGCATGCCGACGAGGATCCAGGCCGCAACGGACAGGAACTGCAGCAAGGCCGACGTGACGCGCAGCGAACGGACGCCACGCAGCCGGTCGTACACGGTGCCGCCCGATGTTTCGCCGCGCAGGTGGCGCAGGGTCCCGAGCGTGAAACTTGTCGCGAGCCCGGCCAGGCCGCTCAGAAGGCCCGCCAAAGCCGAGGCAAGGACGATGATCCGCGCCGCGGGGACTGCAGCCCCCACGATTGCCAACGCGGCAAAGCCACCGGACCCCCAGGAAAGGATGACCGCCGCAAGCTCCAAGCGGCGGGATTGCTCCGACGGCCTCGGAGCCGCAAGTGGGCGGGGAAGGGGGCTCCCTGGGCTGCTTGGCTCGAAGGCAAGAGGAAGGACCTCCTCGTCGCGGACGCGGCTCTTTGCCAGAGGCTCAACCTTGGCCTTGGGTTTCGCCGCGTCAGGCTGCGCGGCGGCAGGCTTCGGGGGCACGCTAGGCCTCCGGAGTCATCGTCTTGATGGTCATGGCGAATCCCAGTTGAGCGAGCGGTAGCAGGACGAGGACGAGGGCGTAGCCAAGCACGAGCGTCTGCTCGGCGTTGCCGCCAAGGCTGGTCATGACGGAGAGGATGACGATGAGGAACAGCGGCGCCGCGACGACCACGGTCACGAAGGATTCGGCCAAGACGCCGAGGCTGTCGAGGAAGCGCTTCTGCTCCTGGCGGTTTTCGTAGATGAACTGCTCCGCCTTGTTGTTGAAGTACGTGCGCAGGTCGCCGCCGGACGTCAGGCTCGTGATGGCTCCCTGCAGCAAATCCTGGAATTTCTCGGAACTCGACCGGTCGACGGCGCGCGACAACGCGCTCACGATGTCCATGCCGAGCAGCTGCACGTCGCGCGTGATCCAGGCGGCCTCGTGGGCGACGGAGCCGTAGATGGGTTGCTGAGCGAGGGACGCGAAGATGGATTCCGGCGTGGCGCCGGCGCTGGCCATCGTCGTGACGTAGTTCAAGGCGTAAGGCAGTTTGGCGTTGATGTCGCGCGAGCGATTGATGGCCCGAAGTTCGGGGAGGACGAGGGCGAGGAGGTAGAGCACGGCGCCAGCCAGCAGGGGGACCGGGATGACGAAGACGAGGACTCGCGCCGGCAGCGCAACCAATCCGGAGGCGGCGGCGAACACGAGCACGAGGACCGGGATGGCCGTCGCCACCGTCACGGCGATGGAGGTCAGCATGGCCGATGCAAGGTACACTTCCGGGCGCCGGTAGATGTGGGCGCGCTGCAGGGAATGCCGCAGCCGGGGGTTGCGCTCCACGCCGGCCGCGGCGCGTGCCCCCATCAAGCGGTAGGCCAGCCGTTCGTAGCGGTGCAGGGCCACGGCGTCACCGGACCGGCTTGTCGTCCTGGTCCACCGGCGCAACGGCGTCGATGGCGGCAGCGGCGCCGCTGGGCGTGTTTGCCCCGGCCCGCATGCGGGCAAGGAACTTGGCGGAGTCGCGGTAGTATCCGCTCACCACGCGTGCGACGTCGGTGACCTTGCGGATGTTGCTGCGCCCCATCCATTCCAGGACCTCGACGCGGTTGCGCCACTCGAGTTCGACTTGCTCCTCCGTCATGTTGCGGCCCTCCATGACTTGCTCAAGCACGTAGGATTTGCCAAGGTAGCGGTGCTCGTCTGACACGTTGTCCCACTCGAAGACCGTGTTCGTCAGCAGTTCCTTCGTGTCGGGTTCGAAGCCGACAATCTCGGTGACTTCGCGGATGCGCCGGGTCATGCGCTCGCCCATGCGCACCTGCGCCTGGATGGCGACGATGTCAAGGGTCTGCAGCATCATGCGCGGCACATTGATGGGGGCGTTCTCCAGGCGGTACACGGCGGACGGCACAGAATCCGCGTGCATCGTGGAGTACACGGCGTGGCCGGTCGCCATGGCCTGGAACAGCGTGAGGGCTTCTGGGCCACGCACTTCGCCCACGAGCAGGTACTCGGGGCGCTGGCGCAGCGCCGACTCGAGGAGCTTGTACATGTCGATGCTGCCGGCCTGCTTTCCGCCGCGCAGTTCGCCGCCGAATCCCGACCGCGTGACGCCGGCGATCCAGTTCTCGTGGCTGAGGTTGATCTCGCGGGTGTCCTCAATCGAGACAATCTTCTTCTCCGGGGGGATGAACTGCGAGATGGCGTTCAGGCTGGTCGTCTTGCCCGAGGCGGTTCCGCCGGCGAGCAGGAAGGAGGCGCCCATCTCCATGGCGAACCAGAACCAACCGGCCATCTCGGCGCTCATCGTGCCATACCGGATGAGGTCGGGAGGCGTCATGGGGTCGGCACGGAATTTGCGGATGGTGAACGAACTCCCGCGCGTCGTGACCTCGCGGCTCAGGCTTGCCTGCAGGCGCGAGCCGTCGGGCAACGTGGCGTCGAGCAGGGGGTCTGCGACGCTGATGTGCTTGCGGCTGCGTTGGGCGAGGCGGATGACGAAGGAGTCGAGCTCGAATTCGTCCGAGAACGCCACGTTGGTCTTCAGCGACTCGTACTTGCGGTGAAACAGGTAGATCGGGATGTTCGGCCCGTCGCACGAGATGTCCTCGATCTGCGGGTCGCGCATGAGGACGTCGATGGCGTTGTAGCCCAGGAAGTCGCGCACAAGGTGGTACTCGATGCGGCGCAGCGACGGTTCGCCCATCTTGATGCCGTGGTCCTTGACGGCCTGGCGGACCGCTTCGACGAGGACCGTCTCCCAGTCCGCGTCGCGGCCTTTGCGACCATCGAGCGTGCGCACGAGGGTGTCCCGCAGGAATTCGACGACTTCCCGCTCGTCTTGGCCCAACGGCGGCTCGATGACTTCGTACAGGAACGTGTGCTCGGTCTCGTTTTCCAGGATGCGCACCCAAGCGCGTTCGGGAACGAGGGGTTGCAACTCCACGATGCGGTGGCCGGCCGGGGGGTCGGGGATTGGCGTGACCGTGCCTTGCGGCGCGTCGACGGGGCGCGTGGGGGGCAGGCGATCGGCCCGCGTCGCGCGGCCTTTGGACTTCGGGGAGGCTTCTGCATCAGCCAAGCGCTGGGCCCGTTGCGACAGCGGCGGCTTCGTGGGCACGCCGGGCGGGATGGCGCGCTGGGGATTCCGGTTGGTTCGCCGGACGACGGGCGGCGCATCCTGCTTGACGGGCGTCGGGGTTGCCGCGCCGCGGTTCGCTTTGGCAGGGCTGGGCAGGGTTCGTGCCCGTGCGGTGGCCCGCGCCGGCCGAGCCGGAGCCGCCACCTTGGCCTGCGCCGTGACGCGCGGCGCGGCGCTCGACGACGCCGGCTCGGAATCGACCCGCGCAGCCACGCGCGGCGCGACACGGGCTGGCGGCGTCGGCGTCGCGGAGCCGACCCGCGGGGCTGCGCGTTTGCGCGCCATCTGCTCAAGGCGCTCGCGGCGCGTGAGGCCGGACGGATCGGAGGGCGGGGTCATGGGAATCATCCTGGAACGAGCGAGAGGTCGATGATGCTGGAGCGCAGACGGAGGAACACGTCGCGGTCGACGGTATCGTTGGGGTCGCCGGTGGGGCCATACAGGCTCAGTTGGCACGCGGCCGACGTGGCCGTGAGGGCGTAGTCCGGAAGGACCCCTGAGGCGCTCAGCCCGGCGTTCGACAAGGCCGTGTCGAGGTAGTCGCACCAGGCCTGTCCGTGCCCGGTGGGGATGTCCAGGCGCAACTCGTAGGCACCCAGCCAAACTTCCACGACCGCTCCGGTGGGGGCCACCAAGGCATTCAGCGCCCGGCCGCCGGATTGGGTCACCGCGTCTCCGTCGAGGCCAGGAATTGTCCACGTCAGGCTCGCGATGGCGCCCGAGGACTGGACCGAGATGGCCGGCGGGATGACCATGACGGAGCCGGTCGCCTGCTCCAGGATGACGGCTCCGTGCTCGAGGACGTAGGTCTGGTCGACGAAGTGCTGGTTCTGCGCGACGACCTGCAGGCGCCCGGATTGCGTGACTTGGGCGAAGGACGATTCCCGCAGGCCCGCGCCGCCCGAGACGCCGCCGGAATCGGCGTCCACGTAGGCGACCTGGTAGTCGCCGATGAGACCTTGCTCCGTCAAGGCCACCCGGAACGGAGCCTGTGCCGCCGCGAGCAGGGGTTCGAGGAAGAGGGCGCCGTCGAACAGGTCGAGGTAGAGGTAGTCAAGGTAGATCTGCTGGAACATGGACTCGAAATCCGTGGCAATCTCGTTGCCGTTCTTGTCGACGAGCGCCAACGTGAACCAAACCTCGGAGCCGCCAGCCCCCGGAGCGTGGAAGGTCGTGGTGACCGTCGCGACGGGAGTCAGGTCGTCGGTAGCGTCAAAAATTTCCACGATGACGCTGTCGCCGTCGGCGTAGCCCCCGCTGTTCGGGTCAATGAGCGAGTCGCCTCCCCCCTGCACGGTCCCGGTGACGAGATCGATTCGTTCGCGCAGGTGGCTGATGGAGAGGGCGCTCTGGATGTCGGAGCCCCCGAAGTCCGGCTGCCAGTTGTCGTCGTCGAGGCTGTACAGGTTCTGGCCGTTGCGCCGCACGACGTTGACCTCGTGCGTGGACGTGAGCGAGACCCCCGTTCCGGTCGTGGCGGGCACGAAATTCGCCTGCCCGCCCAGGTTTGTCCCCGCGAAGAACTGGAATCCGGACTCCTTCTTCAGGGTCAGTGGGTCCGCCAGGGAGTTGGCCGTGTCGTTGGCGGCCATGCGCGTGATGTCGCTGTCCAATTGACCAAGCTGGTCCCGCAGCTGGCCCATGTGGCGCGCCTCGCGGTCCTCCGCCCACACGGGGACGAAGCGGACCTGGATGACGGTGAGCGTGAGCACGAGGAGGCCAAACATGAGGATGGCTCCGACCACGTTCGAGACGCCGTCTTCGTCGCGGCGCGTCATGAGGTCGCCACCCGAGCGTAGTCGAGCAAAACCGTGCCGCGCGTCGTGCCCGCCGGAGTGCTGTCCTGCAGGCGCAACTTGATGTTCGGATTCGTCGCCTGGTGCTCCGACGTCGGCGTCAGCGTCACCGCGCAGGAGAAGATGGTGTACGTCACGGAGTTCAGCAGGCCGGGGCAGGCGCGCCAGGCCGACCCGGTCCACACGGAGGCGTAGAACGAATCCGCGCCGTTGGTTTTGTAGCGCAGCTGCACGACTTCCGATGAGGCGCCGGCCGGGACATCGTTGAATTGGAGCTCGAAGTCGGAACGGTACTGGGTCGGGGCGTCGGCCGTGGTCAGGGAGATGGAGATGAGGTCCACTTCCGTGGTCGAGCCCGCGATTGCCGTCGACAGCGTGACGCGGACGCCGAGGTTGGCCAGGTCCCCGACGACCCAGGCGCGGTCACTGATGACGTTGAGCGAGTACTCGGCGTCAGAGGCAGTGAGCTGGAAGGTCTGCGTCGACCCAGTCGAGACCCCGTTGATCTGGTAGGACAACGTCCCCGTCGTGAGGGCGCTGCAGGTCGGCCGCAGCGTCACACCGATGGCCTGCCAGGGATTGGACGCGCTCAGGTCCGCAGACCCCGCATTGCTGGCCGCCGCGGCTTCGTCCGCGACGTCGAGCTGCACTTCGCCGGAGACGTCAAGGTCCGAGCGCTGGCCGCCATCGGAGGGGGTGTTGAAGTCCGTGGGCGTGCTCGTGCCGGCCCCCACGCCATTGACCGCCATGTAGAACCGGCCCGAGGTCGCCGTGCCCGCGATGGCTGACGTCGTCACCGCCGTGCCGGTGGCCGTGTTCGTCGTCGACGCCTGCACGGGTGCGGAGGCGTCGACATTCGAGTACCGCGACACGGCGATGCCCGCACGGTCGATGGTGCCGGCGAACGTCGCCGTCACCACGCCAACGATGGAGGCGGTGCCCGTGCCGACCCAGACTTCGAGGCGGCTCGTTCCGGCCCCGTTCGACACCTGAGCCACTTGCGCCCACGTGATGCCCGTGGGTCCGCTCACGGCGGTGACGTCGGCGGCCGTCAGGTCATTCCCCGTCGCCACGGCCGCGACATACGTGTGGCCGACCGCAATCGTGATGGCGGCACTGGTCACCGTGGTTCCGCCGCTTGCGGTCCCCGTGAAGGTCGCCTGGTGCGCGATGGCCTGACAAGTCGGCGCGCTGCGCCCTTGGAAGGCGATGGCGATGTCGTTCACGACGACACCCGACGGGTTGTTGGGGAAGACGTTTCCCTGCACCCAGTCGCCGGCCGCATCGAGGGCGCTGCGGGTGTCGTCATCGACCTTGACCGCGGAGCCGCTTGCGCCATTGTTCGTGACCGTCCCCGTCGATGCCACGGGCGACACGGTGGTCGGCGTGCCGCCGACGGAGCCCTCCTGCAGGCTGGCGTCCTGCCCGTCGTTGGCGACGCCGGCGAAGGCCTCGTTGAGAACCGAGCCCCAGCCGGAGACCGCCGTGACCGACGTGACGTAAGTCAGGAAGGCGGTGGCGCCACCCGCGGAAGCCGTGCCGGACGAAACGAGGGAGTCGCGCCCGGCGTGCGCCACGACGACATCGACGTGGATGGCCTCGCCGGCGTCTGCCGAGATCGTGCCCGTCCAGGTCTCGCCAGCGGCCAGATCGCCGCCCGGGAAGGCGTGCGCGACGGTTTGCGTCGTGCCCGCTGCGCCGCGGTAGCGGATGATGGTGTCGTCGTCGTCCAAGGGCTCGCCGCCGATGTGCTGCACCGTGATTTCTGCGTCGCTTGCGCCCCAGTCGCCGTCCGCGCCCGGCCCGATGGTGACCGCAAGTTGGGCGTGCAATTGATCGACGGGCCCGTCGTAGGAGAGCAGCACTGCGCCGAAGCCCGCCGCCATGACCACAGTGATGCCCACGAGGAGGATGGAGCCCAGGACGTCGGAGACGGCTGCCTCCCATCCCAGTTCACGTTCAGGGGACTTGCGCTGGGTGCTGCGAGTCACCGGATGCGCCCCGCTGCGAAGCTGCCCGTGATCTCCAGTTGGGACTTGTCGAACTTGTAGTCCACCCAGCCGACGCCAACGGGGGCGCCGAGGCCTTCGACGCGCATCTGGGGCTTGCCGTTGGCGTCGCGCACTTCGATGACGCCCGTCATGAGGTGTTTGAACATCTGCACGTCGGCGTCGGCGTGCATGCCTTGGTCCATGAGGAACAAGCTGGTGGCGCCGACGCGGCGGGTGCGTCCGATGAGCGTCTGCAGGAAGCGGAATGCGGTGGCGGGGTTCGTGTAGGCGACGAGCGTCGAGATGGAGTCGAGGACGAAGGCGTGCGCGTCGTGGTCGGCGATGATGTCGGCCTGCACCTTGTTGACGGCCAGCGTGATGCCGTTGAGGTCGAGGGCGCCGTCGAGGAACTCGGCATCGCGGAAGGCGTCGTCTGCACCGACGGATCGGCTGTACGTGTCGACGAAGCGCGCCAGGTGCTGCGACTCCGCCTTGGTGTACGCGGCGCTTTCGGCGAGATCCTTGCGCACGTCCGCCGTCGCGGCGTTCGTCAGGACGTACACGCCCGGGGTGCGGGACTCGACGGCCGTCTGGAAGAAGCGCCGGGCCAGGACCTCCTTGCCGAGGAACGGGGGCCCATAGAGGAGGACGGCACTGCCTGGAGCGATGCCGCCCCCGAGCAGTTGGTCAAGGCGCTTGACGCCGGTGGGGAGCCGGCGCGAGCCGGCAACGGCGACCGGGTCCGCGGCCGGAGGCTGCGAGGAGCCCACGGCAGCCCCCTGCGGCGCAGGGCGAGGCGCGGCGGCGGGCGGAGCGCCTGCCGCGGCGCGAATTGCGGGGGCAACGGCCGGGGGTGGCGGCGCAATGCCGTTGCCAGGCCCGGCGACGCTGGCAACCCGGCCGGGCGCCGGGGCTTCGACGCGGCGGGCCCCGGGCGCGGGGACCTTCTTGACGGCACTCATGTCGCACCTCCGCCGGCCAACACGTGGTCCACGAGTTTCGCCAGGACGGCGCGCGCGCTCTGCGGGTCCTGTGCGGTGCACGGCACGACGTCGACGTCCGGCGGCGTGGCAAGGCGCGCTCGAGCGTCCGCGGGCTTGAGTGCGCCCTTGAGGTCGGACTTGTTGAGAGCAATGGTCACGACGAGCCCGCGGCGCCAGATCTTCTGCAGCATCTCCTTGGCGCGGGGGAAGGTTTCCGGCATCGTGGCATCCACGAGGAGGATGGCGGCGACGGCCTGCGCGGCCAGGGTTGGCAGCAGGGGATCGAAGCGTTCCTGGCCTGGGGTGCCGAACACTTCAGCACGCACCCCGTCCAGCGTCGCGGTGCCGCGGTCCATCGCCACGGTCGTTCCCATCCGTTCGACGCTCATGGCATTGTCGCTGACCGCGTGCACGAACGTCGTCTTGCCGGCCCCGTGCGGTCCGAGGACGATGATCTTCGGGATGTAGGCAAGGACTCCGCCCGGGTGGTTGACCTTGTAGAGAACCGGCGGCGGCGCTGTGGCCCACGGGGTGCGCTCGATGTTCAGGCTCTGATGCAGGACGACGCGTTCCTCGACGCCGCGCAAGTTGACGGCGGCGTCGAACCGGTCGAGGGCAGCCAAGGTCTCGGCGTCGTATGGCCACGTCGTAAAGAGGGCGGCGAGGAACGTCGTCCTGCGGGCGACCGCGAGGACGCGCGGCAACAGGGCGCGGAAGCTCGCGGCGTCGCCGCGGTCGATGAGGGCACTGAGCGATTCGACGAGGACGACGGCGCGCGGGTGGTCGGCCACGGCGCGCTCCAGCGTGGCCACGATTGCGGCGGGGTCGGCGGGGTGCGGCACGGGGTAAGCGGCGGGCTCCTTCTCGCCCACCAGCACCGAATGCGCGTCCACGACGAAGAGGCGGCGCGCGTCGACGGGGCCCGCAAGGTCGTCCATGGCGCGCACCAGGCGCGACGGCCGGCGGCCGGTGACCAGGAAGACGACGTCATGCCCGGTTGTGATGTGGTGCGCCGCGCCCTGCAGCAGGAACGGCAAGGCCTCGACCGTCGGGTCATGGCGCACGAGCAGGCTGGCGCCCGCTGGGATGGCGCCAAGGCCACGGTCGAGCGCCGGCACACCGAAGAGGCTCGTTGGCTCAGCCCCCGAGCACCGTCTTGAGTCTGGCGCGGGCGTCGTCGACGACCTTGCGCAACTTGTCGGCGGCGATGCTCGCCGGCGCCACGCAAACGAGGAGGTGGCTGTCGTCGATGCCCGCGACGGCCAGGCGCAGGTCGCCGGCTTCAACCAGGGCGAGCGCTGGGCGGACCTCCGCCAGTTCCTGCAGGACTGCCTCCGCGGACGCCAGGAGGGCAGCGCCCATGGCACTGAAGGTTTCCTCCTGGACGGGCCGCTTGGACTTCATCAGGACGGGCAGGCCGTCGCGGCCCGCCAGCCCGGCGACGATGAGGCCGTCGGCCACCAGGGCGTCGAGGGCCTGGATGACCTGGGCTCGCGCGTCGCTCACGGGGAGCCCCCCGCGGCCTTGCGCCGGGCGGCATCCAGGGCACGCGCCATGGCCTGGTCGCGTTGCCCCTTGGCACGGCGTTCTTCGAGGGCCTTCTTGACGACGGCGACGATCTTGTCGGGGTCGAGCGGCTTTGTGAAGAAGGTCTCGATGCGAGCGTCGTTGATGGCGGCGATGGCGATCTCCAGGTCGGGGAAGGCCGTCATCAGCACGCGCGGCACCTGCGGGGCCAGGGCCCGGGCCTTCTCGAGGAACTGCAGGCCATTCATCCCCGGCATCTTGTAGTCGGAGACGATGAGGTCGATGGGTTTCTCGGCCAGCACGCGCAAGGCGGCGTCGCCGGAGGGGGCCGTGGCGATTTGAATGGGGTCGAGGGCCGCCGAGAACAGGTCGCCCAGCGACTCCAGAATGTCTGGCTCGTCATCCACAATCAAGATGGTTGGGGCGGCGGCCTTCTGTGGAGCGATTGGTTGGTTCAGAGGAAAATCCTCCATTGTCGGGCTGCACCCGATGGCACCCCAGGCTGGCCGGGTTGCCCTTAAAACAAGCATCGAGAATCGTTTAAATGCTTGGCAAGGCGAACGCTCGGCATGCCGGATTCGGCTGGGGCGCTGACGGACCGGGGGCCCGAGAAGGCAGCCCTGGCCATCCAGTTCCGCGCCTCGGTCCCCCCCGTCCTCCTTTTCATCGGCGCCTTTTATGCAGTCTTTTCGGGAACCATCTTCCTGAACACCGAAGCCACCTGGGCAACCTCCCTTTGGGCGGCGACCATGGCCCTGGGCGCCCTTTTGGCTGGGGCGGGCTGGGCCGTGCGGACCCGCCAGGTCCCCGACCTGGCCTTGCAAGTCATGCTGGCCGGCCTCGCCATCCTGACCTGCTCGCACCTGTTCCTCATCATCGCGCTGGCTGGAGAGCCCGAACTGGTTTCCTATCTTGCCATGCTGCTGGCCGGCGCCGGCTACTTCCTGCTGCCGCGCCCTCTGCTAACCCTGGTTGACGCCGTCGCCCTCCTAGGCTGGGTCGCGGTCAGTCGCCTCTTGGACGAGCCGCTCTGGCAGGCCCCCACCGCCCTCCTCGCCGCGGGCCTCGCCGTCGGGTGGGCGGCCAACGTCATGCGCACCCGCCACATCCGTGGGGGAGTCCGCGCGACTGCCGTCGTCAAGGGCACGTTGCAAGCCAGCGAGGAACGCTTCCGCAGCCTCGCCGAGACCGCCAGGGACGGCATCCTGCTCCTGGACGCGGAGGGCCGCCTGACGTACCTCAACCCCGCCGGCACCGCCATGTTCGGGCTGCGGCCAAATGAAGTGTCGGGGCGATTTCTTTCCCAGCACCTGGGGCCGGAGGCAACGTCCCCCCAGGGCCTCGTCGGCACGCGCGAGGTCGTTGCGCAGCGTCGCGACGGCGTGACCTTCCCAGCCGAGCTCTCGCTGGTGCGCACCGAGCTTGGGGGCCAGGTTGCCTACACGGGCGTCTTGCGCGACGTGACCGAGCGCAAGCGCGCCCTTGAAGCCACGCAGAAGGCGAGCGCGCGCGAGGCGGAAGTCGACCACTTGCGTGAGATGAACGAGTTCAAGACGCGCTTTTTGAACATGGCCGCGCACGAGCTCAACACGCCGCTGACGCCGCTGCGCCTGCAACTGCACCTGCTCAAGGCCGAACAGATGGGGCCCCTCAACGAAAAGCAGGGGAAGGCCGTCGCCCTGCTGGACCGCAACGTCACGCGCCTGAGCGGCCTCGTCGGCGAACTGCTCGAAGTGGCGCGCCTGCAAAGCGGACGCCTGCGCCTGCAGGTCCAACCCATCAGCCTCGACGAAGTCATCGACGAAGTCATCGAGTCCTTCGGGGAGGCGGCGCGGCGCGTCGGCATCGCGCTGGGCTACGCCGGCCGCCAGAACCTCACGGTGCAGGCGGACCGCAACCGCACGACGCAGGTGCTGTTCAACCTCGTCAGCAACGCCGTCAAGTTCACGCCAGCGGGCGGCCGCGTCATCGTCGACGCCGTGGACAAGGGAAGCCACCTCGAGGTGAGCGTGGCGGACACGGGCCTTGGCTTGACGCGTGACCAGCAGGCCCGCTTGTTCCAGCCGTTCAGCCAAGTGCACGACCCCATGGCCATCACGGTCAGCGGCACCGGCCTCGGCCTCTACATCTGCAAAGGCCTCATCGAGGCCCAGGGCGGCCTCATCTCCGTGTCGAGCACCGGCCCGGGCCAAGGAAGCACGTTCCGGTTCACCCTGCCGGCCGCTGAGGCGCACGCCGTGCGCGTGGCCGCCGTCAAGCCGGCCGATGAGGATCCCATTGTCCGTCGTCTTCGGGAGTTGATCTGAACCCATGAGTCAAACCACGCTTGCCCTTGCGATCGTCGGGTCCGTCCTGACGTCCATCCTGTACCTCTACATTGGACGCGTCCTGCGCTTGCGCAAGGTCAGTGACGACGGGCGCCTGGCCAATGGCATGTTCGTGCTGTGGTGGCACTCGCTTGGGTCGCTCGGCCTGCTTGGCGCCGGCATGATGGGCATCTACGTGACGGGGAACCTGGAGGTGTGGATGTATGAGGCGTACACGACCTTCGGCCTCCTGGTGCTCTTCCTGGCGTTGTGGGGCCTGCAATTCTACCTCATGTACCTGTACACGGGGTCGCGGCGCTCCTTCATGCCGCTCGCCGGGTTCTACGCGGCCCTCTTCCTGGCGACGGTGGCACTCATGGAATACGCGGGTGCCCCCGACCGCATCGTGGACAACGGGTGGCAACTGCAGGCCGAACCCCGCCTCGAGTTCAGCCAGGCCTTCAGCCTCGTCTTCGTCACCCTCATCATCGGCCCGGCCCTGGCTTCAGCCATCGCCTACGCGCGCCTCTACCGCAAAACGGAGGACCGGACCCAGAAGTACCGCATCGCCTTGGTCACCGGCGCCATCATCGTGTGGTTCGGCTCCAGCGTGGTCGGCGCCGCCGCCCAAGTCAACCAAGGCCTTGCCTGGCAATTCTTCTCCCGCACCATCGGCATCCTCGGCGCCCTCGTGATCCTCCTGGCCTACAAGCCTCCGCAATGGGTGCGTGCCAAGTACGGCGTGTCCGGCGTGGAAGGCCGAGTCGCTGACGCCACCCGACCCAGCGAGGTCGGGACGCCGCCCCGCGGAATCTAGCGGGCACCCGGCGGGGACGGACGGTTGCCCCACGGCCCTCCCGACCCCGTCGTTCATATACCCCATGCCCGTCGGCCGCCAAGCCGGGCCTCTGGAGGACCCACCTGGACGACGCAAGTCGGCCGGTTGGAGCCCCTGGAATCCCCCGGAATGTCGAAGGAGTCACAAACATGGCAACCGGGATTGAACGCAAGTCCAACCCTGTGCTCGTGGAGCTCATCGGGACCCTCCAGAAGGCGGGTCGCGAGAACCAAGCTCCCCTGTGGCGAGACATCGCTTCCCGATTGGAGAAGCCGTCGCGCAACTGGGCACAGGTCAACATCAGCAAGATCGACGCCCACCTGGGCGACGGCGAAACCGCCATCGTGGCCGGCAAACTGCTGGGCACGGGCGAACTCAAGCGCAAGGTCACCGTCGTGGCCTTCAGCGCCTCGCAGTCGGCCAAGGCCAAGGTCACCGCCGCCGGCGGCAAGGTCCTGAGCCTTCAGGAGGCCATCAAGGCCTACCCGAAGGGCCAGAACTGCAGGATCATCGGGTGAACCTCATGTCCGGAGCCAAGCACCCCAACCCGCCCTCGACCCTCGAGTCCAAGGGCAAGCGCCAAGTCACCGTCATCGACGCCACCGGGCTCGTCCTCGGCCGCATGGCCACCCATGCCGCCAAGCGCGCCATCGAGGGCGACGAGGTCCACATCGTCAACGCCGAGAAGGCCATCATCGTCGGCTCGAGCAAGAAGGCGATCCAGGAGCACTACCTGTTCAAGCGCCAAGTCGGCACCCTGCGCAAGGGCCCGTTCTTCCCGCGTGAGCCCCACCTGCTCGTCAAGCGCACCTGCCGCGGCATGATCAACTACCAGTCCGCTGCCGGCCGCGCCGCCTACAAGCGCATCAAGGCGCACCTGGGCGTCCCGAAGGAACTCGTCTCGCACAAGGCCGCCACCATCGAGGCCGCCAGGCGCGAGGCCAAGTCGTTCCTCACCGTCGCCGAACTGTCCACGTGGCTCGGCCGCCCGACGCCGACGTCGGCCGGAACGCACGCCTCGTCCACCGCGAAGGCGTCCGCGCCCAAGACCCCCAACAAGGAGGCCTAAATCCATGGCCAAGAAAGTCGTCAACACCTCCGGCAAGCGCAAGACCGCTGTCGCCCGCGCGACGGTCGTGAAGGGCTCGGGCAAGGTCCGCATCAACCGCACCCCGCTCGAAATCTTCGAGCCCCGCCTCGCCCGCCTCAAGATCGAGGAGCCCATCTTCATCGCCGGCAAGAAGGCCGAGAAGCTGGACATCGCGGTCACCGTGGCCGGCGGCGGCGTGTACGGTCAGGCGGACGCGGTCCGCACGGCCATCGCCCGCGGCATCATCGACTACACCGAGGACGGCGAGCTCAAGGAGCAATTCCTTGCCTACGACCGCACCCTGCTCGTCAACGACATCCGCGCCAAGGAGAGCAAGAAGCCCCTCGGTCGCGGCGCCCGCAAGAAGCGCCAGAAGTCGTACCGGTGATCTCATGATCATCCCGGTGCGCTGCTTCACGTGCGGCAAGGTCGTCGGCTCCGCGTACGAGACGTACAAGGCGGCCATGGCGAAGGGCAAGAAGTCGAAGGAGGCCCTGGATTCCACGGGCCTCACGCGCTTCTGCTGCCGTCGCATGATCATCGGCCACGTCGACCTCATCAAGGAAGCCGCCCCGTACGAGTAAGGCGGTCTTCGATCGGCCGCGAGTCGGCAACCCCTCTTCCTTTCCTCTCTCGTTCTTTTCGCTTGTTCCCGCCCGTTCCATGCGGGGGCGTCTGCCTCAAGCAAACGCGTTCGAAGCGGCGCGCGAAGCGCGCCGGGCGGCGCCCCGCGCCGAAGCCCACAACCCTCAAGCACCAGGTCCAGCGTCGCCAAAGCATGCGCTCCCTTGCCGTGGCCGCCCTCCTGGCCACCGCGTTGCTTGCCGGCTGCAGCGGAACCACCGACGACGCCGGGACCCCCGACCTGCCCACGGGCGACGAGTTGGGCAACCTCGGCCCCGGCGCATTCTACAACGCCACCGCGACGACCGACTTGGCGCCGACCCTCGTGGGCGGCCTGTTCGCCACCAAGACGCCGCTGTACCGCGACCCGCAGAACACACCGCATCCCTCGTTCAACTTCCCCACCCTCGCCTGGCCCGCCACCGGCGAAGGGGTCCCGGCCCTGTGGAAGGCCATCCCGCCCGGCGAGCTGCCCGGCACCATCACGGACCTCGAGCTCGTCAAGCAGACCCCAGGCGTCAGCTCCGGCGCCGGCGCCGCCGTCTTCGGCTCCATCGTCGTGGTGCCCGGCTTCGGCGCCGACACGAGTGTTGTGGACATCAGCGACCCAACCAACCCGACGGTGCTGTCGCAGTTCCGCCCGCAGGAAGGCATGGCGACCCACCGCGGCGCCGCCTTCATCCCGTACCCGGACGGCACCCTCGTCGTCGTCATCTCCACGGGCGCCGGCATCGACGTCTGGGACCTCACGGACCCCAAGGCACCGCAGCCCCTGCCGTTCCTGCTCATGAACCGCACCGACGGCTCCTCCATCGGCAGCCACAAGGTCGGAGTCATCCCCGGCACCCCGATTGTCGTCAACGCCGCCAGCGACGGCGGCGCCGCCCGCGACCCCGCGACCTCGACGGGTGTGACGCAGATGTGGGACCTCAGTGACCCCACCAACCCGTTCCGCCTGCCCGACTTCCAGAACGGCTACTCGTGCCACCACGTCTACTTCTGGAACGACCGCGATGCGGGCAAGTACCGCGGCGTCTGCGCCGGCGTCCAGTACACGCAGCTGTGGGACACCACCGACCCCTACGACCCGTCCGTCATCGTGAGCATCCCCTTCGGAACCGGCGGCACACCGTTGTCGCCCGCCGGCTCCGTCCAGTTCTCCGCCGGCCTGAGCCACTACGCCGGACTCAACCTCGACGGAACGATCCTCATGATGGGCGACGAGTCCGGCGGCGGCTCGACGCCCCCCGGCTGCACCGTGAGCATCGACGTGCCCGGCGTCGGCGCCGTCGGCGCCCCCATCGGCGCCGTCTGGTTCTACGACGTCAGCGACGAAGCCAACCCGACGTACCTCGGCTACTACTCCGCGTCGCAGGACCAGAAGCTCATGAACGGCGGGGACGCCCCCACCAGCTGCACCGCGCACCATGGCCGCCTCATCCCGGTCCCGGGACGAGACGTGCTGGCCATGTCGTTCTACGGCGCCGGCGTGGTCGTCATCGATTTCACGGGCATGCGCAGCGAGGGATCCGCGCACTTCGCCAGCACGGCCGCGCAGTTCGCCGATGGCTCCGACACGTGGGAGACCCTGTACTACAACGGGTACCTGTTCACGGGCGACCTCAACCGCGGCATGGACGTGCTGAAGCTGGTCTAGCACGCCGGCCGGTCCGTCGGGGACCACAGCCACCCCTCGGACACCCCTCGGGTTTGCATCGTCCGCAAGAATCGTGAACGGGGCATCACAAGGCTTTTCGACTCGCGCGGGTCGGAACCGCCAATGCTCCAGCGCATCCTCCTGGCGACGGCCCTCGTGGCCGCCTTGTTCGCCGGCTGCCTCGACAGCGACGAAACGGCCGACGACCCGACCACGCCCCCCTACACGGGCGCCGTCGGCACCCGTGGCTACAACTACACCGGCCCAGGCGAGCTCTTCGCCGGCCCCGCCCTGTACGAGGACCCCCAGAACGCGCCGCACCCGGCCTACAACTGGCCGACGCTGAGCCACCCCGCCGTCGGGGCGAACGTGCCGAAGTACTGGCAGCCCAACAACGGCACGGACCTCCCCATGTCGGTCACGGCCCTCGAGCACGTCGTGCAGACCCCCGGCGTGTCCGCCGGCGCCGGCATCGCGCTCTTCGGCAGCCTCGCCATCGTGCCGTCCTACTCGACCTCCATCAACTCCAGCGTCGTCGACATCAGCGACCCCACCAACCCCGTCGTCATCGGCTCGTTCCTCACGCAGCTGGGCAGCCATCGCGGCGCCACCATCATCGCCTACCCGACGGGCCGGCTCGTCACGGTCATCAGCACCGGCTCCGGCCTGGACGTCTGGGACCTCACCGACCCGACGCACCCCCAGCCGCTCCCCCCAGTGGAGATTAGCAGCCACAAGGTTGGCGTCGTGCCCGGCACCCCCATCATCTACAACGCCGGCTCGTCGGGCGGCGCCGCGAACGGCATCGTGGGCCTCGAAGCCCAGACCGGCCAGGGCGTCGGCATCACGGAGATGTTCGACTTCAGCGACCCGGAGAACCCTGAGCGCCTGCCGGACTTCCAGAATGGCTACTCGTGCCACCACATCTACTTCTGGAACAACGTCACGGAAGGCAAGTACCGCTCGACATGCGCCGGCATCGAGTACACGCAAATCATCGACACGGCCGACCCGAAGCACCCCGAGGTCATCGTCTCCGTGCCCTACGGCCTCGGCGACCCGAACCTGCCGTCGCAGAGCGTCTTCCTGCTGGCCTTCAGCCACTACGCCGGCCTGAGCCGGGACGGCAAGGTCCTGCTTGTCGGCGACGAGAACGGCGGCGGCATCGGCCCCATCGGCTGCGTCGCCCGCGTCGACACGCCCCTGGGCGCCGTCAGCGTCCCCGTCGGCGCCGTCTGGTTCTACGACGTCAGCGACGAGACCAGCCCGCGCTACCTGAGCCACGTCTCCGCCAGCCAGTTCGACCGCACCGGCATGGAGAACCCGACCGCAATCGACCCGACGTCGAGCTGCACCGCCCACCACGGCCGACTGATCCCCATCGCGGGCGGCGACGTGCTGGCGATGTCGTTCTACGGCGCCGGCGTGCTCGTCATCGACTTCACGCCCGTGCGTAGCGAAGGCCTGGGCCTGCCGCGCGTCGTCGCGCAGTACGTCGGCGACGGCGCCAACGTGTGGGAGACGTGGTACTACAACGGCCACCTCTACACCGGCGACATGGGTCGCGGCATGGACATCGTCGACGTCCAATAGCACGAAGTGGGTCGGCTTCTTCGAAGCGCCCGTTCGGTGGCCATGACCGTCAGCCTCCTTGTGGTGGCGACTCCGACGACCGCCCCAACAAGCGAGATGACGGCGCGGGGCGCCACCTCGCGCGCCTTCGGCGCGCGCTTCGCAACGTGATGGATTGGCAAGGAGTCGACGTCGCCGTCGGAAGGCGTTGGACTGGTGCGAGGAGGAACGCGCGTCGTCCGCGAGTGAAATCGGGGTCGAACCGGGCCTCGGCCGTCGGCTCGCGAAGCGGTCGGAGCCAAACCGCATTCTCCCGGGGGGCCGAGCGCAGCGAGGCCCCCTGCCGTCATGCAACGTGATCGACTTTTGTTTGAAGGTCGCAGCCCAAACCCCTTAAGCCACTCTCCTGTGGGAACCCCCGTGCCCGGCTCGCCGCCGATGACGCTGCCCCAGAAGCTCCTCGCCCTCAAGTCGGGCAACAAGTCCGTTGGCGTCGGCGAGGTCGTGGACTGCAAGGTCGACGTCGCGATGGCGCACGAGGCGTTGGCGCAACTCGTCAAGCCGTTCAAGGAGATGGGCGCGCACAAAGTGTGGGACCCGAACCGCATCGTCGTCCCCATCGACCACTGGATCCCCGCCTCCAGCGAGTCCTCCGCGAAGATGCACGCCAGCATCCGCGCCTTCTGCAAGGAGTACAACCTCCCCCACCTGTACGACATCGGCCGCCAAGGCATCTGCCACCAGATTCTCGCCGAGGAGGGCTTCTGCCTGCCCGGCGACCTCGTCGTCGGCACCGACTCGCACACGAACATGGCCGGCGCCCTCGGCTGCTTCGCCAGCGGCATCGGCCCCACCGAGATGGCCGCCGTCTTCGCCACAGGCGAACTCTGGATGCGCGTCCCGCCGACCATCAAGGTCCACCTCGATGGCGTTCTCACCGAACCCGTCGCCTCCAAGGACGTCGTCCTCAGCCTCATCGGCCAAATGGGCGACGACGGCGCACGCTACCAGGCCGTGCAGTTCGAGGGCCCCGCCATCGATGCCATGCCGATGTACCAGCGCTTCACCCTCACCAACATGACGACGGAGATGGGCGCCAAGGCCGGCGTCATCGCCTGCGACGACGCGACGCTCGACTACCTTGACGCGACCCCGATGGCCTCCGGCCGCCGCAAGGAAATCCGCACCCATTCCTCGCTGCGCGCCGACAAGGGCGCCACGTACGCCAAGACGTACACCCTCGACTGCAGCAAGCTCGAACCCGTCGTGGCCATGCCGCAGAGCCCCGAGAACGTCAAGCCCGTCAAGGACGTCAAAGTCGACCACGTCGACCAAGTCTTCATCGGGTCTTGCACGAACGCCCGCTACGAAGACCTCGAGACCGTCGCCCGCATCCTGAAGGGCAACCACGTCAAGCAAGGCACGCGCCTCGTCGTCTTCCCAGCGAGCACGAGCATCTACCTCCGCGCGCTCGAGTCCGGCATCATCAAGACCATCACCGAGGCGGGCGGCATCTTCAACCCCAGCTCCTGCGGCGCCTGCTTCGGCGGCATGGGCGGCGTCCTCGCCGAGAAGGAAGTCTGCGTCAGCACGTCGAACCGCAACTACAAGGGCCGCATGGGCCACCCCGACTCGTTGAGCTACCTCGTCTCCCCCGCCACGGCGGCCGTCACGGCCCTCGAAGGCAAGCTCGTCGATCCCCGCGAGTACTACTCCGAAGGCGAACTGAAGCCACGCAAAGCTGTCGCGGCGTAGGCGAGGCCAACCATCGTCCGGGTTCGGCTCACGGGCTGGTTCGCTAGGGCTTGCGGTCGTTGCGATGGGCAGCCATGCGCTTGGGCGCTGCCGTCTTGCCCGCTGGCCGGGGCCCGCTCGCAGGTCGGCCCGTGGGCTTCGGCCGCGCGTGTCCCATCACGGGGGCCCGGCGGCCCATGGCCTGCTCCGCAGCGGCGACGGCCTCTTCGCGTGGTTTGCCCGCCTCGAGTTCCTTGCGGATGCGCAGCGCGCGCTCCAGGGCCGGGTTCTTGGCGAGGCCGGGGTACTTCTCGGCGTCGACGCGCAGCACTTGCGGCTTCGGGGTCCGCGGCGTCTTTGCCTTGGCCATCGCATCGATTGGCTGCGCTCCCCTACTTAAGCCCCGTCGGCCGCCGCTGGAAAGGTCAATGCCCCGAGGGCGCCGACTTCGTGGCGCCGGCCGCTGGCCGGTTCCGCCTACGTCTCGGCGAGGGCGGCTTCGACGGCACCCAAGAACTCGGCGATGTCGAAGGGTTTGTGCAGGATGCGGTTCGGTGTGGGGCCGTCCGCGTTGCGGACGACTTCGGCGCCGTAGGCGGTCACCAGGATGTTGGGCGTTCCGGGAGCAAGCAGGGCCGCTTCGCGCAGCAGTTGGACGCCGTTCATGCCGGGCATCATGAAGTCCGTGACGATGAGGTCGACGGGTTGTTGGCGCAGCTGCCGCAGGGCGTCTTCCCCGGTGTAGGCCTGATCCACGCGCACGTCGGGGAGGAAGGAGTGCAGCAGGTCCGTGAAGGATTCCGCGATGTCCGGCTCGTCGTCCACGACGAGGATTCGACGGGGAGGGGCAGGGCCTGCCACAAGGGGCCCACCCCCCAGACCCCGGTTAGACGTTGCGACGTCCGGCTCATTGTCCGTCCACGCGGCACGACAAGCCCAAAAGGCGGGTGCCCGTCGCCGCCAACGTGCCCCCAGCCGCCCTCCACTTCAAGACCGAGTTCAAGGGCCGCGCCTGGGCGCTGCCGGATTCGTGCGACACGGACATGATCACGCCCGGCAAGTACCTCACCATCATCGACCCCAAGGGCTTGGCGGAGCACATCCTGGAGGGCTGGCGCACCGACTTCCCCAAGCTCGTGAAGACCGGGGACATCCTCGTGGCGGGTGACAACATGGGCTGCGGCAGCTCGCGCGAGCATGCCCCACTGTCCATGCTGGGTGCCGGCATCCCCGTCGTCATCGCGCGCTCGTTCGCCCGCATCTTCTACCGCAACGCCATCAACGTCGGCCTGCCCGTGATGGAGTGCCCGGACCTGCCCAAGGACTTCGTGCGCGACGGCGAGACCGTCTCCGTGGACTTGCAGAGGGGCGTCGTGCGCAACGAGACCCGCGGCATCGAGTCCAAGGGCATCCCGTTGTCTGCGAAGGCCATCGAGATCCTCGACGCCGGCGGCTTGGTCAACATCGTGCGCCGCAAGCTGCACGAACGCGGCAACGTGCAGCACAAGGCGACTGGCAACTCGCCAGAATCGGATTTCAAGCGCGACTAGGACGAACCACTGGGGTCGACCGCCAGCTGCCCTCAGCCCAACCTATTTCCTCGTCGCCGTCCGAAATCGAGGCCATGCCGCACTCCAAACCGACGGTCGTCATCGCCACGGACTTCGCGCCTTCTAGCCGGGCGGCCTTCGACCTCGGCGTGTCGTTGGCCAAAGAACTCGGGGGCCGCGTCCTTCTGGTGCACGCGGTGCGGTCCCTCGGTGCCCCCGGCCTGGAGCTGACCCGGCCAGACACCACGAAGGAGGAAAACGAGACCGCCGAACCCACCCCAACCGTCGGATTGGCTGGCACCGAGTGGGTCGACCTGGCGCGCGCCCAAGGCGTCGAGGCCGACGTCATCGTGCGCCCCGGCTTGCCCACGACCGTCATCATCGAGGAGGCAGACCGCGTCGACGCGCACACGATTGTCCTCGGCAGCCACGGCAAGGACGGCTTGAGCAAGGCGTTCCTGGGCTCCGTGGCCGACGCCGTCCGCAAAGCCACCGACCGCCCCGTCATCGTGGTGCCCGGAGAAGGCGTTGCCCCGTCGGAGTCCCGCCCCGATCGCCCCTCGCGGGGACGCCGTGAGGCCCATGGTCGCGAAGCGGTCGAGGATCTGGGGCCCATCGACGAATCGGCGTGACGGCAAGGGCACCTGGCCGCCACGAGGTTGCATGCGCAAAGCCTTAGCCGGCGCTCCCGCGTGCGCGCCTTCGTGCCCGCCCACGTGCAGGCGATGCCCATCCGCTTCGCGGACATCGATGCGCTCAACCACGTCAACCACGCCGTGATGCTGACGTACTGCGAGACCATCCGCTGCGACTGGTTCGTCGCGCAGGGATATCCGTCGATGGCGGACCTCCCGTTCATCATTGCGTCGGCGCACATCGAGTACAAGGCGCCCATCCCGAAGGACGCCGACCTCGAACTTGCCATGACCGTGCCCAAGACCGGGACGAAGTCCTGGGAATTCGACTACGCCTTGCGGGACCGCCGCGCGGGCACCTTGTTCGCGACGGCGAAGACCGTGCAGGTCGCGTACGACTACAAGGCGGGCAAGACCATTGAGATTCCCCCGCCGCTTCGGCCGAAGCTGGCCGCCCTCGCGTCCTAAGCCGGAACGACGAGGACGGGAATCGGGCTGGCCAGGACGACGGCCTGGGCCACGGAGCCAAGCACGGCGCGTCGGATGCCGGTGCGCCCGTGCGACCCGACGACGACGTAGAGTGCCTTGCGCGTCTTCGCGACGTCGAGGACGACGTCGGCGGGCTTGCCCTCGAGTGCAACGACTTCGGCCTTGACCGATTTGCCGGCCTGCTCGGCCCAGGTGTCCGTCAGCAGCTTGACCTCGTCGGCATCGACGTCGCTGCGCAACTGCGTCACGGGGTCCAAGTGGCCGCGCTTGGCGCCCGCGGGCAGAGGCATGTTGGCGTGCACCAGCACGAGGCCGGCCCCGAGCCCCTTGGCCAGGGCGACGGCGGCATCGAGCGCCTTCTTGCTGGGCTCGGAGAAGTCCACGCCAACCACGATGACCGTCATCGGTCGTCCATGGCTGCTCCCCTTGAAGCCTTGCCCGTCCGCTAGGTGGCGGGCGCCGCGGCCGATCCCTGGGCGGGTAGGCCCAGGTGGGCGCGCGCGACGACCAAGGCGGCGCCCGTGTCCTTGAACAGGTTGTCGTCGCCGACGAGGCGCACGGCTCCGCTGCGCATCATCATGTCGAGGGGCTGCGACTGGATGGCCGACAACATGACACGGGTCCCCCGCTTCTGCAGGCCCTCGATGGCCATCTCCAGGGCATGCAACCCGGTGGCGTCAAGGTAAGGGACATCGCGCAGGCGCAGGACCACGACCTTGGGGGCCTCCGCGACGCGCGACATGGCTTCCTGGAATTGATCCGCAGCACCGAAGAAGAAGGGCCCGTCGATGGAGTACACCAAGACGTCCTTGGGGACGTCGGCTGCCTGGAACCGGGGTGGCGTCGCAGCAGGCGAGGCGGTCGGGTCCATGGCTTCGACGTGGGTCATGGTGCTCATGCGGTGGAGGAAAACGACGAAAGCCGCCAGCAACCCGATGCCGACGGCGACCGTGAGGTCCACGAGAACCGTGAGGCCAAAGGTCGCCAGCATGACGCCGGCGTCCTCGCGTGGCATGCGCAAGAGTTGGCGGAAGCGGTGGTGCTCACTCATGTTCCACGCCACGACGACGAGGATGCCCGCCAGCGCAGCCATGGGAATCAGGCCGGCAAGATCCGAAAAGAGGTACAGGACGGCCACGACGATGCCGACGTGCACGAGCGAGGCCAGCGGCGTCTTCGCGCCGTTTTGCACGTTGGTTGCCGTTCGCGCGATGGCGCCGGTGGCCGCGATGCCGCCGAAGAGGGGGCTGGCCATGTTGGCCAAGCCTTGCCCGATGAGTTCCTGGTTGGAGTCGTGGTGCTGCCGCGTCATGCCGTCGGCGACGACGGCGGCCAGCAGCGACTCGATGGCGCCGAGCAGGAAAATGGTGAAGGCGCTCGGCAGGACGGCTTTGATCTTGGTCCACGAGAGGATTCCCGGTGGTGCGTGCGGGGCCGGAATCCCGTCGGGGATGTCGAAGGAGTCCCCGACCGTGGCCACCTGCAAGCCCCAAAGCGGCCCCGCCACGACGGCGAAGACGGTCACCGCCACGAGGGCCACGACCGGTCCCGGAACGCGCGGAATGAAGAGCTTGACCAACTGGATGATGGCGATGGTCGCCAGCGCAAGAGCCAGGGCCAGGCCGCTCCAGGCGCCGTGCACCACTTCCTGTGCGACGTCGAAGGCCTTCACCAAGGGTTCCGGATGCGATGTAGCCAGGTGGACGCCGAACAGCGACGGCAGTTGGCCGAGGAAGATGACCACGGCGATGCCGGCCGTGAAGCCCGTCGTGACCGGGTACGGGATGAACTTGATGACCTGTCCGAGGCGCAAGGCGCCCGCGACCACCAGCATCAACCCGGCCAGGAAGGACGCGAGCAGCAGGCCGTCGATGCCGTGCTCTTGGACGACTTTGGCGAGCACGACGATGAACGCCCCCGTGGGTCCGGTGACGAGGAACCGGGACCCGCCGAGCAGCGCGGCGGCAGCTCCGGCGATGACCACGGTGACCAAGCCGACCTCGGGGGCCCTGGTTGCGCCTTCTGCGGCCGGGGCAAGGCTGGCAATGGCAAACGCGATGGCCAACGGCAAGGCGACGGCGGCCACCACGACCCCGGCCGTGGCGTCGCTTGCCAAGTCGCGCAGCGAATACCCACGCAAGGCGTCCAGCAGCGCCGGCCTGAAGCGTGGGCGGGCGTGTGGTGGCGGCGCAAAGCCTGGCAACGGCGGCGTCCATCTTGCGGCGCCATCGTCAATCTGCCGGTACGCTGGTCGCCAACGGCCGCGGCATCAAGGGGATGGTTGCGAGGGCGGGCCGGACGGCGGGGGGCCGGTCGCAATGGTGATGCCGAGGTGGCGCCGGGCCTCCTGCAAGGCGTCGATTGCCCGTCGGAAGACGTTGTTGTCGCCCACGGTGTGCACGGCACCGCTGCGCTCCATCAGGTCGAGTGGCTGGGTTTGGATGCCGGCCAGCATGACACGCGTGCCCCGCTTCTGCAGGCCACGGATGGCGTCCTCCAAGGCATTGAGGCCCGTGGCATCCAGGTACGGCACCGCACGCATGCGCAGGATGACCACTTGCGGCGCCCTCGAGACCTGCGCCATGGTCTCCTGGAATCGGTCAGCGGCACCGAAGAAGAAGGGCCCGTCAATCGAGTAGATGAGGACCCCGTCCGGGATGTCCTCTTCGCGCACGTTGTGTCCGAAGGGATGCTCGTCCTTCGTCGGGTCCACGAGTTCCACGTGCGCCATGTCGCTCATGCGCCGCATGAAGATGGCCGAGCTGAGCAGCAGGCCCACGACGATGGCCGCGGCCAGGTTGAAGACGACGGTGATTGCGAACGTCCCCAACATGATGGCGGCGTCAGCGCGCGGCATGCGGAAGAACTGCAGGAAGCGACGGCGTTGGCTGATGTTCCATGCGACGATGGTCAGAATGCCGGCGAGGACGGCGAACGGGATGAGGGCCGCCCAGGGCCCGGCAACGAACAGCACGAAGAGGGCAATCCCCGAGTGCACGAGGGCCGCGACGGGCGTGCGGGCACCTGCCTGCAGGTTCGTGGCCGTGCGGGCGATGGCCCCGACGCCCGGCAGGCCGCCGAAGAGTGGCGCAACGAGGTTGGCGATGCCTTGCCCCATCAGCTCCTGGTTCGAATCGTGGCGCGTCCCGGCCATCCCGTCGGCCACCACGGCCGTCGACAGGGACTCAACGGCGCAAAGGAAGGCGATGACGAGCGCGTCCGGCAAGGCCTCCTGGATGGCTGGCCAGGAGAGCTCCGGCACGCGCGGGCGACCCAGGCCCCCTGGAAGCGAGCCGAACTTGTCGCCGATGGTGACGACGTCCACGCCGAGGATCTGGACGACGGCGGTGATTCCGACAAGGGCGATGATGGGCCCCGGAAGGCGCGGCGCATAGCGCTTGAGAACGACGAGCAGAAGAATTGTGCCCGCGCCCACCGCGAGGGCAAGGGGATCCACGGCGGCGGCGTGCGCGGCGACCACGGCCAGCCGCTCAAGGGGGGCTGCCGGCAACTTGCTGATGCGCAGGCCCAGGAGGTCCGGGACCTGCCCGAGGAAAATGGTCAACGCAATTCCGGCCGTGAATCCGGTCGTGACCGGGTAGGGGATGAGCTTGAGAGTCGTCCCGAGCCGGAAGACGCCCGCCAGGACGAGGATTGCCCCTGCGAGGGCGGCTGCGAGCAGCAGGTCCTCGAAGCCATGCAGGGCAACGATGCCGTACAGGACGGTGACGAAGCTGCTGGTGGGGCCGGCCACGCCGAAGCGTGTGCCACCGAAGAGGGCCACCAGGATTCCGGCGACCACGACGGTGACAAGCCCCGCATGCGGATCGGCGCCGCTGGCGATGGCGAAGGCAATTGCCAACGGCAAGGCGACGACCCCCACGACGACGCCCGCCTGGACATCCCGGACGGCCTGCCGGCCAGTGTAGCCGTGGAAGGCATCCAGGATGGCCGGCCGGAACCGCCAGGAATCCTTGGGGGGCGGGGTGGGCCGGGACAACGTCCACGCCATGGACGTTGCCATCGCGAGGGCTAGGGCACCGTGAACCTGCCGCTTTCCGGCTCGGAGCCTACGCGGGCGCCCGGGCGCCGGGGTCGACCTTTTCTCCAGGTCCGTACAATGCACCCTCCGACATGGACCTCTGGCTTTGGATCCTGCTCATCGCTCTGGCCGTCATCCTGGTCATCTACGTTTTCTCGTTGTTCAACCGGTTCGTCCGGTACGAGAACGCCATCGACAACGCGTGGGCGCAGATTGACGTCCAACTGCAGCGCCGCGGCGAATTGATTCCCAACCTCGTCGAAACCGTCAAGGGCTACGCCAAGCACGAAAAGGCCGCCATCGATTCGGTCACGCAGGCCCGGGCAGCCATGATGGGCGCGTCGTCGCGCGAGGGCAAGATGAAGGCGGAGGGCATGCTTGAGCAGGCCCTCGGCAAGCTCTTCGCCATCGCCGAAGCCTATCCCGACCTGAAGGCGAACACGAATTTCCTGTCCCTGCAGGACGAGTTGGCGCACACCGAGAACAAAGTCGCCTACTCCCGCCAGGCCTACAATGACACGGTGCTGCGCTACAACAACGCCATCGAGACATTCCCCGCCAAATTCTTCGCGGGCAGCCGCACGGAGAAGCCGATGCTGGCCGTCCCCGAGGCCTCGAAGGCCGTTCCCAAGGTCGCGTTCTAGGATCACCATGCCTCGAGGTGCCTGATGGTCGTGATGCTTGACGAGCAGGTCGCCCGCAACAAGCGGCGCACGGTGATGCTGTTCGTCGTCGTCTTCCTCATCGTTGTCTTGCTCGTGATGGCCGTCGGATACGTGTTCCTGGGAAACATCCTGGTCACTGGGGTCCTCGCGCTCGTCATTGGGCTCGTGTACCTCGGCATCGCGTCGTCATCGGGGACGTCCGCGATCCTGAAGTCCGCCCGCGCCCGGCCCGCGAACCCGGCCATCCGGGAGGAGAAGCTCCTGCTCTACAAGGTCGAGGAACTCGCCCTCGCTGCCCAGATTCCGGTGCCGAAAGTGTACGTGCAGGAGGACGACGACATCAACGCCTTCGCCACCGGCAAGGACCCTCAACACGGAATCGTCTGCGTCACCACGACGGCGCTGCGTGAACTCGACCAGGAGGAATTGGAGGGCGTCCTCGCGCACGAGCTGTCACACATCAAGAACTACGACATCCGCGTCACGCTGTACGCCATCGCGCTCATCGGCATGATTGCCATGCTGGGCGAGATCGTCTTCCGCAGCCTCTTCTGGGGCGGGGCGCGGTCCGGCGGCCGCGGGCGGGACGGCGGCGGGCTGCCGATGCTCATCATTTTCCTGGTGTCCCTGGTGCTCATCATCCTCGCGCCGCTGCTGTCGCGCATGGTGTACTTCGCCATCAGCCGCAGCCGCGAGTACCTGGCCGACGCGACGGGGGCCAGCCTGAGCCGAAACCCCGAGGGCCTTGCCCGCGCCTTGGAGAAGATCGGCTCGCGCCAGCCCAGGCCGCACCGCGGTGACCGCACGGTGGCCAGCTTGTACCTCGACAACCCGTACCGCCAGTTGGGGCGCAAGGAGCGCTCCTCGGTGTTCTCCACGCATCCGCCCATCGCGGACCGGGTTCGGCGCTTGCGCGGCCAGCGCTGACGCCAAAGAAGTCATATTTAAACATGTTTGCGAGGGGTCTTTCCCTGCGAAACCAGAACCAGGGGATATGAAATTGGCCAGCCTCCGGCCGCAGGTCGGTGCCATTCTCGTGGTCGACGACGAACCCGACATCCTCGTTTCCCTGCAGGATGTGTTGGAAGCGCACCTGGGGGACGTCAAGGTGTTCACCGCCTCATCCGGCAAGGATGCGTTGGCCATCGCCAAGAAGGAGCACCTGGACCTCGTCATCGCGGACTACCGCATGCCGGGCATGGACGGCCTGGACTTCCTCACCAAGTGCCGAGCCCTCGTGCCCGAAGTGCCACGCATCCTCATCACGGCGTACCCGGAACTCGATGCCGCCGTGCGCGCCATCAACGAGGCGCAAATCCAGAATTTCCTCACCAAGCCCATCATGCCCGAGGCCCTGATGCAGGCCGTCAACGCCGCCCTCGTCAAGGGGCGCGCCGGATTGCTGGCCCGGTAGCGGTCGCGGCGGCCTCCACAAGCCTCTTCTGGCGCACCCGGGGTCGCGCGCGCATGCGTTGGGCCTCCGTCGCCGCGGCTTTGCTTGCGGCCTCCACCTTGTTCTCCGGTTGCCTCAGCGATGGGAGCCGAGGCAACGACGACGCCGACTCCTCCGCCCTGCCGCCGGCTTCGTCGCTGTCGCAGAAGCAGTCCGTCATCCTGCCGCCGGAAGAAGTCTGGGTCACCACCAGCGGCGACCTCACGTCGGGCGAAACGGGAATCCGGCTGCACAACGCGGTGTACCGGCCCGACACGACGGAACCCGTGCCCGTCTTCATCAATTTCAGCCCGTACTGGGCGGACACCGCCATGACGCAGGGCGACAACTTCGGCAAGTACCTCGTCAACGAGTACGTTCCGCGGGGCTTCGCCGTGGTGCTGAGCGCCATCCGCGGCACCGGCCACTCCGAAGGCTGCTTCGAGGTTGCCAGCGACCGCGAGTCGCAGGACATCAACGAAGTCGTGGCCTACTTCGCGGGCGAACCCTGGTCGAACGGAAACATCGCAGCGGGCGGCAAGTCCTATGACTCCACGACGCAGAACGGCATGATCGCCAAGTTCCCCCACGCGGCGCTCAAGGGCGTGTTCCACGTCTCCGGCATCACGGACATGTACAGCTACACGTTCCAGAACGGTGTCCCGGCGCGCACGGACTCGGCCGCCTTCACGACGCAATACGGCGTGGGGCAGAGCCTGGGCGAGTACGGCGTGCCGCCCCCGCCGCTGGGCACGGGCGGCGGCTCCATCGAAGACGAGAGCCCCGAATCCCTGGCGCGCTTGGCCGGCGAGGCCTGCACGGCCACCCCCGAGGGTGCCGCCAACGCGGGGGCCGGGACCACTGCGGGCGCCAAGACGCCGTACTGGGTGGAGCGCGACTGGACCCGCACCATTGCGACCTCGTCGTGGAATGGCTCCATCTTCTTCGTGCACGGCCTGCAGGACTGGAATGTCCAGCCCAGCCACATCCAACCCTGGCTCGACCAAGTGAACGCCAACGGGAACATCAAGGTCCTCGGCTGGCTGCACCAATGGGCGGCCCAGGACGAGTTCGAGTGCCAACCCGGCAACGGGCACGTGTATCCCATGCGCACGGATTGGAACGAGACCATGCTGCGCTGGCTCGACGCCATCCTCAAGGGCAAGGACACCGGCATCGACCAGCTCTACGGCTTCGACGTGCAGGACACCAAGTGCCAGTGGCGCCATGACGCCACCTGGCCACCGGCGGAGTCCCTCACCGTGCAACTCGCGGACGGCGCGGCCGTCGCCCTAGGGGATGCCCCGGTGCGCGTCAGCGGCGTCGTTCGCATCGACGTATCCGCCACCTCCACGAACGCAGACCCCGTCATCACGGCCCTCCTGTATGACGAGGGGGAAGGCAACCGAACCTGGATCGGCGAGGCCGTGCTGCGCGGTGTCCTGCGCGAATCGCTCGAGACCCCGTCCCCGGTGACCCCCGGCGCCGCCGTGACGTACCACCTTGCGACGTACCCGCTCGACCACGTCTTCACGGCAGGCCACACGCTGGTCGTGGACTACGGTGCAACGCCGGACAAGAGTGCGCCGTTGCCGCAGCAGACCCTCGGCGTCACGTACGGAACCGGGACCCTGACGCTGCCCCTGGGCGACCTCGACCTCCTCGAGCCGCAGCCCGTCTGGATGCAGTGCTTCACCTGCTGAGCGGCGCGACCCGGGCGCGGGGGGCTTATGAACCGCCTCCGAGTCGCGCCTGCGATGGCGGGCAACGCGAAGGTCATCTCACTCCCGGGCGACGGCGTCGGCAAGGAAGTCGTCGCTGCCGCGCAGGTCGTCCTCGAGGCCGCCCAGGAGCGGCATGGCTTCCACCTCGACGTCCAGCACGTTGACTGCGGCGCCCAGTACTACCAGAAGACCGGCCAGGAGTGGGCCGAGGGCGGCCTCGCGGCCTGCAAGGATGCAGACGCGGTCCTTCTCGGCGCCGTCGGCTGGCCCGGCGTGTCGCTGCCCGATGGCAACATCGCAGGCTGGAACGTCATCTTTGGCCTGCGCCTCGGACTCGACTTGTACGCCAACGTGCGCCCCTGCAAGCTGTACCCCGGCGTCCCCCACAAGGTCTCGGAGAAGTTCATGCAGGTCTGGTCCCCCGAGAACGTGGACATGGTGATCTTCCGCGAGAACACCGAGGGATCCTACACGCCCACGCGCGGCATGCTCACGCGTGCCGGCATCGACGAAGTCGCCATCGACTCCCGCGTCATCACGCGCAAGGGCGCCACGCGCATCGCCCAGAAGGCCTTCGAGATGGCCGAGGCACGCGCCAAGGGCCGCAAGGCATCCGGCAAAGTCCACCCCAGCGGCGAAAAGCACGCCAAGGTCACCTGCATCGACAAATCCAACGTGCGCGCCGGCTGCCGCCTGTTCCGCGCCTGCTACGACGAGGTCGGCGCCCACTTCCCGCACGTCACGCGCGACTACGCCTACGTGGACGCCTTCACGCAGAGCCTGGTGCGCAACCCGGAGTGGTACGACGTCGGAGTCGCGCCCAACATGCTCGGAGACATCGTCACCGACCTCGCCGCCGTCCTGCAGGGCGGCATGGGCATGGCGGCGTCCGGCAACATCGGCGACAAGCATGCCATGTTCGAACCCGTGCACGGCTCCGCCCCGAAGCACGCCGGCAAGGACGTCATCAACCCGTACGCGGCCATCCTGACGGCCGGCATGATGCTGGAGCACGTGGGGCACAAGAAGTCCGACAAGCGCCTGCTCGCCGGTGCGAACGCCATCGAAGCCGCCGTGCAGAAGTGCCTGGCCGAACGCGTCTTCACCTACGACCTCGGCGGCTCCGTGAAGACCAGCGGCGTCGGGCAGGCCGTGGCCAAGGCCGTCAAGTCGGCTTGACCCCAACCTGATCCACTGAAGGCACTGAACCCACTGAACCGGAGTTCAGTGCATTCTGTGGGGTCCGTGGATGGTTGGGCGCTAGCTCGCCATCCAGAGATACGTCAGCAGCACGGCGGACGTGAGCACGGTGAGCCAGCGCGCCTTGCTCGGCCACGGCGTGCGCGCGCGGGCAGGGCGCCGGCGCTTGGGTTTGGACTTGCCGGCCGTCGCCTTGGCCTTGCGGGCGGACGGCTTCGGTCGCGGCGTGCGGGACCGCGCCGAAGAGTTTGGGCGCACCGGAACCCGCGATGCCTGCGGGGCGGGCGCCACCGGCGGCGCGGCCGGCCGCAGGGGCATGACGCGCGGCCGCTGAGGGGCGACGCGCGGGCGCGGCTGCGCGGCCGTGCGTGCCACCGTGCGCAACGCGGACCCGCGTCGTGCAAGGGTTGCGGAGGGTCGCCCCCGACGCGTCGTCGGCAGCGCCGCGGGCGTGGCGTCGAACGGGTCATTCGGGTCGGCGCACCACGGACACGTGGACTCGCCGTTGGCGTAGACATGGCGCGTCGTTCGCGCGCACGCCTGGAAGCCCGCGTTGCGCACCTGCGCCAGGACCTCGTGCCAATCGTCGGCGCTCGGACGCCGGCGCGCCTTGGCGTGGCCCGACACGAAGCACTGTTCGAACGCGGCGCGCATGGGCCTCGGCAAGGCGCGGTAGTCCGGCGCCCCGGCGGGTGGCTCGAGGATTCCCGGCCTGGGCGAGGCCCAGGGGTAGAGGCCTGCGCGCGTCTTGTCTGCAAGGGACTCCAGGCCGGCCACGGCGGTCCCCCGTGCCTGGTAGGGTCGCAGGCCGTTCATGAAGAGCTGGAAGAGCAGGACGCCGAGGGCGTAGCGGTCGCTGGATTCGCGGCTTCCGGAGTGGGTGGCCAGGTCCACGTCGAGCAGCTCCGGCGGCCAATACAGCGCGTCTCCCACAAGGCAGGGGTAATGGCCGCGGCCGGCGCGCGGGACTTGGAAGCTGTCCGTGTCCATCAAGAGCGGCGTCAGGCGGCGGCTGACGAGGACGTTGCGGTCGTTCAGGTCCCCGACGGCGTAACCGAAGCGATGCAGCGTGCGCACGACGTGGCACAGGCGCATGGCCAGCAGCACGAGGCGGTCGAAGGTGATGGGGGCGCCCCCCAAGTCCTTGCGCCGGGTTGCCGTGGCGAGTTGGTAAAATGGCACGAAGTCCGCGCGGTGCACGCGGGTCATGGTGTAGCCGGCGAATTCCGGGCCGTCGAGCACGGCTGCGCGCGGCCACGTCAGGACGGGGAATCCGTCCACGAGGTCGTGGGCGCCCGCCGGTGGGCATTCGACCATGACTTGGACCTTCTCGGCCTTGCCTCGCCTGCGCGCGGGGGCCAGCACCTTGACGGCGAGACGCGGGTCGTCTTGCACGGGGAACACTTCGCCTTCCCCGCCGCGACCAAGCCTGGGCCCGACGCGGACGGCGTTTCCTTGGCCGTCATGCAGCACGGTGGATCACCACGAGGCACTTGTCGTCGTCCCACGACTGGTCCACTTGGTCCCCGTCGAGGAAGGCCTGCACGAAGCCGTCGCCGCCTCTGGGGAGACGGGGGAGGAAGGAGGCGAAGAAGGGGGCAAACGGCGTCCAGCCGGCCCGCGACCGGGCGAGAAGCAAGCGCGTGAGGCCGTCCGTGAACAGCAGGACTGGGCCTGCAAATTCCTGCTCGGCAACTTGCAGGTGCTCGCGCCAACCCGGCTGCGTCAACGGAAAGACCTCGTTGGCGTAGCCCGACTGCGGCGGCGCCACCGCAACGGCCACGGGGTCGCCGCCCACAATGGCTCCGTCGCCGACCATCGCGGCCAGCACGCGACCGCCACTCACCGCAGCCACCTGCAGCGTCGTGGCGAGGTCGTCGGCCCCAAGGCCATGCCGGGCGGCGGCGTCGCGGACCGCGATGGCCGCCGCCTCGAAGGCGCGCAGCATGGCGGCGCGGTCCCAGGCGGGCTCCGCGCGCAGGCTGGCGACGGCGGCATCGCAGGCGGCCTGGCTTCCCAGGTGGCTCAGCGGCCGGCTGCCGAGACCGTCCGCCACCGCGGCGACGGCCCGGCCGCCCGCGGGGTCGACGTCGACCGCGAAGGAGTCCTGGCAGGGGTCGCCGCGTTGGCGGTGGCTGCGGCCGGCGCGCTTGCCTGCAAGCACGCGCAGGCGAGGCGGCGCGTCCGGCTGGCTCGCGGCGTCGGTCGTTGACGCCAACTCGTCGTTGGCCTGCCCCGGGGCGGTGTTCGCTTGGTCAGCCATGAGGTCACTCTGCGCAATCACGCTTTGCCGAAGGCTCTGCGCAATCCGCGCCTAGACTTCGAAGGCGAACGGGTTCGGTGCCTCGACCGATGGCCGCGTGGGATCAGCGAAGGTCACGACCTCGCCAGGCTTGGAGTCCTTGAGGCCGCTCACGCTCTTGCTGAGCCACTGGAAGAATTCCTCGAAGCGGGCTCCGTCGATGCCGGCCACGGTGCCGGTGTCGCCCACGAGTTCCTTGAGGCGGCCGAAGTTGGCGTTGCCGGTGCCGAAGAAGAGCGGCGTGAATTTGCGCGCGCGTGCACCCTCTTGCAGTTTGGCTGCGCACTCGGCCAGACGGGGGCCCCGCAAGTCGGTGGGGGCGCCGTCGGTGATGAGCACGAGGAAGGGGCGATAGTAGTCGACGCCCTCGTCGCGGTACAGGGCCTTGCGGTCCTCGATCTGCTGCAGGGCGAGGTCGATGGCGGCACCCATGGAAGTCCAACCGCCGGCGGACAACTCAACGGGGGGCAGGGAGTCGACGCTGGAGAACGGATGCAGAACCTTGGCCTCGTCGCTGAACGTGATGACGCAGGTCTCGACGATGAGTTTGGCTTCGGCGTCGTTGGCGAGGTAGTCACGGTACGCGGCGAGTCCCTGCTCGAGGGCGCGAATGGGGGCGCCGCGCATGGAGCGACTCGTGTCCAGAACGATGACGCAGGCTGCCTGCGGCTTGTCCGGGTTCGCGATGGGGAACGCGTTGGACGATTCGTTGTCCGCGACCGCAACGGTCGAGTCGGAGGCTGGCGGGGTGAGGGTCATGGCGTCAGAGCGAGCCATGCCCCCATCGTTCGAGGCCGACCTATTTGACGTTGCCGCGATGGAGCGTTTGATTGAGGCAATCGCCGCGGACAAGACCGTCGTCGATGGACGACGACCGCGTGCGGTGGGGCCCACGATTGTCGATTTTGGCGAAAGCACTCTCGTGCGGATTGTCACAAATGCGCGCGTTCCGCGTCACGCCGGGGCAGGCGGCAACTCGAACCAGAACGTCGCACCCTGCCCAGGCCCGAGACTCGATGCGCCCATGGTTCCGCCATGGCGTTCGACGATGCCCTTGCAGATGTACAACCCGAGGCCCGTGCCGCGCCGGGCGGGATCCAGGGCGGTGCTCTGCAGGGGTTGACCGGTGAGCCACAGGAGCGTCATCAGGTAGGGCAAGACCGCCAACAGGATGCCGGCGGCCGTGGCTCCAGCATGGCGGGCAGGCAGCAGACCCCGGCTGGCCGCAAGCCAGGTCGCGGCGTAGACGATGGCGAGCACGGCGTCGAAAGCCGGCAGGATGCGGTCGACGGGTGGGGCGAACAGCAGCGTGTCCGTGACGATGAAGAGACTGAACAAGATGGCTGCCCATTTTGCGAGGCTCCGCGCCGAGTCCCGCATGGCCAGATCCAACGCGCCAGGGTTGTCGGAGGACGGCGAGCCGATGGTGGCCGCGGCGCGATCCGACATCGCGGGCCTATGGGCGTGCACGACTTAGGGGCTTGCACCCAGGGATTTGCCCGCCGCCACGTGCCGCAGCAGGTCCCCGATGAACGCGGCGTCATCGACCTCCCCCTCCACGACCCCCTGAATGTCCCCCCACTTGCGGTCGAGGACGTCCATCACGACGCGGTCCAAGGTGTTGGATGCGACGAAGTACCACGAGTTGACGTGCTCCGTCTGGCCGATGCGGTGCAGGCGGCCCTCGCATTGCTCGTGCTTGGTCGGCGTCCAGTCGAGTTCGATGAAGGCGACGTGGCTGGCATGCAACTGGATGCCGTCGACCCCGTACCCCGTCGAGTCCATGGTGGCCACGAGGAAATCGTAGTGGTCGAGCGCGTCTAGGATGGCGCGGCGGGCCGGGGCTGGAGTGTCGCCCGTGATGGTTGCGACCCGGCCGGGAAGGGCTGCGGCGAGCCGTGCCACGACGTCGCGGTGGTAGGCGAAGAACACGACGCGTTCGCCGGACTCGACGAGAGGCTCGACCCAGTCGCGGACGGCGGGAATCTTGGCGAGGGCGGCTTCGCGACGCAAGGCGGTGAGGTGGCCGCGGAACTCCAGCATCCCACGGGGGTTGCCTTTGTCGAGGCGGGCGGCGTCCGTGGCGCCTTGGCCGAACTTGGCTTGCCATTTGGCGACCCAGTCGAGCATGACCTTCTCGCGTTCGTGGTAGGCTTGCAGTTGAGCGGGCACGACGTCGACCCGGGTGCGTTCGAGGGCAGGCAGATCGCGAGCGACCTCCTCCTTCGTGCGCCGGATCATGCAGACCTCCTTCAGGCGGGCATTCAGGGTCTTGGCGTCCAGCTGCTCGACGGCGGCCAGGGCGTAGGGCTCGGCAAGGGGCCCCATGGAGGGCTTGTACCAATGCGGCAGGGCACCCTTGAAGACGGAGAGGACAGGGTCGAGCTGGTCGAGGATGCGCAACTGGTGCACGAGGTCCTCGCGGCGGTTCTTGATGGGCGTGCCCGTGAGCGCCAGGCGCAGCGGCACGCCGCGCGACAAGTCGAGGGCGTTCCGGCTGCGCTGCGAGTCCGGGTTCTTGAAGAAGTGCGCCTCGTCGAGAATCAGCGCCTTGGGCTTGGCGGCCTTGAGGTCGTCGAGGTGGCGCGGCAGCAACTCCGGATTGAGGACGGTGAGGTCGCAACCGCGCAGGTCGTCGCGGCCCGTGTCGAGGACCTGGATGCTGCGCCACGGCGTCCACTTCAGGACCTCGTTGGCCCAACCGAGCTTGACGGCGGACGGGCACACGATGACAGCGGGGTGGGCGCCGGCCTTCTCGACGGCGACGAGGGCCTGCAGGGACTTGCCCAACCCCATGGAGTCCGCGAGGAGGATGCGTTTGCGCGTGAGGGCGAAGCCGACGCCTTCCAGTTGGTACGGACGCAGTTTGTCCTCGAGGTCCTGGATGCGTTGCGCCAGGCTGGGGGCCATGCGGTCCTGGTTCAGTTCGCGCAGGCGGCGGTCGGCGAGGGCGTCGGGCTGGACGGCCCGGGTCTCGACGAGGAAGCGCACGGCGGCCAGCATCTCGTCATCCTCCGAATAAGACCACGCGCGGGCCTCCGGGTCCCAGGCAGGCTGGGCCAGTTCGCGGTCGCGCAGCTCGCGCACGACGGCGTCAGGCAGGGCCTTGGCGAGGCGGAAACCGCCGGCGGCATGGTGCAGGCTCACCACGGGGAATCCCCGTCCAGGCGAGGCATGAGATAAGGGGAACGGCTGTCCGACCGTCGCCCGGCCGCGAACTCTGCCCCGACCCACAAGGCCGAATCGATTCGCAGCCAAAGGAAAGGGCATGGCCCAGCGCAGCCCACGCCCCAAGCCGCCTGGCAAAGACTCCGGCGACGCCGGGCACCGTGCCGGAAGGGGCAGGGCCCTGAAGGTTGCGCACGCAGCCCCCCGACGTGGCCCCGCGGACTTGCATGGGCGCACCGTGTTCGACGGCTTCACCGAGGGCGTCACCAAAGTTGTGTCAAGTGCTTACTTCTTCGCCTTGTGCGCAGCCGGCGTGATTGCCTGGGTTGCCCTTGGGCCATCAACCGGCTACTCGACGCAGTGGCAATTGGCCATCGATACCGCGACGGCCATCACGACGTTCCTCATGGTGGCCGTGTTGGCCAATTCTTCCCGGCGCGGCGAACGCGCGCTGCAGGCGAAACTGGACGCCATCGCGGACGCGTTGGCGGACTTCATGCACAAATCGGACCTGGCCTTGCAGGATGACGTGCGCGAATTGCAGGACGCCGTCGGATTGGAAGACCGAGTGGGCAGCAAGTAGGACGGACCTGAGACCGCGAAGCAATTCAGAAAAGGACGGGAGAAGGGGAGGAGGGTGCGACGCATTCGTGTTCTGCGCCCGCGCAAGTCGGTCGCGTTGAAACGCAACCGACCTACTTGCCGAGGTGGGCCGTGAAGCCCTTGCCGGCGCGGAAGCGGACCTTCGTGGAGGCCGGCTTCGACTTCGTCGTGTAGGGCTCCTTCGTGAAGGGGTTGATGGCCTTCTTGCCGCCCTTCGTGGCCGGCTTGACCTTCTTCGAGAAGGCGCCGATGCCGGTGACGGTGACGCGCTCGTTCTTCTTCAGGAGCTTTGCGACTCCCTCGAAGGTGGCGGTGACGGCCTGGCGGGCCTGCTTCATGGAGAGGCCGGTTTCCTTGGCGACGTGCTCAGCGATGTCCGTGGTCCTTGCGGATGAGGCCATGGGTTCGCCGAACAGTTTCCCATACAAGAGGGCGCCGGGTGGCGCTGGCAGGACCTTCGGGGGCGGTTATTTGGCCGGGAAATCCGCCAACGGTTGCTTGCTGGCGTCGCAGCGGGCGCCCTTCACGGGGTTGTCATGGGTCCGCACGCGCCGGTTGCGCGTCGGCACGAGGATGACTCCGCACAGGGGGCACTTCGCCATGCCCTTGGGGGCTTTGCGTCGCAATTGGTCGACGGCGAGCAGGGCCTCCAATTCCTCACTCAGACGGACGACATCCTTGGACGGGCCGACCTTCACGACCGTGCCGGCGCGCGCGGCCCGGGCCTTCGCCATGAACGCTCAGTGTCCCTTCGGCGGCCACTCGTAGGCACCGCTGTCGATGAGCTTGCGCAACTCGCGGGCTTCGTCCTTGAGCAAGTCAGGAACGGATTCGTACACGTCGTACACCATCGTCTCCGGCGCAGGAAGGGTGCCGGCCTCGGCCTCCTTGATGGCGACGTCCACCTCGGCGTCGATGACGGCCTGCTCCTTGGCCTCCCAGGCCTCGCTGACGACGCGCTTCTGGCGCAGGTGGCGGCGCAGAATCTCAACGGGATCGCGCTTGAGCCACTTCTGGTACGTCGCCTCGTCGCGGTAGCGCGTCGGGTCGTCCGAGGAGGAATGCGGCGTGAGGCGGTATGTGAGGGCCTCGATCAACGTGGGGCCGGCGCCGTTGCGGGCGCGCTCAGCGGCCTCGCTGACGGCCTGGTAGACGGCAAGCAGGTCGTTGCCGTCGACGCGCACACCCGGCATGCCGTACCCGATGGCCTTCTCGGCGTAGGTTTTCGTCGCGGTCTGCTTGTCGTGTTGGACGGAGATGGCGAACTGGTTGTTCTGGCACACGAAGACGACGGGGGCCTGCGTGACGGCCGCGAAGTTCATGGCGGAGTGGAAGTCGTTCTCACTCGTGGCGCCGTCCCCGAGGAACCCGACGGCGACCTGCTGCGTCCCCTTGTACTTCATGGCGTACGCCGCGCCCGCGGCATGCAGCAACTGGGTGGCGATGACGGACGACCAGGAGACGTGGTTGATGGACCGGTCGGCGTAGTGGCACGGCATCTGCCGACCTTTCTGCAAGTCGTGGTCGTTGCCGATGCACTGAGCCACGTAGTGGCTCAGCTTGGATCCCCGGTACAATGCAGCAGAACCCTCGCGCAGGGCCGGGAACACCCAGTCGTCGGGGCGTAGCGCCATGGCGGTGCCGATGGGCGTGGCTTCCTGGCCGGTGCAGGCGCCGTAGAAGCCGATGCGGCCCTGGCGCTGCAGGTTCGTCAGTCGCGTGTCGAGCGTGCGCACGAGCAGCATGGTGCGGAACGCCTTCTTCAGGTCCTCGGGGGAAACCTTGGGGACCTCGACGCCCTCGACGCCGAGGCCGTCGCCGAGAACCTGCCGCAGGGGCATGTCGCTGGGCGGGGTCACTTGTCCCAGAAGGCCGGGCACGCAAGGGCCAGGGGGTCGCCCGCTAAAAGGGCCTTCGCCCGGGCGCCACGCGATTCCTCACTTGCCGGTCCGAATCCTCTTGCCGGCGACGCGGTTGCGAATTGGCCTGGCGCCGCGGGCGGGCACGGCCTGCCGTTGCTCACCCTGCGCCTTGTGCGCGTCGATTGCAACCAGGATGGATTGCAGGAACGGGATGTCCTCCGTCATGGCGGCGTGCTCGATGGCCTCCTGGCGGTAGTTCTCGGACTCCCGCAGGCGCACGGAGCGGCCCTGCCGGGTCTCGGCTTCGTAGGCGAGGTCGAGGCAGGCTGCGGCGCGGCCGGCCCACGTGATGGCCGTGGCCCGCTCGATGTCGAGCAGGGACTTCGAGAGCAGCTCTGCGCGCGCGGCAGCGAGGTCCAGCATGCCTTCTCCTTGGACGTCCCAGGGTGTCAGGTTGCCGACATGGGCAGGCCAGTCCTCGCCGATGCGGGGTCAGCCCAGAAGGCCGATGACGTCGTAGTAGCCCCACGTCTGCAGGGTAATCGTGACCGGAACGTCGCCGACGTTCTGGAAGTACCAGCCGTGGCGGCCGTCGAAGGGGGCCTGGAAGCTGCCGGAGCGCCCGGTGCCTTGCGCTTCGTCGTAGCTGGAGAACTCGCCGGGGCGGGTCGGCCGGTCGGGGTCACCGTGGAAGTCGAAGTTCACGGGCCCCGTCGCGGTCCACGTGTACAGCAGGGACTGGTTGACGAGCAGGTGCAGCTTGAACTCGTTGTCCTCGCCGGCCGGGAGCTCGATGGTCATGGTGTCGTTGCGCGGCGCGGCCGGCTCCACTCGGCTCACGGTCCCCAGCCGGCCGCCAAGGTCGATCTCGCCGCCGTCGCCCGCGAGCTTCGAGATGCCCGTCATCTGCCCGAACTTGGTCGGGTCGATGCCGTACTCGGCGGGCAGCACGAAGAGCAGCAGCACCCCGAACGCCACGAAGGCCGCGAACAGCGTCGCCAGGCCAAGCGTCGTCTTGTCCGGGACCTTGGGCATGCGGGCGCCGGGGTGGGGGTGGCTCGCGTCGCGCGCTCCGTGTCGGGTCTTTTCGCTCATGATGCACCTACAAAGTAGCCGGTCAATTGGGATCCCACGAGGATGAAGCCGCCAGCCATCAACAGCACGTTGGTCAGGAAGGCGTGGTCGAGGTAGCTCGGGTGACGACGCCAGTAGTCGAGAAGGATGATGATGCCGCCGAGGGCGAGGACCTGGCCGACCTCGACGCCGACGTTGAACGCGAGGATGTTGCCGACGAGGCCGTCCCGGCTGACGGTGAGCTCCTGGACTTTGGTGGCCAACCCGAAGCCGTGCACCAGCCCGAAGCCGAGGACTGCGGCCTTCGTGTTCGGCTGGAAGCCGAGGACCCGCTGGAACCCGCCGAGGTTGTCGAAGCCCTTGTAGACGATGGAGAGGCCGATGATGGCGTCGACGAGGGAGGCATCGGCGTGGATGCCCCCCAGAACTCCGAGCAGCAGGGTTGCGCTGTGGCCCAACGTGAACATGCTGACGTAGATGGCCACGTCACGCAGGCGGAACAGGAAGAAGATGACGCCGAGGAGGAACAGCAGGTGGTCGTAGCCGGTGACCATGTGCTTGGCCCCGAGGTACATGTAGGGGCCGAGGGCGAGCCCGTCGTTGCCCTCGATGAAGCCCGCGTCCCCCTCGCCGACGCCGTGCGCCTGTGCGAGGGGGACTGCGCCAAGCACGGCGACCGCCAGGACGCCGAACGTGAGCCAGGACCGCATCGTCCGGCCCATCGCCGGCACCAGATAATGCTTGGGCGTCCGCAACGATGAAACGGAGGGCCGGACCGCGGCCCCAGCCGCCTAGGCGCCCTTGAACGTCGGCGCGCGGCGCTCGACGAAGGCGGACAGCCCCTCGGTTTTGTCCTTGGTCGCAAACAGAAGCACGACGGATTCCTGTTCCGCGGCCAATCCCGTCGCCAAGTCGCTGCCCATGCCTTGGTCGATGCTGGCCTTGGCTCCTGCGACGGCGAGGGGGGCCTTCGACGCGATGGTCCTGGCGACGCCGAGCACGTGCTCCTGCAGCGACGCCGCGGCGACGACGCCGTCGACGAGGCCGATGCGCAGGGCCTCCTCGGCGCCCACGGTGCGCCCCGTGAAGGTGAGGTCCTTGGCGTGCCCGATGCCGACGCGGCGGGGCAGGCGCTGCGTGCCGCCGAAGCCGGGGTGGATGCCGAGGCCGACTTCGGGCAGTCCGAGTTGCGCCTTGTCGGAGGCGTACAGCAAGTCGCCGGCGAGGGCGAGTTCCAGGCCGCCGCCGAAGGCGAAGCCGTTGATGGCTACGAGGACCGGGCAGGGCAGGGCGGCGAGGCGGTCGATGACGCGGTTGCCTTGCTCGGTGTACGCCTTGGCCCCCGCCGGGTCCATGGCGCGCATGGTTGGAATGTCGGCGCCGGCGATGAACGCCTTGCCTTCCCCCGTGACGATGACGGCACGTGGGTTCTGCTTCTCGACCTGGGCAAGGACTTCTTCGAGGTCCTCGAGCACGCGCGGGTCGAGGGCGTTGAGCGCCTCGGGCCGGTCGAAGGTGATGCGCGCCACGCGTCCGGCTTCGAGGGTGTCGAGCGTGACTGCGGGCAGGCGCCACGGCGTGCGGGCGCGCGCCTGGGACGACAGGCCTTTCGGCATGGGGAACGCCTTGCCCCACTTGGCAAGAGTTGAGGCGACCTCGTCATGGGCCTGCTCCAGCGGCGCGCCCCGGGCCTCCCCGCCTTTGCTCGCTGCGCTGCCAAGGGCGTTCATCATGGCGAACGGCCCGGCGGCCCAGCGCAAGCCAATGGTCGCTCCGCGGTCGGTGTCGCGCATCGTGGCCACGCCGTCGTCGACGAGTTGCGTCGCGATGGCGAAGACGACGCCGCGCAGCCGGGCGGCCGCGGCGCCTTCCTTGGACTTGTCGGAAGCGCCGGCGAGGTCCCAGTTCGCCTTCTTGTCGACTTGCGACTTCAGTCGGGGCGCGGGCTCGTAGAAGGCGCCGAGTTGCCGGTGCAGCGTCGTCTGGGCGTGCAGCGAAATCGGGACGCCGGTGACGTTCATGAGCTCGAACGGGCCCATCGTGATGCCGAACGCCTCCTTCGCGGCGGCCTCGATGGTCGGCACCGTGAAGCCCTCGTCGAGCAGGCGGCAGGACTCGTTGACCCAGGGGACGAAGAAGCGGTTGACTGCGAAGCCGGGGGCGTCCGCGGTCTGGATGGGGACCTTGCCGGAGCGCCGGGCGGCTTCGAAGGCTGCGGCGAAAGCGGCGTCCGACGTCTGCGGGCCTTTCACGACCTCGACGAGCTTGTTGATGGCCGCGGGGAAGAAGAAGTGCAGGCCGACGACGCGCTCCGGGTGCTTCGTTGCGGCGGCGAGGTCCTTGACGTAGAAGCTCGACGTGTTGGTGGCGAGCACGCAGGACGGCGGCACAAGCCCGTCCAGCTTGCGGAACAGGTCGGTCTTGACCTTGAGGTCCTCGAAGACGGCTTCGACGACGAGGTCGGCACCGCGCACGGCTGCGGCCAGGTCCGGTTCGGGGTGGAGGTGGGCGAGCAGGGCGTCCAGGTCGGCCTTGGCCATCTTGCCGTCGGCAACGCGCTTGGCAAGGGGGGCCTTGACGCGCTCGATGCCCTTCGTCACGGCGTCGGCGGTGACGTCGTTGAGGCGGACGTCAAAGCCGGCGGAGGCGAAGGCCTGCGCGATGCCGGAGCCCATGTTGCCGGCGCCCACGACAGTGACGGTCTGGATGGCCATGCGCGGCGAGCCTTGGTGGCGGTGATAGCCGTTCCGCCGCACGTGTCGAAGGTCGTGAAAGACCGGCCAAATACCCCCACCGGGCCTCTCAGGCATGGTGACCCTATGCCACCGCACAAACGCAAACCCCAGAACGGCATCCTCGTGATGCTGGCCCTGGCCGGCGCTGCCCTTCTTTCGGGCTGTGCTGGCCTGGCAGACACCGACGACGTCAACCGCGCCCCGCGTGCGGCCCTCGACGCCGACAAGACGCAAGGCTGGACCGGCGACGACTTCACGTTCGACGCCCAGGCCTCCAGCGACCCCGACGGCAACGTCACCTCGTGGCGCTTCGACTTCGGGGATGGAACCCGGTACACGGCCAGTGACGAGGACGCGGCACGCGTCAAGCACGCCTACGCGGCGGGCGGCGAGTACGTCGTCACCGTGCAAGTCGTGGACGACGGCACGCAGGACGGCCTCGAGGAAAAGGCCGACGAGGCCTCCGTCCGCGTGGCCGTGGACGAGCGCGTCGCCGTCGCGGCCCAGGTCGTGAAGACCCAGCCGCTGAACACCTCCAGTTCGCGCCAGAGCATTGCCTTCGACGGCAACGTCGGCGCCGACCTGGCCCGAATCAACGTCAGCGTGCAGAGCCTTCTGCCCGCCGGGGGCTCCGAAGTGCGCCTGCGCCTGCTGGACCCGACGGGGGCCGTGCTGGCCGAGCGGACCACGAGCCTGCCCGACGGCCAGGCCAAGGACGTCGCATTCGACGCCCCCCTGGACGACCGCGGCGAGCACACGTTGGAGGTCGTGGCCGAATCGGGCTCCATCCGCGTGACCGGCGACCTCGAGGTGCTCTACAGCGAGGACGTCGACTCCGCAGAGTCTCAGGCCTAGACCGCGCCCCGCCCCACGCGGGGGCCCCTCCTCCTTTTTTCCCTCAATCCCCATCCACCAGTGATTGGAGGACTCCCATGCACGCCCCCCCACCTGCCGCTGCCGCTGCATTCGTTGTCTTGTTGTTGCTGGTCTTGCCAACCAGCGCCGCCCCAGCAGACGACGACCTCGCATGGGGGCGCGAAGCTCGGGCCCTTGACGTGCAGGCCACGGCCACCGGGTTCTCGTTCACGAGCAGCCGCAACTCTGCGCTGGGGTCCGACCGCATCACGGGGTCCTTCGACGCGGACGCGGCGCGACTGGCCGTGCGCCTTGACGTCGATCGGCCCGCCCCAGCCCTCGTCAGCGTCGACTTGGCCTGGACGCATCTCGTCGAATACCGCGACGGCAACGCAGACGGCCACCTTGGACTCGGGGACGTCGCACAGCAATCCGTGCCCGTGGGCGCCTTGGAACACACCTCCGTGCTTGTGACGCCGCGGCTTGACGGCGGCCACGAGGCGGCCATCACCTACACTCTCCCGGCGAATGAATCCAAACCGGACCCGTTGCTGGGCAGCGGGTTGCCGGCTGCCGCAGGAACCCTCCGCCTGGCCTTCACCTTGCGTCCGGCCGCCGCCGCGGCCGGGGACCTTCCACCCACCCGCATCGATTTGGCCGTCGAGGTCACGGACTTCCCGTTCCGCGCGGCCGACAGCCGCCTGGCGCTCGTCGGCGACGTCGGGACTGGACTGGGTGGCGTGCTCGGGCCGACGCTGAACGGCCTGGCAGCCACATCGGGGAACCACACCTGGACCCTCGCGTGGGCCGCTGAGGGGCGGGCCGATGGGAGGCAGGCCGTCGGTGGCGGGCACAGTTTGTCCAGCACGGACCGGCAGGCGACCGCCGTGCTCTCCCTGCCGCGCGGCGACAACGTTGCCCATGAGGGCTCCCTCGCTGCGGCGCGCACCAGCACCGCCCCAGTCGTCGCCTTGCCCGACCTTCCACCCGGCGACTGGCGCTTCTACGCGCTGGGCTTGGCGGGCGCCGTCGTTGCCCTGGGCGTGCCCTCGCTGCGCCGCCTGCGAGGGGCCTGAGATGGACGCCTGGCTCAGCCTCGGCGTGGCCGCACTGACCACGACGGCCGCATTCCTCGTCATCGTCGCGCTGCGGGCCTGGCAGCACAGCGGGTCGCGCAAAGTCCTCGTCCTGGCCTTGGCGTTCGCCTTCTTCCTTGCGAAGGGACTGCTTTTCTCCGCGGCGCTGTTTGTCGTTGCAGATTGGCGCGACCTCCTGCTCCCCGGACTCGCACTCGACGTCGCGGCCCTGGGCGCCCTGTACTGGTCGGCGCTGCGGCCCTCGTAGCGGCCGGCGGGCCCGCCCTTGCCCTCGCTCTGCACCTCGTCCTGGCCAGCCGCGACGACCTGCTTGCCCTCGAGGCCCGCCGCCGGGTTTGGCAGCGCATCGCGGACTTCCCGGGCCTCCACCTCAGCGAAGTGGCCCGCCAGTGTGGCCTGGAGACAAACCACGCCAAGTACCACCTTGGCGTCCTGGAGAAGCACGGCCTGGTTTCGAGCCGGATGGAGGGCTCCCTGCAGGTCTACTTCCCGCGACGCGAAGGGCCCCTGGGCCCGCAGGAGGCCGTCGCGGCAGTCGACAAGACTGTGCTTGCGCTGCTTCGGCAGCCCGTGCCGTTGCACGCGGTCCTCGTCCTGCTCGAGCGCGGCGAGTGCAGCCACGCCGAGCTTGATGGCGCCCTGCCGGTGTCGCGCACGACCTTGCACTACCACATGGCCAAGCTGGAACGGCTCGGCGTCGTGCAGGCGTGGAAGGACGGCAAGCAACGACGCTACCGCCTGGTCGAGCCGGACCAACTCCTCGGCCTCCTAGTGCACTACCGACCGCCAGACCGACTCGTGGCCGGCTTCCTCGAGGCTTGGGAAGCCCTGGGAATCTGACGACGCCTACGGACCCGTGTAGCGCAGCACGTACACGCCAGTCGATTCGTCCGACGCCCACAGCAGGCCGTCGTGCTCGAAGACGCCCCACACGGCCGGCTGCATGGCCGGCGCATTGTCGCGGGGCTTCGACGGCATGTAGTAGCCCACGGTCTTGGGGTCGCGCAGGTTCTCCTCGTCGCTGACGTCCACGACCCAGATGCCGGCGTGGAAGTGGCCGATGGCCATCTTGCCGCCCCACAAGTCGAAGTTGTGCGGGCTGAAGTCGAAGCCGTTGATGCCCAGGCGGCCGGAGGTGCCGTTGGGCAGCGTCCAGTAGCCGAGCTGGGTGGGGTTGGTCGGGTCGCTCGTGTCGAGGAACGTGACTTGGCCGGTCTCGTCGGGGGCGGCCTGGATTTCGGGCTGCGCCACGGTGACATGGAAGCCGTCGATCTCGTCCTCGAAGGGCTGCGTCAAGTGGATGTTGTTGAGCGCCGTCGGGCCGAACTCGGTGAAGAACCCAATCTCCGTCATGGACGCGGGGTCGTTGAAGTCCAGCACGCGCACTCCCTTGTCCCAGTAGGCGACGTAGAGCAGCGTCGTGGAGCCGCCGTCATGGGTGGGATGGCGCTGCACGCGGGTGTCGTGCGGGAAATACATCTTGCCGTCGGGCGGCGAGTCGGTGATCTGGAATTGCGCGACGGGCACCAGGGTGGGCGGCACCGGCAATGGCAGCTGCGAGGGGGCCATCATGATCTCGTAGACGAGGACGCGCTGCGTGACGGGCACGACGCCGACGAGGGCCCCCGTGGCGGGGTCGGTGATGAGGTCGTACGTGCACACGATGAGGTACTCGCCCCCGTCGTCGGCTTGGTAGTACGTCATGGTGTGCGGCCCGTTGGCGGGCAGCGGCAGGAAGGACGCGAGCGTGGGGGCCTTCTTGTCGGCGATGTCCACGACGTAGATGCCGCGGGCCGCGGCCGATTGGGGGTCCTGCGTCGCTTGCACGGCGCCAAGCATCTGCTGGGGCGTGTTGCGCTGCGTCGCCAGGAATGCCAGGGTCTCGTCGGCGTTGACCTCGAGGTCCACGCCGTGCTGGCCGTCGAATTCGCCGACGTAGGTCAGTTTCGCCGGGTCGTTGAGGTCCTTGTGGCTGAGGATGGTGAAGCCGCCGAAGGTCCCGTTCGCGGAGCTGCGCGACAGGTACACGTAGTCGTCCGTGACGACGAGTTCGTTGTAGGCGCCGCCGGGCGTGATGTCGTTCGGGTCCTGGCCGGCGCCGGGCATGCCGTTGTGGTACCCGGCCAATTCGAGGTTGAAGGCCCCCGCGTGCTGGGCGGCGTCGAAGTGGCCGGCCTCGTCGCCGTGGTCCTGCACGAGAATCGGCTCGGCGGCGGCGTTGACCTGCTCCTCGGCTCCATCGTAGTCGGGCCTTTTGTCGCCCACGGACAGGCAGCCGGCTACCAACAGGACGGCCAACGCAACGGACGGGACACGCATGGACAGCGTGCGACCCGAAGGAGGTCCAAAAGGGTTTGCGGTAGACGAATCGTGCGTGCGATGGCGGGCCGACGCGACCCGGCCCCACGCCGAGGGCACCGCTAGAACGGGTTGTTGGCCGCGAGCCAGTCTTCCGCCGGCGGGTCCTTCGTCGCGACGCCGTTGGCACGCAGGAGTTCCGCGGTCTTGGCCAGCGGCAGGCCGACGACGTTGCTCCATGGTCCGGACATGACGCGCAGGAAGGGGGCAAGCATGCGGTCCTGGATGCCGTAGCCGCCCGCCTTGCCCTGCCACTGCCCCGAAGCGACGTAGGCGTCGAGGACGGCGACGGGCAAGCGGTCGAGCTGGACGGCGGTCACGGCTTGGCGGTGGTCGAGGGCCTTGCCGTTCCACGCGAGGGCCAAGCCGGTCCAGACCTGGTGCGTGCCGCCCATGAGCATGGTCAGTTGCCGGCGCTCGGTCTGCTCGTCGTAGGCCTTGTTGACGAGCTCCGTCCCGAACACGACGACGGTGTCGGCGGCCAGCACCCAGTCCTGCGGCCGCTTGGTGCTCACTGCGAGGGCCTTCTTGCGCGCGATGACTTCGACGGCGTCCCCCGTGGACAAGGCGCGCGGCGCGACCTCCTCGACCGGGATGTGTTCGACGTCGAAGTCGTCCACGAGCGACTTGAGCAGCACGTTGCGGCGCGGCGACGACGACGCGAGGATGAGGCGCGGCACCTAGTGCACCTGCTCGATGGCTGCCTTCAGGCGCGCATTGATGACGGCCCCGTCCGCCTTGCCGCGCAATTCGGCCATGACGGGCCCCATGAGGGCGCCCATCCCGGCAAGGCCGCGCGCCTTGACGAAGTCGCGGCGCTCGGCGATGACTTTGGCGATCACGGCATCGACGGTGGCCGTGTCCATGGTCGTGACCCCGAGCTTGGCGATGGCGCCTTCCGCGTCGAGTTTGCCGTCGGCGTCCAGGGCCTTGAGCAGCGCCTCGAGTGCCTCCTTCGAGAACCGGCCGGCCTTGAGTGCGCCCAGCAGGGCGGGCACCTGGGGTCTGACGCGGTCCGCGTTCGGCAGGGGCGGCAGGTATTGCAGCAGGATGCGCGCGACCAGGGCCGGGTCGGCCATGGAGGCCCACGAGGCAAATTCCTGCTCGGCCTCGTTGGCGAGCAGTTGCGTCGCCAAATCCGCGGACAGGTTGTGTTGGCGGACGAGGGCGGCCACGCGTTCCTCCGGCTTGGGCGGCAGCGTGGCGAGCGTTCGCTGCCAGCGTTGGCCCGTGATGCGGATGGGCGGCACGTCGGTCTCCGGGTACATGCGGGCGGCGCCTGGCATGGGGCGCATGAAGCGCGTGGAATCGTCCGGCTGCACGGCCCGCACTTCCTTCTGCGGACCTGCAATGGCTTGGCGCGCCCGCTCGGCGACGGCCTCCAGGGCAGCCTTGGCGACGGCGGCGGACTCGACGCAGAGGGCGAACGCATCGTCGGCCCCGCAGGCCAGGCGCGACCGCACGGCCGCGACTTCGGCTTCACTGATGCCGTAGGCCGGCAACTCATCGGAGTGGAAGATGCCCTTCACTCCAGCCGCGACCTTGGCGTGGTCGGACAGTTCGCGTCCCAGTCGCGGGCCGTCCTTCGATGCGCCCTTGAGCAGGCCAGCAAATCCAGGCAGCTTCACGGCCAGGACCTTGCCACCCTTTGCGGTTGCGTCCTTGACCGATTTGGCCCCCGTGGCGGCGAACTCTGCAGTCGCGTCGACGGCGGCTCCGATGGCGCCGGGTTGCGCCTTGCGGGCGTGCAAGGCTTCGGTGACGTGGTGCAGCCACAGTTGTCGCCGCACTTCGGCCTCAACGATGCGCGGGATGGCGCGCAGGTCCTGGCAGCCCTTCACTTCGACGCGGTCGCCGACGGCGACGGACACGTTGACGTCTTGGCGGATGGTGCCCAGGCCGCGTTTGACGCGTCCCGTCGCGCGCAGGAGGGCGCCGATGCGGGCGGCCGTGCGTTGGGCGTGGGCGGGGTCGTGGATGTCGGTCTCGGTCGCAATCTCCAGCAGCGGGATGCCGAGGCGGTCGAGGGTCCAGGTGACTAGGCCGTCCTGGTCGTCGACCTTGCGCGCGGAGTCCTCCTCGATGGTCAGGGTCTGGACGCGAACGTCGCCGCCTTGCACGTCGAGTTTGCCACCCATGCCGAGGAGGGCGGTGCGCTGGAAGCCGGACGTGTTGCTGCCGTCGATGACGGTCTTGCGCATGACGTGCACTTCGGCGACGGGTTTGGCGCCGATGAGGCCGGCGAAGGTGAGGGAGACGTCGAGGGCATCCTGCGCCATCGGGTGCGGCGGCTCCTCGTCGGTCTCCACGAGGCTGGTGAGTCCGCTGATGGCGAGGTAGCGGAACGCCTTGCGCTTGCGGGCCTCGGCCAGGGCCGCGACGTCGACTTCGCCAAGCTCGGATTGCGTGGCGCGCAGGCGGCGGTCGATGCGGGCGATGGTGCGCGCCGCGACCTGGTCGGGGTCGATGACTTCGCTCGGGCACGGACTGAACAGCTTGCGCGTGTCGAGTTGCTGGTGGATCTCCAGGCCGCAACGGAAGCCGACGGCCTTGTAGTCGAGTTTGGGCGCCATGCTCAGGTCGTGCGCCTCCTTCCCGGTCAGGGTCATGCGGATGCCCCCTCGACGATGAAACCACGAATTTCACGAAGCTCACGAAGACCCACGATATTCGTGGGCTTCGTGCAATTCGTGGTTCGGCGGGGCGTCATCATGGCACCACCGCCGGCGTGAACGCCCGCGGGTCCGTCGCCTCCTCCAATTCGCCGGCCAGGTTGGTTGCGAACAACTCGCGCACCTTCGCCGGGTCTTCCGTGTGCCCCAGAATCCACATCAGCTTGATGTACGCGACTTCGGGCAGCATGTCCTCGGCGGGCATGACGCCCATCTGCAGCAGGTCGCGCCCCGTCGAGTAGACGTTCAGGTTGACGCGGCCGTTGATGCATTGGCTCGCCATGGCGACGAAGGCCCCGCGCTCGATGACCTTCTTCACGCCCGGCAGGCAACGCGTTGCGATGTGACCGAGCCCCGTGCCCACGAGGACGGTGGCCTTGATGACGACGTCCTCGATGTGCTCCGGCCACAAGCCGGGGTAGCTGACGATCATGCTGACGCGTTCATCCCACACGGCATCCGCGGTGACTTGCCCCGGCTTGGCCTTCGTGTAGCGTCCGGTGAGGCGCACTTGGTCGCCCTCGACGACGCCGAGGGGCGGGATGTTGATGGACTGGAAGGCGTCGCGGCGGCTGGTGTGCATCTTGCGCACGCGGGTGCCGCGGTGGATGGCGCAGCGTTTGTCGTCCGAGGTTTCGTGCATGACGACGACGACTTCGCCGAGGTCCGTGGTGGCAGCGACGCGGGCGGCGGCGAGCAGGTTCATGCTGGCGTCCGACGAGGGGCGGTCGCTGCTGCGTTGGCTGCCGACGAGGACGACGGGGCCATTGAGTCCCTTGAGCGCGAAGGCGAGGGCGGTGCTCGTGAACGACAGGGTGTCCGTGCCGTGCGGGATGACGACGCCGCGGGCGCCGTTGTTCAGGTGCCACGCGACGCGCTCGGCAATCTTCGTCCAATGCTCGGGCTGCATGTCCTCGGAGAACATGTTGAAGACGACCTCGGCGCGGACGTTGCAGAAGTCGAAGAGGTCCGGGGCCGCGGCGGCGAGTTCCTCAGGTCGCGTTGCGGGGTGCACGCCGCCGGTGCGGTAATCGACGAAGGACGCAATGGTGCCGCCGGTCCCGAGGAATGCAATCGTGGGCTTCTTCGGGTCCTCCGGCACGGTGACCGACTTGACCGCCCGGGGCTTGGCCTTCTCCAACACCTCGACCTTGGCCCCCGTTGCGGCGAGGCCGACGTTGTATCCGTTGTCCAGCTTCAACGTCGTCACGTCGGGCGCCGAGAAGGTGTGGCGCGGCATCAGGATGCCCTCGAAGCGGTCGCCGTCGGCAGTCGTCAGGCGGACGCGGTCGCCAGCAGCCGGGGTCTGCACAGGACGGCCATGGAGGGCCGGCTTAAAGGGGACGGGGCCGCTGGCCGGGCCGTGGAACCAACGTTCCTGCAAGCCGACGAGCGACCCCTCCGCGTCGAGCGCCGCCACCCGTTGTCCGCCCTCGATGCCTGGCTCGGCATCCTCTTCGTGGTCCTGCTCGTCGCCGCAGGCGCCTTCGTCGTTGCCGGCTTCGTCACCGCGAAGGCCGTTCCCTATGCGGTCGCCGCCGTCCTGGTTGCATCCGTCTTGGGGGCCGCCGCCGCCGTCGCCGTCGGGTTCCGCGTCTCCACCAGCCTCAACGTGGTGACGGCCGAACGCGTCTACCACGCGCACGGCAAGCTGCGCTTTTTCCTGTCGCAGACCACGTACGACCGCGTCACCGACCTGCACGTGCACCAGAGCGTCTTCGGGCGCCGCTTCGGATTCGGCACCGTCCTCGTTCAAACGGCGGGCCAGGGCGTGGCCCTCGTCGGCGTCCGCGACCCCTTGGGCACCAAGCGCGCCATCGAGGAGGCCCGCGAGGCGATGGTGCGTTCCCTCGTGTCCACGCATGCCCGCGCGACGCGAGCGGCAGCCGGGGGCGCCAAGGTTGGCCGCGCTGCTCTGGCAAACGCCGCGTTCCCGACTCCCGCGGCCCGGATGGGTGGCCCTCCCGCGTGGACGGGCGCGCCCAGCCTGGCCTCGATGGTCACGCAGGTGTTGCCGATGGTCATTTTCCTTGTGCCCTTCGTGCTGTTCACCTCCATCGGCACGGCCCTCGTGGGGCGAGCCGCCTTCCTTGCGCCTGCCGCCGTCCTTCTCGTCGTTGCCATCCTGGTGGCCAACGCCATCCTGCGCCTGCGAACGACGCACTACGAAGTGCACGCCTGGGGCGTCGCCGTGGCGAGCGGCTGGCTGTCGCGCTCCCGCGTCGAGGCGCGCTACGAGAAAGTGACCGATGTCGCCGTGACGCAAGGCGTGTGGGGCCGCATGCTCGGCTTTGGCACCATCCGCATCAACACGGCCGGAAGCAACGAGGCCCCCATCACGTTCCTGGGCGTGCGCGACCCGGACCGCGTCAAGGCCATCGTCGACGGGGCCCGCCAGGGCGGCGGGCCATGACGGACGGCTGGCTGCCCGCGTCGGAGCCGGGATTCGCCTTGCGGCCGAGCCTGCTGGCCGCGGCCTCCATCTTCGCCAAGCTGGTCAGCTTCATCGCCTTCCTGCTGGCCCTGCCGCTCATCGTGGCGGTCCTGGCCGGAAACGGCGCCGCCATCCTGGGCTCCGTCATCGCTGCGCAATTCGGGCTCTTTGCGGTCCTTCCCGCCATCGCGGGCCTCCTCTTGCCGGGCATCCGCCTTTTGGCGACGCGGTACGAACTCGATGACGAAGGCGTGCGCATCCATTCCAGCATCATCGCCCGCAGCGACCAACGGGTCCCCTGGGACAAGGTCACGCTCCTGGTGCAGCAGCGCTCGCTCGTGGACCGCGCCCTCGGCATCGAGACGCTCACCGTGATTGCCTACGGCGCCCGGGGCGCGACGCTCAACCTTGTGGGGCTGCGCGACGCGGCACCGCTGCGAGATTATGCGGCGAGGAAGATGCGGGAGTCTGCATCCGTGGCGGGCCTGTTCGCGAACGACTGACGCCCGCTCGGGCCCCCCTTCGCGGTTCAATGCAGCGGGCAATGGTCATGCCGATGAGGAGGGGCAATGGCGCCATCCAGCCCTAGGTCAACCATCCGTCTGGCCGCGCCGGGGGACGAGGTGTTCCCAGTCGTCCTCCACCAGGCGAGATTGCTCGCGAAAGGCCCGCTTGCCGGCAACGGCGCCTACCAATCCGATCACAATGCCTGTGCATCCAGCGACCAACAGGCCAGCGCCGACGGCCGAGACGGTGGCCGAGACCCTTTCGCAATCTGCGTCGTCGTCGCAAGATCCGAGACCACCGAGGAACAATCCGACTCCGCCCAAGACAAGCAGCAAGAGCGCGAAACCAAGGGTGGCCTGTCCGGCGAGGACCCTGAGCTCGCCGACGCCTCCTTCCTCGATGATGCCGCGGATGGTCGCGCGCAGGCGAAGGCCAGGTTTCGAAGCGACGGTACCAGCATGGAGCAGGGTGTCGAGTAGCGTGAGACGAGGCGCCCAAGCCATGGCGAGCTTGGCCAAGCGGCGCCGGCTGGCAGCGCGGGCGACGCCGAGGGGCAGGAAGAACAGCCCGGCCACAAGCAGGGCGGACCCGACGATGAGGACCACGAACCCGGCGTCCTCGGTCTGATAGTCGTCGAGGAGCAGAAAGCCGACCGCGAAGGTCGGCAGGCCAAGCCCAAGCGTCAGGATGCTCAGGATGCCTGCCACGGTCCCGACGCCACGGACCAGCGACAGGGTCACCTGCGCAATCCGCCCAAGCGGCGGTAGGGATTCATTGGCCACGCAAGCAAACTCCGAGCGAAGGTCTTGACGCTTGCCTTACGGCTTCAGTCCCTTGACCAAGTCCAGCAGCGGGCTCGCGAGCATGTCCGACTTCTCGAGCTTGTAGTCGTACGCGACCTGCACGGTCTTGCCGGTGGCGTACACGACGGCCGTCTTGCGGTCCTTGATCTCGTAATCGAAGTCCCACGATTTGCCACCGATGCGGCTCGTCCACATCTTGACCTGCGGTTGCGCGTTCATCTTGATGGGCGACTTGTAGTCCAATGCGGCATGGGCGAGGATGAAGGGGAAGTCGCGCTCCGACTTCGAGCCGGCGACCTCGGTGAAGAAGCGCATGCGGCAGTGCTCGAGGTACGTCAGGTAGAGGGCGTTGTTGACATGGCCCATGCCGTCGACGTCGTTGAAGCGCACGTCGATGGGGATGGTGAAGGCAGGCATGTCAGCGGGCTCCGGCGAGGGAGGTCTGCACGCGGACGGCGAGGTCGTGCAGGTCCTCGGAGGTGGCCTTCGGGCGGTGCTGGAAGAGGTTGTGGATTGGGCCGGCGCCGTCTGAGGCAGCGCGGGGCACGATGTGGACGTGCAGGTGCTGCACCTCCTGTCCGGCGTCGGGGCCATTGTTGATGGCGATGGTGGAGTCCTTGGCGCCCGTCAAGCGACACAGCAGGGGCGCCAGTCGCGCCACGGCCTCCATGACGGCCTGCCGGTCGGCCGGTTGGGCATCCTCGAACTTCGCGGCGTGCTTCTTGGGCACCACGAGGGCGTGGCCGGGGGCCAGGGGCCGGATGTCGAGGAAGGCCGTCACGCGCCCATCCTCGTACAGCGACGCGCTCGGGATGTCGCCGGCAGCGATGGCGCAGAACAAGCAGTCCGGCATCGCCCGTCGAGACCTCGGGTCGGCTATCACCCTTGCGACGGCCGCCTCACCCCCAGCAGGCGTCGAACGGCCGCCAACCCCATCGGTGCAATCGGTGCCATCGGTGGATGGGGATCGCGGCGTGGCCCGATGATCCTCCGATGACACCGATGTCACCGATGATGGGTCCCCGCGCCGGCCTTGGCGACGTACGGCCCGTCGTCGGCGTACCCGTGTTTGCGGTAGTACTCCTTCACGCCGGGCCCCGCCAGGACGGCAACCTTGGGCACGCCCCATTCCGTGAAGGCGATGCGTTCCGCCTCGGCCAGCAGGCGTGCGCCCAGCCCCCGGTGCTGCCAGGCCCCCGCCTCCGGGTCGTCCGCGAGGGCGAGGGTCGTGCCGTACACCTTGAGTTCGCGCACGACGGCGGCGCCGCGCAACTCGGGGCGGTGCGCGTCGGCGCCGGTGCGACGGATGCGGATGAAGGCCACCAAGGCGTCCGCAAGGGGGTCTTCGAAAGCGAGAAACGCCTCGTCGCCGCCGGCGGCCCGGTAGTCGCGGCGCACCACGACGACGCGCTCGGGACTGACGGCGATGCCGGCGGCTTCGCGCGAGCCGACTTCGCGGCAGCGAATGCACTTGCACTCGGGCAGACCCTGCGCCGCACGCCATTGCTGCGCGAGTTGGCGCAGGTTGCTGTTCTTGACGCCGGCCTCGACGTGCGTCGTCGGGATGTCGCGGTCGATGCGCTGGATGCGGCACCACGGCGGCACGAATCCCTTCCCTTCGCCGGCCACGATGGTCGCCGCGGCCGTGTCGAGGGGAACGTATTTTCCCTCCTGCCACAGGCGTTTCAGCGGCGTCTCGCCTTCCATCACGACCAGGCAAGGATAGATCTTCAGCATGTCCGGACGCCAGGCTTCCTCAGCGAACAGGCGGCGCATGTCGTCGACGTCGGCCTGCGCGTTGGTTGCCCAAGGGTTGGGCTCCTCCGCGGTCCCCGCCGAAGCCGATCCGGGCGAAGGCAAGGTCGGCTTGCCGCGACCTCGCGGCAAGCCGGGCATCATGTGCACACACACCTTGAAGCCCGCATCACGCGCCAACTGCAGCGACTTCGCCGAGTCCGCGAGCGTGTGCCCGCGGTGCGTCCGACGCAGCACTTCGTCGTCGAGCGCCTGCAGGCCGACCTCGACGCGGGTGGCGCCGTAGCCCAGCATCCGGTCCAAGTCGGACTCGAAGCACCAGTCGGGCTTGGTCTCGATGGTGAGGCCGATGGCCCGGCAGGCTGCGGATTCGTTTGCGAGCATGAGGGCATCGAGGCGGCGACGGCGCTCGTCGGACGGCAAGGCTGCCCACTCCGCCTCCGCCGCCCAAGCCACAGGGAGCGCAGAGCCCGCAGAGAGCAGGTTGTCGCTCAGCGGGCTCTGCATTCTCTTCGGCTGGTCGGGGGCGTCGTCGGGGCCGGCGTTCAGGCCCGCATAGATGCCCGCGATGAACCAATCCTGATAGGCAGCCTCACGCGCCGGGAACGTGCCGCCCTGGACCACGATGTCGACCTTGTCGATGGCGTGCCCGTTGCGCTCGAGTTGCGCGAGGCGGCCGCGCACGATGGCCGCGGGGTCGTAGCCGTGGCGCCGGGCCCGCATCGTCGAGGGCTCGAACCCCGTGTACGACTGCGGCGCATCCACTTCGGGGCCGCCCGGGCAGAAAATGCATTTGCCGTGCGGGCAACCGGCCGGGCTGGACATGACGGCCACGACCGCGACGCCGGAGCGCGAACGCGCCGGCTTGGTGCGCAGGATGCTGCGGTAGCGCCGCTCGACGTCCTCGGGCAGCGATGCGGCAAGGTCCGCGTCCGAGGGCAAGCTGATGCGCAGGCCGTTGGCGATGACGCGTTTGGCGTCCTGCAGCGACTCCTTGTCGTGCACTTGGCCGGAGGCGAGGGCTTCGGCGAGGCGGCGAGCGGGTTCACGCAGGGCCTCGTCCATGGTCGCGACGACAGGGTCGGCCCCCTTAGACTTGGCCCCGAATCAGCCCCCGAGGTCGCCGCGCGGCCTTCGCGCCTCATCGGTGCCATCGGTGTCATCGGTGTCATCGGTGGATGGGCCGTCGGGCTCTGCCAAGACGATCCACCGAGGTCACCGATGCCCACCGATGCGCGTGCCCTAGCTGCGCCAGGACGCCGGGTAGAACAGCAGCAGCGCCGCGAAGACCTCGAGGCGGCCGAGCCACATCAGCGCCATGACGACGGCCTTGCTGGCGTACGACAATTCTGCCAGCGAACCGCCGGGGGCGAAGCCATGGAAGCTCAAGCCGGCATTCGCGAGGCTTGCCGCGGCGCCCGACGCCGCGGCCATGGGGGAAAGGCCCGGTTCAAGCAAGGACAGCGTGAGGGTCCCGGCAATCCACAAGAGAACGAAGGTGAACGTGAAGGCGACGGCGGTGGAGACGGCGGCATCGGTGAGCACGGTGCGGCCGATGCGCACGGGTGCCACGGCACGCGGGTGCAGCAGGATGCGCAGTTGGCGCTGCACGATCTTGAGCAGGATGAGGATGCGGAAGGCCTTCAGTCCGCCCGCGGCCGACCCCGAGCATCCGCCGACGAAGACGAGGACGCCGAGGGCAAAGATGACGACGGTCGGCCAGTTGCCGTACGATGCCGTGCGCAAACCATTGCTCGTCATCGCGGACAGGGTTGCCCACGGCCCGTCACGCACGGCGTCGGCGGGTTCCATGCCGCGCAGGATGAGGGCGAAGACGACGCCGGCGGACACGATGACCAAGCCAACCAGGTACAGGCGCCATTCGGGGTCGCGCAAGGCGGCGCGCCAGTTCCCCGAACGCAGGGCCACGAGGACGTTGTAGCCCGTGGCTCCGAGCACCATGGCGACGGCGAGAACCGCCAGGGAAGCGGCGCCGAGGTCGTCGACGAAGGCGTTGCGCGCGAAGCCGCCCGTCGAGAAGGCGCCGAAGACGTGCAGGGCCCCCTCCAGGAAGGCTTGCTTGGGCTCCTGGCCCTCGCCGAGGAAGATGGCGACCAGGATCGCAAGCAGGGCGAAGGTGACGCCGGCGTACAGCCACAGCAGGGAGCGCGCCGTGTCCATCATTTTCGGGCGCAGGCGCTTCGAGGCCTGGACGGAGGCGTCGAGTGGAGCCGGTTTCAGGCCGCCGTGCGTCAATTTGGCCAGAAGCGCCATGCCGAGGGCGACGATGCCGATGGCGCCCAGCCATTGCAGCAGGGCACGCCACAGCAACAGGCTCGGGTCCATTGCCGCGGGGTCGGGCAACGTGCTGAACCCAGTCGTGGTCAAGGCCGCGATGGCGTCGACGTAGGCGTCCAAGACGTGCGGATGGACGTTTCCAAGGATGAACGGCAGGCTTGCGGCTGCGGGCAGGACGAGCCAGCCGAGGGCGACGACGAGGTAGCCTTCGCGGTCCGTCAGGTCCTCCTCTTCCGCGTTGCGTGTGGCCAATCCGACGGGGATGGCAACGAGGTTGATGGCGAGGAAGGTGATGACGAAGGTGTACGCATTCTCGGGCAACTGGATGCCGGCGACGTTGAGGTCGTGCGGCTCGTACACGATGGCGACGAGGGCCGGCACGAGGAAGGCGAAGCTGAAGGGGCGCAGCATGCCGCCGACGGCCGAGGCGACGCGTGCGAGCGTCATGGGAACCCGTCCGCGTTCACGTGAACAGCCGCTCCATGCGTTCGAGGCCCTCGGTGAGCGTGAAGACCAGCACCTGGTCGTCCACCTCGATGGTCTCGTCCCCGCGCGGCAGGACGACTTGGTCGCCGCGCACGATGGCTGCGATGTGGCTCGTGTTGGGGAAGCCGACGCGCTTGATTTTGTGCCCCGTCACGGGCGCCCCGGCCGGGACGCGGAACATCAGCAGTTGCTCCTCGCCAAGGTTCTGCAGGGCAAGCTCCTCGGCGCCGCCGTGCACGTGGCGCAGGATGGCGCCGACGGACGCAAGGCGGGGGGCGATGGCGAGGTCGATGCCGGTGTCCTCGAGGAACGATTTGAGCTCCGGCTGGTTGATGACGGCCACGGTGAGGCCGACGCCGAGTTGCTTCGCCAGCAAGGCGGCGAGCACGTTGTACTCCTCGATCTTGTTGCAGCCGACGAAGGCGTCGAAGGTGTCGACGTTCTCCTGCTGCAGGACGCGCCGGTCGGTGGCGTCGCCGTGCACCACGAGGGCGCGCTGCAGGCGGTCGCTGGCCCACTTGGCCTTGGCTTCGTCCTTCTCGACGAGGACGACGTCGCGCTTGGATTGCTCGAGCAGGCGGGCGAGTTGCACGCCGATGCGGGTGGCGCCCGCAATCATGACGCGCTTGACTTCGGCGCCGGCCTTGATTTCGCGGGCCTTGCCGATGTAGGGCTCGACGTCCTTGAGGACCTCCATGCTGGTGAGGGCCATGAGCAGGCGGTCGCCGGCGCGGAAGCGGATTTGCCCCTTCGGGATGAGCGGGTCGTCGCCGCGGTAGATGGCAAAGAGGTGGAAGCCCGCGGGCGGCTCGACTTCGTCCAGACGCTTGCCGACGACGAAGGAATCGGGTTCGACGCGGCCCTCCGCGACGAAGACCTTGCCTTGCGCGAAGACGTCGGCGTTGACCAGTTGCGGCTGGTTGAGCATGCGCTTGATGCGGATGGCGGCCACCATTTCGGGGCAGACGGCGACGTCGATGCCGATCTTGGCGTACTCGTCCGAGTACGGGACGTTGAGGTACTCGGTGTCGTTGATGCGTGCGATGGTGCGGGCGCCGTGCGTCTTGGCCAGGGCGCAGGCAATCATGTTGACTTCGTCGTCGCCGGTGCACGCGATGAAGAGCTTGGCTTCCTGCACCTTGGCTTCGCCTTCAAGGATGGTCTTGTTGGCGATGTTCCCCTGGACGGAGAGCACGTCGAGCTCGGCGAGGCGGGTGAGGCGCTCGGGGTCGCTCTCGACGACGCACACGTCGTGGCCTTCGTCACGCAGGGAGCGCGCGATGTGGTAGCCGACCTCGCCGGCCCCGCCCACGATGACATACATGCCAAGGTGCAGCGAAGGTCAATCAGGATAAGACGTTCGGTTTCACGGATTGCACAGAACGCTGGTCCGGTGCTCTCGCCATTTCGCAGATTGGTGAAGCCGGTTCGCCGCCGTGCAACCGAATCTGCGAAATGGCAAGCCCCCAGTCAAGTGGGTCGGCGCAATCTGCGGCTAAACGAAGGGCGTCTTGACGATTGTCGCCGGCATGGCCTTGCCGCGCACTTCCACGTTGACCTCGTCGCCGATGTCGGCATCCTTGACGTAGCCGAGGGCGATGCCCTTCTCCAGCGTCGGGCTCAGCGTCCCCGACGTGACCTTGCCGATGGTCTGGCCCGACTTGTGGATGGCGTAGCCGTGGCGCGGGATGCCCTTCTCCTGCAGCAAGCCGACGAGGCGCCAGTGGTCGCCGGCGTCCTTCTGGCGCTGCAGGCGCGCCTTGCCGAGGAAGTTGCCGCTCCAGTCGATGGCCCATTCGAGGCCGGCCTCGATGGGCGTACGTCCGCCTTCGAACTCGTTGCCGGCGAGGCAGTAGCCCTTCTCCAGGCGCAGCGTGTCGCGGGCGCCGAGGCCGATGGGTTTGATGCCGTGCGCCTTGCCGACGGCGAGCAGGTGCTCCCACACCGTCACGAGGCCCTCGACGGGGACGTAGAGTTCCACGCCCTTCTCGCCGGTGTACCCGGAGCCGCTGACCATGCACTTGACGCCGGCGAGGGTCATGTCGACGAGGTGGTGGAACTTGGGCGCCGTGTCGCTGCTTGCCGCGGCCAGCACGTCGCGGGCCTTCGGTCCCTGCAAGGCAAGGATGCCATGCTTCGTGGTCACGTCTTCGACCTGGACGCCCGGCGTGTTGCCCAGGATGTGCTCCGCGACGACGGTGTTGCGGCCGGCGTTCGGGATGACGTAGAAGCGGTCCTCGGCGAGCTTGAAGTAGAAGGTGTCGTCGACGATGGCGCCGTCGTCGCGCAGGATGACGGTGTACTTCCCCTTCCCGACCGGGACCTTCGTGGGGTCGCTCGGCGTCACCTTCGCCAGGGCCGCCGCGGCCTTCGGCCCCGTGACCCACAGGTTCGACATGTGGCTGACGTCGAAGAGCCCGACGCCGTTGCGCACGGCCATGTGTTCCTCCTTGATGCTGCCATAGTGCACCGGCATGTCGTAGCCGGCGAACTCGACGAAGGCTGCGCCGAGGGCGGCATGGGCGCCGTGCAGGGGCGTCTGGAGGGGCACAGCGCCGCCACCCAAGCGGGGATGATAACGCCAATGTTATGCCGTCCAGGAGGAATGGGTCCCTGTGCCAGGGAAGGCCACTTCGCCGCCGAAGCCACCATCCAAGGTCGCCGGCGTGGGCGACGCCATCGATTCCCTGGAGCGCCGGCGACGGGCCTCGACGGCGAAGGCGGGCAAGCGGACGGGACGGCGCGGCGACCTCGACCTCGACGGCATCCGCTAGAACCCGTGGGAATCCGCCAGGGACGATTCGAAGACGTCCCCGGCCCCGACGTCGGGCGGGCCGCTAGGCTTCCCTGAGCGACGCGATGATGAGCTGGACCTTGCCGCACACGACGCACTTGCAAGAACCTGGATCCTGCACCTCGTGCGGGCGGACCTCGTTGCAAACGTCGCAGTAGGAGTCGAGCTTGCGTCCCATCCCTTGGTCATCGGAGACTGGCCCTGTAAGGGTTTGCCCAAGGGCGAGCCCGCAACCATCGAGCGACAGGCAGGGACAACGGTGGTGCCGCCGACTTGAGAGCCGCCCCGCGCACCGCAGGAACGAAGAAGACGGGAAGGAAACGAAAGGAAGGAAACGAAGGGAAGAGGAGGGAAGAGAGCGGGCCCAGAGGGATTTGAACCCTCGTCGCAGGCTCCGCAAGCCTAAAGGATA
>JBBSVQ010000013.1:0-17590 GCA_038046725.1 Thermoplasmatota archaeon | reverse complement strand
GTCGACGACGGCCCGGAACGCCTGCAACTCGCGAAGATCAAGAAGGTCAAGGCCGAGCGCGACAACGCGGCCGTCAAAACCAAGCTGGCCGCACTCGCCAAGGCTGCGAAGGGCAAGGACAACCTGGTGCCCTTCATCCTGGATGCGGTGCGCAGCTACGCAACCTTGGGCGAGGTGTGCAACACGTTGCGCGCGGAGTGGGGCGAGTACACGCCACGGGCGGACGTCTAGTCACTTGCCCTTGTTCGGAAACCACTTGTCGTACGTTGCGTGGTCGACAACGTCGAGAAAGTACACGACGCGGTGTTCAATGGTGTAAAAGCCTCGGTGGAAGCCGGCGAGGTCCACGCAATAGAGGTTCGCCGCCCCGTATCGGTCACGGAAGTGGCGTGGAAGCCATCGGGCTGGAATGGGGTCGGCGAATTGGGCATCACGCCGCGCCCGTGCAAAGGCGGTCTCCAGACTTTTCCAGATGGCGGCTGACGGCTTGTGGCCTTCCCGGGCAAGCCGTTGCAGTTCGTCGTAGTCATCCGCGCAGGCATCGTGGATTCGCACGTCTTGCGCCGCGAAGGAAGGTGGCATCAGGCGACACGGCGTCCAAGCAGGGCGGCGCGAGCAAGCGACTTGGAGCCACTGTGCACCCACTGCAGGCCCTTGGACCCCTCGAACACGAACTGCTTCTCAATCAGGTAGGCCAATGCCAATTCAAGGCGCGGGTGGTTGGTGGAGGCGCCGCGTTCCTTGAGCCGTTGCAGGATGTAGTAGCGTGAGACTGGCACAGATGCCTCACGCAGGACGGCCTCTACGTTGCGGACGGTGCCGAGGTTCACGTCGAGGGCTTGGGCCATCTGCATGGACAGGTACAGAAGTTTACCGCATAAACATGTTTGTTGGGGTGCCGTGAAATCGGACACGAATTGGCCTTCGGTTGCAATCGACGGCGACGGCCCTCATCGCGAAGGGGTGCCGCTGCGCAAACCGGGTCTGACTACGTCCAAGGCAGCGCGCCGCCGAGGATGAAGGCGGCTCCCAGGAGGGCGTAGAGTGCCGCCGAGGCACCGGGCCCCGACAGGAACCCCAAGGCACGCGCCAATCGGCCAGGCCTTCCTTTCGTGGCCAGGATGGGGTCGGCCTTCTCCAAATCGCGGCGTTGCGCCATGCGCAGACCGGACTGGACCATGGATGCCACTTCCGCGACAGCCAAGAACAGCAGGGTGACCCCAAAGACGACTGCGGACAAGTTGGGCCCCGCGCGTTCCTTCTCGACGCCGGAGACCCCAAAGGGAACGAGGACGGCGACCGCGATGAAGCGCAGGCCGCGCTGCAGGGTGAGGTTGCGCAACTCCGCCTGAACGTCTTCCCAGCGAGCCAACGCCACGCTTGAAACGCCGGACATCGACGTTCCTTTGCGGCCTGGCGAGACAAGGGTTCGGATGCGGGCGAGCCCCTAAACAGGTCCACCCACGCTGCGGCAGCGGCGCTTCCCTTTCCTCGGAACGGCCATAAGCCAGGGGCCCGCTGCGCGTGCCCATGGCCCACCTGCGCTTCGACCCGACCCCCAACCCGAACGCGTACAAGGTCACGGTGCCGAGCCCGTTCTGCAACGGCTCCAAGATCATCTCGTCCAAGGACAAAGCCGTGACCCCAGTGGCCAAGGCGCTCTTCGAGGTCCCCGGCGTCGTCAGCCTGTTCTTCCTCAACGACTTCGTCACCGTCACCAAGGCCCCCACCGCGGACTGGGACGCCATCCTGCCCGGCGTCAAGGGTGCCCTCGAACGCCACCCCCACTTCGTTTAGGCCGCGCCACCTCGCTCCTTGAGTCGGCGTCCCGAGGACGTTGAGTTCCCCAAGGCACCGAACGGGCGCCAAGAACGACTTCGGGATTCCTTTGCGACTCGCATTGTCCATCGAGGGACAACGCACCGCAGCAATGCTTATCGTTGCGCGCGGCAACCGGGCAGTCGTGAGCGCGCTCGCGACCACCTCCATGCCCATGCGCATGTGGGGCGGTAGCTGGAGCGCGCCCAAGTTCGACAACTGCACGTGCAAGTGACGACCTCACACGCCCGTGCTGGTGTTGTGAGGTGCGTCCCCATGAACGTCCAGCCCAAGCCATCGACCAAACCATCCTTCGACGACTGCATGCCCGCCGGTCGCCTCGCGACCAGCGAGCGCCCCTGCGCCACCGCAACGACCAACGCCTGCGGTCGCGGCCGCGTGCCCGTGGCCGGCCCCCGCCTGCTGTTCACCTGGCCCGTGGAGTTCGAGGTGGAACCGTGGAGGCCGTGACCGACGCTCCGGCCGCGCAACGCCCGCTGGCAAGCCTGTTCGTCCTGACGCTGCTGTCAGCCGTCGACGGCTCGCTGCTGGCTCTCGCCGCGGCCGGCCGCCTGCGCTCGCTGGCGGACGCCGTCACGATTGGGCTCCTGCTCGTGGCCGGCGCGGGTTCGTGGCTCGCCGCCAACCAGGCCTTCGCCGGCCGCCGCCGCAACGGCACCGACTGGGGCGTGCTAGCCCTGCTCGGCGCCCTCATGCTCGCGTCGACGCTGGCCGCCGTCTGGCTTGGCGCGCGCCTCGGCGACGCCGTCACGTTGCACGTCCTGCCCAAGGGCGCGGGCCTGGTGCTGTTCCTCGTCGGCGCCGAAGTTGCGGGCCTGCGCGTGCCCAAGGCTGGCCGCGTGCCCGCGCCCCTCGCGGCCCTTGGACTCGTCATCGCCTTGGAGGTGGCGCTGCAGTGGACAGCTTGACTGGCGCCGCCATCGCCGCCGCAGTCGCGTGGCTGAGCATCCTGCTGGCCGCCGTCCTGCCGATCCCAGCCTTCGCCTTCCAGCGGCTGCGTTGGGTCGGCGGCGGCGCCATCGGCCTGGTCGCCCTCGCCGTCGTCGGCGTCCCGGTGCCGGGCTATCTGCCGCCTGTGACGCTGGGGGCTGGCGCAGCGGCGGCCCTTGCCTGGCCGCACAAACCAATGGCGACGGCTGAGTCGCTGCGGCCCAGCTAGCCCGAACATCCTCCGATGACGCCGAGGATACCGACATCGGACCCATCGGCGCGTTCGGCGGCATCGGCGGATGTTGTGGCACGGCTTGCCATGGCCATCCAACAATGGACACCGATGCGGCGCTCAATCCTTGGCCGTCAGGGCTGCGACACGGCCAAATCCCGGCCTCGGGTGGCCCCAGCCATGGCCATCCTCGGCGTCGACCAGGTCTCGGTCGCCGTGAACGACCTCGACGACGCGAGCCGGATCTACGAGCGCATCCTCGGCCTCAAGGCAACGCACGACGAGACCGTCGCCGACCAAGGCGTCAAGACGCGCTTCTTCCCCGTCCCCGGCGGCATCTCGACGGTGGAGGCCCTCGTCGGCCTCGGACCGGACACCCCCGTCGGGAAATTCATGGCCAAGCGCGGCCCCGGCGTGCACCACATCGCCTTCCGTGTGGACGACTTGCGCGCCGAATTGGCCCGGTTGAAGCGCCTCGGCGTCCAGCTCATCGACCAGGAGCCGCGCAAGGGCGCCGAGGGCAAGCTCATCGCCTTCATCCACCCGAAGGAGACCGGCGGCGTGCTCATCGAGTTGTGCCAGGTCGGACCGCACGCGGTCCCGCAAGGGCGGGCCACTTGATGCAGCAGTCCCCCTGGACCATCGAGCGCCTCGCGACGGCCACGTCCACCATGGATGTCGCCCGCGGCAAGGCCCGCGCCGGTGCCCCCGACGGCACGGTCGTCGTCGCCGAGGAGATGACGGCCGGCCGCGGCACGCATGGCAACGCCTGGCACGCCCCCAAGGGCGGCCTGTATGTCTCCATCGTGCTGCGTGACCTCGCGGACCCCCACCTTTTGACGCTCGCCCTCGGCAACGCGGTGTGCGATGCCCTCGAGGTCGCGGGCGTGGAGCCGCGCCTGAAGTGGGTCAACGACGTCTTCCTAGGCGAGCGCAAAGTCGCCGGCATCCTCGTGGAAGCGGAATCCACGGGGGCCCAGGTGGACTTCCTCGTGGCTGGAATCGGCGTCAACGTCAACGGCACCACGAAGGATTTCCCGGCCGACCTGCGCGCCACGGCGACGACGCTCGAGGCGGAGCTCGGCTGCGAATCCTGCGTCCCCGACCTCGAGGCCCTGCTGCTGCAATCCGTTGGGCGCTGGGTGGCCAAGGTGCGTTCCGGCCACGGCGCCGAAGTCCTGGCCGCCTTCCGGTCCCGCGACGCGCTGCTCGGCCGCTCAGTCATCCTTGCAGACGGCGCGATGCAGATGCGTGGTATGGCCGAGGGCATCGACGATCGCGGCCACCTGCAGGTGCGCGGCCCCGATGGCGGCCGGCAGTCGTTTGCGACCGGTAGCGTTCGCTTGGCCTAGCCGGTCCTTGACCCGCCCCGTCGCTGTCCTCAAGCCACACGCTGCCCTCAAGCATTCCTCGCGGACGCCCGCGCAGTCCTTCGGCAATCGTCGTGAACCCCTTCGCCACGCTTTTAATCGGCCTCCTGGGTCGAAACGCCGTCCAATGGTCGTCGGAATCACCAGCTACGGTGCCTACGTTCCCCGGTATCGCATCAAGTCCGAGGAAATCGCCCGCATCTGGGGCGACGATGCCAACATCGGCAAGGCCCTCAACGTCCTGCAGAAATCCGTCCCCGGCCCCGACGAGGACGTCGCCACCATCTCCGTCCAGGCGGCACGCCAAGCCATGCGCCGCGCCCCCACAGGATCCCAGGAGATTGGCGCCATCTACGTCGGCTCCGAGTCCCACCCGTACGCCGTCAAGCCCACGGGCACCATCGTGCAGGCCGCCATCGAGGCCGGCCCCTACCTCACCATGGCGGACTACGAATTCGCCTGCAAGGCGGGGACCGCCGCGATTCAGACCGGCATGGGCCTCGTGCAATCCGGCATGTGCCAGACCGTCCTCGCCATCGGCGCCGACACCAGCCAGGGCGCGCCGCGCAACGCCCTCGAGTACTCCGCCTCCGCGGGCGGCGCCGCCCTCCTGCTCGGTGGCGACAAACGCCACATCCTTGCCGAAATCCACCACACGGTCTCCTTCACGACGGACACGCCGGATTTCTGGCGCCGCGAAGGCCAGAAGTATCCCAGCCACGGCGAGCGCTTCACGGGGGAGCCCGCCTACTTCCGCCACGTCCGCATGGCCTCCGAACGCCTCTTCGAGACCGCCAAGACGAAGGCCAGCGACTACGACTGGGCCGTCTTCCACCAACCCAACGGCAAGTTCCCAGCCGCCGCCGCCGGCAAGCTCGGCTTCAAGGACGAGCAGACCAAGGCCGGCCTGCTCGCACCGCGCATCGGCAACACGTACTCCGGCGCCGTCCTCCTCGGACTGTGCAACATCCTCGACCAGGCGAGCCCCGGCGACCGCATCTTCGTGTGCGGGTACGGCTCCGGTGCCGGCGCCGACGCCTTCGACCTCACCGTGACCAAGAACATCCTGGGCTACGACCGCAGCGAAGGCGAACGCCTCGAAACACAACTGGCCGATACGACGCAGGTCGATTACGCGACGTACGCCAAGTACCGCGGAAAACTCGTCCTCGGAGGCGAGGAATGAGCCGCACCCGCCTTGCCCAAGCCGCGAATTGCGCGAATCTCGCCAACAACCAAGTTCCTTCGCGCCATTCGCGCGATTCGCGGCCCGTGGGCGGAGGGTGGGGCTGATGGCCGCCAAACAGACCCCGAAACGCCGCATGCCGCGCCCCGACGCCTACGTCATCGGCGCCGCGCACACGCGCTTCGGCGAAGCGTGGGAATCCAGCTTCCGCGACCTCATGACGGAGGCCGGGCTGGCCGCCATCCAGGACGCCGGCATCCAGGGCGACGCCATCGATGCCGTCTTCGTCGGGACGATGAGCACCGGCAAGCTCCTCGGACAGGAGCACGTCGCCCCACTCGTGCTTGACGGCGCCGGACTGGCCGACCGCCACCTCCCAGCCACGCGCGTCGAGGCCGCAGGCGCATCCGGCGGAATCGCCTTCCGCCAAGGCGTGCAGGCCATCCGCAGCGGCTCCGCCGACCTCGTCGTCGTGGGCGGCGTCGAGAAGATGAGCGACGTCAGCGACGCCGACGCGCAAGCCATCCACTCCGCCGGCATCGACCAAGAATGGGAGCACTTCTTCGGCGCCACCAACGCCGCCATGCACGCCATCCTGGCCAAGCGCCACATGGCCGAGCATGGCACGACGCGGGCGCAACTTGCGCAGGTCGCCGTGAAGAATCACGCGCACGGCGCCAAGAATCCGCTCGCGCAGTTCCGTTCCCCCATCGATGCCGACAAGGTGCTGCGCGCCCCCATGGTCGCCGACCCGTTGACGATGTTCGACTGCGCGCCCTTGTCCGACGGGGCTGCGTGCGTCGTGCTGGCCAGCGACCGCGTCCTGGACTCCTACGGCAAGCACCCCATCCGCGTGGCCGGCTCCGGCCAGGGGTCCGACACCCTCGCCCTGCACTCGCGCTCCACGTTGACGACGCTGAAGGCCACCGAGCACGCTGCGCGCGCCGCCTACCTTGAGGCCGGCGTGTCCACGGCGGACATCCAGGTCGCCGAAGTGCACGACGCCTACACCATCGGCGAAATCCTCGCCATCGAGGATCTCGGCTTCGTCAAGAAGGGCCACGGCGGCAAGGCCACGGCTGAGGGCCGCACCACGTTCGGCGGCCAGATCGTCATCAACCCCTCGGGCGGCCTCAAGGCCCGCGGCCACCCGGCTGGTGCGACCGGCATCGCGCAGGTGTGCGAGGTCGTCTGGCAGTTGCGCGGCACGGCTGGCGAGCGCCAGGTGAAGGGCGCCCGCATCGGCTTGACGCACAACATCGGCGGCACCGGTGCGACGGCCGTCGTCCACGTCCTCGAGAAAGGGGTGCCCTGATGGCCCGAATCGCGGCCCAACCACGAATTGCACGAAGCGCACGAAACCCGACGGTTCGTGGTCTTCGTGCAATTCGTGGTTCCGGTGGTCCGGGGGCAGCCGCATGAGCGTCCCCCGTTTCTGGCGCGAGATCCCCGAGCGCTACAATTTGCAGGCCTCCAAGTGCGGCGTTTGCCAGGCCATCCACTTCCCGCCGCGCGAAGTGTGCCCCACGTGCCGCCGTGCCTCCATCGGAAAGATGACGGCGGTCCGCTTGTCCGGCCGCGGCCGCATCCTGGAATGGACCCGCGTGCACAAGCCCGCGCCCGGCTACGCCATGCAGGTGCCGTATGTAGTGGCCCTCATCCAGAGCGAGGAGGGCCCCATCATCACGGGCACCATCGTGGACTCCGACCCGACGGCCATCCGCGGCGGCGCCCCCGTCCACTCCGTCTTCCGTCGCCTTGGCCAGGACGGCGACGACGGCGTCATTTACTACGGCACCAAGTGGCAAGTCGCCCCCGCCCGGCCCGCCTCCCCGGAGCCCGTCGCCGAGGCACCCAAACCCAAGAAAGGCAAGCGCCTAGCCCTGCGCCGAAGCAAGGGCAAGTAGGCCCCTGCACAGGGTTGGCCAACCCGGAAAACAGCCCGGTTCCTGCCCGAGACTTCAGGAGTCGTCCAGACGACTTCTATACCTGGTGTCCCCTGGGAACGCGTCATGGGGTTGCGGCTGGCTGCTGGCGTCGCACTGGTTGCGGTGAGCCTCCTGGGGTTCACCCTGGCCACCCCGCAGGACGCCAGCCTGACCGTGGGGGTCGACCTCAAGGACGTCTTCGACGCCCGCGGCGTCAACAAGGCGGGCCTGAAGGACGTGGACCTCGAGGACGACGACCTCGGGAAGCTCCTCGACCGCATCGACGGCCTCAACCTGGACCCCGACCTCGTCGACAACCTTGACCCCGCGGCTTTGGCAGGCCTCCTCGACGGCATGACGGCGGAGGAGTTGGCCGCCCTCGGCCTGAGCGCCGCCGAGGCGCAGGACTACATCGACCGCCTGCGCGACCCGGACCTTACGGCGCAGGAATTGGCCGACATCGCGGCCGACTTGTCCGACCGCGGCCTGCGCTTCGCCAACGACGACGCCGACGGCCGCTTCGACGCCGGTGAAGCCGCCTACGCCGACTTGGACGGCGACGGCCAGGTGTCGGAAGGCGACCTCAAGCTCGGCGTCCTCGCCCTCCTGCTCGGCGTCGACCGCGGACTCTCCGACGCCAACCGCGACCGCTTCCTCGCCTACGAGCTTGCCGGCGGCCTTGGCCTCACGCGCCCGTCAAGCGCAGCCAGCCGCGCGACGGCAACGGCAGCCACGGGGTCCTTGCTCACCGACGGCTACCCATCGGACCGCGCCATGGGCCCGGAGTCGGTGGTGTGCGTGCAACTCTATTCTCCCTCGCTGACCTGCCACACGCGCACCTTCGTGCACGGCGTCATCGAGGACCGCGGCGACTCCTACCTATTTCGCCTCGACAACCCGGTCGGCTGGCGCGACGTCGACGCCAACGCGACGGCATCCGGTCTGCGCGCCCGGGCCCACGTCATCATCGACGCCGGGCCCAAGGGCTTCGTGCCCATCCCCGGCCTCACACCGGCCGACGTCCTGGTCAGCAAGGATGTCACGTACCCGTTGTCGCGCGATGCCAACGACATGTTGTGGATGTCCGTCCCCAGCCGGTCCGGGCCGCTGCACGTCAACCTGACCTGGGCGGTGGACCTGGCCTACTACGACCTGCCCGTGGCCGCCGATGTGACGTCGGACGATGTGCCGGAATCGGACCGGCCCCTCCTCGACGTCGAGGCGCGCGCCATCGGCCTCCGCATCGCCGACTTGGCCGGGGCGCAAGACCGCCCGTACGGCGACGCCGTGCGCGCGGTCGCATCCTATGTGCGCGACTTCGGCCTCGGCGCCCTGCCGGACCGCGACGAGCAAGGCGACGACCTGCTCGCCATCGCCGAGACGCAGGTTGGCTGCTCGCGCCACCGCTCCGAAGTCTTCACGCTGGCGGTCCAGGCCCTCGGCATCCCGGCGCGCCTGGTCCTCAACGAGGCGCACGCCTTCGCAGAAGTCCTCGTCCCGAAGGCGGGCTGGCACCTCGTGGACCTCGGGGCCTGCAGCCGCGTCCAGGTGCGCGCCAGCCCGGGGCACGACGAAATCATGGCGCTGCAGGACCTGCCGTACGCCAAAGGCGACGAGCCAGACAGCCAGGCCGACGCCGACGCCGCGGCCGCCCAGGCCATCATCGACATCGTCGACTGGCCGCCGTCGCTGCGGCCGAACCAGGACTTCGAGATCGGGGGAACCGCCACGAGCGCGGACGGCGCCGTGCCGGATGGCATCCCCATCACGTTCACCTACAACCGCACGAAGGAGCAGCCGGGAACTCCGTTCTGCTCGACGCAGACCATCGACAGCGGCTTTGCCGCGAAGTGCCGCCTGCCCGCCGGCATGCCCCCAGCGCCCAGCACGGGTTGGCAACTCGTGGCCCGCATGGCGCCCTCCGTCATCGACGGCGCCCCCAGCGCCCCCGCCTACTCGGATCCGCCCTTCGTCGTCGTCAAGGCCACCACGCTCGAGGTCGTCGGCCACGCCAAGACCTCCGCCGACGTCCCCGTCGCTTACACGGCGCACGTCGTCGACGAGGATGGCGCGCCCGTGCCGCAGCGACCGGTGACCCTCACCGTGGACGGGGACGCCCCAATCACACGCGCCACGGACGCTTCCGGCCGCGCCCGCTTCACGCTGCAACTCGACGCCGGGCCGCACACGCTGGCCGCCAACCTGGCCGGGGACGACGCGTACGACCCGTCCGAGGACACGTTGCGCATCGAGGCCACCGCCACGCGCATCGCCTTGCAGGTAGACGCCGCACGCCTCGACAAGGGCACGCTCGTCGTGACCGGCGGCATTGCCGACGGCGCAACGCCGGCGGGCAGCCGCAGCCTGACCGCGCGCTGGCGCAACGACCCCGATGGCGCCGAGCAGAGCAAGAGCGTCGTCAGCGGCAAGGACGGACGCTTCACCATCACGTTCGACGGCCTGCCCCGCCCAGGCCCCGGCCTCGCCTCCATCGTGGACGGCAAGAGCGGCGTCGGCGTCGACGTGGCCTTTGCCCGCAGTGTGGACGCCACGGCGACGCTGGACGTGCCGGCCCGCTGGTCGTTGGGGAACCCAGCCCCCGTCGGCGTGCACATCACGGGGCCGGCCGACCCCGTTCCCCTGCGCCTGACCCTCGACGGCCTCGTCGTGGCAGACCTGGAGGCCGGCGACCAGTTGCCCGCAAGTGCACTCATCACGGTGCCTGCCGGCGTGCACACGGTCGCCGTGGAGGCCGGCGCCGGCGTCCGTCTCAAGGCGGCCCCCGCGCAGATTCTCGTCGCGCCGGTCGAGGCGACCTTGGGGCCCGTCCCCGTCCAGTCGCCGGGCTCCACGCTGGCCGTGTCCGGCACGCTGCGCTTCGACGGCCAGGGCTTGCCGGGCGCCGTCCAGCTCCGCCTGCTGGGGGCGACGGGGAACGCAACGAGCGCCAGCGATGGCACCTTCACCGTCACCCTCGCAGTCCCCCTGGATGCCAACCCCGGCAACGCCACGGCCGTGCTCGTTCTGCCCGAACTTGGCCACCAAGTCGAAGTCCCGCTGCGCATCCAGCGCCCCGCCCGCCTCACCCTCGAATCACCCGGCGTCAGTTTCCAGGCCTTTGGCCTCACGCACATCGTCGCGAAGGGGGAAGGCAACGTCACCGTGTACGCCAACGGGGAACAACTCGGCGTTCTGCCGGTCAACGGCGGCGCCATCGACTTCCCCACCTCGACGCTGCTCTGGCGCAAGGTCACGCTGCGCGCCGAGAGCATTCCCGCCAGCCCCGACGTTTCGCCAACGACGGTGACGGCCACCATCCACGTCTTCAATCCAGCGACGCTGGCCGGAGTCCCCCTGGGCGCCATCATCCTTGCTTTTTTCGGGTTCCGTGCTGCGCGTTGGATTGCTCGCCGGCGCGCCCATCGCAACCGCTTCCTCCCCGTCCCGGCGCGCTCCAAGATTCGCATCGTCGAGCCGCATCTCCCGCGCCGCGTGCCCCGCGTCTTCGACCCCGACGTCGATGGAACCGTCGTCTTGCGCTTGCCGCGCTCCGCGCCCTGGACGCTGCTGGACGCGCGCGACCGACCCGTGCCGGCCGACGTGGACGGCCGCGCGGTGCGCATCGCGCTTCCCACGCTGGGCGTGGGACGGCATGACCTGCGCTTCCACGACGGCAAGCGATCGCTGCCTTTCACGCTCACCATCCAGGACCTGCGCTCCGCCCTCGACGAGGCGACGCTCGGCTTGCTCGAGCGCATCGGCAAGACCAGCCCGTGGCCCGCCACGCTGCAGGCGATGGAGGAGGGCCTGCGGTCGGCCGGCGCCGATGACCAGGACGCCGTCGCCGTCCGCCGGGAGGCCGAGGACTCACTCTACACCATCGACCGCTTCGGCCGCGACCGCTTCCACGCCTTCTTCGCCGCCCTCGACCAGGCGCAAGCCCGGAGGCCGACATGAAGGACGTCACGCTAGCGGATGCCCTGCGCGCCACCGTCATCGTTCTCGTGTTGCTGGCTGCCGGCGCTGCCTTGTACGCCGGGTTCGTCAAGGACGTCCTCGACCGCGGCAAGGACATCGTCGACATCTCCCTCAAGTCGAAGGCGGCGCGTGGACCCCTGCAGTTGGCCGGCGCCGGCATCCTGTGCATGGCTGCCTCCGGCCTCGTCTCCTTCGCTCGACCCCTTCGCGGCCGGCGCCTCAGCCCCCTTCTTGGCCTCGGCCTTGCCCTGGTTCCTGCGGCCCTCGTCGGCGTGACGGCATTCAGTCTCGGCCGCACCTCGTTCATGCTTGCCCTCATTGTTGCGGCCCCCTCGGTGCTAACGCTCGCCATCGCCTGCCTGACGCCACCTCGGCCGCGCCCCGGCCTGGGCCGCTTCCTGCTGCGCAGCTGGATGGCGACGGGGTTCCTCATCGGCCTCACTGCCCTCGCCCTCTTCGGCCTCGAACTTGCCGAGAAGGCCCGGCCCCGCGTGCCGTGGGCCTCCGTCTTCGCAGCCCTCGCCCTCGGCACCCTCGTGCAACTCGCCGCCCGGTTCGTCGCCATGCACGGCAGCGAGCTGGACCCCGTCGCCAAGGACCACAAGCAAGTGCGCACGGTGCATGAGACGGAAGCCATCCGCGACGTGGCCGCCCGCCTGCACCCCTTCATCGAGGAAGGGCGCGACGGCGACGACTATGTCCGCTTGGCCGAGGACCTAGGAAAGGTCACGCGACAGCCCGTTCCCGCCGTCCCCGACCTCGCCTCCGGGCCGCCGACCCTCCCCGTTGCGCAAGCCGGCGCCGTCGCCGTCCTGCGCGCGACCGCAGCATCGGCGCCGCTCGTGGTCGTCGTGCCCGTCCTGGGTTGGCCCGCAGCAGTCGTGGCCTTCGGGCTTGCCCTGCCCTTCGCGCGCATGAGCCTGAACCCGCGCAAGGAGCCCAGCCCGCGCCTGTGGTGGCTCGCCGGCGCCGCCGTCATGGCGGGCGGCGGCGCGTGGGCCGGCTCGTTCCTGCGGGCCCCCGGCTTCGAGCGCCTTACCCTCCCGTTCGGCGCGGCCCTGGCGTTGCCTTACCTCATCCTGTTCCTGCTGACGCTGCGCAAACGGACCGTCCCCGGCCACCTGGCGTTCCTGCGCCTCGAACACGCCAAGGCCCTCGGCGAACGCTGGCGCCGCAACGTTGGACGCGGCCTCGGCGTCGCCGCCGGCAGCCTTGGCCTGCCGCCCGCGCTGTGGCTGGTCTCGCGCATGGTGGGCATCCGCATCCACGCCGTCGCCTGGCCCGTCCTCATCGCCATCGCTGCCGGCGGCCTGCTGTGGGCCCTCGCCGGCCTGCTGTCCGGTCCGGCCGCCGCCCGCCACCGGTCCCGCCTCGGCGCCCAACAGGCCGCCCGCGTGCAGGCACGCGCCGCAGCCCACCGCACCTTCCTCGACCGCCTGGAGATGACTTGATGCAGCCCCCCGCCCTCGACCCGACGCAGGAGACCTGAGATGGCCAAAGCCGGAGGCACGGAGCAAGTCATCGACGTCGTGGCACGGTACTTCGTCGGGCAACGCCGCACGCTCGAGAAAGTGATGGCCGGCGCCCTCGCCAACGGCCACATCCTCTTCGAGGACCCGCCCGGCCTCGGAAAGACGCTCCTCGTGAAGGTGTTCTCGCGTGCCCTCGGCCTGGACTCGCGCCGCATCCAGTTCACGCCCGACATGCTTCCCGCCGACATCATGGGCTCCAAAATCTGGAACCCGGCGACGCGCCAATTCGAGTTGTTCAAGGGCCCCATCTTCACGGGCGTCGTCCTCGCCGACGAAATCAACCGCGCGCCCCCCAAGACGCAAAGCGCCCTGCTCGAAGCCATGGAGGAGCGCCAGGTCACCATCGAGGGCCAGACGATTCCGATTCCGCCGCCGTTCTTCGTCCTCGCCACGCAGAACCCCATCGAGCAGGAAGGAACGTACCCGCTGCCCGAGGCGCAGATGGACCGCTTCCTTCTGCGGCTGTCCACGGGGTACCCGACGGACCTGGGCGCCGAGAAGGAGATCCTGCGCCGCCGCATCTCCTGGCAGGCCGAGGACCCGATGAACACGGTGCCAGTCGTCTGCGACCACAAGACGTTCCGCGCCTGGCAGAGCATCGTCGAGAAGGACATCTTCGTGCACGACTCGCTGCTCGACTACATGGCCACCCTCGTGCGCCGCCTGCGCGAGCACCCCAAAGTCGAGGTTGGTCCGAGCCCGCGCGGTTCGTTGGCGCTGCTGCGCGTCAGCCGCGCACTGGCCTTCGTGCGTGGCCGCAACTACGTCATCCCCGACGACGTCGTGGAATGCGCCGGCGACGTCCTGGCCCACCGCACCATCATCGAGGTGGAGCAGTCGCTCGAAGGCGTCACCAGCGCCGAAGTCGTTGCGGAGGTCGTGCGCAGCGTCGCCCAACCCGCCCGCACGGTGGTTGCGCGCTGAGGGTGCGGCATTGGGACTTGGCAAGCCGACGGGTGCTCTGCTCTGGCTCGGGGGCGGCCTCGCCGCCGCCGCAGTTGCCGGGGGCAACCTCGTCCTGCTGGGCCTCGCCCTCCTGCCCCTCGGCCTCGCCGTCGCCTCCGCCCTCGGCCCACACGCGAGCATCCGCTCCGCAACCATCGAGCAGCGACCCGAACGCGCAGTCGTCGGGCAGGACGTCGAGATCCGCGTCCGTCTGCGCGTCGCGGGACGCGGGCCCCTGCAAGTCAACGTCAAACTGCCCGACAGCTACCGCGTCGTGCGCGGCCGCAACGTCCTGCACACCTGGGTCTCGGGCCGCCGTGACGAGGTCATGACCTTCACCGCCGCGTGCGACAAGCGCGGCGTGCACGAGCTCGGCCCCATCGAGGCGGAAGCCCCGTCCGCGTGGCTGCTGGGCGGTCCGCGCCCCATCGCCGTCGACACGCGACTGGAGGTCCGGGTCGAACCGCCCGTGTCGCGTTTGCGCCGCTGGCCCGAAACCCGCACCCGCGCCAGACGTGGCCTGGCTGACTTCGACCTCACGCCGTCCGGCCTGGTCACGACGAACTTCCAGGACATCCGCCAGTACGTGCGCGGCGACCCGCACCGCAGCATCAATTGGAAAGCATCGGCGCGCCGCACGAGCGGCACGGATGACTTGCGGCTGCTCGTCAACGACTACGAACGCGAAGGCCGCAGGCAGGTCTGGGTGTTCCTCGACGCGCGACCCGACCTCGTCGGCACCAGCCTCGACAACGCCTTGGAACGCCGCATCGAGGCCGCCCTCGCCATCGCCAACATCCACATCAAGCGCGGCTTCGGCGTCGGCTTCACGCTCTACAACCAGGATCTGCAAGGCACGCCTTACGCGGACGCATCCGGCCGCCAGTCGCGACGCATCCTGGAACTCGTGGCCGCCCTGCCCCACCCGGTCGCCTCGAGTCCCGCAAGCCTGGCCGAGGCCGTGCTGGGGGTGCGCGGCCGCCTGCACCGCGCCCGCACCGTCGCCTACGTCGTCACGACCCTGCAGGGCGGCGAGGAGGAGGGCCTGCGCCACCTGCGCCGGCTGCTCGCCCGCCGGCGCGGGCCGTTGCCCATCGCCGTCATCCACATCGATCCCTCCGGACTCTTGCCGGATGCGCAACGCAACGACCTGGGGCGCACCCTCGCCATCCTGCAACGCCCACACCTGGAAGCGGTGCGCCGCCTGGGCGTTCGTGCCGTGCGCTGGGACCCGGGCCGCCACCGCTTGCCGAACCTGATCCGGAGGCTGGGCATGTGAAGGTCCAGCTCCCGCGCACGGACCTCACCCTGCTCGTCGCACGCATCGGCGTGCTTGCAACGGCCGGCCTCATTGAGGGTCTCCTGCTGGCCAACAGCCCCGTGCTGGAGCGCTACGCTGCCGTGCGGCTCGGGCCGGAAGGCATCCTCATCGACGTGACGCTGCTGTGCGCCATCGTTCTCGGCGCTGCGGGCGCGCTGGCCGCCTTCGCACCATGGGCACAGGCGGTGTTCCTCGGCTTCGTCATCACGACGGCGTCGTGGAGCCTGGCGGAGTCGAGCCAGCACCCATTCTGGCTCTTCAGCAACAAGGGCGTGTGGCGCCCACACCCGCCGTCGACCGGCCTGGTCGCCGCCCACGCGACGGCCATTGCGCTCGTGTGCTGCGCCGCGCTGGCCGAGGCGATGCAGAAGTACCGCGCCGCCGCCCGCGCGCAAGGATTTTCACCGGCGAACCTGGCCCGCGACACGCAACGCCTCGCGACGGCGGGCGCAGCCCTGCTTGCAGCCACCGCGCTCGTCGTCCTGCCGCTCATCGCCCTGCTGGATGGACTCGCCAACCGCCTCATCGGCGCCGTGCGCGGCCCCGCCGCGTTCGTCATCCTCCTGGGCTCCGCCGTGCTGCTCTTGCTCGGCTTCGGGCTCCTGGCGTCACACGGGACGCCCGACAAAACCGTGGGGTCCGGCGCAGCCAAGGACGCAAACGGTGCGAATGGGGAAGATGGGAGTTGAACCCACGACCTGGGCATTATGAGTGCCCCGCCCTAACCAGCTAGGCCACTTCCCCGCTAGGAGCGCATCAGCGCTCCAAGCGCCCCGCGGGGGGCCGCAGGGGCGGTCGGACCGCCAAATGCGCGAATTGAGTGCCGCTTGCGCGGACTCATCGCCGAAGCCCTGCGGGCTTCGCCGATGGAGCGGAGGGGATTCGAACCCCTGGCCTCGTCCATGCCAAGGACGCGATCTTCCAGCTGATCTACCGCCCCGTTTTCCGGGTTCGGCGGCTCCAAGGAGCTGCCGGGCAAGCGGCCGACAGGGGCCGGGTATATGAGAACGCCGCATCCCGAGCTCGCAACGAGACCAAGGAATCGAGTGCGTTGACTGCGCCCGTTCGGTGCGCCACGCGAGTCAACCTCCTTGTGGCGACTCCGGCCACGACCATCTAATGGCGATGGATGGTGGCGCAGGTCGCCGCATGGCTCCTTTGCCCAAACAGGGATTTCGGTGAACCCGGTGAATTTGGCGAACGGTCGCGAACCGCATCGGTGTCATCGGTGGATTGGCCGGGCGACGCAAGGCCCATCGACCATTCTCACCGATGCCCTCAGATGACGTCGTCACTGCACATCACCGGAATCCTTGTTTTGGCGTCGTCGACATCGGCGTCGGATCCGTTGCAACGTCGAGGACGAACGCGCGCCGGCACTACGGAACCAGCCCAGCGGTCAACGCCGCGTCCCGTTTGGCGACTTCGACGCGGATCTGCTCCACGTTTTGCCGGATGATGTCCTTGACCATCTGGTCCATGCGGGGGTCGCGCAGCAGGTCGATGAGGATGCGTTGCGTGACCTTGCTCGTCGTGGCCACCATGGGCTCGAAGAACGGCAGGTGGCGCACGGCGCCGACTTCGGGGTCTGCCTTGACCTTCTCCGTGATGATGGCCATCATGTCGTCGCCGTGCTTTTCGAGGGCGTTGGCGAGGTTGGCCGTGTAGTCGCCCTTCTGCAGGACCGCGAGCGTCTCGTCGAGGACCTTCACGGTGATGGCGTCGCCGACGGTTTCGACGATCGTCGTCTTGAAGCGCAGGAGGATGCGGCGGGTGAAGCCCTGCCCGAAGGCGCGGTCGGCGGCCCGGCCGAAGCGCGACACGATGACGGCCACGCGGATGACCCGGAACAGCCGGAAGCCGCGGATGGCCGGCGTGTGCACGGGGATCATGCCGAGCACCTCGTACCAGTAGCGCAGGGGGAACGTCTTGGGCCGCTCGTCCTTGACCCAGCGGAACGTGAACTCGATGGCGAAAATGGCGATGATGACGTAGTCCGCGAGGAAAATCTGTTCGCGTTGCTGCGGCGTCACGGGGCCCCACGTTTCGTACACCAGCATGGCGACGGAGACGATGGCGAGGACGAGCATGAGCCAGTCGACGGCGGTGACGCGGGGGCGGGTGGCGGGCATGCGCCAACGGACGACCAACCAGGGGAAAAAGATGCAGCTGAAGCTCGGCCATGCGACGAACGCGTTCTCCCGACAGCGCCCGTTCGGTGCTGCCACGCAAGTTAACCTCTTTGTGACGCCGACGCCGGCCGCGACCACAAGCCGCTGATGACGAATCTTGGCGGCGCGGGGCGCCGCCTCGGCGCGCTTCGCGCGCC
>JBBSVQ010000012.1:0-41470 GCA_038046725.1 Thermoplasmatota archaeon | reverse complement strand
GCGTGCAGGGCTTGGCGGACACATTGCAGCGCATGCGCGACATCAAGCGGACGCGACTCGTCGTGATGGCTTGACTGGCGACGCGCCGACGCCCCCGAGCCACCGATTTTCACCGATTCACACCGAACGCCGTTCTCGGTGACAATCGGTGTCAATCGGTGGCCCGATGGTGGGCCAAAGGCGGCAGCCTCTAAGCCACGGCCACGGGTTTGCCCCACGATGACCGGCCCCGCGGACAAGGGCTTCAAGGACCCGAACGTGACGCTGTCGCGCATCTACACGCGCACCGGCGACAAGGGCGACACCGGCCTCACCGGCGGCTCGCGCGTCGCCAAGGACGACATCCGCATCGAGGCGTACGGCACCGTGGACGAGCTGAACGCCTTCATCGGGCTGGCTCGCGGTGCCGTGCTCGACGTCAGCAAGGACGACTCCTTCGCCCGCGCCCTCCTGCGCGTGCAGCACCAGTTGTTCAACCTCGGCTCCATGTTGTCGACGCCGCCCGGGAAGCTCGCCGACAAGCAACCGCAAGTCGTACCCGGAGACGTGGACTGGCTCGAGCAGACCATGGACGCCGCCACGGCACGCTTGCCCCCCTTGCGCTCCTTCGTGCTGCCCGGTGGCTCGCGTGTCAACGGGCTGCTGCACATCGCGCGCACCGTTTGCCGGCGGGCCGAGCGCCGCTGCGTCACACTGCGCCGGGCAGGCGGCTGCGGCGAACTCGAGGTGCGCTACCTCAACCGCCTCTCCGACGCCCTGTTCGTGTGGTCGCGGCAGGCTGCGGCCCAGCAGGGCGTCGCCGAGACGCTATGGGACCCGAACCAGGCATGATGGGCCCAGGCGCACCCAGTCTGCGTGCTAGTTCGCGTCGCTAGGCCCGCGGGCTGCCGTTGGCTACGAGCGGACGCCCGGCCTGCCTGCAATCCGCACGACGCGCTGGACTTCGGCCCGGAACGCGTCGAAATCCACAGGTTTCTCGACGATCTCGACGACTCCGAGAGCGCGGCATTGGTCAAGCTCGTCGGCGCGATTGCCGGAACTGAAGATGATGACTGGCAGGGCCCGCCATTTCGCTTCGGTGCGGATGCGATGCAGGACGTCGATGCCACCTAGCCTCGGCATCTTCAGGTCGAGGACAATGAGGTCCGGCCTCTTCCGTTCCAGCGCTTCCAGCAGGACCTCGCCATCGGTGACGAGGTGCAGGCCTGGCGCTTGCCCAAGGTCCTCCATGGAGTCCTGGATGAGCATCCGGTCCCGGGCATTGTCTTCGGCCCACAGGACCTGGGGTTGGGCGTCAACCATGCAGCAACTCGCGAAGGGGAACCGCCGTCATAATGTTGGCGCGGCTCGGGGAAATGGACTGCAACGCACAACGTCGCCAACCGACGCAACGGCATCGGGCCGGGCCCAGGACTAGGGAGCCGTCATTGCGGGCGGGGCCGCGCCGCGTGGGGGGAGCCGGGAGACTCCAGTCCAAAAGAGTTCAATGCCGCCCATGACGGCCATGAAGTCGTCGAAATCGACGGGCTTCTGGACGTAGCCGTTGGCCTGCAGGTCATAGGCCCGCGCGACGTCGCGCTCCTCGCGGGAGGACGTGAGCATGACGGTGGGGATGCCGCGCAAGGCGGGGTCCCCCTTGATTTCCGCGAGAACGTCGAGGCCGCTCTTGCCCGGCATGTTGACATCGAGCAGGATCAGGTCCGGTCGTGGAGCCGCGGTAAACTGGCCTTCCTTGCGCAAGAACGCCAAGGACTCCTTCCCGTTGCGCGCATGATGCAGGCGGCTGACCACGCGGGACTGGTTCCCCGCCAGCGCTTCTTCCATGATGCGGACGTCGGTCTTGCTGTCGTCGACGAGCAGGATCTCGAACACGGGCATGGGGACAACATTGGCGCCCCCACTACTTTGGCCCTGCATTCAACCCCACATGTGCGGGTGGCTGCTTGGATGTGTACTTGATGGCGCGTATGGGGACACAATGAAGGTTGTCCCTGGATTGAATGCAGTCGCTGGACCCCCCGTGCCGGAGGGCCCCGTGGCATCGACCAATCCGTCGGATGAATTGCCCAACCTCGTGGCCACGCACCGCCAACAGGCGGAAGCCGGGGAGACCCTGGACGGACCCGCGCGCCAACAGGCAACCATCGTCCGCTTGGGCCTCCAGGCCTTGGCAAGCCCCGACCTTGACGGAACTCTCGACCTGCTCGTGCGCGAGGCGGGAGCGACCCTGCGCGCTGACTTCTGCTGCGTGCTGGAATCGAGCGAGGAACCCTCGACGTTCAAGCTGCGGGCAGGCTTTGGTTGGCCGCCGGGCAGCGCGGGGGCAGCCGCGCTCTCGACCCTGGACAATTCGCAGGCCCACTACACCATCCTGGCCTCCGCCCCCGTCGTGTCGCTGGACCTCCGCCGGGAAACCCGCTTCACGGTCCATCCGCTCGTTCTCCAGCAAGGCGCCGTCAGCGGCATGAGCGTCGTCCTTCCGGGCAAGCAGCACGCCTGGGGAGTCCTGGGGGCGCACACGAAGACCCCTCGCACGTTCTCCGCGGACGACGTCAACTTCCTTCAGGCCATCGCGAACCTCATGGCGCTCGCCGTCGAACGCGACCGAGTCGAGACCGCGTTGCGCAATCGCAACCGCCAACAGGCCGCCGTGGCCACCCTGGGGAGGCGCGCCTTGGCGGGCCCTCACATGGACGACTTGTTCGGCGATGTGGCTCGGGAAGTGGCCGCGACGTTGCAGGTCGACTTGTGCGAGGTTCTGCAGCGCAGCCCGGATGGCCGCACGCTGCTCCTGCGCGCAGGCGTCGGCTGGCAGCCGGGCGTCGTCGGTAGCGCCCGGGTCTCCGCGGCCATCAATTCGCAAGCCTGGTTCACGCTCAACGAGGAAGGCCCCGTCGTCGTCACGGATTTGGGTCGGGAGACTCGCTTCGAGCCAACCGCCTTGCTGGTCGAACTGGGCGTCGTGAGCGGCATCCACGTCTCGGTTCCGACGCGCAGCGGTGCGTTCGGCATCCTCGGCGCGCACTCCTTGAGCCGCCGGGCCTTCACGCAGGACGACAGCAATTTCCTGCAAGCCGTCGCCAATCTGTTGGCCGGCGCCATCGAGCGCCACCGCGTCGAAGGCGAACTGCGGCGCCACCGCGACGACCTCGAGGGATTGGTCGCGGAGCGCACGGCCCTGCTTGCGGCCTCGAACCGCGAATTGGAGGCCTTCAGCTACACCATCAGCCACGACCTGCGTGCGCCCCTGCGCAGCATCAACGGCCTGAGCAAGATCCTGCAGCGCAAGCACGGCGACGTCCTGCCGCCTGATGGCCAGCAAATGCTGCAGGACGTGGCCGACGAGACGGTGCGCATGGGCAAGCTCATCGAGTCGATCCTGTCGTTGTCCCGGCTCGGCAGCGTCAACCTGACGCATGGTCCCGTCGATGTCAGCGCCTGCGCGACGCGGTTCCTGCAGACCCTGCAGGCAAGCAGCCCGGACCGAACCGTGGAATGGATCGTCGAGCCAGGCCTGACGGCCAATGGGGATGGACCGCTCCTCAACCTCGTCATCGAGAACCTGCTTGGCAATGCCTGGAAATTCACGGGTCGCACCGCAGGCGCACGCATTACCCTACGCAGCGAAGTCGGCGGATTCCAAGTGGAGGACAATGGCGCCGGTTTCGATGCAGCCCACGCCCGGGAACTCTTCCAGCCCTTCCACCGGCTGCATTCAGCGGACGACTTCGAAGGAACCGGCATTGGCCTTGCAACGGTGAGCCGCATCGTTGGCCGTCACGGCGGTCGCGTGTGGGGCCACGGAGCACCTGGCCTGGGAGCGACGTTCCATGTCACCTTGCCTCAGCAACCGCCGTCGGCCATGACGCCCCCAGTCGGCATCCCCGGCTTCGGCGGCCGCCATCTCCCGGACGCGCGCGCAGCCTAAGGTTCAACCGCTACGCAGATTCCGCGGACCCCTTGACTGCGGCTTGCGCCATTTCGCAGATTGCCCAGAACCCTTGACTGCGGCTTGCGCCATTTCGCAGATTGTGGGAACTGGAAAGACAATCTGCGAAATTTCGAGCGGCCGCTGCGGTCTGCGAAATCGGTGTCTCAGAGGAGGATGCGTTCGCCTGTCGCCGCGTAATGCAGCTTCTCCGCCATCTTGACGACGTTGTCGCCGCAGCGTTCCAGGTAGCGGGCCACCATCATGACGTGCGCGCACGGTTCGATGGTCTTGGGGTCCTCGGCCATGAAGCTCAGGCAGGCGCGCCACACCGTGTAGCGCTGGGCATCCACGTCCTCCTCGAGGGCCATGATGGCTTTGATGTCGGGGTCGCGGCGCTCGCGGAAGGCGGCCACCGCGAGGTCGAGCATCTTCTCGACGTCGCCGGACATCTGACGCAGGGTCACGATGCTTGACTTGTGCGGGTTCTTCGCCAAGTCCTTCGTTGCCTTGGCGATGTCGTACCCGTAGCGGCCGATGCGGTTGAGGTACGTGATGAGCTTCAGGATGGCTGCGATGCGGCGCAGGTCCTTCGCGACGGGGGCCTGCAGCATGAGCAGGGACAGGGCCTCGGTCTCGATGGCCTCGTCGCGCTTGGCCAAGTCCTCGGCGCGTTGTGCGACGGCCTCCGCCAGGGTCGCATCGACGGCTTCGAGGGCGTCGAGCCCGTCGGCCAACATGGACTTGGCCAGTTCGGCCATGGCGATGACGTGCGTGTCGAGGCTCTCCAATTGGGAGCGGAAGGATTCGCGCATCAGCCGAACCTCCGGCACCGGCAAGCGCTGCCGGAGCTGCGCTTGATGCCTGCTGCGGCAGGCATCAACCGAACCTCCCCGTAATGTACTGCTCAGTCAACTCATTCGTCGGCCGCTCGAAGATCTGCCCCGTCGGGCCTTCCTCGATGAGTTTGCCGCGGTAGAAGAACGCCGTGCGCTGCGACACGCGGGCCGCCTGCTGCATGTTGTGCGTCACGATCACGATGGTCACCTGGCTGCGCAGCTCCGTGATGAGGTCTTCGATCTTCGACGTCGCAATGGGGTCGAGGGCGCTGCACGGTTCGTCCATGAGCAAGACCTTGGGTTGGACGGCGAGCGCGCGGGCGATGCACAGGCGCTGTTGCTGGCCGCCGGACAGGCCGGTGGCGGGCGCCTTGAGGCGGTCTTTGACCTCGTCCCACAGGTGGGCGCGCTTGAGGGACTCCTCAACGATGGTGTCGAGTTCCGCCTTGCCGACCTTGCGGTGCAACTTGACGCCGAAGGCGATGTTGTCGTAGATGGACTTCGGGAACGGGTTGGGCTTCTGGAAGACCATGCCGACGTGGCGGCGGAGTGCCACGGGGTCGACGCCCTTGCCGTGGATGTCGGCGCCCTCGAGCGTGACCGTGCCCGTGTGCCGCGTGCCCTCGATGAGGTCGTTCATGCGGTTGAGGCAGCGCAGGAAGGTGGACTTGCCGCAGCCCGAGGGGCCGATGAAGGCGGTGACCTGGTTGGCGGGGATGGCGATGCCGACGCCGTCGAGTGCCTTGTTGTCGCCGTACCAGAAGTCCAGGTCCTTGACCTCGATGCAGACGGGGCTGTCCCCGCCGGGGGCTGCGGAGCTGGTCACGGCGCGCATGCGAACGGGCTCCGGATGGGCTTGTGGGGGCATTTGGCTTTCGGGGGGCATAAGGACCGTCTTCACTGGGCTCACCACTTGATCCGCTTGCTGAGCACTTGGCGCAGCACGATGGCGACCAGGTTGAGCAGCAGCGTCGCGACGAGGAGCACGACGACGCTTGCAGCGGCCATCTCGATTGCGGGGATGCGGGCGTCGCTGGCGAGGAAGTAGCTGCGCACCTGCAGCGGCGTTCCGGCGTCAAGCGGCGACGTCGCCGTGATGGTGACGTAGGCGGGGACGCCGATGACGAGCAGGGGCGCCGTCTCGCCGGCGGCGCGCGACATGGCCAGGATGTTGCCCGTGAGGATGCCGGGCAGCGCGTAGGGGAGCACGTGCTTGCGGATGGTCTGCCACTTGGTCGCGCCCAGGGCGAGGCTGGCCTCGCGCACCGAGGCGGGCACCGTCTTGAGCGCCTCCTCGGTTGCCACGATGAGGATGGGCACGATGAGGACGGCGAGCGTGAGCGCGGCCGCCATCAGGTTCACGCCCATGTCGAGCAGGCGCACGAACACGGCGAGACCCAGCAGGCCGTACACGACGGAGGGGACGCCGGCGAGGTTGCTGATGGTCGTGCGCAGCAGGTTCGTGAATCGGTTGGCGGGCGCGTACTCGTGCAGGTAGATTCCGGCGGCGGTGCCGACGGGGATGGCGGCCAGCATCGTCATGCCCAGCATGTACAGGGAGGCGATGATGGAGTCCTTGATTCCTGCCACGACGCCGCGCGCGGCGCCGCTGCGCGTCAGGGCGCTCGGCTTGTAGTCCTCGAAGAAGAACGAGCGGGACAGGTGCGGGACGCCGTCGGCAAGCAGCCGGTACAGCAGGAACAGGAGGATCCCCACCACGAAGAGGGCGGTGCCGAGGAGGATGAAGCGCCAGGCCGTCTCCGTGCGGCGGCGGGAGGCAAGGCGGGCGTCGCCGAGGATGGTTGCAACGCCGGTCATGCGTCCACCTCGCGGTACTTGCGCACGAAGCGGTTGGCCACGAGGTTGAGGCCCCACGTCATGGCGAAGAGGGTCATGCCGACGGCGAAGAGGGAGAGGTACTCGGGTCCCTGCGCCTGGACGTCGCCCAGGGAGCGGATGACGATGAAGCCCGTCATGGTCTGCGCCGGCTCGCACGCGGTGGCTCCCCAGTTGGGCGTGCTGCCGGCCGCCATCGCGACGGCCATGGATTCGCCGATGGCGCGGCTGGCCCCAAGAACGATGCCGGCGGTGATTCCCGAGAGCGCCGCCGGGAGCACGACGCTGCGCGTGGTCTCCCACTTCGTTGCGCCCATGCCGTAGGACGCCTCGCGCAGGTGGCGGGGGACGGCCCGGATGGCGTCCTCGGACAGCGTCGCGATGATGGGGATGACCATGACGCCGACGACGAGGGTTGCGCTCGCGACGCTGAACAGGTTGGCGTTGCCGCACAGGTTGCCCAGGATGGTGCCCGGTCGGGTGGCGTCGCGCAGCCACGGGCTGATGACGAAGAGCGCGAAGAAACCGAGGACGATGGACGGGATGCCCGCGAGCAGTTCGAGGGCCGGCTTGACGACGCCGCGCACGCGCGGGCTTGCGTACTCGGCGAGGTAGATGGCGGTCCCGAGTCCCAGGGGGAGGCCGACGAGGACGGCGCCGCCGGTGATGACGAGGCTGCCGTAGACGAGGCTCCACACGCCCCAGGCTGCATCGGGGCCTTCGACGGCGTACCAGTGCGTGCCGCCGAAGAACTCGGTCAGGGGGACGTATCCGAAGAACTCCACCGCGCGTTCCGTGAGGGTCCACAGGATGAAGCCGAGGACGGCGAAGGCTGCGAGGCCGGCGAGGAGGTAGAGGGCGCGTGCGATGCGGTCGCTCCACAGCGGGCCGGGCCGGACGCGCAAGTCGGGGGCCGCTGGCGCCTGCGCGACGGTCCCGTCCATGATCGGCAGGGCAGCGGGGGGCGGCATAACCGTAATCTCTAGTCTCTATTGCTTTTCAAGTGGAAGCGTCGCGGCAGGACGCCGGAGGAATGGAGTGAAGGGGAGGGAGAAGGAGAAAGAAAGCCGGGCAAATCCTAGGCAGCCAGCTGGGCAACCATGGCGCTGCGCGTCCCGGAGTCCAGGGGGACGTAGCCGATGTCGGAGATCAGGGCCTGTCCGCCCGTGGGGGCGAAGACGTACGCCAGGTAGTCTCCCAGGACGTTTTCCTTGGGGACGCCGTTCGTGTAGATGAAGATGAAGCGGCTGAGCGGCGTGTACGTCTTGTCGTTCACCGACTGCTCCGACGGGGCGACGCCGTTGACTTTGATGGCCACGACCTTGCCCGGGTTCTCGATGACGTAGGCGAGGCCGAAGTAGCCGATTGCGTAGTTGTCAGCCTTGATGCAGGTCACCAGGACGTTGTCATCCTCGTTGGCCTGGACGCCGTCGCCCTGGCGGTGCGACGCGCTCGAGGAGCCCAGGATGGCCTCGCGGAAGTATTCGTACGTGCCCGAGTCGGCGCCGGGGATGCAGAGGTGGATGTCCTGCGCCGGGAAGGAGGGGTCGACCTCGTTCCACTTCTTGGCGTAGCCGGAGCCCTGGAAGATGCTCTTGAGTTGGGCCGTCGTGAGGTCCTTCGCGAAGGTGTTGCCGGGGGACACGACGACGGAGAGCGCGTCGTAGGCGATCTTCCATTCGACGGGTTCGACGCCGTTGTTGCGGCAGGTCGTCTTCTCGGCGTCCTTCATGGTGCGGGACATGTCGCCGAGGTCGATTTCCTTGGCGCACAGCTTGGAGGCGCCGACACCGGAGCCGCCGCCGGCGACCTTGATCTGGAGGTTGCGCTCGCCGCCGAATTCTTCCGCCCAGGCTTCCGCCAAGGGGTAGACCGTGCTGGAGCCGGCCTGGTTGATCTCACCGGACTTCAGGGTGCCACCGGTGTGCGTGCCGAAGATGGCCGCGTCGTTGTCGTTGGTCTGCGTGCTCGACGCGCCGCCATCGGCGGGGGGCTGGTTCGAAGAGCAGCCAGCGAGGGTCGTGAGCGCAAGGGCCGAGACGGCCACCAGCGCGAATGTGCGGAAGTGCATAGCCTTCGAGTGCCACTGGGGGTCGTCAGGGAAAGACGGTTGCCGCCGGAGACTCTTGCTTCTATTGAGTCGCGTCGATGCGGGCAGTTGCTCCAGGGCACCGCATCGGTGACATCGGTGTCATCGGTGGATTGTCCGGCGGCGCGGGGAACCATCCACCGATGACACCGATGGCGTCATCACCGCGTTTCACCGAAATCCCTGTTTGGAAGTCGCCTTGCGGTGACGCGACCGACCTAGGCCGGCACTTGTTTCTTGGCCGTCCACTGCGCCATGACCTGGCCGAGGCGCTCGACTCCGACGCCAATCTTGTCGTCCGACGGGTGGCTGAAGTTGAGCCGCATCGTGTTGAAGCCCTCCTTCGGGTCGGGGAAGAACGACTTGCCCGGGACGTAGGCCACGTCGCGGTTGATGGCGTCCTTCAGCATGTCGATGGTGTTGACGTGCGGCGCCATGGTGGCCCACGTGAACAGGCCGCCCTGCGACTTCGTCCAGTGCGTGCCCTCCTTCGGGAAGTGCTTGTCCATCGCGCGCAGCATGAGGTCGCGCTTGCGGCGGTACAGGCTGATGATCTGCGGCAGGTGACGGTCGATGAGGCCGCCGGCGAGCAGGTCGGCGGCGATGTACTGCGTGAAGGCGTTCGTGCACAGGTCGACGGACTGCTTCGAGATGACCATCTTGCGCGTCACGTCGTGCGGCGCCACGGCCCACGCCAGGCGGAAGCCGGGCACGAGGACCTTGGAGAACGTGCCGAGGTAGATGACGCGGCCTTCCCCCTTGTCCATGGAGTGCATGGAGGGAATCTCGTCGCCGTCGAAGCGCAGCTTGCCGTACGGGTCGTCCTCGACGATGACGAGGTCATGCTCGTGCGCGAGGTCGAGGATCTTCTTGCGGCGGCCGGCTGGAATCGACGTGCCCGTGGGGTTGGCGAACGTCGGCACGAGGTAGAGGAACTTCGGGCGCGTGCCGGCCTGCTTCAGTTTGCCCAGGGTGTCGGCGAGCTTCTCCGGGATGACGCCGTCGTCGTCGGAGTCGGCGCTGGCGTACTTCGCGCCGAAGTAGTTGAACGACTGGAGGGCCCCGAGGTAGGTCGGGTTGGCCACGACGAGGGTGTCGCCGCGGTCGACGAAGACGCGGCCGAGCAGGTCGAGGCCCTGCTGCGAGCCGTTGGTGATGAGGACTTCGTCGGGGTGGACGTCCATGCCGTCCTTGCGCAGGTGCTCGGCGACGGCTTCGCGCAGGACCGTGATGCCTTCCGTCGTGCTGTACTGCAGCGCCTGCTTGGCGTGGTCGCGCAGGACGCGCTTGGTTGCGTCCTCGATGTCCTGCACCGGGAATGTCGCCGGGTTCGGCAGTCCACCCGCGAAACTGATGATGGACGGCTTCTCCGTGAGCTTGAGCAGCTCGCGAATCTCGCTCGCCTTCATCGAGTGGGTGCGCGCCGAGTAGAGCGCGGAGAAGTCCACGACGCTGGCAGTCCAGCAGGCGATAAGAAGGTTAGGTCAAGAGCCCTTGGCAAGAACGTAGTTCAATCAATTTGTCGCTGATTGGGAATTTGTTCAAACAATGGCCGTTTCAGGCGAACATGTCTGGCGCAGCCCAGGGGTGGCCTTGGCCTCGGCTTGACCACGCTCAGATGTTGACCGGTCCAGCGCAGCTGGACCGGTCGCTCGACGCGCCCGCCGCGGGCCCTTACCAGCGGCGTCCGCTGCGTCCGCCGCCGCGGCGACCGCCGCCGGAGCCGGACCCGTAGCTGTCGCCCAGGCGCGTGCCGGAGCCGCCGCCCATGGACTGCTCGCGCGAGGGGCCGCCGCGCGGACCGCCGGAGCCGCGGCCGCCCGAGCGGCTGCCTCCGCCTTGCTGCTTCGGGTCGTGCCCCGCAGCGTAGCGCGGGTCGGGGGCGCGCTGCGCGCCGTCGTCGCGGCGCTCGCTGCGCTCGGCGTGGTGCGCGCTGGGCGCGCCGTGGCGCGGGCCGCCCTGCTGGTCGCTGCGCGGCGCCTTCTTGGCGTGGTGGCCGGGCCCGTCGCGGCGCTGGTTGCGGCCGCCGTGGCCGCTGTGGCCACCGTTGCGGCCTTGGTAGAAGGGCTGACCATTGCTGCCCGTCGGCTCCTGCTTGGGCGCCGGCGGCAGGTCGGCGGGAAGCTCGCCCACGTCGTACGCCTGCATCGCCACACCGGTGAGGCGCTCGATGATGCGCAGGTCGTGGTGCTCGTCCGACTGCACGAAGGTGAAGGCGCGGCCGGCGCGCCCCATGCGGGCGGTGCGGCCGATGCGGTGCACGTACGCCTCAGGCTCGTCGGGCAAGTCGAAGTTGACGACGTGGCTCGTCTCGGGGACATCGATGCCGCGGCCGGCGATGTCGGTGGCGACGAGGATCTTCGCGGTGCCGTCGCGGAACGCCTGCATGGCGCGCTCTCGTTGGCCCTGGCTCATGTTGCCTTGGAGCGCGACGGAGGGCACTCCGGCGCGGTCGAGGGCAGGGGCGAGGCGCTTGGCGAGGTGCTTGGTGCGCGTGAAGACCATGACCTGGTCCGGCGACTCCTTCTTGAGGAGGGCCAAGAGGGCGCGGGACTTGTTGGCCTTCTCGACGTACACCTTGAACTGCTCGGCCTTGGGCGCGCTGACCTCGCCGGTCTCGACGCGGATGGGGACGGGGTCACGCAGGAACTTCTGCGACAGGCGGCGGATGGGCTCCGGCACGGTGGCGGAGAACATCGCGGTCTGGCGGATGGGCGCCACGGCGCGCAGGATGCGCTCGACGTCGGGCAGGAAGCCCATGTCGAGCATGCGGTCGGCCTCGTCGAGGACGAGGAGCTTGGTCTTCTCGATGCGCGCCGAGCCACTGCGCAGGTGGTCGAGCAGGCGGCCGGGGGTTGCGACCAGGATCATGGTGCCGGCCTTGCGCAGCTCGTCAATCTGGCGGCCCATGCCGACGCCGCCGTAGATGGCGACGATGCGGACGCGGCTGCCCTTGGCGATGTCGTTGAGTTCGTCGGCGACCTGGATGGCCAGTTCGCGGGTGGGAACGAGAACGAGCGCGCTGGCGCCCGAGGTGGGCGGCATGGCGCGGGTCGCCTCGAGGAGCGGGATGCCGAAGGCAGCGGTCTTGCCGGTGCCGGTGCGCGCTTGGGCCAACAGGTCGCGGCCCGCGAGGAAGTGCGGGATGGACAGGGCTTGGATGGGGGACGGCGTTTCGTAGCCCATGGCTGCGATGGCGTCGAGGGTTGCGGGGGTGAGCTTGAGCTCAGTGAACGATTGCATGTGCATGTCTCTGTGGCCGGCGAAAGGTTCGTTGTCGCCGGGTCCCGTGCGCAAGACGCGCACACAAAAGCAGGCGGCCGAGGGGATTTGGCGACCCCGCCTGCGGACATTGACTCCCGATTCTTGGGCTGAGTTCGCGTCAGCGCGCTTGCGGTTAAGGGTGTCGGTGAGAGCGTCGCGGCGGATTTTGCACGGGACTAGGGCGTGGCCAACATGCGGCTGACCTCGGGGCGAATCCGGGTTTCAAGGATGGCGTAGCCGGGCCCGTTTGGATGGTAGCCGCCGTCGCTGGTGAGCGCGGGATCGTCGAGCACGCCGCGCAGCGCATCAAGGACAAGACCGGTGCCGTGCCGCTCGGCGAGGCGCGTGAGTTCGGCGTCGAGGTTTCCCTGGTAGTCCCCGAAGTGCACGCCAACGAGGACGACCGGGACCTGCGCCGCGCGCAGGATTGACAACATCTCGTCGAGGGCGACGATGCAGGTCGCCACCGGTTGCCCCCGGAACACCTCGTTCGTGCCGAATTCCACGACGACCAATCGGGGATGGAATGCTAGGACGTCGCTCTGGATTCGGGGCAAGGCCTCCGCAGCCGTCTCGCCTCCGATGCCCATGTTGTGGACTGGCACTCCAAGCGCCAAAGCCAGGAGCGTGGGGAAGGCTTCGTCGGGGTCGGCGCCCCAGCCCTGCGTGTACGAGTCGCCGAAGGCCACGATGGGGCCGTCAGCCCAGCCGTTGCCCAAGGCCTCGGCGGTTGCAGGTTCGGGAGCGGGGGCCGATGCGGGGGCCGAAATCACGAAGCCCGCCAACGCGAGGGAAACCAGCGGGCCGACACCGTTCACCCCCTCGCTGGATGCCGCCTAGGCAAGGGACTTGCGCGACACGAACGTGGTGGGGCTCAGTAGGCCTGCATCAGCAACACGTTGCAGACGGCGCCGCGCACGACCTTCTTTGTGCGTGACGAGCGCAGGAGGAATTTCTTCGTCGGCCGCGTCGAGTGCATGACGAGCAGGTCGTGCTCCTTGGATTCGGCGATGATCTGCTTGACGATGTTGCCCTGCGCCATCTTGAGCTTCATCTCGAGCCCCTTGCGGCGCATGCGCTTGGTTGCCTGCTTGAGGACGACGATGGCGGACTCCTGGGTGGGGAAGACCTCGTCCTCGGTGTCGTCCTCGAATTCCTTGATCATCTCCTCGGGGGCGCCCCGGAAGTCCTGCATGACGACGAGGAGCGTCGCCTGGACCTGGGACCCGTGCAGCAGGTCGAGGGCGGCCTCCATCGCCTGGAATGCGCGCTCCGAACCATCAAGCGGGAACAGGACCTTCATGCGACCGTTCCGGCGACCTGGCTGGGGAGGGATAATCCTGCCGTCCCAGGGCCGTCAAGGACTCCGCAGATGCGGAGCCTGCGCTCTACCAAGTGGATGCAAACGAAGAAAACGGGGGGAGTGGGGGGAAACGGGGAAGGAACGATGCGAAGGGATTAGCGCTTCTTGGAAGCGGCCTTCTTGGCGGCCGGCTTGGGGGCGGCCTTCTTGGCGGGGGCCTTGCCACTGGCCGGGGCCTTGGCGGCCGGCTTGGCGGCGGGGGCCGCGGCGGGCTTCGGGGCATCGGCCGGGGCGGCGGGCGCGGCGGGGGCAACGGTCTTCTTGCGCTTGAGGAAATCAAAGAGTCCCATGGTGTCGTCTCCAGTCATCGGCCAGTGGGGCCGGCGGAGGCAGCCTCCGCCAAAATCGGACTGAGGGGCAGTATGAAAGGGCTGTGGCGAGCCGATGCTTCAGGCCGCGACGGCTTCTTCGCCGACGACCACCGTGCTCTCCCGCAGGGGAATCTCGAACCAGAACGTGCTGCCGTGGCCGAGGCCCTCGCTTTCCGCATGGATGGAGCCGCCGTGGGCCTGCACGAGTCCTTGGCTGATGTACAGGCCAAGTCCCGTTCCGCCCCGGGTGGCCTGCATCGTGTCATGCACCTGGCTGAACGGCCGGAAGAGGCGCGGAAGGTCTGCCGGCTTCATGCCGGCGCCGTTGTCACGCACCTTGACGCGGGCCATGCCGCCCCGGACCTCCGCCTCCACGTCGATGGCCTTGCCGCGCGGGGTGAACTTCACGGCGTTCGAAAGGAGGTTGTCGAGCACCTGGCTGATGCGGCTCGTGTCGCAGTCCACCGGCAGGCGCGGCAGTTCCGGCACGCGCAGCTCGACGCCCGCCTCGGCTGCCGGCGCCAGGTAGGTCTCGACGGAGGAGTAGATGACGTCGCGCAGGTCCACGGGCGCGCGGTGCAGCTTCATGCTGGCGGCCTGCAGGCGGGCGGAGTCGAGCAGGTCGCGAACCAGGTGGCCAAGGCGCTCGAAGTTGCGGTCCAGGATGTCCACGGCCTTGATCTCGGCAAGGTCGCGTCCGCCGTCGCGCAAGCGGCTGCGCAGAAGATGAATCTGCAAGCGAATCGGCGTGAGGGGCGTCCCAAGCTCGTGCGCTGCGTTGTTAAGGAACTGCATCCGGTCGCGGTCCACTTTCTGCAATTGCCCGTACGCTTGCCGCAACTCATCCTCGGCGTCGCGCCGCTTCGTGATGTCCGTCAGCATGCCAAGGGCGCCAACGATTTGGCCGTGCGCGTCGAGCATCGGGGCACCGGACGCCTGCGTCCAAAGGTCCGTTCCGTCCTTGCGGCGGAAGCGGAAGTCCAGGCTGATGTGGCTCCCCACCATGAGCGCAGCCAAGGTTTCCTTGCCCGCAGCCAGGTCCTCGGGCGAGATGAAGTCGAACACGCTGCGTCCAGCGAGTTCCTCGCGCGTGTGCCCGAGCATCTGGGCCATGACGCCGTTGGCAAACGTGGTGTTGCCCTGCAAGTCCAGCGTCCAGATGCCCTCGGTTGCCGTCTCAACGATGAGGCGGTGGCGTTCCTCGGAGGCCTTGAGCTGCTCTTCGGCGGCCTTGCGATCCGTGATGTCCACGCTGAAGACGATGACGCCGATGACGCGGCCCTGCTCGTCGAGGTAGGGCACCTTGTCCGTGCGCATCCAGTAGACGGCGCCGTCCGCCGTCGGATGGGATTCCTCGATGCCCAGGCGCGGCTTGCCCGTGGAAATGACGCGCAGGTCATCCTCGTAGAGGGCATCGGCGACGTCCTTGGGCAGCACGTCTTCGGTCGCCTTCCCTTCAAGTTGCGCAGGGGTGCCGCCCAGAACCTTGGCAGCGCTGTCGTTGAGGCGCAGGATGCGGTTGCGCGTGTCCTTGTAGATGATGAGGGCCGGCACGGAGTCGAAGATGACCTGCTGTTCCCGTTGCTTGGAGCGCAAGTCGGCGTTGCGCTGCATGAGTTCCTGCGAGGTCAGGTCGAGGGAGTGTTCGACGAAGCGGCGGTCTGCATCCGATTCCGTGTACGTTCGGTCAATGTCCTCGATCAGGGCCTTCAGCGGCGCCGGCAGGTCCTCTGCGCCTCCGACGTGGCGTCGCAACTGGCGCTCGAGGAGCTTGTGCATGCGCGGGGTCAGGTCTCCCGCAGGGTGGTGATGGTCATGGTCTGGTTGTGCAACTCGCAGTCGGCGTTCGGCGCCGAGGGGCAGATTTCGCCGTACGAGTAGAAGCCAGCGAGGGCGGCCTGTTTGCCGAGCACGTCCTGCACGGCTTCGAGTTCTTCCTCGATGCGGGACTTGAGCACGAGTTTGCGGCCGATGCAACTGATGAGGATGGCGAGTTCGGCCTTGCCGTCGCCGAGTTGGGCACCCTGCGCCGCGCCGTGGGCGCCGTCGACGAGGCGGTCGAAGTTGGCCTTCATCAGGCGTGCCATGCAGCCTTGTGGAACGTCGCCGGCGAATGTGAGGCTCTGGTCGTCCTCGTTGACTCCGAGGATGGTGCGCGTGACTTCGACGCCGCTGGGCAACTGCACGGCGAGCGGAAAGAGCAGGCCCGTCGCTGGCAGGCCGGCCGCTTGGTCGCCGAGGTAGCGCTTGTAGAGCGCCAGGGCCGGCTGGCCGTCCAATTCGTACAGGACGTTGCCGTTGGACCGCGTGACCACGCGGTGCGGGCCGAAGGCGTCCCAGCCTCCCAGTGAGCCGTACCCAACCTGCAGGCCCTTGCCGTACAAGCCGAGGGCCGTGAGTCGTCCTTCGCGAGGGCCCTCATCCGAAACGGTGAGGGTTGATCGGAAGTCCGCCCCGTCCCCAGCGAGGCCGCCGGTCACGGCGACGCCGCCCGGCAGGCTGGCAGCCATGCCGCGCACGAGTTCGCTGCCGTTGACCTTCTGCCCATCGGAGACGATGAAGACGTGCACGAGGCCGTCCTGCGGGAGTTCGCGGGCCAGGCGTTCGCCGGCGACTGCGGAATCCTCGTCGGGGGCGAGGTCGATGGAGGCGACTTGCAAGTGGGCGCGGTCGAAGTGAACGGCCGTGGAAACGATGGTGCCGTCGAGGACGTGCGTGCCCGCAATCTCCCCGGCGGTGCTGCCGCCGATGATGTGGGCGGAAGGATAGCTGTGGTGCAGGTCCGTCATGCAAGCCGGATTGGCCAAGGCGGCCTTTGCGCCGAAGACAAGGACGACTTGCGCGTCCGTCAGACGGCTGTTGGCGGGCGACCAACCCTTGCCAAGGCTCCAGATGCGCTGTTCGGTTTGCATGCACGTCGCTCCAACCCCTCGTTGGGGCACGGCGTCACTATAAGCCCTGGCCCCCAGGCTTATCAAGGCGGGGGCGGGCCGCTCGGCTTGGGGGGCAACCCTTTCAGGGGACCCCCGGGGTGGGCGGGGCGTGGCCTGGGGTACCCCTCTGTCGCCGTCCGCCCGCAAAATGCTGCTGCTCGGCTCCGGCGAATTGGGCAAGGAGGTCGCCATCGAGGCGCAGCGCCTTGGCGTCGAGGTCGTCGCCGTCGACCGCTACGCTGGCGCCCCGGCCATGCAGGTGGCCCACCGCAGCCACGTCATCGATATGACGGACCCCAAGGCGTTGCGCGCCGTCATCGAGCGCGAAGACCCGGACTGGGTCGTGCCCGAGATTGAGGCCATCGCGACCCCCGAGCTCGAGCGCCTGGAGTCTGAGGGCTTCACCATCATCCCGATGGCGAAGGCCGCGCGCCTGACCATGGATCGCGAGGGCATCCGCCGCCTCGCCGCGGAAACGTTGGGCCTGCCGACGAGCCCATACCGGTTCGCCTCGTCCGCCGAGGAGTTCAAGGCCGCCGTGCAGGCCATCGGCATGCCGTGCGTCGTCAAGCCCACGATGTCGTCATCCGGCAAGGGCCAAAGTGTCGTGCGCACAGCCTCCGACGTCGACAAGGCGTGGGCGTACGCCATGACTGGGCGCGTCAAGACGGGGCGCGTCATCGTCGAGGGCTTCATCCACTTCGATTACGAGATTACGTTGCTCACGGTCCGGCACCTCGACGGCAACGGCAAGACCACGACCACGTTCTGCCCGCCCATCGGACACGTGCAGATCGACGGCGACTACCGTGAGTCGTGGCAGCCCATGGCCATGACGGCCAAGGCACTCGCGCTCAGCCAGGACATCGCCAAGAAGGTCACGGATGCCTTGGGTGGCCGCGGCCTGTTCGGGGTGGAACTCTTCGTCAAGGGAGACCAGGTGTGGTTCAGCGAGGTCAGCCCGCGCCCGCACGACACGGGGCTCGTCACGCTCGGCTCGCAACGGCTCTCGGAGTTCGCGTTGCACGTGCGCGCCATCACGGGCCTGCCAATCCCCGACATCGGTTCCCTCGGTCCAACCGCTTCCGCCGTCATCCTGGCCACCGGGGAAATCGTCGCCCCTCGGTTCGAAGGCGTCGAACAGGCCCTCGCCGAGCCGGGCACCACAATCCGGCTCTTCGGCAAGCCGGCTGCGCACAAGAACCGGCGAATGGGTGTCGTCATCGCATCCGGCAAGACGACGGATGAGGCGCGCGAACGGGCCAAGCGTGCTGCGGCCTGCGTGGCGGTCGTCCCGGGTCCCGGCGCCGTCGTTCCTGCGGCCGCCCGCTGACATGCGCCGGCCTCAGCCTGGTCGAACCCGTCAACGGACATTGATTCCGCGCAGAATCTGCGTCAGCGCGCTCAACATCAAGGCATTCGAGGCCGTGTACCCGCCCTCGGCGTACAGCCAAGTCGGTTGCCCAAGCCCGTAGCCCCGGACTTGCCGCTAAGCCGCAACGGCAAACAAGACGGGCGCGTCGTCGTCCCAGCCGGCTTCGACGTCGTCGGCCAGGTACGTGACGGCGCCGGTGGCATGGAAATGAAGCGTCGGGGCGGAAGCAGCGTGGACAAGGGGGCCCATGCCCCTGACAAGCCGCGCGTGTCCCTTGACGCCTTCCCGGGGATTGGCGAAACCAGTGCCAATTGCCTTTGGCCAGGCGCACCGGGGGCCTTATCCCGGGCCTTGCTCCATCCGCCTCGTGCTCGGGCTGGTCCTTGCCTTCGACGCCCGCCAGACTCTGTTCGGCCGCCTGACAGCGGCCAAGGCGGGCCTTGTGGTCCGGGTCTGGGATTCGGCGGAGCTGCGCGCAACGTCCAGGTTGTATGTGGAGGTGCGCGGCGGGGCGGTCGACATCAACGCCGTGCTTGGGGCACGCCTGAGCATCACGCTGCAACCCAAGGAAAACGGTGCGGACTGGTGGAAAGGATGGATCCTGTTCAACGATCCCGCCCAGCTGACCGAGCCGCCCATCCTGCGCGCCATCCGGCACGTGCGCGAGGCGTCCTCGCGAGCCGTCGTCCAGTACGAGGGCGGCGGCGGAACCATTCGTCTCGACTTGGCAGACATGCCCCGCGACCGATTGGTGTTCCTGGCCGACCTGCGCCTTCACCTCGTGAAATACGGCATCACCGCCACGTTGAGCCTGACGGAGTTCAGCGAGTCGCTCGAGGACTGGAACCCGCGGCCCCTGATCTTGCCGTAGCGGCCTTGCGGGCCGGCGTGAACTGCCACCAAGGCACGCTCTCCCCGGTGCGTGCGCAGTGGATGGCGGCGGCGAAGACGTCGAGCACGCATGGGTCGTGTGCGACCCCATCCAGGTCCGTCAGGGCGTCGTACAGGATGCGGGGGTCGCGGCGCGTCAGGTCGTCGAGGCTCGTGACCCCGAGGCGGATGAGGTCCCCTGCGATCGCGGGGCCGACGTTGGGCAGCGTCTGCAACTGCCGGAAGGTCTGCTGCTGCAGGACGTCGTAGTTGGCGACCTCGGATGCAGGACGTCGGACCATTGGGTGGCCACTGTGGCCCCCCGGAAAGGGGTTGCCGAAGGGTTCGGTGAACCTAGGCTTGTGTCTGGATCAGGGAACCAGGTTCTACGTGGCTTGGCCCCTGGCGGGGCCGAGGGGTCGACTTCCAGGCACGGCTGGTATCGCCCCTGGCTCCCGACGTTCGATGAGGTCGAGAGCCGTGGACACCATGACGGCGGCGTCGAACGGCTTCGAGAAAATGGCTGAAACACCGTGCACTGTGGTGGCTTGGTAGGCCAAGCCGACGCTTGGGCGCGCGGTCATCAGGATGGTGGCGGGTGGCCTGGGCGACTCATTGAGGATGTCTGCAAGTTCAAGGCCGGTCAGTCCAGGCATCCGCCAATCCGTGACAACCAGGTCGGGCGGATTCTCCCGGATGAACTCCAGCGCCGCCGGGCCCGACTCAGCAGGGAAGATCCTGGCGTTCGGGATGGCTGCGCGGAAGTAGTCGGACAGCGTCAGGAGCACGTCAACGTCGTCATCGACGATGACGATGATTGGGCCTTCTTTGACCTGCGGGCTGTTGGCCCCGTGCGGTCTGGCCACGTCATTCCTCGCGGTTGGTCCGTTTCCGCGGCCCATAGCGTTGGGGGGACATGCGTCGGGCCGCTGTCCTGGTTTTGCCCCCAGTCGTTCATGCCGCACCGGGTCCAGGAGGGTTCATGCCGAGCCGCCGTGCCATACGTCCGCGTGGCCGCGCTCGTTCTTTGCGCGCCCTACCCAAGGCCCCCACCGGCATCGCTGGCCTCGACGCCTTGACTGGCGGGGGCCTTCCCCGCGGACGCTGTACGCTGGTTTGCGGTGGCCCGGGCTCGGGCAAGACGCTTCTTGGCGCCGAATTCCTTGTGCGCGGTGCACGCGACATGGGCGAACCCGGCGTCCTCATCACCTTCGAGGAATCACCCCGCGACCTTGAGCAAAATGTTGCCTCGCTCGGCTTCGATCTCAAGGCGCTGCAGAAGCAAGGCAAGATCGTCATCGACCAAGTCATCGTCAACCGCGCCGAGATCGAGGAGGCAGGAGCCTTCGACCTGGAGGGCCTCTTCCTGCGCATCGGGTACGCCGTCGATCGCATCGGCGCCAAACGCATCCTGCTCGACACCCCGGAATCCCTGTTCTCCGTCCTCCCGAACCCCCTGGCCATCCGCAGCGAGCTGCGCCGCCTCTTCGGCTGGCTCAAAGACCGCGGCCTCACGGCCGTCATCACGGCGGAACTGGGCGAGAAGACCCTGACCCGGGAGGGTCTCGAAGAATACGTCTCCGACTGCGTCATCGTCCTCAACCAGAAGGTGCGGCAGGACGTTGCGACGCGCCGTTTGCACATTCTCAAGTATCGCGGCAGCGCCCACGTCAGCGACGAAGTCCCCTTCATCATCGACGAGCGCGGCTTCACGGTGACTTCGATCACCCAGCTTCTCCTCAATCAAGCCGCTCCATTGGGGCGCATTCCATCGGGTGTCCCCAGCCTCGACCGGCTGCTGGGTGGCAAGGGATTCTACCGGGGCAGCGTTGTCCTCGTGTCAGGCACCGCTGGAACCGGGAAGACGACGCTGGCTGCACACTTCCTTGATGCGGCCTGCCGTCGGGGCGAGCGCGCCCTGTTCTTCTCCTTCGAGGAGTCGCCGCAGACGCTCGTGCGCGACATGCGCTCCATCGGCATTGACCTCGATCGTTGGGTCCGCAAAGGCCTGCTTCGCTTCCACTCGGTGCCAACCAACTCGCAGGGGCTCGAGGGCCACCTCGCCGAAATGCACCGCAAGATGGAGGAGTTCCACCCTCAGGCGGTGGTCATCGACCCCATCTCCGGCTTCATCTCGCAGGGCGACCCCTGGCAGGCCAAGAACATGCTCGTGCAACTCTCCGACTCCATGCGCGCATCGGGGGCCACGACCATGCTCACGAACCTGTCGCACGGCCGCGAAGAGATGGAACAAACGAATTCGGGGATTTCCTCGGCCGCCGATGCATGGATCCTGTTGCGCGACACCGAGAGCGACGGTGAACGCAACCGCCTCATCCACATCCTCAAGGCGCGTGGCATTGGGCACTCCAACCAGGTGCATGAGTTCCACCTCACCGCCAAGGGCGTGCGCATCCGTCCGCCCTACATCGGTGACGCTGGCGTGCTGGCCGGCTCCGCCCGCCTCGTGCAGGAAGCGCGCGACTCGGCCCACCAGGCGGCGCTTGCCGCCCGGGTGGCGGATGTGAAGGCCCAGCTGGCACGCCAGGAGCGCAGCCTACGCCAGTCCGCTGAGGGGGTTCAGGCGGAACATGACTCCCAGCAAGGCCGCCTCGCTCGCGCGCTGGCCGCAGCGCAGGCGGCGCACGACTCCGAACAGGGTCGCCTCGCCCGCGAATTGGTCGCAGCGCAGGCGGCGCATGACTCCGAGCAAGCCCGCCTCGGCCGCGAGTTGGCCGCAGCGCAGGCGGAGCAGGCGGCCGAGGGCGTCCGACGCAACGCCATGCGCGCGTCCCGAGGGGCCTGAGATGGCTGGCAAGGCGAAGGCTGATTCGACGGCGGGGGAAACCTGGAAACTGCGCCTGTACGTGGCGGGCAAGACGGAGCGCTCGAAACTCGCCTTGGACAACCTGCGCCAGGTGTGCGAAGAGAAACTCGCCGGGCGTTACGAGATCGAGGTCATCGACCTGGTCGAGCACCCGGAGTTGGCCGCCGGCGACCAGATCCTCGCCCTGCCCACCCTCGTTCGACGCCTTCCGCCCCCGGCGCGCAAGATCATCGGCGACCTCTCGAAGAAGGACCGCGTCCTCGTTGGGCTGGACATCCGGCCCGCAGGAGGCGACGCGTGATGCACCTTCGCGCCCCGGAGATGGCGGACCAGTTCTTCCAGCACCGCGGGGCATAACGTGGCTGGCGCGAAATCCAGGGCAGACGGCCTCGGACGGTTCGCGTTGGGGAAACGCGGGTTCCGCTTCGGGATTACCCTGTCCGTGATCCTGCTGTTGATGATTGGCCCGTTCGCCGTCCTCGCCACCATCGCATACCAGGACCAGGGCGACGTGGCGCGGGAGCGAGCGTTTGAGGAGGTGGCGGCTGCGGCGAGCCTAGAGGCTGCACGCCAAGAGGCAACCATCGTCTCAGCAAGTCAACTGGTCACCGCGCTTGCCGAGGTCCCAACCCTCGTTTCTGGCGGCGCTGGCTGTACTCAAACATTGGCGTCGATCCACGCGGATTTCCCCATCTACAGCAACGTCTATGTCGTGGGGCCCGAAGGCGTCCTGCTGTACGACGGCGTCCTGCCGTGCAGTGCCATTCCCACGACGGCGGTCGCGTCAGGCCGCGACTTTTTCGAGGGAGCGAAGGCGACCGGAAACCTGACTGTGGGAACCTACAGCATCTCGCGGGCCACTGGTCTTCCAATCGTTGTCGTTGGCTATCCATTTGCGAACGGGTCGACCTTCGCCGGCGTCGTTGCTGCCGCCATCGATCTCGGTTCCCTGGCCGAAGGCCTCGAGCGCACGGGCAACGCGACCGACGCACTCCTTTTCGTCACCGATTCCAATGGTACAATCATGGCGGGTTCAGAACGCGCGGATGAATTCGTGGGCCGCTCGGCACCCATCCGCACCGAGATGCTGGGCAACGATGAGGGGCTTGTCGTCGCCTCTGGATTGGACAACGTGAGTTCCTTCTATGCGTTCCACGCCGTGCACGACCCGAGTGGAAAGCGCGTCGCGTACGTTGCGGTCGGCCTCGCGACGGACGACGTGCTGGGGCCCATCGACGCTGCGTTCCGTACGAAGATGCTGGTGTTCGCTGCCATTGCCGGTGGCGGCCTCGCCCTGACGTGGGTGGTCGCCGCCGCGACCCTTGGGCGCAATGACCGGGCTCTGCGCCTCAGCGAGGCCGGTTTGCGCGAGGCACAGCGAATGGCCCACATTGGCTCGTGGGAACTGGACCTCGTCAAGAACGCCCTCTGGTGGTCCGACGAGACCTACCGCATCTTTGGCGTCGAACCCGGAGCTTTCGGTGCCACGTACGAGTCCTTCCTCGACACAATCCATCCCGACGACCGCGAAGCGGTGAACACGGCATACACGGCCTCACTGGCCACGGGCGCCCCGTACGACATCGAGCACCGCCGCGTCATGCAGGACGGCAGCGTCAAGTGGCTGCACGCACGCTGCGAGACTTCCTATGGCTCCGACGGCCAGCCCCTCAAGTCGGTCGGCACGGTGCAGGACATCACTGACATGAAGCGCGCCCAAGCTGCCGAGTTGGCGCAGAAGTCCGCGCAGGCCGACTACCGGAAGCTCTTCGAGAACATGGCGGAAGGCCTCGCCCACTGCCGCGTCTATTTCGAAGACGACAAGCCCGTGGATTTCGAGTACCTGCGCGTCAATGCCCAATTCGACGCGTTGACGGGGTTGCACGACGTAATCGGCAAGCGCGTCAGCCACGTCATCCCGGGTTTCCGGGAGACCGATGCCGAGCTCCTTGCCCTGTACGGCCGCGTCGCCCACGGGGGCCCTCCCGAAAGGAAGGAGGTCCATGTCCCCGGCCTGGCCCGTTGGTTCAGCATCACGGCGTACGCGGCCGGGCCAGATGAGTTCGTCGCTGTATTCGACAACGTCACGGAACGCAAGACCGTCGAGGAGCGGCTGCGGTTGAAGGCCCGGCTGTTGGCCAGCGTCGGGCAGGCCGTCATCGCCACCGACACCTCTGGGATCATCACGTACTGGGGCGCCGGCGCCGTGGCGCTGTACGGGTGGACGGCGGAGGAGGTGTTGGGCCGACCGATCGTCGAGGTGACCCCTTCCCAGACCAGTCGGGCCCAGGCCGAGGAGATCATGACGCGTCTTGCGGCCGGCAAGTCCTGGAGCGGCGAGTGCGTCGTGAGCCGCAAGGACGGCTCTTCGTTCACTGCCCTCGTGAACGACAACCCTCTCCTCGACGACGGCGGGCACCTCGTGGGCGTCATCGGCGTGTCGCAGGACATCAGTGCGATGAAGGCCGCCCTGGGACGCGTCAGCTTCCAGGCCCACCTACTGGAGAGCGTCAGCCAGGCCGTCGCCTCCACCGACCTGGAGGGTCGCGTCACCTACTGGAACCCGGCCGCGGAGAAGCTCTTCGGCTGGTCAAACGCCGAAGCCGTCGGGCGGCCCGTGGTGGACCTTTGGGGCGACATTCAGGTCCTCAGCCCGCACCAGGACGCGAACGAAGCCGCTCCCACCGGCGACTACCCCATGCGCCGCAAGGACGGCTCCTCCGTCCTGGTGAACCTTGGCACGAGCCCGTTGCTCAGCCCGGCCGGCGCCCTCGAAGGATTCATCGCCGTCGGCCAGGACGCCACCGAAGCCCGCGCGCAGACCATCGCCCTGCGGCGCCGCGAACGGGCACTGACCCTCATTTCAGCCGTCAACAACGAGCTCATCCGCGCCGACAGCGAGGCGGGGCTGCTGGAGGCGATCTGCGACATCGCGGTCGCGAAGGGCGGCTACCAGATGGCTTGGGTCGGCATCGCCCGCGATACGCCCGGCCACCCCGTCGAGCCGGTGGCGTGGGCCGGGCACGAGGCGGGCTACATCAAAGACATCAGGGCGACCTGGGACAATGTGCCGCGCGGCCAGGTCACGGGCAAGAGCATCCGCGAACGCCGCACCATTGTCATCCGGGACCTTGCGCACAACCCTGCCTTCGCCCCGTGGCGTGACCAGGCCCTGGCGAATGGGTACGCGTCGGCAATCGCCCTCTTCCTGCCCCTCGGCGACGAGCGCGGTGCCATGGTGATGTATGCAGCGCAGCCAGACGCCTTCACGGCCGACGAGGTCACCCTGCTCGAGGAGATGGCCGGCGACTTGGCCTTCGGCCTCCGCACCCTGCGAATGCGCGCCAAGGAATCCGCCATTACGATCATGCTCAATGACGCCGAGAAACTCAGCAAGATGGGATCCTGGGAGTACAACGCAGCAACGCGAAAGGTCACCTGGAGCCGGGAAGTGTACCGCATCCACGAAGTGCCGGAGTCGTACGACCCAGGCGACGCCGCCCGCGACATTCAATTCTACGAGGGCGGGGACGTGGCACGCGTCGACGCCGCCTTCCGTGCCGCCGTGGAGCGTGGCAAGCCGTACGACCTGGAGGTGGCACTCATGACGGCCAAGGGACGCCGACGCGACGTTCGCCTCATCGGCATGCCCGAGATGAAGGACAGAAAGGTTGTCCGCGTGCAGGGCAACATCATGGACATCACTGAGTCAAAGGAGGCCGCCCGTCGCTTAGAACAAGAGACGCAACTCCTGGAGCGGGCCGAGGCTGTGGCCAAGGTTGGGTCCTGGGCACTGGACCTGAGGACGGGTACGGGCGAATGGTCAAAGGAAAATTATCGCCTCATGGACACGGACCTCGGCACGCCACCGACCTTCGAACTTTTCCTGTCGCGCGTCCACCCGAACGACCGCGCACGCATTCAGGAAGAACTAGGCGGCGCCTTCGCGGACCCACGTGCCGAGAGATACGAGGCCGACTACAAGGTGCTGCTCCGCAACGGCGAGACGCGCATCCACCACGACCGGGCTCGCATCACACGTGACGAAAACGGCAAACCTGTCGCCGCGGCAGGAAGCTCCCAGGATGTCACTGAACAGCGGGAGGCGGACCATCACCTCAAACGCCAGACGGCCCTTCTGCAACGGGCCGAGGCCATAGCCCAGCTTGGCTCTTGGACCATGGACTTGGTCAGCGGCGCCATGGAATGGTCGAAGGAAAAATGCCGACTCCTGGACCTGGAGCCCGGCACGCCCCCGACGCGGGAGCTCTTCCTTTCACGCGTCCACCCGGACGACCGCGAAGCCCCGCTAGCCCGGCTTGGGGCCGCCCTTGCCAATCCGGAGGTGACGCGGTTCGAGGACGAGTACCGCGTGATCCTTCGCGACGGCGAGGTGCGCATCCACCGTGACGATGCGCTCATCACCCGAGACGAGACTGGCAAACCGGTGGCCTTGGTCGGCACCTCGCAGGACGTCACGGAAAGGAAGCAGGCGGAAGCCGCCCGCGAAACAATGGCTGCCAAGGACCGCGAGGTCACGCGTCTGCAAGACATGAACAAGATGCGGATGGATTTCCTCAACACGGCCGCGCATGACCTGAAGACGCCGCTCACCCCGCTCAAGCTCCAAGTGGCCATTATGCGGCGCGCCAGCAACTTAGACCCCGCGCAGAAGGAGGGACTCGACCGCATGGATCGCAACATCCTGCGGTTCCAGCTTCTCGTGGACGACATGCTGGACGCCGCGCGCCTGCAGTCTGGGCGCGTCAAGTTGAACAGGAAAAACGTGGACCTGGCGCCTCTTGTCACCGAGGCCATCGCGGCGTTCGAAGAGCCCGCCAAGGTGGCAGGCGTCAGCCTTCAGGCGGTCCAGCTGCCGGTCGTGATGGTCGACGTGGATCCTGCAAAGGCCATGCAGGTGCTCATGAACGTCGTCAGCAACGCCGTGAAGTACACTTCGGCCGGCGGCCATGTCGCGGTCAGGGTCACCGTGACGCCAGACGAGGCGATTCTGGCGGTCACCGACACGGGCTTGGGCATGACACCGGACCAGCTTGGCAGGCTCTTCCAGTCCTTCGTCCGCCTGCACGAGGACCAACCCCACGTCGCCAAGGGAACCGGGCTTGGCCTCTACATCAGCAAAGGCCTCGTGGAGCAGCACGGCGGCCGGATGTGGGCCGAGAGCGACGGGCCAGGCAAGGGCTCGACGTTCTTCGTGGCTTGGCCGTTGGCGAAGACCGTCCCGGCGACGCCCGCCGCAGCCAAAGGCAAGGTCAACGAGCCGGCGGCGTAGTCGCGCTCAGTAGTAGCATTCGATGGGGCGGGGCGCGCCCGGGTTCACCGTGGGCAGGTTCGTCGCGCCGTCGGGGTCGCGGCCGATGCTGGCGCCCGTGACGTACTCTTCCTTGACCTCGCAGTGGCCGCCGGGCTGCGGCGGTCGCGCATCGGCGGCTGGCGCGATGGCCAGGATGGCCAAGCCCACGACGAGCATCACCAGTGCGACGCGCACGTCAGCACCCCTCGACGCGCAGGCAGTCGGGGTCGACGCTGACGCTGGGGGATGCTCCGCAGTTGGTGCGCACGGTCACGGGGCCGGCGCCGACCTCGATGCCGCCGTGGATGCACTGTGGCGGGTCCGGCTTGGCATCGGCGGTCCCGACGGCCAGGGTGGCGAGCAGGAAGAGGGCGGCGACGACGAGGGCGCGCATGCGGCCGCATCCAGGAGGCCAGGGAAGGGGGTTTCGGCGCGGGTCCGACCTGTCCATCACACGCCCCTTTCGAGGGTGGGCCGGACCGGCCTGGGATGAGCACGACGAGCTGTTCGCAAACCAGTGACGGCTGTGGATGCGTTGCCGTCAAAGTTCGGCCGCTTCCCGAGCATGGTGCGGCACCGACAAGAGTCGCCCATCGGAATGCACGAAGATGACGTGGCTGCCGACTTGCCGGTCGATGCGGAACCCCAGCCGCAGCAAAGCTCGCTTGACCTTGCGGTAAGGCAAGGGGCCAATGCGTCCCGGCATGCTTTACACCGAGACGCTCACGCTGTCGATGCCGACGTAACGGGTCTGGATCGGCATGTTGGGAGTGACGGAAAGGTAGGCGCGGATGGCTTCCTGGATCCGTTCGCGGGCCTGCTCCAGGCCCTTCCCCTGCGTGTGGCAGCCGGGGAGAGTGGGCACGCTGGCGACAAACCAGCCGTCTTCACCCTCCTCGAAGAGGACTTGGAACGTCCGCTGCATATCGTCAAGATGGCCTGGCCGGCGATTTGAGGGTTTTGGGGTCACAGAAGGCAAACAGACGCCTGGTGCATTTTGTGCTTGATCCGGGTGCAATGAACTCGGACACGGTTTGGCCTTGGTCCTTCGCCCCTATTCCTTGACGAACTCACGCCCGGGACGCCCCGGAAGGCCTCGTCGCCGCGTCCGATTCGAGGACAAGCCTCAGCGCCACCTCGCTGGTCAGCCAACGCGGCCTCCCCGCCTTCGGCTTGACGGGACCACTTGTTTCGCCGGACCGGATGCCGGGAATCACGCCTTGACGGCACCGCAGCGCGAGATAGTCCGCCTTGTGCGGCACCCACGCCTTGCCTGCGAACTCCTTGATGTCGCGCAATTCGTCGTGCGGAGCGCCAATCTGGTCGAGGAGGTCCAGGATGCCGCGAGCCATGCAGGTCCGCAACAGATGTTCCAGAGGGACCAGGTCGCCGCCGTTTGCTTCCTCCAGGGCACGAATGTAGCCGGCACGGTCAGGTGGAAGGATGTGCAGCGGCGGCCAGCCCGCCTTCACCAAAAACAGGTTCATCAGGAGCCTGCCCGCCCGGCCGTTGCCATCCTCGAAGGGATGAATCTGCTCGAAGCGGTGATGCATCCAAGCCGCATTGCCGAGGGGGGACGACTTGGCGCGCAGACGCTTGGCGACCTCGATGCACCACGCCTCCACGAGGGGGACGACTTCGTCGCGGCGCGGAGGCCGAAACGATGTTCCTGCGATGTACACGTTGGACACGCGCCATTGGCCGGGGCGCTTGCGTGGTGCGGCCCGGAACACGGTTTCATGCAACTCGAGGATGCTCACAAGGTCAATTGGGTTCTTGCGGCGAACCAGGAGGCTTCGGAACGCTTCCTCATGGCCCAGGGTTTCCAAGACATCCGGCACCGGCCGACCCGGAACCGTTGCGTCCTCGACGAGCAGGCGTTCGACATCGTCATGGGTCAGCGTGTTCCCTTCAATCGCGTTGGTGCCCCAGGTGTTGAGCGCCGCCGTACGTTTCCAGACCGAATCGGGCAAGCCCTCCAGCTGCGGCATCGCATGCGTTAGGCGCGCCTGCAACGCTGCCAATATCGATTCATCCATAAATGGCTACAAATCGATATCCTACTTTAGCCCTTGGTTCAACCCTGCCCGTGCGCCCGGTGCCTGCACCAAGGGAAGCGGTCGAATTGCCCGCAAGCAGCGTGGATGACCCCGCGCAGCCCCGGCCTGGCTTGCGCTCGACCCACCTAGAACCGAACGAACCGCACGTTCAGTGCGCCTTGGCGGCAACGACCTTCGCGGGGGTTCCAGCCTTCTTGTACTTGGGGTGGAATTCCTGGATGGTCTTGTTGTCGATGCGCGTGAGCAACTTCTCGTCGACGGTGGCGAGGAGTTCCCAGCCGAGGTCGAGGGTCTGCTCGATGGAGCGGTCCTCGTCCTTGCCCTGGCGGACGTAGCGCTGCTCGAAGAGTTCCGCGAACTCCAGGATCTGCAGGTCACGGCTCGACAAGGCGTCCTTGCCGACGATGGCCACGAGGCCACGCAGGTCGCGGCCCTCGGCGTAGAAGGCGTAGCATTGGTCGCTGACCTTCTTGTGGTCGTCGCGCGTCTTGTGGCCGCCGATGCCGGCGTTCATCAAACGCGAGAGCGACGGCAGGACGTTCACGGGGGGGTACACGCCTTTGCGGTGCAGTTCGCGGCTGATGACGATCTGGCCCTCCGTGATGTAGCCCGACAAGTCGGGAATCGGGTGGGTGATGTCGTCGCCGGGCATCGTCAGGATGGGGAACTGCGTGACGGAGCCCTTCTTGCCCTTGATGTTCCCGGCGCGCTCGTACAGCATGGCCAGGTCGGTGTACATGTAGCCAGGGTAGCCACGGCGTCCGGGGACTTCTTCGCGGGCCGCGCCAATCTGGCGGAGGGCTTCGCAGTAGTTCGTGACGTCCGTGAAGATGACCAGCACGTGCATGCCGAGGTCGAAGGCGAGGTACTCCGCAGCGGTGAGGGCCAGGCGGGGCGTGAGCAGGCGCTCGACGGCGGGGTCATCGGCCAGGTTCTGGAAGATGACCGCGCGCTTGAGGGCGCCCGTGCGCTCAAACTCGTTCATGAATTTCTTCGCTTCTTCATTGGTGATGCCCATGGCCGCAAAGACGACGGCGAAGGCCTCGTCCGTGCCGCGCACCTTGGCCTGGCGGGCAATCTGGAGAGCGATGTCGTTGTGCGGCAGGCCCGAACCCGAGAAGATCGGCAGCTTCTGGCCACGGACGAGCGAGTTGTTGCCGTCGATGGTCGAGATGCCGGTCTGGATGAAGTCGTGCGGCGAGGCGCGCGAGTACGGGTTGATGGCGGCGCCGATGATGTCGCGGTAGTCGTCCGGGATGATGTCGGCCCCGCCGTCGATGGGGGTGCCGGCGCCGGAGAAGACGCGGCCGAGGATGTCCTTGGAGACGCCGAACTTGATGGTCTCGCCGAGGAACTTCACGGTCGTCTTGTCGTTGTCGATGCCGGTGGTGCCCTCGAAGACCTGCACGACGACGTGCTTGCCCGAGGTGTCGAGGACCTGGCCGCGGCGCATGTCGCCGTTGGGCAGGCGCAGGGAGACGAGCTCACCGTAGCCGACGGGGTGGGTGCCCTCGACGAAGACGAGGGGGCCCTTGATGTTCGTGATGGTGCGGTACTCCTTCTGCGGGGTCTGCTTGGATGCCATAAGGGGCCTCTGGGCGTGGCCGGCGACGAAGGGCTCGTATTTGAATCGAAGGGCCGACCTTGCCGATTGGCATCAGGAGAAAATGCGGCGAAACCCATTTGACCTATAGGATGCTATAGGATAGCATGCCTCCGGCCAACACCACGCTTTGGATCCCGGCCGCCTTGCACCTTCGCCTTTCCCAGAGGAAGGCCCATCCCAGGCAACCGTTCCACGAAGTCATCGCGTCGCTTCTTGACATCGTCGAACGCCCAGCGGTCGTCCCAGCCGGCGGTGGCCGCCTGGATGCCCTTGTCGCGGCAAACCGCGACCGCCTCCTGGAGGCCGCACGGGCCAACGGCATCTCCCGCCTCTGGCTCTTCGGCTCACGTGCCCGCGGCGACGCCGGCCCGGATTCTGACGTGGACCTGCTCTACGAGGCACAGCGCGGCAAGACCCTGTGGGACGTGTGCCCATTCACGGTCGACGCCGAGGAGATCCTCGGCACCAAGGTGGATTTCGTTGAACGCGCCGCGCTCACGGGTGCGTTCCGCGACCGCGTGGCCCGCGAAGCGGTGCCCTTGTGAGCGAGGACCTGCGCCGCGTCGGCCACATGGTCGAGTGCGCCGAAGCCATCAAGGGCTTCCTGAAGGGCCGGCGCCGGGAGCTGGCTCGCGACGAGATGCTGCGCTCCGCCCTGTTTCGCAAGTTCGAGGTCCTGGGCGAGGCCGCCACCCATGTCAGCGCACCCTTCCGGGAAGCCCATCCGGAGATTCCCTGGAAACGCATCATCGCCTTCCGCAACGTTCTGATCCACGGGTACGACCGCATCTTGATGGATGGCTTGGTGAAGGCCTTGGAGGAGTTGCCTGACGTCGAGGCGAACTTGAAACGGGCCCTTGCGGGAAAGTGATGCCGTCAACCGCGTAGCCCGGCCGCAATGCTCTTCGCCCGCCCCCGGTGTGCCGCTGCATGCGCTGGAGCGCCCCTATCCTCTTGATGCTCGGACTCGGGACCTTCGTCCCCGGCGTCTCGGGTCACGGCGCCCTCACCATCAACGAATTCGACACCTACGCCATCAGCGACTTCGAGGGCCAGGAGGACAGCTTCGCCTGGGAGGGATTCGAGATCTGGGACGTGTACGTTGGCGACTCCTACAGTCCGGTCTTCGACTCGAATGGCGTGTACTTCAAGGTCAACCTCGCGGGGGACGGAACCGCCCGCCCAACCCAAGGCGAAACGTGGACCGTCACGTTCCGGTTCAACGTCGGCGACCAGACGTTCGAACGGCAAATCACACATGACGGCGCAGCCGTCACGACCGACTTCGAGGAACTGGAATGGCAAATCGCCGACGGGAACGTCTTCCAGGTGCGGGCCTGGGCCCCGGTGGCCGCCTGGGCCGGGCAGAGCCTCACCGACCTTGTGCTCGTCTCGCTGGTGGATGGCGAGCCGCGCGACACTGCGCCGGGCGGCATCCACCTGCCCGGGACCGGCACCGAGGTTCCCGTCGAGGCGCCCGCCACGCCGGTCTTCCCGGCCCTGGGCGAAGGCCGCCTCGTGGAGTCCGTCCCGCTGACGGGCCCCGCGAAGTTCCTCGACGTCTCCGTTGCGCCGCAGGATGCGGGCGTCTTCGAGTTCACCATCAAGAACCCGCTCGCGGAGCAGGGCCAACACGTCATGCTGCAGTCCGCCCCCGCGAACGGCTGGACCGTGACCGCCATCGGCGGCGGCGCCAGCCTCGAGGGCGGCGCCTCGGCCAAGCTGCGCGTCGAGGTGCGCAACGACGCCCCGGCAGGCACGCGGGTCGAGCCCATTCGCCTCGACCTCGTCACCGACATCGGGGGGCTGCAGTCCTACTACGCCTTCCTCGATGGGACGGGCGTCGCCGTCGTGTCCGACTCCTCGCTGGCGCAGGCCGCCACGGTCGGCGACGCGGGCATGAAGGCGCCGGGGGCGTCGTTCCTGGCCATGGCCGCCGTGCTCGCGTTGGCGGTCGCCTCGCGGTTGGGCCGACGGGACGACTAGCCCGACCTGCTGACCACGCCGCGCGGACGCTCCGCTCGTGGCGCTTCACGAATCTTGGCGTCCGACTACGCGAAGACTTCCTTCTTCGACTTGCCCATGAGGTCGCTGAAGGTCGTCTCCATCTTCTTCATGGCGGCGTCGTAGACGGCGTCGAAGTTGGCTTCGAAGCGGGCGCGGGCGAGGTCGGTGACGACGGCGAGGCCGGTCATCTCACGCACGGTCGCGCCGGCGCCGAGGGCCTGCGTGGCGAGGTTGCCGTAGCGCAAGATGGCCTTCCACAGCTTGTAGTCCTTCTGCAGGGACGAGTAGGCGTCGACCTTGTCGTAGGCGTTCTGCTGCAGGAAGATCTCACGCACCAGGCGGGCGGTCTCGAGGGTGACCTGCTGCTCCGCGGGCAAGGCGTCGGAGCCGACCAGTTGCACGATTTCCTGCAACTCGGCTTCCTTCTGGAGGAGGTCCATGATCTGGGCCTTGGTCTGGTTCCAGTCGGGGGCGGCCTTCTCCGTGTAGTACGGCGCGAGGTACTCGGGGTACAGCGAGTAGGATTGCAGCCAGTTGATGGCGGGGAAGTGGCGGCGCTGGGCCAGCTTGGCGTCGAGGGCCCAGAAGACCTTGACGATGCGCAGCGTGGCCTGCGTGACGGGCTCCGAGAAGTCGCCGCCGGCCGGCGACACGGCGCCGATGACGGAGATCGAACCGGAGGCGCCGGTGAGCGTCGTGACCAGGCCGGCGCGCTCGTAGAACTCGGACAGACGAGCGGAGAGGTAAGCGGGGTAGCCTTCCTCGCCGGGCATCTCTTCCAGGCGGGAGCCGATCTCACGCATGGCTTCCGCCCAGCGCGAGGTCGAGTCGGCCATGAGGGCGACGTCGTAGCCCATGTCACGGTAGTACTCGGCGATGGTGATGCCCGTGTAGCACGAGGCCTCACGCGCCGCCACCGGCATGTTGGACGTGTTGGCGATGAGGCAGGTGCGCGCCATCAGGGGGTTGCCGGTCTGCGGGTCCTCGAGGACGGGGAATTCCGTGAGGACTTCCGTCATCTCGTTGCCGCGCTCGCCGCAACCGATGTACACGACGACTTGCGCGTCGGAATACTTGGCGAGGGACTGCTGCGTGACGGTCTTGCCGGAGCCGAAGGGGCCAGGGATGGCCGCGGTGCCGCCCTTGGCGATGGGGAACAGGCCGTCGAGGATGCGCATGCCCGTGTTGAGCGGGATGGTGGGCAGCTGCTTCTCGGTGTAGGGGCGGGGCTTGCGCACGGGCCACTTGTGGCTCATGGCGAACGACTCGCCGGAGTCGAGGGTGACGATGGTGTCGTCGATGGTGAAGTTGCCTGCCTTGATGTCCTTGATCGCGCCGCCCTTGAGGTTCGGGGGGACCATGATCTTGTGCAGGATGGACTTGGACTCCTGGACGGTGCCGACGATTTGGCCGGGGACGACTTTGTCGCCCTTCTTCGACGTCGGCTTGAATTCCCACTTCTTCTCGTGGTCGAGTCCGGGGACGTCGACGCCGCGCAGGATGAAGTGGCCCATCTGCTCCTGCAGAACTTCGAGGGGGCGCTGGATGCCGTCGTAGATCGACGTCAGCAGGCCGGGGCCGAGTTCGACGACGAGGGGCAATCCGGTGTTCTCGACGGGCTCGCCGGGCTTGACGCCGGACGTGTCCTCGTACACCTGGATGATGCTGTACTCGCCTTGGATCTGGATGACTTCGCCCATCAGGCGTTCGTCGCCGACGCGCACGATGTCGTACATGCCGGGCTTGATGCCGGTGGCCGTGACGACAGGTCCGGAGACGCGGTACACGGTCCCCTTCTCGTTCTGACTGCGGGCTTCATTCACCATAGGTCGACACCAACTGCTTGCTTGATCTTCTCGCGGAGCGTGTTGTCCTCGTCAAGGCCGACCGCAACGAGGGTGGGCTTGACGGACGAGACGAGCTCCGATTTCGTCCGGGGAGAGAGGCGGGAGACGTCCTTCGTCTCGAGGATGAGGATTGATACGTCGGGGTCCCGACGGGCAAGGGCGACGGCGCGTTCCAGGTCCTCGTCGGTGGAGGTTTCCCAGATGCGGCGGATGCCAGCCAGGCGGAAGCCGAGCGTGAAGGGCTGCGAGCCGACGACGGCGAGTTCGCTCATGCGACGCCCCCCGACGCCGACCGAACCACGAATTGCACGAAGGCCCACGAACCCAAGGGTTCGCTTCGTGCGCTTCGTGCAATTCGTGGTTCGGCTGTGGCGAGCATCAGACAATCAGCTCCCGGAGGCGGTCCTCGGACAGGCCAGCAGCCTTGCCACGGGCCACGGCGCGCAGCGTCGTGACTTCGCGGTGCTTGCGCACGAGGAAGACGAGGATGGGCACGAGCGACAGCGGGTTGGTGTGCGCCAGGCGGTCGATGTCCGCGAGGTGCGCGCGGGTGACGGCGGCCTGCAGGGGCGCGAGGCGCCCGGACTTGGCGGCGGCCTCGAATGCGGGCTTTGCGTCGCCGAATTTCTTCAGTTCGCCGACCTGCTCCGCGAACTCGGTGAGCGACTTCGCGCGCGACAGCGCAACGACTTGGGCGACCTTGAGGTCCTTCCCACCGGGGACGACGAAGGGCGAGAAGTCGCCGGCCTCCTTGGCGGCCACCCAGCGGGCTGCGTCAAGGAGGTTGATGGCGTCAATCTCGTGGCGCACGAAGCTCAGGACTTCCTTGGCCCCTTTCTGGCCGGAGGACTCGAGGACCGTGAGGAGGCGGTCGAAGTACGCCTTGTCGAGGACGTCGTCGTACCGCGCCAGCGACGAACCGGCAGGGACCTTCTTGAGGAGGTTGGCCCACTCGCGGGCCTGGCCGCCGCGGGCATCCATGGCCGTGATGACGTCGGCCACGGTGCGGATGTCGTCGGCCAGCAGGGGCGCGAACAGGTCGTACGCCTGCTGGTTCTCCAGCACCATCTCGCGCAACATGTCCTCGCGCTTGGCGCCGGCGGCCTTGCCGCGCAGCAGCGTCTTGACGTCGGCGTAGTGGTAGCGGTCCAGGAAAAGCGCCAGGATGGCGCCGCCTTCGCCGCCAACCATGGAGCGGATGGCTTCGTAGGTGCGCTCCTCGTTGACGGTGAGCGCAGCCTCGAGCAGGTCAAGGCCAGTGAACTTGGCGGCCAGTTCGTCGACTTCCGTCTTGTAGGCGGAGTCCTGGATGTAGCGCGTGATTTCGGGAACGTCCATCTTCAGGACCTTCTCGAATTCCGACGGGGGCACGAGTTTGGCGCGCTTGGCCTGCACGCGGGCCACGGCGTAGGCGTAGTTGCTTGTGCCGCGTCCCATCAAGGCCAAGGCCATGCGTTCACCGGAAGAGGGCGGACTCGGCCTTCAGCACGTCGCGCCACATGCCGTCGAGCAGCGTCTCGTAGGTGAGATCGAGGCGGGTCTTGCCGTCCTCGCTCTCCACGATGATGCCGCCCGCGATGGGCTCGGAGCCGGCGTGCTTGTAGGTCTTCTGGGCCTTCAGCGCGGCCGTGTCCTGGGAGGCTCCCCAGACAAGGCCGGAGGGGATGACGCCCTTGGCCGTCTCGAGGAGGGCCTTCAGGTGCGGCTCGCGCTGTTTCGGGTCCAGTTTGGCGAAGTGGGCGAGCACTTGCTCGCGCAGGCTGTCGCGCAGCTCGGCCTCGGCGGTGAGGACGGCCTTGCGGGCCTCCGACTCGGCGCGGCTCTGGGCCTGCGCCTTCGCGGCGGCGCCTTCGCGCTCGGCGGCGCTGAGGCGCGCCGTCTCGTACGCGTGCGCCTGCGCCTTGGCGGCCGCCAGGATGGCGTCCGCTTCCTTGCGGGCGTTGGCCAGAACGGCCTGGGCGCGCGTGTCGCCGTCGTGGCGGACCTCGCCGATGACCTGGTCGAGTCCCATCGTGGTGACCCCGGCTTAGATGTTGAGCCAGAGCAGGATGGCCATGACCAGGCCGAAGATGACGATCGTCTCAGGGATGACCGTCAGCACGAGGCCCTTACCGAAGTTCTTCTCGTCCTCAGCGGTGGCGCCGACGGCGGCCGCGCCGATGGAGTACTGGGCGAGGCCAGTGCCGATGCCTGCGAGACCGACCGAAAGGCCGGCGCCAATTGCCATGAGTCCTGCTTCAACAGCCATTTTGTGTCATCTCCGTTAGGTGGTTTTTGGGGGGTGGATAAGGAGGAAAGAGGGGGTTCAGGGCGCGCGACGGCCGAACGGTACATAAGGTCGTCCGCCGCCCTGGAAGAACTTCTGGAAGAACTCGACGAACTGCAACCGAAGCGATTGCAGCGAACCGGCGAGGATTGCGAGCACGATGATGAGCAGGAAGCCGATGAGGTAGACGATCCAGCCGATGGGGCTGTGCACGTTGCCCTTGCCCAGCGTCTCGAAGCCGATGGCCGAGAAGGCGATGACCATGCCGGCCTTCGAGGCGCCGATGGCGGCCAGACGGGTGTAGCTCAGCAGGTTGCCGAACAGGCCGAAGACCTCGAGGACGGCGATGAAGCCGGCGCCGAGGACCTTCTGCGCGCCCATCCACAGCAGGGCGATGGAGCCGACGACGATGGCGCCACCCAACGGGAGGGACCAGCCGGGGCCGCCGAGGAAGGACCAGATGGCGACGCCGGCGCCCGCCTGCAGGGTGATCCAGGCGAGTTTCTCCTGGATGGCAAGCGTCAGGCCGTGCGCCTTGTTGACGTTGCGCACGCCGAGGACGAAGCCCAGGTTGAGGTGCACGAAGCCGAACAGGACGCTCCAGATGAGCAGCGCCTGGATGTCGTGGATCTTGGAGTAGAAGCCGAACGTCATGCCGGCGATGACGAGGTGCTCGTCGGTGTGCGGCTTGAGCATCCCGAGGAAGCCGCCCGAGGATTCTTCCTCGGCGTGGGTGACGTTGCCGGTCTCGTTGCCGTGCGACTCCGTCATCGTGACGTTGTCGCTGGCGTGTGGATCGGCCACCGCATGCAGCGTCTCGGTGTGGGTCTCGATGCCAGACTTGTGGATGAAGCCGGAGGAGCCGAGGTCGGCGCCGAGAATCTCTTCCCAGCTGATCTCCTTCTCCTCGCCCTCCTCGTGCGGTTCGGGGGTGACGAAGTGGATGCCGAGGGCTTCGCCGAAGACGACGCCGCCGACGAGGGCTGCCGCGAGGCCGCCCATGACGAGGACGCGCCCGACGGCGGGGCCGCCGATGCCGAAGATCTTGTTCGACTTGAGGAAGACGCCGACGCCGGCGATGATGAGGCCGACCAGCAGGTCGCCGACCATCAGGCCGAAGAAGAGCGGGAAGAAGATGAGCATCAACTTCGTCGGGTCGATTTCGTTGTAGCGCGGCTTGCCGAGCAGGCCGAGCAGGAACTCGTACGGGCGCGCCGGGCCCTTGTTCTCGAGGTGGACGGGAGCCTCGTCCTCGGGCTCCGAGTGGTGGCCGTCGTGGGCGTCCTGGTGGACGTCGGCGGTGCCGGTTGCGTGGTCCTTGTGCGTGTGCGCGCCGACGCCGTGTTCGCCGCCGTGCTCGCCGTGCGGGTGGTGCCCGACGACGTGGGCGTCGCGGGGCGCGTCGCCGAGGTCCTTGACGTAGAGGGATTCGCCAAAGCGCGCGGAGAGCGCGTTCTTGACGCGGTTCGCGGCGGCCGCAGTGACCCAGCCCTCGATGTGGAACGTGGTCTGCGTGACGCCAAAGCGCAGGGGAGCCTGCGTCTTCTCGACGTCCGACGCAAAGGCGGCCTCGGCGGCGGCCAGGCGGGGGCCCCACTCGGTGCGCACGCGCTCGAGGTCCGCCGTCGAGGCGGCCAGGGCGGAGCGCAGGCGCTCCTTCTCGGCGCCGATGGCGGCGAGGCGCGCGGCCGGGGTGCCGGAGCGGCCGGGGGGCAGCGCAGCGGCCGTGAAGCCGGCGGCTCCGAGAACCTTCTCGGCGGCCGCGGCGTCCTTTGCGACCACGACGGCGGCCAGGGCGACGCCGGAGCCCGACGCAACCGCGTCGCCGTCGAAGGTGACGCCGGCTGCGCGCAGGGCGGGCAGGGGGTCGCTGCGGGCCTGACCGAGGAAGACCTTGACCGAGGTGAGGCCGGTGAGGGCCCCGAGGTCGAGGTCGAGGGATTGGTAGGGGCCGAGTGCGACCTGCTCCGCGTCGAGGGCGGCGAGGTCGGTGCGCAGCTTGCCGGCTGCGTCAAGGACGGGGGACAGGGCCTTCTCGGCCGCGGCGAGCGTGGCGCGGGGGTCCGGCTCGGGGGCTCCGGGGGCCACGACGTCCGCGCCCAGGGCCTTGAGCAGGCCGCGCGACTTGACGAGGTCCTCCGACGCCTGGGCGCCGGCGACGAGAGGAGTCCCAATCGTCGTCGTGCCGGTCGGGTCTTGGTAGTCCTCGATGTGGAGGGCGCCCTCGCGGTGGAGGGTGTCGATGGCGGCCTGCAGGTGGGACTGGTGGCCTCCGACCAACAGTCGCGTCATGCGCGCAGGCAGGAAAGCCATCTTACAGGCGCCCCTCGAAGAGTTTCAGCACGCGGGGGGCCGCGGCGGCGGAGCCGGAGTCGAAGCGCTTGCGCAAGTCGGCGGCGAGCTTCTGGCCATTGGCGAGGGTCTTCTTTCCGTCGGCCTCACCGGCGGCGCGCGCCTGGTCGATGCGCGACTGGTGGGCGAAGTCGGCTTGCTGCCGGGCGTCAGCCATGAGGGCCTCCGCTTGGCGGCGCGCATCGGCGACGATGGCCTTGGCCTGGTCCTCGGCGGTGGCCACCTTGCGGTTGGCCTCCGACTCGGCTTCCTTGATGCGCAGCAGGAGCTCGCCCTTCACTGGAAATCCCTCGCCTGACCCTGGAAAACCCAGGGCTGGCTGGCCGCTGCACAGGGGGTCGCTATTTCAGGGCACCGGCAAACACCGGTGCACGGTGTTGGGTGACGGCGGGGGTCGCTGCGCGACCCCCGTGAGAACCCGGTTCGGCGCGGGGTCGCTGCGCGTGCCCGCGGCCAAACCCGGCTGGACCAACTAGGTCCTCCGACGACCTTTCCTGGCGGCGGTGCTGCAAGGGCGCGAGCGCGTCAGCGGCTGGCACGCGTCTTGCCATGATGCTGCATCCAGTACGCGAAGCCGCCGGTGCCGATCAGGATGACGCCGAGCACCGTCGTGCTGACGAAGAACGAACCCAGTTGCCCATCGACAAGCAGGCCGACGTCGTCGACGACGTAGGACGCGAGCACGGCCACGGCCGCGACGCTGAAGAAGACGGCCGGCACCGGGCGCAGGGGCATGCGAAACCCGGCGTCCGCGAAGGCGCCGGGGTCGCTGCGGCGCAGGACGAAGTATCCGACCATGGTGGCGAGGTAGAAGACGTACAGGCCGAAGACAACGAGGTTCGCCAAGGCGTCGTACGACCCGGTCATGGTGAGGATGCCGGCCCACACGGCCCCGTACACGAGGCCGTAGGTCGGCGTCCCATGCTTGGACAGGACTCCGAAGGCACTCGGGAACTCGCCGTCGCGCGCAATGGGGTGGTAAATGCGCGGACTGGTGAGCACGTACGTGTTGACGGTCCCGAACGTGGAGACGATGATGGCGAGCAGCACGAGGGTGGCCGCGGCGCCGCCCAGCACGATGTCCATGGCCTGGGTGGCGATGGGTTCGTCGCCGTCGAGGGCACCCGCCGTGATCTCGGCCAGGGGGACGACGTGGAAGATGGCGAAGGTGGCGGTGAGGTAGATGGCGGCCACGAGGGTGGTCGCGAGCACGATGGCCTTGGGCAGCGCCTTGCGCGCGTCCTTCACCTCGGCGGCCACGAAGGTGGCCTGCGCGAAGCCGTCGTAGGCGAAGAGCGAGGCCGACATGGCCAGCAGGAAACCGTTGACGGTGACGCCGCCCCAACCGCCGCTGGAGAAGTTGCCGGCGCCAGACCCGCCGCCGCCGAAGGCGACGCCCGCGATGAGCACCAGGGCCCCGACCTTCGCGACCGTGGCGCCGTTGTTGACCCAGGCGCCGCGCTTGACGCCGAGGTGATTGACGAACGTGAGAAGGGCCACGACGGCGATGGCCGTGAAGCCGACGCCCCACTTGGGCAGGCGCAGGCCATTGCACACCAGCTCTCCCGCGTCGTCGAACTCGTTGCCGAGGCATGGCCGGGTCCCGGGCAGGTCAACGAGGCCGTCGACGGCGTTGGCCATGGCAATGGCGACGGCGGCGATGGTGGCCGTCTGCAGCACCGTGAAGCTGGCCCACGAGAACAGGAAGCCCCACGCCTTGCCGAGGGAGTCGCGCAGGAAAGCGTACTGGCCGCCCTCCTTCGGGAACGCAGCACCCAGTTCCGCGAACACGAGGCCGCCAGACATGGCGATGAGCGCGCCGAAGATCCACGCCACCATGACGGGCCACACGCCGCCGCCCGAGTCCCTCAGCATCGTGCCGGGCAGGAAGAAGATTCCCGAGCCGATCATGGCGCCCATAATCAACGCCGTCAGCGAGAAGGTCGTGAGGTCCTTGCGCAGGACGCGTCCGCCGTCGGCCGGAGCGGGCGACGGCTCGTCAGGCATCGCGTCAAGCACGAAGGCGGTGGGTCATATGCGTGCCGTAGAACGCGTTTGAAGGATTGCCGCAAGACCTCGTGACGTCCCGCGCCCGTTCTGGGCTTTCATTCCCGGACTCCATCTCCGACGCCGGCGTCGGCGGCTTGCTCTTTGCATCCCTTTGCGAAGCGGCGCCCGGCGCCGCCAAGACTTGCCTTCATCGGCTTGACGTCCTTCCACGGCGCTGCGCGCCCTTGGAACCCCAGCGCACAGGAGGGTCTCGCTGCGCTCGACCCTCCAGGGCTGCCACGTCAAAGCAGCGTGAGCAGGTCATTCACGGCTTTGCGCACGTCCTTTTTCTCGTACAGGATGCGGTAGATTTCCGCGGTGAGGGGCAGCGGGA
>JBBSVQ010000011.1:0-193304 GCA_038046725.1 Thermoplasmatota archaeon | reverse complement strand
TTGGACAGAGGACCGACTAACCCTACTTGGCCCTGTCGTTTTATTACAAGCCCCTGCAGCGCCATCCGGACCGAAGCCTGCCGGGCCTTCGCCGCGCAGCCAGGCGCCAAACTCGCGCCAGTCCTGCAGGTACTGCTCTTTCCACTTCTGGCGGTAGATGACGGCCGCGGGGTGCAGGCTGACGAAGATGGGGATGCCCTGCGGCCCGGCCAGGAAGGTGCCGCGCAGCTTGGCGAACTCCGGCGGCACGTGGCCGATGAGTCCGGACAGGCCATGCCGACCCAACGCGACGATGACCTTGGGCGCGAGGGCGGCCACCTGGCGTTCGAGGTAGGGCCGGCAGGCGGCCTTCTCCCCCTCCGTCGGGTCGCGGTTCTCTGGCGGGCGGCACTTGACGACGCTCGTGATGAAGCACGCAGCCCGTTCGATGCCGGCCTCCCGAAGCGCGAGGTCGAGGTTCTTGCCGGCCGAACCCACGAACGGGCGGCCGGATTCGTCCTCCTTGCGACCAGGAGCCTCCCCCACGAGCATGACGCCGTTGCGTCCCGTCCCTTCGCCGGGCACGGCGTGGATGCGGCCCGCACCAAGGGGGCAAAGTTGGCACGCGCGCACCGCGTCCGCCACGACGCGCAGCACCGGCAGGCCGCCTTCCGCCACGGGGCAGCCACGAAGGCGCCCCGCATGGCCGTTGCGCTTGGCGATGTGGCTCATCGTCGGCGACGCCGCGTTCCTCGTCGGCGCACGGCGGCCCCATGAGCAAGCCAGATTGGCCCCGGTTCCCACCGTCACCCTGAAGAGCGTGGCCGTCTCCGCCAACTCCTCGCCACCCGCATGGATGGCGACCCGGCGACAGGCGGGGACTAGGCTTGCGGGGTTGGCGCCCGCTGCACGGCAAGTCGACAGGGCCGAGCCGAACACCTGCAACGTCATGTCGGGGTCCGACACAAGCCTCCGAAGTACAGTGAAGCCTCGTCCCTCGAGGCCGGCGGAGCCAGGATGCCTTCCGGAGGGAAGGCCGATCGGCCGAACAGCGGGAACCGGGTCAGGCCCGGAAGGGAGCAGCCTTACCGTCAACGACCGGCGTTTGGGGGGAAGCGGGGTAGAGGAGACCGGAGGATTAACTTGTGCGGGTCCCGAGGTGGCTTGCAGACGGTCCCCGCCCGCCAAAGGGGCTTCGCCCCTTTGGACCCGAAGGGCGGGCTTCGCCCGCCCGGGGGGGGCGCCGCCCGCCGGTGGGGGGGCTCCGCCCCCCATCCTTGTCCCCCCGCCGGGGGACTTCCAGTCCCCCGGACCCCCTTGGTTGTGGTCGGGGCCGCCGCGAGCCCCTCGTTGCAATCAGCGCGGTCTTCCCGATTTCAATCGACTCCTGCTTCGTTGACAGGTCAGCGTCGGCCGCATCCGGTTCGGCCCTTGCCGCAACGCGCCGGTTGAAGCCTGGCCGCGCGTTCTCCAAGCTTGGTCGCGACCGCCGAGATGCCACCCCTTCTAGTTGGGTGCCAACAGCTAACTAGGGGACCTCGCACTGGCTGTCCTTACCTCGAAGGCTACGCCCCATGTCCATCACCCTCCGTTGCTCCAAGTGCGGCTCCGACGCCGGTTTCCTCATCGAGACGCAGGACCGCAAGACGCTGCCCGTCAAGGGCAAGCTCCCCCTCGACCGCATCAAGAAGGCCGTCCTGGTGACGTGCACGTACTGCAACAACCGCTGGGACCACGCCCCGATCAGCCTCAAGGACACCTCCGTTGAGGACGCCATGGCCAAGCGTGCCGCCGAGCGCAAGATGCTCGAGAACTAGCACCAATCGGTTCTCTCCTTCGGGACAGCCGTCGATTCCCTCGGCCAGCTGATGCAAGTCATGCCGCCGGCGCGCGTTCGATGCTGCCACGGCCAAGCATCGTCTTCCTCCGCCGACGACGGCGGTTTGCTGATGGACCATGCAGGCGTAGCGTGCGCCGAAGGCGCGCGAAGGGGCGCCCCGCGCCGACTAGGGCTTGCGTGAGGGGTTGGACGTCGGGGTCGGCGTCGGCGTCACGAGACGTTGCACGGGCGTGGGGCACAGAACGGGCGCGGGCCTGGACAACGGGTTTGGGTCGCAACAATCGAGTGGCCTGTCACGGCTTGGCTGCCACCGACAGGCGCTGGTTGCCGGGGTCGAAGAGGGCCGCACGGAATTCCGCCAGACGCTTGAGTCCCTGCACATCCTGCTTGAAGAGCGGCACGATGGCGAGCGGGATGCCTGGGAGCTTGTGCTCAAGTTCCGCGAGGTGCCCGAGGTTCATGGCGCGCCGGACCTCGGAGAACTCCGTCGCCGCCACCATGGCTTCCACGAGGGCGTCCGATTGGCCGGTGGCCTTGGCGGCACCCGCCACGAAGGCCTTGCGCGCCGCCTTGTCGCCAGCGACGGCGTCGAACTTGGGTTGCAGGCCGGCGAGGGCGTCGGGCTGCATCTTGTTGACGACGATGCCGACGACGGTCATGCCGAGGTCCTTCGTGACGACTTCATGCAAGTCGGCGGTCTCCTCGACGGGCAGTTTCTCCGGCAGCGTCACCAGCACGAGGGCCGAGTGCTCGGGGTCCGTGAGGAAGGCGCGAATCTTCTGGGCTTCCTCCTCGATGTCGCCGAAGATGCGCTCGAAGTCGATGTCGGGCGGCGCCTCCTCCTGGTCCGCCTTCTTCTTGAAGAGATTCGTCGCCCCGCGCGCCGTGGCCTGCACTTTCTGCCAGACGCCGTAGCCGCGGATGGCCCACTTCAGCAGCGACTTCTCCGACATGAGTTCCTGGATGGCCTTTGGTGCCGACAGGAAGGACAAGGCATGCCCCGTGGGGGCCGTGTCGACCACGATGGCGTCGAACTTTCCTTCCCGGCGCAGGTCGTTGAGCTTGCCGATGGCCATGAGTTCGTTGAGGCCGGGCAGGTAATTCGTGACGTAGCGGAACATGGGGTGCTCCGCGATCTTGACGTTGGGCAATTCGCGTGACAAGTGCTCGCGGATGACCTTCTCCGGGTCGAGCATCATTGCGGCGAGGTTGGGCTGGACCGGCGTCTCCTTGAAGCCCACGGGGACGCCAAGGGAGTCCTCGAGGCGCTTTGCGGGGTCCACGGTGACGAGCAGCGTCTTGCGTCCCTGCTTGGCGAGGTGCAACGCGATGCCGGACGAGCACGTCGTCTTGCCGACGCCACCCTTGCCGGCGACGATGATGAGGCGCTTGCCGGCCAGGTCCTGCACGGGCCATCGAGACCTGGGTGGCCATGAAGGCTTAACGGACGGTGGATCGCCGCCTGGTTGGGGTTGCACGGCGCGATGCGGCGGCTGAAGGCTTGATTGCCGAGGAGCGCTGCGGCCGCTGATGCGTCCGCAGCGCGAGGTGTGGGACGCCATCGCGGCGAGCTTCGACCGCACCCGCGCCCGCCCATGGCCGCACGTCGAGGGGTTCCTCGCCGCCCTGCCGCAGGGCGCGCGGGTCCTGGACCTCATGGCCGGCAACGGCCGGCACAGCCTGGTCGCCGACGACGCCGGCCTCGACGCCGTCTGGCTGGACTGGAGCCGCGCCTTGGCGACGTTGTCGTCGGAGCGCCTGCCGCACATCCCGCACATCGTCGCCGACGCTGCGCGGCTGCCCTTCGCTGACGCGTCCTTCGACGCCGCCATCTGCGTGGCCGCTCTTCACGGGCTCCCCGACCCCGACACTCGTGCCGCGAGCCTGCGCGAACTCAAGCGCGTGCTCAAGCCCGACGCGCCGGCCCAGCTCACCGTGTGGAGCCGGGACGCGCCGCGCTTTCGCGACCTGCCGGCGCGCGAGACCGACGTCGTCGTGCCGTGGAAGGCGGACGGCTTCGACGAGGCACGCACGTACCACTTGTACCGGCCTGCGGCGCTGCGCGCGGCGCTCGAAGGCGCAGGGTTCCGGGTCCACGGCATCGACGAGGTCGCCATCGCGGCGAAGGAGCCGGACAACTTAGTGGCCCTGGCTTCGGCCTGACCAATCCGCCGATGACGCCGATGTCGTCGATGAGGTTGGACCGCATCGGCGGGTTCGGCGTCATCGGCGGTTGGTCGGCCGCAGTCTTTGCCCATCCACCGAGGTCACCGGTGCCCACCGATGTTGAACCGCATCGGTGTCATCGGTGGGCATCGGTGGATCGTCGGGCCGTAAGCTTCGGGGAGCCTTATGTGGAGCCTCCCCGTCGGACCAGCAATGCCCCCGTTGGTCGTCGCCGGGTCCGCCTCGAAGCCGTTCGCCGAGGCCCTCGCCCGCGACCTCGGCACGACCCTGGCCGCCTCCGAGATGAAGCGCTTCCCCGACGGCGAAGGCTACGTGCGCCTGCACGCCGACGCCAAGGGCCGCGACGTCTTCGTCGTGCAGAGCACGGCGCCGGACCCGAACCTCGTCGAGTTGCTGCTTTGGCTCGACGCCGCCCGCGAGGCCGGGGCACGCACCGTCACCGCCGTCATCCCGTACTTCGGATACGCCCGCCAGGACCGCGTCTTCCACGCCGGCGAGGCCGTCTCGTCGCGCGCGGCCGGCCGGGCCATCGCCGCCGCCTGCGACCGCGTCATCACGGTTGACCCGCACAAGGCGGACATCCTGGCCTTCATGGGCGGCAAGGCGACTGCCGTGTCGGCCGTGCCGCAGATTGCCGCGACGCTGCGCTCCTGGGGAGTTGACGCCGTCCTCGCCCCGGACAAGGGCGCCCTCGACCGGGCCGCCGAGGCCGGACGCATCCTCGGCGTCCCCGTGGACCACCTCGAAAAGACGCGCCTGTCCGCGACCGAGGTCCGCATGGCCACGAAGTCGCTCGACGTGCGCGGAAAACGCGTCGCCATCGTAGACGACCTCATCGCCTCCGGCTCCACCATGGTGCAGGCGGCAAAGCAACTCAAGGCCAACGGAGCCACCGCCGTGTACGCCGCCTGCACGCATGGCCTGTTCACGGGCAACGCGCTGCCGAGCATCCTCTCCGGCGGCATCGACCGCGTCCTGTGCACGGACACGTACCTGAGCGGACCGTGCTCGTGCGACTGCGTCAGCGCAGCCCCCGCCGTGGCTTCCGCTCTGCGCGCCACCAGCTCCCATTGACCAGCCCTCCGGCCTCGCTCCCACTCTGTCGCGGCCCAATGGGCTTTTAATGGGCCCCCGAGTCGCCGGCCCTGTCCACACAGGACAGTGACGCTCATGAAGCGAAGCTCGCGCGCCTGGAAGAAGCCGGGCAAGCAGCGCTGGAAGTGGCGCAAGAAGAAGATGCGCCGCCGAAAGCGGGCCCAGAAGATGCGCAAGGCGTAAGCCTGCGACGCTGTGAAGCCTCCAGGCCTCACTGTTCTCCTCCTTTCCTCCTTCGAACCCCTTGGCATCGCACGGAGATGACGAGAAGAGGGTCAGCCGAGCCCGCGAGGGCTGTGACGACTCCTTGGATTGCGGATCCTTTCGCGAAGCCCACGTCGCCGTGACATCCCCAGGGACGACGCCATGCGGCTGGGCGTGCCCGCGATTTGTCCGGCAACGTTAGCGGTCCCAAGCCGCCGAAACAAGGCCATGCCTTGGGTCACGGACGAGGGGCCCTTGACGGGGCGATGGATTGCTCGAGCCACGCGGCCCCGTCGAAGGCATCCTCCATTTGGAGCGGCCGTCCTCGCCATCGTCCTCGTTGCGGTCCTGGCTGGGGCAGGCCCCATCGCAACTCACCTGCAACGTGGCCTCGCCGTCGACGCCGCCGCTGCTTCGGGCGAGGGGCAACTGGTCGTGCGATTCTCGCCTGGCCACCTCCCAGCCCTGGCACCCGGGCAATCCCTCGCCGGATTCCCTGTCCTTGCGCGCATTCCGCAGCTCGCCATCCTCGTCCTGCAGGCACCCGACGTGGCGGCCGCCCGTCCTGTTCTAGCCATGGTGCCTGGCGTGGCCTCTGTCGATGCGGACGCGTCCGCGCACGCGCTGGCGGTCCCGAACGACCCGCGGTTTGCCGGCCAATACGGCCCGACCCTCATTGGACTGCCCGCCGCCTGGTCGACGGCCGGCTTCGGGGCCTCGTCGGTCACGGTGGCGGTGCTGGATTCAGGCATCGCACGCGGCCACCCCGACTTCCAAGGAGCCCGCATCCTTGCGGGGTACGACTACGTCAACCGCGACGCCGTGCCCAACGACGACTGCGGCCACGGAACGCACGTCGCCGGAATCCTCGGCGCGAACACCAACAACGGTGCCGGCGTCGCGGGAACAAGCCAGGCCACCATCCTCCCCCTGAAGGTCCTGGGCAACCGCTGCACGGGCTCCCTCTCCACCATCGCGCAGGCCATCGTGGACGCCACCGACCAGGGCGCCGACGTCATCGCCATGAGTTTGGGGAGCTCGACCAACAGCCCCGCACTGTCCGCGGCCGTGGCGTACGCTTGGGACCACGGGGCCATCCTCGTCGCGGCGGCCGGCAACGACGGCAGCGACAACTCCGTCGACTACCCCGCGGCCTACAGCCAAGTCATCGCCGTGTCCGCCGTGGACGCCAACAAGGCACTCGCCAGCTACTCCAGCCGCGGACCGCAAGTCGAGGTCGCCGCCCCCGGCAACACCATCGACTCCACGACCAGCAACGGCGGCTACGGCACGATGAGCGGCACGAGCATGGCCACGCCCTTCGTCGCCGGATCGATTGCCCTGGTCCTGAGCTGCGCGCCCGCCACCACAAATCAGCAGGCCCGCGATGCCCTGCGCGCCACCGCCGCGGACCTTGGACCCGCCGGCCGCGACGACGGCTACGGACAAGGCTTGGTGCGCGCCGACTTGTTGGTGCGGCGGCTGTGCCCCGACGTCGCCAACCTCCCTCCGAGTCCCGCCTTCACGACGACGGGCGTCGGCTTGACGCGCACCTTTGATGGCCGGGCCTCGTCGGATCCCGACGGCGACGCCATCACCTGGGCGTGGGCGTTCGGGGACGGCGGGACGGCGACGGGGAGCACCGCGAGCCACACCTACGCGCAACCCGGCTCGTACCTCGTCGAGCTGCAAGTCAGCGATGGCCGGCTCGCAAGCAATGCGACGCAGACCCTTACGGCCGAGGCGCAGTCGTTCACGGCCACGTTCCGGCCCACCAAGTCCTCGAACGAGTGGTGGGTGGAGGTGCAGGTCACATCGTCCTCGCGGCCGGTCGCCGTCGACGCCGACGTCCGGGGCGCGTCCCACGCCTTGTCCGTCACGAAGTGGGGCACGTGGGCGGCCAGCTTCCAGGTTCCAAGCGGGACCGCGATTTCGTTCACGGCAACCTCGGCTGCCGACGAGCGCGTCGTTTCCCCAACCTTCGTTTGGCTGGCCCCGCCTCCAGCGCCGGACCCCGTCTTCGCGGCGACCTTCACGGTGCCATCCAGCGTGAACGAGTGGTGGGTTGCCGTCGCGGTCACCAGCAGCCACTCCGTCGTGGCCGTCACCGTCGCCGTCGACGGCGCCGCCCCCGTGGCCCTCACGCACCAATCGTGGGGCGACTGGACGAGGAGCCTGCCCGTCCCGCAAGGCAGTTCGGTCCGGTTCACGGCCACGGACTCCGCCGGCAACCAGACGCAATCGCAGACCATCGCTTGGCTCGTCACCGGGCCGCCCGGTCCCTTCACGGCCACCATCACGCCCACGCAGACGACCAACGTCTGGTGGCTCGAGGCAAAGGTCGCAGCCAACCAACCCGTCCAGACCGTGCAAGTCCAGGTGAACGCCGGCACCTGGGCCGACTTGGCCAAGTCGTCGTGGGGAACGTGGACCCGGAGCGCGCCCGTCCCCGCCGGGTCGCAAGTGACCTTCCGCGCAAGCTCGAACGGGTCGACCGTCGTTGGGTCGACCTACACGTGGGGCTAGCGCGCGAGGGCCGCTGCGTCGGACGACCGACGCGCGTGGGGCTTCCCGTTCTGGGCCTTCGCTCTGGTTCGACGTTTGTGACGCCGACGCCGGCCTCGACCGCAAACCGGTGTTGCGAACTGCAAGGGCGCGGGGTGCCACTGCGCCCCATTCTGCATCAGCGAGCCGTCGTCGTCGGCGTCGAAAGACGATGGTTGGTCGTGGCAGCATCGAACGCGCGCGGGCACAACAACCCCACTTGCGGACGGGTCAAAGACCACCTTCCCAGTTCTTGGGCCCAAGAATGCCATTGATCGGAGTGGGGGTTATGCGATTTGAACGCATGACGCGCGGCTCTGGAGGCCGCTGCCTTACCGGTCTAGACTAAACCCCCGGTGGGTCCCCTTCCAGCCGGCGCCCCTCTTGAAGACTGCGCTTGCCCACGCACCCCGTCCGCCGACGCCGCGGCGGCGCGGACAGCGTTTAGTAGCGGAATCCGGCTGGTTGGGCGTCCGGGGGCGGACATGAGTCGACCAGCCTTCCTTGCCGTGTGCGGCCACTCCAACCTCGATGTCCTGCTGCGCGTCAAGGACCTGCCCCAACCGGGTCAGAGCACGCCCGTCATCGAGCGCCGCGTCGCCCGCGGCGGCAACGGCAGCAACATCGCCAGCCACGCCGCGACCCTGGGCGTCCCGGTCCGGCTGTGGAGCCGCGTCGGCGACGACTTCCCCGACGACTGGCGCCTGGACCTTGAACGCCTCGGCGTCGACCTCACGCACATGGCCGTCGTGCCGGGCGCCACGACGCCGACGTGCTTCATCTTCACGGACCTTCTGGACCGGCAGTGCTTCGCCATCGACGGCGGCCCCATGGCAGCGATGGCGCAGTCGCCGCCCGGGCCGGGCCTCGTCGAGGGACTCGCGCCGGGCGGCTGGCTGCACGTCTCAACGGGAGACCCGCTGGCGTACGCCCCCGTCATCGACGCCGCCCGCCAAGCGGGGGTCCGCATCGCCCTCGATCCGGGCCAGGAGATGTCGTTCCGCTACGACGCCCGAAGCCTGGCCGGTCTCCTTGCCTGGTGCGACATCTTGTTCCTCAACGAGGCGGAATTGCGCGTGGCGTGCGGCCTTCTCGGCCTCTCGTCCGCCGAGGAGCTGGTTGCCCAGGTGCCGGCCGTCGTCGTGACGCGTGGCGAGAAGGGCGCCAGCTTGTACCGCCGCGACGAGCGCACCGTGCACGCCCCGGCCTTCGCCGTCGACCGCATCGTCGACCCCACCGGCGCTGGCGATGCCTTCCGCGCCGGCTGGTACGCGGCCCTGATGCAGAACCACCCGCTGTCCGAGGCGCTGCGCTGGGGGCAGGCCGCTGGCGCCGCCAAGACCCGCCACGCTGGCTCGCAGGGCCACCTCCTGACGCCGGACGACTTGACGCGGTTCCTTGGTAGCGCCTGACGGCTCCGGCCTGCATCGGCGCTCAGAACGCGCCACTCGTGATTGCGATGGCGATGGCTGCCGCAGCCAGCGCGGTGGCGAAGGCCCGGCGCAGGCCGGCCTCGGGGAGGCGGTGGGCTGCGCGGGCCCCGAACGGCACGCCGAGAAGGCCGCCCGCGGCCAACGCGAGGCCGGGAAGGAGGGCCACGCCCTTGGCCAGGTGGGAGGCGGAGGCGAAGGCGGCGTTGGTGAACACCGGCACGAGCGACGAGCCCACGGCCACGCGGATTGCGGTCCCGGTCAGGGCCAGGGCGGGGACGCTGAGGAGGCCGCCGCCGATGCCAAGCAATTTGCTGATGACGCCGCACGCGAGGCCGAGGGCCAGGAGGAAGGCCGGGTGCCGCGTGTGCCAACGCGCATGCAGGGCGGGGCGAAGCATGCGCCAGGCCCCCAGCGCCATGAGTCCGGCGAACAGCAGCTTGAGCCAGGGAACCTCGATGCGCGGCTGCAGCCAGGCCCCCGCCGTCACGCCGGCCAGGCCGCCGACAGCCAACGGCCAGGCGAGGCGCCAGTCGACGGCGCCGCGACGCGCGTGGGCGAGGACGCCGCTCGGCGTCGTCACCGCGATGGCTGCAAGGGAGATGGCCGTGGCGTGCGCCCACCCGTAGCCCAGGCCATAGTGGAGGGCGGGCACCATGACGACGCCACCGCCGATGCCGAAGAGGGCCGACAGGAAGCCGGCCCCGACGCCAACGCCGACGAGCACGGCGAGGTGGGCGGCGTCCACGCGGGGGCAAACGCGTGGCGCATTAAGTGCGTCCCTTTCGCCTGCGACCAGCCGCTGATGGCGCTGATGTGCGCTGATCAACGTCATCCGCGTGCATCAGCGCCATCAGCGGCCGCGGCGGCTAGTTGCTACTTGCGCTGCGTGCCGCGGACAAGCTTCGCGGCGCCCGGCGGGTAAAACAGGGGAACGATGAGCAGCGTGGCGAGCCACAGCGTCGTCACCGAGGCCACCGTCGCGAGCATCGTCTTGCGCACGAGCAGGTCGGTCTGGAACGCGAAAACAACGAAGGCAATGGCGTCCGTGGCGATGGCAACGGTGACGGCCTTGCCGACGAAGCGGTACACGCGGCGCGCGTCGGGGAGATTCTCCAGGTTCCAGATGAGGTGGAGTGCGTTGTCGGACCCGATGGCGCTGATGAAGACCAACGGCAGCATGAGGCCGACCGACAAGCCGATTCCCATCGGCGGCAACAGGCCGAACCACCACAGGCTCGAGGCCAGCATCACGGTGGAGATGGCGAGGGTGGCGCGCCAGCTGCGCGTGGTGACGGCGATGAGGCCGGCCACCAGGGCGAAGCTCGCGATGCCGACGCGGTTCACCCACGGCAGTTCCTGCGAGATGAAGAGGTGGCTGACGGCGTTGTTGCCGAATTGGTGCACTTGCAACCCCGAGTCCGGGACCTCGCTGTGCGTCTGCGCGATGACCTCCTCGGTGGCGAACCAGACGCGCTGCGACTCCTCGTAGCTCAGGCCCTGGCGCGTGTCATACGGGACCATGCCCATGTTGTAACCGGAGCCGTCGGCATCGCGCGGGTTGAGCAAGATCGTCATGAAGTTGGCGAAGGGGCTGGCAAAGATGTCGTCGAAGACGCGCTCGATTTCCTCCTGCGTCTGCGGGTACTGCAAGTCCTGCGCCGGCGGCAGCGGGGTTCCTGCGGGCCATGGCGGCGCGTTGCCCAGGATGAGTTGGCTGACCACGGCGTCCGGCGTCCCCTGGTCGATGGCGAGCCAGGCGCGAACGATGCGCGTGGCACTCGCCGTGCTGAACCCCTGAACGTCCGGGTGCTGCTCGAGGTTCTCGGTGAGGCGGTCGAGGAAGCGATGCGCCGCCGGCTGCGTGAAGTCGCCTTCGACGATGAGGTAGTTGGACGCGGTGTCCGAGGTGCCGCCGAAGAACAGGTCATTGATGGTGGCGGAGTCGTCCCGCACCCGGTCGCCGGGCGGGTAATTCAGCTCGGGGTTTCCGAAGGCCTCCGTCTTGAGGTTCGTGGCGGACACGGCGGACGCCGCGCACAACGCAACGACCAGGATTCCCGTGGCGACGCGATTGCGGCCCAACCAGGCGCACAGAGCCAGGATGGCTGGCGACCCTGGCTCCGGGCGCGTGCGGGCGGAGGCGCGCGCCGACAGCACCAGCATCGCCGGGATCATCGTCAACGCGAACAGGAAGCACACCGTGAGCGCGATGCTGGTGACGATGGCCAGTTGCGCCATGAGGACCGACGGGCTGAGGAGCATGAGCAGCAGCCCGCCGACCGTCGTGATGGTTGCGACGAACATCGCCATGCCAGCCAGGCCGCCCGCCCTGCGGAAGGCTTCCGTGTCCGTCATGCCCTGCGCCTTGTGGTCCAGGTACTCGGACACCATCTGGATGCCGTAGTCGATGCCGACGCCGAGGATGATGGGGATGATGGTGAGGTTGAGGCCCGTGAACGGGATGCCAAGCCAACCCATGAGGCCCGCCGTCCACAGGAACGCGATGACGAGGTTCACGGCGGAGACGAGAATGACGCGGGCGTCCCGGAAGGACAGGACCATGATGACGATGAGCGCCGCCGCCAGGATGGGCGCCAGTTTCGCCACATCGCGTTGCGTCACGTCCGAGGCGTGCGCATCGAGCGCCGACACACCGCGCACGGCCAGGCCCTCGTGACTGAAGACGTTCCATTGCAGGGTGCACGCCGTCTGCTCGGAGCCGTCGTCGCATGCGGCGACCTCGGCGGCGTACTCGTCGACCATGGCGTAGAACTCACGCCCGAGGTCGACGCGGTCGAGCCCATGCGCGCCCGGGTCGAAGAAGATGAGGGTTCGGCCCGCCTGCCACGTGGGCGCCACGACGTCCTTGACGGAATCGTCCGCCGCGTTCGCGCCGCGCCAAGCCGCCTCGTACAGGGCCTCCCCCTGGGGGTCCGTGCCGGGCATGCTGAACGTGCCGTTGACCGGTTGGCCTGCCTCCCCGGGTTGCCCGCCCAGCAAGGGCCCAAGGAAGCCGGCTTGGGGATTCGCGTAGGCCGAGTTCGTCCAGTTGACGGTCTTCACGATGGCGGCGAGGTCGATGGCGTACTGCGCGCTGGGAACCCGCGCCTTGGCGAATTGCGACACCTCCTCCATGCCGCGCACATAGGCTTCATCCGTGATGTTGCCGCAGTTGGCCGTGCTCAGCCGGAAGGGCAACCGCTCGGCGCTGACTTTGGCGCACTTGTCCTCGTCAATCTTGTAGAAGACCGTGATGAAGTCGTAGAAGCCGCGGAATTCCCGACTGGCGTTCTGCGCCGCCTCGGTGTGTGGGTCCCCCTCAGGAAGGATGTCGAGGAGGTCCGCCTCCGTGGACAGGCGCGCCATGCCCATCCCCATCACGAGGGTGAGGACCATGATGCCGGCAACGGTCGCCCGCGGGCGCGCGGCGCAGAGGAGAGACAGGGCTCCCAAGGCGTCGCCTAACCGTGACCGTCCCGCCCCCATTGCGTTGCCATTCGGGCCTGAATGGATGAGCCTTTGGAAGCCTGCCCCGCGATTGGGGCTCCCGGACGGCTACGGGTTCGCTTGGGGGGCGCCGCCGTCCGCGGCATCCGCCTCAGCCTGCGCCGCGGCGCGCGCCTTGGCGCGTTCCATGAGTTTGCGGCCTTCGTTGAGGGCCGTGTCGACGAGCAGTTCTTCGGTCTCAATCGATTGGTCGTGCAGCTTGCGGGCCGCGACCCGGATGGCGATCTCCTTCGCGTTCGCCGGGTACCCCTTGTCGATGAGGCGGATGACCGACTTCAGTCGCAGCGGCAGGGCGACCAGGAAGGCGAGGGCCACGAGGGGAATGACAAGGATGACGGTGGACACCGCGTACGCGACGGGGAAGTAGTCCGGCGCCAAGAAGAGGACAACTGGGGAGACCAGGACCAAGACAACCGCAAGGACCAGCATCGCCACGGTGAGGCGCAGCATTCGAACGATGCTCTGCAGCGTCTCGGCAAGTTCGGCCAGGCGCTCATCGACCATCGCCCAAAGGGTGCGCAGCCAGGCAAACGGTCCCGTCACGAAGGCTCCAGACCCCCCGCAGGCCAAAGAGGGTTTGGTTCGGATTTCGTCGGGGGTCAGCGTTGGATTATTGGGGACCGGCCCGCCCTTCCGCGGCCGCCTTCGAGAGGGCGTCCGCCTCGGCGTTGCGCTCCCGGGGCACCCACTCCAGCTTGACTTGGCCCAATTCCGCAATCAAGGCACGCGCCTGGGCGTGCAGGGCCCGCAGCGCCTGGGCCGAGACCTTGTATTGGCCCGACAGTTGGCGCAGGACGAGCTGGGAGTCGCCGTGCAGCGTTGCACTGGTGGCCCCCATGGCGATGGCTAGCGACAGCCCCGCGATGGCGGCTTCGTACTCGGCGACGTTGTTCGTGCCGTGCCCGAGCGGCTTGGCCAGGGTCTTGCGCTTGCCGCCGCAGTCCACCACGGCTCCGGCGCCCATGGGCCCCGGGTTGCCGAGGCAGGCGCCGTCGAACCACACGGTGGCGTGCGGCACGCTGCGGTCACTGGCCCGCCCCGTCTAGGTCTTGCCGGGTCGCGTCCGCACCGGAAACCACCTCGGTGCCCTCGGTGGGCATCGGTGGATGGGCCGGCGCGCGCCCGAACAATCCACCGATGGCGCCAATGCCCCGAGCGGTGACCGTTGATGCGATTCCGAACGGTTACTCGGCTTGGACGGTGATGTCACCGGACGACGTCGAGGCATCGATGGCCGTCTGGATGTCCGCGTCGTCGTAGCCTTCCGTGGCGACCTCGACGTGGTCCTCCTCGTCCTCGATGACCTCGGCGTCTGGCACGTCGACCGTGATGTCGCCGGAGCTGGTGCCGGCCTCGACGGCGTAGGCGCCGTCGGCTGGGACCTTGAGCACGACTTCTCCGGATGAGCTGTCGAAGGCGTACTTGCCAGAGGCTGCCGCGGCGACCTCGAAGGACAAGTCCCCCGAGCTGCTGTCGGCGTCGATGCTGTCGATGGTGCCCTTCAGGACGGCGTCGCCGGACGACGTGGACACGGAGGCGGAGCCGACGGTGAGGTCGCTGCCGGCGACGTCGCCGGACGAGGTCGAGACCCTGAGATTGGGCGTCGTGAGCGTGTCCAGGCGGACGTCGCCCGAGGATGCCGAGGCGGACACGTCGTCCATGGCGGCCACGTTGACCGTGATGGCGCCCGACGACGTCGACAGGTCCAGCCGGGGGCCGTGCAGGTCGCTGGCGGCGATGTCGCCGCTGGACGCGCCGGCCGCGAGGTCGATGGCGGGGGCGAGGGGCACCGTGATGACGAGGTCGACGCGCACCGTGGCCTCCTGAACGTTGAGGTCGAGGACGCCCGGTGGCAAAGGCAGGGGCGAGGGGGACGCGGGCGGGTCGATGCGCACCTTGTCCTCGAGGAACAACGTGCTTCCGTCCAGGGTGTCGCTGTGGTCGAGGTGGGTGCGTTCGAGGACGGCTCGGGCGTCGGCTTCCGTGCCGGCGCGCGCTTCGAGGGTGGCTTCGACGAGGTAGTCGGCGCGGTCGGCGGCGCGCACCGTGATGGAGCCGGCCGAGATGCTTGCGGCGAGGTCGCCGAGGGTCGCGGCCCCGAAGCCGTTCGTGATCGTGATGCTTTGGCGCGCCCAGGCGGCGGGCACGCCTTGCGGGTCGGTGCCGCTGGTGACGGCACTGTCGGTGCGCTGCGGGGTGCCATGCGGGGCGGCCGGCGTGGGCTCGTCTGGCTTGGCGGGGTCGACGGATTGCTGGGCCGGCTGCGTCCCAGCGGGGGACGGGGCGGGGTCGATTCCTTGGGCGTCCGTTGCGGGGTCGGCCTCCTCGACGAGGCAGCCGGACAGGAGGGCGGCGGTCAGGAGCAGGGCAAGCAGCGGGGAGCGCATGATGCCAAAGGCCCGGTCCTGGTATAGAAGGAGGTCGGCAGGCCCTTCGAATTGGCGGCGTGGGGCCTTGCCGGGTCCCCCGACGGCGACCCGGTAGACGCGACTACTCCAGACAGGTGTAGACGCGCACGGTGTAGATGCCTTGGCGCACCGTCGTCCACTGGCCGTCGGGGCACGACTGCGCCCGGACGTCCACGGTCCAGCACAGGCCCGGGGACCCGTACACGTGCGCCGGGCCGACGGTTTCGTCGACCCACACGATGCCGTTGCACGGCGGCTGCGGCGGCGCGGCGCTGGCTGACGGCGTGAGCACGAGGGCGGCGGCGAGCAGGATGCCGGCGGCGAGGATCGCCTTCACGCCATCACTCCGGCTGGCTGCAGGCGCTGTAGCGGACCGTGACGGGGCCGGCGGTGTAGGTCTCCCAGTGCTCGCCCCAGAGGCAGTCGATGAAGTCGATGGAGATGCGTTCCGAGCAGTCGTGGAAGCGCTCGTAGCGGATGGCGCCGTTCTGCGTGTCGGCGGGGTCGCACCAGATCTGCGGCGGGCAGGGGTCCGTGACGCACTGCACGACCTCGACGTGAACCGGCACGGTGGGCACCGGGCGGGCGGCGGCGACGGGGGCGGCGAGGGCCGCGGCAAGCAGGGCAAGGCCGAGGATGGCGGAGAGGCGCATCGCGTCCGCATCCGGGGTGGCGCACAAAGGGCGGCGTTCGCGGTTCCCGATTGTCGAACGGAAATCCGGGTCGGGTGCGGCGCGCCCCCGGGGCCACCGATTCGCGCGCGCTCCTGCTTGCAACAGGTCAACGTCTTCCGACGCCGACGTCGTCGACGAGCTCACGCAACGCTTCGAAACGGCGCCCCGCGCCATCTAGGTCCGGCATCCGGTGCTTGGGGTCGTGGCCGCCGTCGGCGTCACAAGGAGGTTGACTTCTGTGACCACCGAACGGGCGCGCGGGGCGAGCTGAATCTGTGGAATTCGATCTGCAACTCCCGGACAGCACCAAGGTCTCTGTGCAATCTGTGGCTGGGGCCGGCGTCGAGCGCCAAACGAAAAACGAAGGAGGAAGGGAAAAGGGAACTGAGGACGAAGGCGCGCTGCTTGCATCCGGCGTTCGCCGGATGCGCGTCGCCGGCGCTGATGCGCCGCCGACTTACTTCGCGGCCTTCTTGGCGGCGGCCTGGGCGGCCTTGGCGGCGGGCGTCTTGTACGCCTTGGCCGCGGCGGTCCAGCCGACGTGCCGGTTGACACGGCCGAGCTCGACCATGTTGCGCTGGCACTTCGAGGAATCGAAGTACAGCACGGTGCCGTCCTTCTTGATGTACATCTTGCCGGTGCCCTGCTCGATGGCGGCGCCGCAGAAGGTGCAGTTGCTCACTTCTTGCGACCCCCACCAAGGACGCGGGCTTCGCGTTCCGTCTCGCGCAGCATCAGGATGTCACCGAGCTGGACGGGGCCCATCGCGTTGCGGGCGATGATGCGGCCCTTGTCGCGGCCGGCCAGCACGCGGACCTTGACCATGGTGACTTCACCGGTCATGCCGCCGCGCTGCATGATTTCGACGACCTCGGACGGGAAGGCGTCGTTGTCCTCGGGCGAGGCGGCGGCAGCGGCCGCGGCGGCCTTCGGAGTCGTGACGGCGGGGGCGTCGGCGGCGGCCTTCTCGGCCTTGTCGCCCTTGCCCCACCCGGGCTTTCCCTTCTTGGCTTCTTCTTGGACGGCCATTGGGATCACCCGATTAGGCGGCCTTCAGGGCGGTCGTCTTCTTGGCGACGTCCTCGATGGCCTCACCGGCGGTGCCGGCGTCCAGGATTGCGATGGCGGCGGTGCCGACGGGCAGGCCGGCGGCGTTGCCGAGCTCGGCCTTGGAGGGGACGTAGCCGTACGGGATGCCCTTCTCCTCGCACAGGAGGGGGACGTGGGCGAGGATTTCCTCGGGGGTGACGTCCTCGGCCATCACGACGAACTTGGCGACGCCGCGCTCGACCTGCTTGGTGACCTCGTTGGCCCCCTTCGCGATGCGGCCGGTGCTGCGGGCCTTCTCGACGGCCTCGTAGATCTGCGTGCCCAGTTCCTTGGGCGTCTCAAAACGGACAAACATAGCCATGGGTTTCAGTCTCCATTACCCAGCGGGTGCTGGGGTCATTTTTCAACGACGAAGGCGGCCTCAGCCCGAAGACCGGGCCTCCTTGGCGTTGTCTGGCGCTGAGATGGAGCCGTAGATAAGCGTTAGGACTGATTTTCAGGAGGGGGCGCTGCACGCCACCAGTCCGGCTAGGGCAACGACCTTCGCCGCGCGGCCAAGGCCAGGCCGAGCAGGGCAAGCATCGCCAGGGGTGCTGCCAGCCCAGGGGTGTCCTGTCCATCACCGCCCGGGGCGACCGGCGCCGCAAGGACCTCGACGGTGACCGCCTTCGCGGCGAAGCTCAAGGGCGCGCCCCCGATTGCAACCGGGCGGGCCTCGAGCGAACTCGGACTCAGCCACAACGTGTAGTTGCCTGATACCGGGAAGGCGTAGGTGACGCGCATGACGCCGTCCGCGTGCGTATGCAGCTTGGCGCGCAATGTGTAGGCCGACGGCCGGACAACCTGGTCCCCCACAACCATGCCGCCTTGGTCGGTGAAGGGGCCGTACACATCCAGGAGGACTTCGGAGTGGTCGAAGGGGGCGCCCAACGCGTCCTTGACGGTGACGGTGATTTCCGTGGGCTCGCCCGCGCGAAGGTCGTCGGGCACGGCGACCTCCAGCTTGATGGGGCCGGTCCCGGCGGGTTCGGCTGGCGGGGTGACTAGGTACGGCATGTCGATGCTGGCCGTGCCGGCGGACGAGGACGCCTCGGCATGCAGCACGTACAAACCTGGTTCGGCTTGGATGGAGGCGAACTCCCAGATGCCGTCGCGTTCGAGGATGTCGCTGGATGACCACACGACGCCGCTGCGCCCGCTCAGCAGGGCGGCTTCAAGGCGCAAGTCGTCGACCAGGGAGCCGTCGGGCCGCAGGCCGAGGATCGCCAAGTTCTGCATCGTTTCGGTTCCGACGCGGGTCCACGGATCGTAGGTGCCAACCAGACGCAGACCGGCCCCCGTGACGTCGACGACCGCATTGCTGTCCGTGGGCATGAGCGCCGCACCCTGCGCATAGAGGGCAAGGGCGGCGGCATCGGGGCCGCCGGAACCGACGGTAGGGAAGGCGGCGAACGACGCCACCACCAGGGCCGGCCGGGTCTCGTTGGCTTCCGGGCGCGCCGCGAACAAGAGGGGGGCTGGTTGCGGGACGGAGAGGCCTGGGGGGATGTACGCCCAGCCCAGCGTGCCATCGTCCGTGTGCAGGGTGGCCGTGGACACCAGGCGCGCCCCGCTGCGGACATCGGCCCACGCATCGAAGGCCCCCTCGTCCTCGACCTCGACCTCGCCGCCGCCGAATGGGAAGCCGATGCCGCCACTCCAAGAATAGCCAAAGACTCCCTCGGGCAAGGAGCCGACCGTCCCTTCGAGCGTCGCTGCTGCCGTTCCCTCCTCGCCGAGGACCTCGACCTTGAAGGCACCGGGCCGCCCGAAGACGACCCAGACGGTCTGCACGCCGTCGTAGTCGTGCCCCGAGTCCGCGTTGCTCTCGAAGACGATGGAGCCGTCGAGGGTGATGCGCATCGGCAGGTCCTGGTGGAAGTCGGGGACCTCGTCGTCACCAAGTGCCAGGGCCGTGAACCCGTTCATCGAACCGACGTACGTCACCGTGGGGTCGGCCAGGTGCGTCTCGAGGCGAACGGGGCCGGTGCCGTGCTCGTGCGCCTGCGCCTGCGCCGCAGGCACCAAGGCAAGGGCGAGAAGGCCCACAAGGGCAACGGGCAGGACGCGCATGGACCACCGGCAGCCGTCTGGCACAATCAGCCTTGCCGTTCCCCCCTCCCCCCTCGCACCCTGGCGCCACCCGGCGGGCACTGGCAAGGCCGTCCGTCGTTCCTATTAACGTCCGCGGGGCTCACTCGTTGATGGCGCCGACGCCGAGCGTGTTCCTGGTCGTGGCGGTGGTCATTGCCCTCGGCTACGCGGCGGGCCGCCTCACAACGCGGACACGCTTCCCGGACGTGGCCATGCTGCTGCTCGTCGGCCTCTTGGTGGGTCCCGTCAATCGCGTCCTCGTCGAGTACGGAAGCGGGTCGGCCGCGGTGGCCGAGGCCCTCGACCCAAGCACGCTGCGCGACGTGGCCCCCCTGGTGTCCGGCATCGCCCTCGTGGTCATCCTGTTCGAGGCCGGAATGTCTCTGGAACTGCGCCTGGTGCGCCGCAGCCTCGGCCCCGCCCTGCGCATCGCGCTTCCAGTCTTCATCCTAAGCGTCGCTGCCGTCGCCTCCGTTGGCCGCTGGGTGTACGGCATGCCCCCCCTCGTCGCCCTTGCCCTGGGTGTGGCGTTGAGCAACGTCGGCCAAACGGTTTCGAGCGCCCTGCTGCGCCGCATGAACATCGACCCCAACGCCCGCGCCGTTGGGCTCGTGGAGATGGCGATCTACGACATCATCAGCGTCCCCATCCTCGTCACCATCTTCCTCTTCGCTGGCGGGGACTCGTCGGGGGCGTCCGCCTGGGGTGAAGGCCTGCGCGGCTTCGTGCGCATCACGTCCATCAGCGTCCTGCTCGGAGCCGGCCTCGGCCTCGTGTGGGTCCTGGCCTTGCGCCGCCTGCACGGCCACCCCCACTCGTACATGCTGACGATGGCGGCGCTGCTGTCCCTGTACGCAATCACCGAGATCCTGGGCGGGGCCGGCGCCGTTAGTGTCCTCTTGTTCGGCCTGTTCATCGGCAACCGAACGAGCCTCACCCGCCTGCCAGCCGCCGAGGCGCGTTTGGAGGGAGAGGAAACGAAAGTGCAGGCCTTCCACGAGGAGGTCACGTTCCTCGTGCGCACGATGTTCTTCCTCTTCCTGGGTGCCTCCTTCGTCGTCGGCCTGCACGACCAGTGGCCCGTGTCGTCCCGGCTCTGGCCGCTGCAGGTCCTCGAGCACCGTGCCGCCTTGTTCGGCTTGGGCGCGGCCCTGGTCCTCATCGCCCTGCCTTTGGCCCGCGCCGTCGTCATCCCACTCGTGGGCAGAAGGAAACACCGGGACCTGCGCGGCCTCATCCCGGTCTTCGGCCACGGCCTCGGAACGGCCGTCCTCGCCACATTCCCCTTTGTGTGGAAGGAGTTCCGCGACGGCACGGCGTTCCATGCGGCCTTCGCGCCGTGGCAACCCGTGTTCGTCAACCTGGCCTTCCTGGTCATCCTCGTCTCGGTCCTTGGCTCCGGCCTCCTGGTCTTCTTGGGTGAACGCACGAATGCGCCGCCCGCTGCTCCCGCCGAGGCTATATCCCGCCCGGCGCGTCGACCGAAGTGATGGCTTCCGCGGCGCCCATCTTCGTCGGCATCGCCGCCTTGACGTTCGCCGGCTTCCTCGCCGGCCGCTTCTTCGAGCGCACACGCTTCCCCGACATCCCCATCCTGCTCGGACTCGGCCTGCTCATCGGCCCCGTCAACCGCTGGCTCGTCGAGCGCGGCACCGGTTCCCAAGGCCTCGCACGGACCCTCGACATCGAAGGCCTGCAATCGGCGGCACCCTTCATCGTGGGCCTCGCCCTCGTCGTGCTCCTCTTCGATTCGGGCATGCAACTCGACTTCAAGTCGGTCAAGCGCAGCATCGGGCCCGCCGCGGTGCACACGCTGCCCATCTTCCTCTTCACCGTCCTCGGCGTCATGGTGGTCGCGCACCTCGTCTTCGGCATGCCCATTCTGCTGGCCGGCATGCTTGGCGTCGCACTATCCAACGTCGACCAAACCGTCTCCGCCGGCATCCTGCCGCACCTGCGCATCGACCCGGACCTGCGCACCATGTACACCGTCGAGATGGCCCTGTACGACTTGGCGTCCATCCCGCTCATCGTCGCCCTCATCGAGGCCGCCGGCGGGGGCTCCGACCTCGGCGGCGGCGTCCCCGGCTTCGCGGCCCTCGTGTCCGTCTCGTTCGCCATCGGCATCGCGGGCGGCCTGGCGTGGATCTACGCCCTGCGCGGACTCGCCGGCCACCCGCACTCCTACATGCTCACGTTCGCGATGACGCTCGTCGTGTACGGCGCAGCGGAGGTGCTGGGAGGCTCGGGTGCCTTGAGCATCCTGCTCTTCGGCCTGCTCGTGGGCAACCGCACGTGGATCCTGCGCCGCTTCGGGCACCTGCGCCAAGTGGACCAGGAGCACGAGAAGGTGCAGGCGTTCCACGACGAGATCACGTTCTTCGTGCGCACCCTGTACTTCCTGTTCCTCGGCGCCAGCGTCACGGCCGGTGCCGCGGCGTGGCCGGGCATCCCGGTGGCCGGCCTCGGAAGCTTGAGCGGCGCCGCCCTCTTCGTCATCGCCAGCTTCGGCATCGTCGGCACCGTCATCCTGGCCCGCTGGGTGCCCGTGCGCCTCGCCGCCATCGGGCGCCCTTCTCGGCGCGCCCTGTACCCCGTGTTCGGACGCGGCCTCGACACGGCCGTCCTGGTGACATTGCCATTCGTTGCAAGCGCCTACGTGCCGGGCACGCCGTACCACGACGAATTGTCGCCGTGGCAACCGGTGTTCACGAACCTGGCGTTCCTCGCCATCCTGCTCACGGTCTTTGCGTCCAGCGTGCTGGTGTTCTTCCAGGAACGCAAGAGCGAGGCGAAGGCGCAACGGCGCGCAGCCACGGCCAAGCGCGCGTGACCGCCGCGCCGCCCATCCACCGATGACACCGAGGTCACCGATGCGGAGCAACATCGGTGCGCATCGGTGGATGGTTCGTCCGTGGCGGGACCGAACCGCCGATGACGCCGAACCCGCCGATGCGGTGTTCGGGCTCATCGGCGCCGTCGGCGCCATCAGCGGATGGGGGTGACATCAGTCGGTGCGCTTGGTGAGCACGCCGATGCGCTCCGTCAATGCCTTGAGCGTCCCCGAGGCGGACAGCGTCTCGACTTTGACGGCCGCCCCGTCCATTGCCGTGAGGGCTGCAAGCAACTTGCGCGCGGCGGCCTGCTCGGTGTGCTCGACGCGCACGATGCCGTGCGGCCACTCGTAGCGTGTGAGTTTCGGCGCCTTGTCCTCGGGCCAGCCCGTGCTGGCAGCACGCAACGCATTGCCGACGGCACGGCGGGGCAGGGGCGCAGCGGCCGCGATGCGGAAGGCGATGTAGCGCGGGCGCGGCATGGAGATCTTGCTCATGCCTGACCCCCCGGCCGAGCCGCGAATTGCGCGAAAGCCGCCGATGCGTGTCCGTTTTCGCGCCCTTCGCGCGATTCGCGGCTTGCGCGTTCGCGCTCGAACTCGGCCGCCTTGCTCAACGCATCGAGGATGCGGTTGCGGCGCCGGCTGGCAGTCCAACTGCGCACACTCGTCCCCAGAGGCGCAAGCAAGCCGAGGGGAAGGGCGATGCGGACGGGGACGCCGAAGTAGAGCAACGCCCAGACGACGGGGGCCGCCGAAGCGAAGAGGAAGACGATGGCGAAGAACGGCAGGAAGGGTTTGCGGGCCTCGGCAAGCATTGCAGCGCGCTCGGATTGCGTGTACGTGGGTGCCGCGGGGACCAGGGGGCGGCCCAGCCCAGCGAAGACGCCTTCGACGACTGGCCAAGCTTCGCGGAAGCCGCGGCTGCGTCGGCTGGTCAGGCTGAACCGGCTGGGCGTGAATTGCACGGTCTCGACGTGGCCGTCGCGCAGTTCCAGGCCGATGCCGGTCTGTGTGACCTTGCCGTCCGAGGACGCGAAGGGGGACACGAAGGCGCCGGTGACGTCGTAGGAGGATGGGTAGCAGGCGGCGACATCGGACCAGGCGAGGAAGGGGCGCCACCAGCGCAGCGCGAGGGGGCGGGCGGGGGCGATGCCGTGGGCGTGGATGCGCACGGAAGACGGCAGCAAGGCCACCAGGATGAGCGCCGTCGCGATGACGGGCAGCGCGTAAACCGCGAACAGTTCGGGACGATTGTCGCGCAACAGGTTCTCGACGCTGCCCGTGAGGAAGACGAAGCCGAAGACGAGGAGCCCGGCGTAGAGGATGGGGTGCGCCCGCGGCGGGTCGTACTCGAACAGCAGGAGCCCTCGATCCTCCATGGCCCTGCCGACACGGGGGCGGCGCTAAGCGCTTGCGGCCCGACCCAGCCACGGATTGGCACGGATTGGCACAGACCATGCTCCGTGGTAATCCGCGCAAATCCGTGGCCCATGGGGCCGCCTGCGCAAGGACCCAGTCCCTACGAAGTCAACTTGACGATTGCCTCGGCGAGGTCGCCGTTGGTGGCCTCGAGGGCCTTGCGTGCCTCGGCGGGCGAGCGGCCGGTCTCCTTGGCAACCAACGCAACGTCCTCGTCTGGGATGACAAGTGGTTCGGCCGCGGCCGTGGGAGCCACCGGGGCCTGGGGTGAGTCGCCAGGCATCGCGGGGGCCGCGGTGCCGCGTTCGACGACGCGGGGCTTGCCGGACACCTGCCAGGTCTCGACGCCTTGCGCCTTCATGACGGACACGGAGGCCTTGTCGAAGACGTAGTCCTTCGTCGCGGTGCGCACCGTGACGGATTGCACGGCCTCGATGTCACGGACATCGATGCCGAGCTTCTTCATCATCATGGACATCTGGCGGGGGTCCATGCCGGCGCCCATCCCGGGAATCATGGGCGTCGCCAGGCTGAAGTCCGGTTTGAACCCTACCGCCTTGCCATGCCGACCCTGACGCCGGCCGAGGCCCGCCGCCTGGACCTCAACGCCGAGGAACTCGGCATCTCTGTCGAGCGCCTCATGGGCAACGCCGGCAAGGCCCTGGCCAAGGTCGTCCGCCGCCGGCTGCCCAAGGGCGCCCGAGCCGTGTTCCTGTGCGGCAAAGGCAACAACGGCGGCGACGGCTTCGCAGCCGCCGCCGACCTCCAGCAGCAGGGCTTGGACGTCCTCGTCGTCCTCGCCGAGCCCGCCGCGCGCATCGCGACCCCGGCGGCACGCGTTCACTTCCGTCGACTTGCCAAGGGCAGCGTCGAGCGCTGGACGGGCCGACCAAGGGCGACGTGGGGCAAGGCACGCGTCATCGTGGACTGCCTGCTCGGCTCCGGCCTGTCGGGCGCACCCCGCCCGCCCTACGCCGCCATGATTCGCTGGGCCAACGCGCAGCGGCGACATGCGCGCCTGATTGCCTGCGACGTGCCCAGCGGCCTCGGCTCGCCGACCGCCTTCTCGCCGCACGAGACCGTCACGTTCCACGCACGCAAGCACGGCATGACTGCCGCGAATTCTGGGCGCATCCAGGTCGCAACCATCGGCATCCCGCGCGCCGCCGACCACGACATCGGCATCGGCGACCTCGATTTGGCCTACCGGCGACCCGCCTGGGATTCGCACAAAGGCGACAACGGAATCGTCCTCGTCATTGGTGGCAACGTCCCGCTCGTCGGGGCACCACACTACTGCGCCATGGGGGCCCTGCGCACCGGCGCGGACCTCGTCCACATCGCCACGCCCGAGGCTGCAGCCAAGGCGATGCGCGCATGGAGCCCGCTCCCCATCGTGCATGGCACGGAGCCCGGCGACCACTTCACCCCCATCTCAACCAAGGGATTGGAGGATCTCATGGACCTCTGCACGACCGTCCTGATCGGGCCCGGCCTGGGCACGCGCGCCAACACACGCACGTTTGCCGCCGCAGCCCTTGCCGCCGCAGCCCGTCGTGGCCTTCCCATCGTCGTCGACGCCGACGCGCTCGACGCCCTCGACGACGACCTCCTTGCGCGCCACGGCCACCGCATGGTTCTCACTCCCCACGCCCGCGAGTTCCTCGACCTCGCAGGAGCCCCCGCCACGCCCGCCAACGTGCACGCGTACGCACGCAAGCACGGCGTCACGGTCCTACGCAAGTCCTCTGTCGACGTCGTCAGCGACGGGACGCGCACCCGCGAATGCCGCCGCGGCCACCCCACCCTCACCGTCGGCGGGACGGGCGATGTCCTGGCCGGCATCACCGGGGCCCTCCTGGCCAAGGGGGCACCCCCCTTCGAGGCCGCCTGCGCCGCGAGCTACCTCCTGAAGACCGCCGGCGAAGTGGCGGCCTCGATGCGGTCGTACGGCGCGTCGGCCCTGGACGTGGCCGAGGCCATCCCGAGCGTGTTGCTGCGACTGCCCTGACGAGCCGTCGCGCACGCGTTGGCCTGTCCAGCGAACCAACGTCCCCCGGCCCCATGCAGGGTCATGACGCGCCGTCTCGCTGCTCTCGGCCTCGGCGGCCTGGCCCTGCTTGCCTACGTCGTCGAGGCCACGCCGGTGCCGACGCGGTCGCCTGCCGAGGCCTTGGCGAACGAGGGCCGCGAGGTGTGGCTGCGCGGCGTCGTGCGCGACTTGCGCGTCACGGACGGCGTCGCGCGCTTCGACCTCGTCCTCGACGGCAACGCCGTCGGCGCGCGGCTGGAAGGCGAGGCACCGCCGGAGGGAACTCTCGTGGAGGCACGCGGACGCCTGGGCCGCTTGGGTGGGAGCCTGACGCTGTTCGCCGAGCGCGTGCGCCCGGCGGCCTGGGATGCCGGCCTGCCTGTCTCCCTTGCCGCCCTCGCGGAGGACCCCGCGACGTGGCACGACCAGGCCGTCAACGTCACAGGCGTCGCTGACCGCGGGCGCCTGAAGGCGGACGGGCACAGCGTGGCCCTTGGCTCCGGCGATTGGCCGCGCGACGGCGTCGTCAACGCGACAGTGATGCTCGTGTACGACCCGGCGTGCGCCTGCCACCGCCTCGACCGGGTCACGCCATGGACGTCGTGACCCTGGCCGTCCTCGGCGCGGGAGCCGGCGCCATGACCGGCCTCATGCCCGGCGTGCACGTCAACACGCTGTGCGCCGTCGCCCTCGCCGCCGCGCCCGCGTCACCGGGCACCGCCGTGGGCGTCGCTGCGGCGGCCAGCGCCCACCTCTTCACGTCGCTCCTGCCCGCGACGTACCTCGGCGTCCCCGGCGAGGAGAGCGGCCTCGGCGTCCTGCCGGCGCACCGGCTCACGTTGCGGGGCCGGGGCCCTGACGCGGTTCGCCTCGGCGTCCGCGGCACCCTGGCGGGGCTGCTGGTGGCCTGCGTTCTGCTGCTGCCGCACAAGTGGCTCATCGCTCCCCCCGGCGACATCCTGCCGTGGATCGAGTCCCACCTTGCGTGGATTCTCGGCGGACTCCTTCTCCTGCTCGTGCTTCGCGAGGTCCCCCGCGGCCTGCGCCAAGTGCTGGCGGTGCTCCTCGTCCTTGCGTTGGCTGGCGGCCTCGGCTTGCTGTCGTCACAACTCTCCGTCCAAGCCCTCGCGCCCGGCGTCGCCGCCACGGCCCTGTTGCCCTTGCTGTCCGGCCTCTTCGGTGCCCCAGCCCTCATCGAATCCCTGCGCGCGTCGCGGCCGGTTCCCGAGCAGCAACCCGCGCGCCCCGGATTGCGCCTGCATCGCCCCGCCGTCGCGGGCGGCATCGCCGCGGCCGCCGTCACCTGCCTGCTTCCTGGCCTGACCTCCTCGGTGTCCCTTGCAGCCACGCGGTGGAGCGAGGACCGCAATGGTCGCGCGTTCCTGTGCGCGCAAGCCGCCATCGGGGGAGCGCACCTGGTCTTCTCCTTCGGCCTGCTCTGGGTCGCGTTGCGTCCGCGCACCGGCCTCGCCGTCGCCGTCGCCACCCTGTGGCCGGCTCCAGCGTGGTCGGCCGGCGCCGCACCGGCACCCGTCGTCCCCGTTCTCGCGGCATGCCTTCTCGGAGCCGGCTTGGGCGCTGCGGCCGCGTGCTCGTTCGACCGCGCAGCCGCCAGCCTGCTGCCGCGCGTCGGGCGCCAAGCCAGCGCGGCCGCCCTTGCCTTCGTCACGCTGCTCGTCGCCATCCTCTCCGGCTGGACGGGGCTGTTGCTCTACGGCGTGGCGGCGCTCGTTGGGGCGTTGCCGCCGCGCCTCGGCGTCGCGCGCCTGCACCTCACGGCGTGCCTGCTGGTGCCGGTGCTTGCGCTGCGGCTCGGCCTGGCTTGAGCGCCTGCGCGGCGGCGCGGGCCGCCTCGGCAACGTCCATGCCGGCGTCACGCGCCAACCACAGGGCCGCGGCCTCGGCGGTCAACATTCCACCCATGCGCTCCTGCACGGCGGCCACGCGCCCGAGGATGTGTTCACGCGGCACGGCATGGTGGGCAGCCAGGCGCGCGACCCAACCAAGAAAGAGATCCGGCTCAGGGGCGGGAGCGCTTGCAGATGCTGCGACAATCGCGAGCGGGTCGGGCTTGAACCCGCGCGGCACCTGGACTCCGGCGGGATCGAGCACGAAACGCATGAGGTCGCCGTCGGGTGCAAGGAGCCCGGAGGCGATGGCGCGTTGCACGAAGGCGCGCGCCTGGCCGGGGTTCATCCAGCCGAGTTCGAAGCACAATACATGTGCCCAGCGTGCGGCCGTCATGGCGGCGCGGGCCTCGCGCCGCGCGATGAAGGCCAGGGCGACCTCGACCTCGCCGCTCATTCGTCGTCCCCATCGTCTCCGTCGTCGCCGTCGTCCTTGCCGTCGCCATCGTCGCCGAGCGGTCCGACGTGCAGCACGTCGAAGGCACCGCGCCAGGGGCGCGACGGCGCCTGGTACAGGCCAGGGTCGCTGGTGTCGGGACTCTGGGCCAGCGCAAGGATGGGGACTTCGTGCGGCTTGGCGGCGTCGATGGCGGCCTGCAAGGGGCCGGCTCCGTCCCAGCCGACGACGGCGGAGTCGCCGACCGCTTCGAGCAGGTCGCCGTCCTCACCCCAAAGGACAAGGCGGGACGCCCCGGCAATCAGCAGGTCGAGGGCGCCGTCGATGCCGTCGATGGCGCAGTCGAGCCACACCTCGCCGAGGCGGGCGAGGCGCTGCACGCGGTCGAGCGACGGCTCGGCGCCGCGGTCCTCGAAGCGGACGTAGAACGGCCCGGGGCCAAGCTGGGCGCGCCACGCGTCGGCGGCGCCGCGGGCGTCGAGCGACGGCAAGTCGAGGCCGATTGGGCGCCCGTCGGGCCCGATGGCGAGGCCGACGAGCTTGGCCGGGAGCTTCACCGCCGCGCCAGCCTGGGCGCCGGCTTCAATGTGGCGGCAGCGCCGGCGCGGGTAGGCCTGTCCCGGGCCGCCGCGGCGCGGCGGCCCGATGCAGTCCAACGTTGTCGACTGCCGTTTGGCAGTCGCCGCTCAGCCCGCCCGTCATCTCATCAATGACTGTCAGCAAGGATTCATTCATCATCGCGGCGAGCGCCGCAGCCCCGGCCCCGGCTTGGCCCTTGCGGACAATTCAACGCCGCACACACAAGGCCTAAGACCCTGGAGGCGGGCGGGTCTCCCATGCGCGCCTTGCTGCCCTGGATGATTGCGTTCGCCGTGCTTGCCGTTCCCGGCTGCCTGTCGGATGGCGGCGGCAGCGACGACGACGCAACGACCGACGACCCAACGAACCCGCCCGTCGGCGCCGAACCCACCGTGATCGACGGCAGCGGCTCCGTCACGGCCGGCGTCGGCAGCGACATGGCTGGAAGCTTCTACCTCGGCGGCGGCGGAGCGGACTTCAGCGTCCCCCAGAACGCGTCCCTGATGTTCGTCGAGTTGGCATGGGACTCGCCCGCGCTCTCCTTCGATTTGTGCATCCACGCCCCGGCCGATGGCGACATCCAAGGGACCCCCGTCTGTGGCGCGACCGTCGACGGCGGCGGTGCCGGCACTCCTGCCCTGCTCGTCACGTACACGCGGGCAGCGCCGGAGACCGGCGACGGCTGGCAAGTCTCTGCCTCCCCGGACGGCCCCTCCGCCGACCAGGCCTACACCCTCAAGGTCACGCTGTTCTTCGGCGAGACGGCCGTCCCCGACGGATACAGCGCCCTCGCTTGACCGTTTGACTCATATACGGTCCGTCAGTCGGCGGCCACAACGCGCGGTTAGTCTAGTGGTAGGACTGCACCTTGCCAAGGTGCAAGCATGGGTTCAAATCCCGTACCGCGCACTTTTCCCGAGGGCCCCAAAACCCCCTTGTGTTGTCCTTGCAACGACGGGACTTTTTCGACGGGCCGACCCAAGCCCTTACCGTCTGGCACCGTTGCCAACGCATGGCCGGGCCGAGTCCGGGTGGCATGCTTGCAACCATGGCCATCGTCGCCCTGGGTTTGCTTGCCCTGCACGTCTGGGCCACGGGCGGCACCGGCACGTTGGCCGAGCCGATGCGAAGCCGTCTCGCGGTGACGCCTGCCACGACGCTGTCGTTGTGGTGGCACCACGCCTGGGCTGGTCTGTTCCACAAGTCGTGGGGCCACCTCGCATTCAACTTGGCCGTGTTCGTCGTGGCCTTTCCCTTCGCCACGCGCCAGATGGGGCCGCTTGCGACGTTGGGCAATGCGTATTGGATCGGGCCGTTCGTCGTCTTCTCCCTGCACCTCGCCCTCGTGCTCCCTCTCGCGCATGCCGACGTCCCCTACGCCGTGCGGGCCCTGGACTACCCGCTCGTCGGCTTCAGCGTCATGGCGTACTCCATGGCGGGGGCAGCCCTGACGCTTGCGCCCTGGAAGGCGGCCGCCTTGACGGGAGCCCTCGTGGTGCTGTTCGAGACGGCCATGGCCGCGTGGTCGACGGGGCCGTTCATCGCAGCGTACCACGTCGGCGGCCTTGCGTTGGGCTACTGGGTGCGCGTGCTTTGGCTGCGCGCGCCATCCTGACGCGGGATGCCTTGGGCCTGCCTCGTTCTCGCTGAGCTTGTCGAGTCACGCCTTGGGTTGCCCGCCGCCCGCATGGGCCGGGCGCGGCCGAGTCGGCTTGTCCTTGACGGGGGAGCCGCACACCGTGCATTCGTTTCCCTTGGGCATGGCCTCGAACCAGCGCCCGCAGCCCGTGCAGCGGGGTTTGAAGTCGAGCGTCGCCGCGATGCCCGTCGTGTTCACCGTGCGCGTGGGGACGCCGAGCCGCACGGCGACGTCCAGCATGGTGTGGTCGTCGGTGACCAACGTGGCCTTGCCATCGAGGGCGAGGGCCAGCAGCGACAGGTCGGCGGCGCTCAGGCGCGACAGGGTCCCCGCCTGGAACGCGGCTGCCTCGACGCGTTCCGTCGAGTCGACGGGGGCCTCGCGCACCTGCAGCCCAACGGCGAGCCAGTTGTCGTAGCGCCGGGCGTCGCGTCCGCCCGGCTTGATCTCGGCTGCGGCCTGCGGCGTGGTCCACCAGTCGCCGTCGCGTGGCGGCTCCTGGCCCCCCAAGAGGAGGGAGGTGTCCAGGACGTAGCGCCGCACGAGGCAGCCAAGGGGACCAGGGCCATGAGCCTTCGCCGTCCGGCAGCAGGGCCTTTAGCCGTCTGCCCGCTGGGAGCCTGCAATGGACCCGGCCGCCATCTGGGGCACGCTCGCTGCCGTTTCGTTCGTGCCGCCGCTGGCGTTCCTGGTGTGGGCCCGCAACCATGAGAAGCACGGCCGCGAGCCGATGCGTGCCGTGTTGGGCATCTTCGCGCACGGCGGCACGCTCGGCATCGCCGTTGCCATCACCATTGGACTCGTGCTCGACGGAACCGTGACGCGGGGCTCCCTTGCCCTTGCAGCCATCGTCGTGGCGCCCTTGGTCGAGGAGTTGGCCAAAGCCCTGGGATTCGGCTTCGTGCGGCGCCACGTCGACGAACTCGAGGACGGCCTCGTGTACGGCGTCGCCGTCGGCCTCGGCTTCGCGGCGACCGAGACGTTCCTGTACGGCTTGCTTGAATTGTCCGACGCCTCCCTGGGCAGTGCGCTCGCCGTGGTGGTCACGCGCAACTTTTCGACCCTCCTGCTGCACGCGGGCTCGAGCGCCCTGCTTGGATACGGGTACGCCCGCATGCGGCTACGCCATGGCGCCTGGCCCGACTTGGTGCCATTCTACCTCGTGGCCGCCGCCCTGCATGCGCTGTACAACCTGCTCGTGCTGACGGCAACCTGGGTCGGCTTCGTGGCAGCCGTCCTCATGGTCGTCGTGGTGATGTCGTTGCTCCTGCGCCGGGTCCGCCAGCTCGACGCCGCCCCCGGTGCTGCCTAGCGGACGGGGCGCGGGGCGCGGCGGCCTTTTCAAGGGCCTCTTTGTCGGGCGGCCATGGTCAAAGTCGGCTTCGTCGGCGCCGGAACCATTGGCGCCAACTCGATCTTCGCGACGCTGATGCTCACGGACCGCATCGACGAGATCGCCGTCGTGGACATCGCGGAGGCCGCCGCCGTCGGCCGCGCCATGGACCTCAACACCGCCTCCGTCGCCTTCGGCCGCCGCACGAAGGTCTCCGGCTCCACCGACTACGCCTCGCTCAAGGGTGCCGACCTCGTCGTCGTCTCCGCCGGCGTGCCCCGCAAGCCCGGCATGACGCGCGCCGACCTCCTCGGCATCAACATCAAGATCCTCAAGTCGGTGTGCGCCGAAGTCAAGAAGAACGCCCCCAACTGCGTCTTCCTCCTCGTCAGCAACCCCGTCGACATCCTGCTCTACGTCTGCTGGAAGGAACTCGGCTTCCCCCGCGAACGCTGCATCGGCATGACGAGCCTGCACGACTCCGCTCGCTTCACGGACATCGTGCGCGACGCCACCGGCGACCGCAACGTGCGCGCCACCATCCTCGGCGAGCACGGCGAGACCATGTTCGTCTCCCCCACGCTCTCCAGCCCGCAACTCAAGGGCGGCGACTGGGAAGGCTGGGAGAAGAAGACGCGCGGCCGCGCCATGGAAATCATCGAGCGCGTCGGCGCCACCGCGTACGCCCCCGGCGCCTGCACGGGCCGCATGGTGAAGGCCATCATCGAGGACACGCACGAGGAGATCCCGACGGGCGTCATCCTGGACGGCGAGTACGGCCACAGCGAAGTCGCAACCGGCGTCCCGGCCGTGCTCGGTCGCGGAGGCCTGGTGCGCGTCGTCGAGTACGACCTCTCGGCCGTCGAGAAGGCCAAACTCGAGGTCACCGTGAAGGCGGTCAAGGAGAAGATCGCCGAGGGCCTCGAAATCCTGCGCAACCCGCCAGCCCCCGCGCCCGCCCCGGCGCCGACGCCGAAGACGGCGTAAGGTCCGACGCCGCTCGCGCCCGTTCGGTGCGCCACGCCAATCAACCTCCTTCCGACGCCGACTCCGACGGCCCGCTCGACGAAGTGAACAGCGGCGCGGGGCGCCGCCTCGGCGGGGGGCTCAACCAAACAGGAATGCGCGCAAGTCCGTCAGTGCCACGTGAGTGTATTCCCCCCGCGCCAAGTCAACGGCAACTCCCGGAGCAACATGGTCCGTTGCGCAACCCGTCAAAGTCGCAGCCATCGCGTCCCGAGTCCCATTCCATGAGCCGCCCGAGATGCAGCCACCCAAACTGGACTCGATGTGGGCGAATCCGTTTCCAGGCCAAGCGTGTTTGCCGCCGATGGCGGAGGCTGGCGGGTCGGACACTGGGGCGGTCTCGGCAGAATCGCAGATGCGAACCATCGGATTCGTGTAGCACGACAGGAGCAACATTTCTGTCACGCCTTCCGCCATGACGCGAAGGATTATTCTTGCCAATGTGCCGTTTGCTGGGGAGGCGGAGACGATTCCCCGAGCATCCTGGATGTACCATTCGGGATTGCTGGCTACGAATTGTCCCGCGGCCGGCGTCGCGGGATTGGCGGCAGCCTCCTGGACAAGGCCGGCGCTCTGCAAGTACCAGGGAAGGGGGCTGGCCGGCCCTTCCCGTCCCCAAGTCGCGTCGAGCAAAGGCGTTAGGCATTGTGGCGCGGGAAGTTCCGTCGCCGGGACATTGACCGAGGTGCGCTGCCAACCGCGAGAATCGGGTTCGTCGCTCTTGTGGAAGGACACGGGCAACGCATCACCGACCAGGTATTGGAGCGTCCACGACGTTCCTGCATCTGGGGCAACCACGACTTCCAAACGGCCGCTCTCGAGCGTGCGAGCCGTCACGTTCCCCCCGGAAGGGAGCCCAACTGGCGTGCCGTCCAGCGCGACCTCGCTTTGGGGCAAGAGATGCCATGGGACGGCGGACGGCGCCGCCAATGCGACCGCGACGCCCTCGTCAAGGTCGAATTCCCAGTGAGGCTTCCCGCATGAATCGAACGATTGCGGAGCGACCAATCGATACCAATCCCCCACGCCAGGTTGGGTCGATGTGCGGTTTACGAGAGTGAGCGACCCCGCCTCCCCCCCGATCGTCCGCATGTCGACTTGGCTTGCTTGGACGCCAACATCGGGAAAAGCCGGCGTCGTGGCCGCATATTCAACGCGGTAAGCCAGGGGAGGCGCAAATGCTGCTGAATCGGGGGGCGCAGGCGAGGGGCTCGTGCTGCATCCTGCAAGGGCAGCGGCGACGACCACGGCCAGAGGGAAGCCCCATCTTCGGACCATGGCTGGAAATCACTAGGCCCGGCCACTTGTAAAGGCGTTGCGGACCCCGTAGGGATTCAACTCAGCCCCGTTGCAATGAAGAGCAAGACAGGGCAACCGTGCCTCAGATGAACTGGCTCGGCACGCCCGCCGCGACAGTTGCCTGCGCCGCCTGCTGCGTGCGCTTGATCTGGTCATCCAGCTCGAGGGCCTCCTTCATCAGGGGCTTGGCGTCGATGGGGACGTCGGGCATGACGCGGGCCAAGGCCTCGATGAGGGCGGCCGCCGCGCGACCATCCGGGTGGTCGCGGCTGGCCTCGACGAGGAGAGCACCCGTGCGCAAGCCACGGGCGGGGCCAATGAGGACGATGTGCGACGTCACGCCGCCGATGAGGGCGCGCTCCATGGCGGGCACTCCGGTGCGCTTGAGTTCCTTCAGCACCTCGGCGTTTGCGGAGGCGCAGAAGACGTCGGGCGTGGTGTCGCCTTCGCCGCGCACGACTCCCTCCAGGGACAACACGAGGTGCGCGCCGCCGGCCTTGGCCCACTGCAGGATGGCGTCCGCGACGCGCAACGAGACCATGGGTGGCAAGGCGAGTTCGGTGACGACGAGGTAGATGCGCGGGCAGCCCTTGTCGAGGCGGCACTTCGTTTCGCCGCCGAAGATGCGCAGCGCCGACGTGGCGCGGCCGTCCTGCACGGCCATGATGCCTGCCATCTCCGGCGTGATGAGGTGGCCGATGAGGGGGAGGTCGAGGTGGCGCAGGAGGTAGTGCGCGGCGATGGATGAGGCGGAACCCGTCGTGGGGAAGGCGACGAGGACGAGCGCATCCTTGAGGTCGACCTTCTCGAACGTCTCGAGGGCGATGTCGGGCACGACAGACAAGCGGACGACGGGGCTTTGACCGTTCCGCCTACCCACGGGTGCGACGGCGACGGCGCTCCTCGATGACGAGCGCGCGCTCTCGACCGATCTGGCCGCTCATGGAGGTGTTTTCTTCGGCTCTGCGCGTGAGGTAAGGAACGACGGAGCGGACCGGGCCGTAAGGCACGTATTTGCATACGTTGTATCCGTCGGCGGCAAGGTTGTAGGACAGGTGGTCGCTCATCCCGAGCAGTTGCGAGAAGTGCACCCGCGAGTCGTCGCGACGGAGACCGTGCGCCTCCATGAGCTCGGTCAGCAGGAGCGTGGATGCCTCGTTGTGGGTGCCCGCCACGAGCGCAATCCGGTCGATGTGCTGGACCACGTACTGCAAGGCCTCGTCGTAACTCGCGTCGCTCGCTGATTTGTCCGCCAGGATGCAGGATTCGACGCTCCGGGCCGCGGCGCGGGCGCGCTCCTTCTCCATGTACGCGCCCCGGACGAGCTTGAGTCCAAGCCAGTAGCCGCCCTCCGTCGCGCGTCGAAGGCTCTCGCGCAGGAACTCGAGGCGGCCGCGGCGGTAGAGCTGAATGGTGTTGAAGACGACGGATTTCTCCTGGTTGAACTTCACCATCATCTCGGTCGCGAGGCCGTCGATGGTGTCCTGGATCCAGGATTCCTCCGCGTCGATGAGGATGCTCACTCCCTTGGCGTGGGCGCGAGCGCAAAGGCGCTCGACCCGAGCCCTGGCGCGGTCCCACTCGGCGCGCTCGGCTTCGTCCAGCGGCGCGCCCGCGTCCAGTTTCTCCAGGATGGCGAAACGAGCCAGGCCGGTCACCTTGAACACGCAGAACGGAATCGCCGGGTTCCCCTCGGCGAGGTCGATTGTCCGTCCGACCTCGGCCGTCGTGGCATCGAACTCAGCCTCGCCCTCCCGCCCTTCGTCCGCCACGTCCAGGATGGTCCCGACGCGGAACCGCCAGAGTGCCTCGATGGTGGGGGCGCACTCGGAAATCGTCTCGCCGCCAACGAACTGGCGGAAGACCGTCCGCTTGACGAGCCACTCGACGGGCAGGTGCAGGGCGAGTGCCGTCCGCAGGAGCCCCGTGCCGGTCTGGACGAGTCGGGGATGGGCGAACGACCGGAAGAGCCAATCTGCCCGGCGCAGCGCTGCATCGCTCTTGGACCGGAAAGCAATCTCGGTGTTGGCGAGATCCAGTGCCATGGGCTTGAATCGTGCCAGGGTCGCGCCCGGGATAAAGGGACGGGTCCGAGGGCGTCTTGCTCTGTGGTCTCTGTGCGATCTGTGCCTGCCCGCCCCTCGGCGGATTCAGCGCAGGCCGAGCTTGTCCAGCTCCTTGCCGAGGCGCCCGGTCACGAAGTAGCCGAACATGATCCAGTCGCCCGCGAACGACTTGAACGGATACGTGAACGTGGCCGGGCGGTTGTGCTCGACGAAGAAGTGGGCGACCCAGGCGAAGGCATAGCCGGCCACGAGCCCGACGAGAAGGAACCAGGGATTGAGCAGGATGACTGCAGCGAGCAGGCAGGTGAGGGCGACCGCCGTCCCGACGAGGTGGAGGGCCCGCGTGCCCCTCTTGGAGTGCTCGCGCAAATAGAACGGCCAGAACTCGGCCATGGTGCTGTACTTGTGGGACATGCGGCGGCAAGCGGATGTGCCGGGCTTGAAGGTGACGCCGCCTAGGCAACCTTGGGTTGGCCGCCGGCCGGCGAATCACCGGCGCCGAACCGGGTTCTCCCGGGGGTCGCGCAGCGACCCCCGATGCAGTCCAACGTTGTCGACTGCCGTTTGGCAGTCGGTCGCAAGGCTCAACCGCACGCCGCCGCCTGCGCGCCCAATCGTGGCCACCGACCTCGTCCGTTTCTTCGGCGCCCTTGCCATCCTCGTCGCCCTGGCCGCCTTCGCCCGTCAAGCGGCCCGTTGGACCCGGCAACCGGCCGTCCTGGGTGAACTCCTCTTGGGAGTCGTGCTCGGCCCGACGCTGCTCGGCTGGGCTTGGCCCGGCGGCCATGACTTCCTGCTCGGCGGCGCGAACGCCCCGCTGCTCGATGGCTTGGCTTGGATTGGCCTCGTCCTCTTCATGCTCGTCGCGGGCGCCGAAATGGAATGGCACCCCAAGAACGGCTTGGCCGCCATCGGCGTCGCATCGGGGGGCCTCGTGCTTCCCGCGACGGCCGGGGCCTTCCTCGCTCTCTTCGCGCCGGACTGGTTCTTCGACCGTGCACCGACTGGCCCCGGCATCCTGCTCGTTGCCACCATCATGACCGTCACGGCGCTGCCCGTGTTGGCGCGCATCCTGGCCGACTTGCAACTTCTTGACCGGCCTACGGCCGCCGTCACGATGGCCGCTGCCACCATCGACGACGTCGCCGGCTGGATTGCCCTCGCCCTCGCCGCGGCCGCTGGCCACCCAGGCCTCACCGGGAGCCTCGGAGGCAACCTCGCGCTCGTCTTCGGCCTGCTCGCAGCCGTTCTCGTCCTCGACCATCTATTGGCTGCACGCCTGCGCCCCTTCCTGCCGCAGGAGCCCGCCCACCTCTTCGTGGCGGTCGTCGTGGCGACGTTTGCGGCCGCGCTGCTGACGCACGAAGCCGGCCTGCACGCCGTCGTCGGGCCCCTGGCGGTCGGCGCCGTCGTCAGCCGGCACCGCGGCCTGCGCGACGTCGTTGCCGAACGCTTCCGTGGTGTCGCCTTCATCCTCCTGCTGCCGATGTTCTTCATCCTCACCGTCGGCCAAGCAGACCTGCGCCTCGTCGTCACGGACACGGGCCTGCTGGCCCTCCTCGTCGTCCTCATCGCAGCGACGACGGGCAAAGTCGTGGGCTGCTACGCCGGCGCCCGCATGGCCGGCCTGACGCACGACCAGGGCCTGGGGGCGGGCATCCTCATGAACGCACGCGGAGCCGTCGGCCTCGTGGTGGCCAAGGTGGGCCTCGATGCGGGCCTCCTCGCACCGCACGGCTTCGCACTCATGGTGCTCGTCATCGTGCTCACGACGCTGCTGGCGGCGCCGGCGCTTGCGTGGCACGTTCGGCGCGTCGGCGTCGGGGCGCTTTGAACTTCAGCTCCCCGTAGGGGGGGCCTTGGATTGAACAGAAACCAATCCAGGCAGTCGGGCCGCACTCATTCACGGCCGGCGTCCGCATGCGCAATTGAGCCGATTCAGAACTCCAACTGAATCGGCTCAATGCCGAACTAGGCAATGCCCGTCACACGCGGCTTGCCAGGTTGGTTCCTGTTCGTTCTGCTGAATCCAAGGCCCCCCAACGGGGGGACGGCGCGCGAACGACTACGCAATGTGGCCCGTGTCCGTCACTTCGTCGTGCGCCGCCGGGTTGCGCTTCTGCAGGAAGTAGAACGGGATGCCGATGAGCATGATGGCCGACGCCGCGGCGGTGTAGATCCAGTCGCGGTTGAGGCTGGCGGGGTGCTCGGGGTCGAACCAGGAGATGTAGACCACGAACACGGAGGCCAACAGGAAGACGATGGGCAGGACCGGGTACAGTGGCGTCTTGAACGGGCGCTCGAGGTCGGGGCGAACCTTGCGCAAACGCATGTGCGCAATGGCGGTCGGGATGTAGAGCAGCCAGAGGCCGTACACGACCATCTTGGTGATCTGGAAGTACGCGCCCGACATGACGAGCATGCAGGACCACAGCGCGAACATCAGGAGAGCGAAGGCGGGCGTGGCGCGCTTCTCGCTGAGCTTGGCCATGCCCTTGAGCAAGGCGCCGTCCTTGGCCATGGCGTAGAAGATGCGCGGGCTGGTGAGCACGTAGGCGTTGACGGTACCGAAGACCGAGACGAGGGCGACGATGCTGATGAACGTCGCGAGCCCTTCGCCCCAGGCGGCGCGGGCGGCGTCCACGGCGATGCGGGCCTCGCCGTCATGCCCGATGGCGACGGCCTGGTCGATGGGGATGACGTAGAAGTACGCCGCCGTGAGCGCGATGTAGATGACGGCCGTGATGAGCGGGCCGAAGAGCAATGCGCGCGGCAGGTTGCGCTTCGGGTTCTGGATTTCGGAGGCGACGTACGTTGCCTGCGGCCAGCCGTCGAAGGCGAACAAGGTCGCAGCCATGGCAGCACCGAAGGCCAGGAAGAGCGTGATGCCTGACTGCGGCCCGTACGTCTCCCCGTCCTCGAGTACGAGGGGCTCATCCAGGGCTTGGTAGGCGTCGCCGGGGCTGTTGCCGAGGACGAAGATGAAGCCCACGAGGGCCGCGAGGCCGACGTATTTGCCAATCACGGTGTAGTTGGAGATGACGCCGCCGTACTTCGTGGAGAGGTAATTCAGCAGGGCCAGGAACAAGATCACGGCGATGGCCACGTAGGCGTTCCCCCAGGCGGGAAGGTCGATGGAGCCCGATGAGCTGCCGACGCTGAAGGTGAAGAGGTTCGTGCGCTCGCCGGGAAGTCCGCCCTCGCCCAGCAGGCCACCGAGGAAATCGGCGAAGGCCAGCGCGACGCCGGCCACGATTCCCGGCATGATGACCCAGAACATCGCCCAACCGAACTGGTAGCTCCAGAACGGACCGAGCCCTTCCTTGAGGAAATGGTATTGTCCACCGGCCTTGGGGTACATGGCCGCCATCTCGGCGAACACCAAAGCCCCGACGACGGTGAGGACGGCTCCCACGAGCCAGGCCAAGAGAATCAGCTTGGGCGAGTGCAGCGTCTCGGCCATGTTGCCCGGCAGCCGCAGAATCCCCGAGCCAATCATCGAACCAATGATGATTGTGATGGCCTCGAAAAGCCGCAGGTTCGTCTTGAGCTGGACCACGCCCATTGGGGCGGCCGACCCCGGTGGCCCGTCAAAGGCGTTCCGGCTGGACGTTGCATCCAGCCTCGGGCGCACCCGCCGCAACGGCAACGCTCATCCGCTGGAGGCCTGGTCGCAACGCAATGCTGCCGCGCCTCCTCTTGGCCGCCGCCCTGACCGTCGTCGTTCTGGCCCCCGCCGCCGCGGCCGACCACCCCGGCTCGAACCATGGCTTGCAGGCCTTCGCCACCCTGGCGGACCCGCTCGGCTTGGACGCCATGGTCCACCGCCTGCCCGACGTTCAGAACGACTTCGCCGCTTGGGAAGCCGCGTACCCCGACTTCGTCAGCCGCTACACCATCGGCGCCACCAGCTCAGGCTTCCCGCTCGAGGGCATCCTCGTCACGGACGAGAGCGTTCCATTCGACGGCGCCGCGCTGGCAACGGGCCAAAAGCTTCGCGTGTACCTCGATGGCGGCCACCACGGCAACGAGTTCCTCGGCGTCGAACTGGCCATGTACTACCTCGAGGACCTGCTCAACAAGGCCGACGCCGGCGACCAGGCCGTCGTCCAGTTCCTGAAGGAAACCGAAGTCTACGCCGTGCCCATCATCAACGTGGACGGCAACTTCCTCGACACCCGCAAGAACTCGGCGCAAGTTGACGTGAACCGCAACTACGACTTCCAGTTCGGCGGCCCCGGCTCCGGTGCCTCCGTCACCGACCAGAACTACCGCGGCCCTTCCCCGGGCTCCGAGGCCGAGGTGCGCGCCAACATGGAGTTCGGCGCCGAGATTCGCCCCGACGTCTGGGTCACCATGCACACGGGGGTCGCCGAGTTCTACTGGCCTTGGGGCTGGACGCATGACAAGTCCCCCGACGACTGGTTCTTCTCCAAGCTCGAGGCGCCCTTCGAGAACGCCACGAACGGCCGCGTGGACGCCATGATGGCCGCCGAACTGTACCTCGCAGCCGGCGCCACCGACGACTGGGCGTACGGGGTGCTCGGCATCCCGGGCCACACCTTCGAGGTGCACGAGGACCAATTCATCCCCGTGTACGGCGAAGGCATCCCCGTGGCCATCGAGGACCAGCTCGCCGGCCTCGACTTCGTGGTCAAGAACGTCAAGGTGTGGGGCGCCTGGCTTGAGGCCACGCCGGCCACCGACGGCCTGCAACTGACGAACCTCGGCTGGAACAACGCCACGGGCGTCAAGCTCGACGGCGAACCCCTGGCCGACATCCCGGCGGGCGCGTCCGTCGTCGTGCCGTGGGACGGCGACGCCACCGTTGACTACCAGCAGATGCTCATCAACACGAGCAAGGTGCGCACGCTGCACGTGACCTCGCAGGACGCGGGCCCCGCCGAGAACGAGGCGCCGGCCACCGGTGCCCTGCTGGCGCTTGCGGCCCTGGCCGTCGCCTTGGCCCGCCGGCGCTGAACCGGCAAGCCGCCCCTTGCGGTCGGCCCGCGGCCCAGAAACTGAGGGCGCCCGTTCAGTGCCCCAGTCGTCAACCTCCTTGCGACTCCGACGACGCCAACCGGATGGCCCGGGATGACGGCGCGGGGCGCCCTGTCGCGCGGCTTCGCCGCGCGCTTCGCCAAGTCACGAGGCTGGAAGTCGCCGACGTCGGCGGAGGAATCGTTGTTTGAAAGCGAGAAGGAACGCGCGCCGAAATCGCCATCGATCGGCGCCAAGACGCTGGCCCTATTCCGGATCCGGGACGAAGCCGGGCGTCGTCATGGAGAGAAGCAGCGGACTGACGATGTCGAGGCCCGTCTGGAACCCGGCCACCAAGGTCGCCTCGTCGCCGGCGGAGACGAGCATGGTCTCGTACGTGTCCGCCTTGTGCCACCACGGGTAGGTGCCGGCGTATGCGATGGGGTCGGCCGGGTACTGGATGCCGGCGGGCAGGTAGTACTCGTCCCAGTCGCTGAAGAAGTAAGCCGTGGCGATGCCGGCACTGATGAAGGCGGCGCCGTCCGACGATCCCACGGGCGAGGCGCGGAACACGAAGACCTCTTGCGGGACGCCGGTTGCCTGCGCGATGTCAAGGATGCGCTGCGTCAAGGTCGGCGAGTTCTCCCACACGATGGCGTGCGCCGGGTGCGGGTACGTGATGCCGAACATGTCGATGTCAATCATGCCGTCCAACGTCCCGGCATGGACGAAGGTCCCGTCGACGACGGCCTCGATGAAGGCCTGGGACCCGACGAGGCCCATCTCCTCTTGGTCGAACTCGGCGAAGACGATGGTGCGCGTCGTGTTGATGGCTTGGAAGGCGCTGGCCAACTCGAAGACGAAGGCCGTTCCAGACCCGTCGTCGTAGGTTCCGTACACGGCGCCTTCGGTGACATCGTAGTGGGCGCCGATGACGATCCAGTGCTCGCGGTCAAGCCCCCACTTGAATCCCAGGATGTTCTGGCCGCCGCCGGCGAAGTCCTGCCGAACGACGTCGAGTCCGGCGGATGCCAGGCGGGCAGCCAAGTCGTCACGGGCGGCCGCCATCGTGGGGCTGCCGGTGGACCGGTAGGGGTGGGCGGAGCTGAATTGTTGGAGGTTGTCGAGGAGGGTGCGGGCATCCACGTGCGGCGCGATGGCGGCGCAGGCCGTGGCGTTGCCGAGGCCACAGGCGGCGAGGTCGAGGTCGACTTGAGACGGGCCGTCGCCTCCCTGGGGCAGACCGTCGTCAGTCTCGTCGGCGGCGCAGCCGGACAACAGCAGGGCCACGGCGAGGCTGGAGGCCAACCATGAGAGCTTCATGCCGCAACGACGAGAGGGGGCCTTGATGAGGATTGCCGAAGGGTTAGCGCAGCTCGAAGCCGGCCGCGGCCAAAGCCGCCTGGGCCTTGCCGAGGTTTGAGGCCTTGACCAGCAGGTAGTCGGTGTCGAACGTGGACAGGATGAAGACGCCGACGCCGGCTGCGGCCAGCGGCGCCGTCAGGCCACTCACCACGCCCGTCGTCGTGAAGGGCACGGGGCCAATGAGTTGGAATGCCCGCCATCCTGCTTCGTGCTGCACGCCGGCGGGCACGTTGCCGGCAGCGCACACGATGGACAGCTCGTCGAGGGTGCGCATGACGCACGAGAACGGTGCCCCGTCCGCCCACGCGGGTGTGGGGGCTGCGGCTTGAAGGCGGCAGACCGCGAGTTCTCCTGGGAGCAACCGAAGGGGGAACTGGGGTGTGGCTGCTTCGCGCATGCTGTCCTTCGCTGGCGCTCCGTCGGGCAGGACGACGGTGCGATTCGCGGCGCGGGCGCGCCTGCGCCGTCACTTGAAGTAATCGGCGTTGATCTGCGTGTACTTCTTCTCGCCCTCGGGGACCTCGTCGTCCGGGAAGATGGCGTTGACCGGGCAGGCGGACTCGCAGGCGCCGCAGTCGATGCACTCGTCCGGGTTGATGAACAAGTGCGTCTGGCCCGCGAACTTAGGGTCGTCCTTCTTCGGGTGGATGCAGTCCACGGGGCAGACGTCGACGCAGCTGGTGTCCTTGGTGCCAATGCACTTGGACGTGATGACGCGGGTCATGACGGTCGAAGCTGGGACCGGGGCGTTCGGGGATAAAGGAAACGGTCGCGCCACCCCCCGTTCCGCCCGACCAAGTTGGAGGGAAACGCACAAGTCGCCGGCGCGGGGTGCTCGCGTGGTGGCATCGACCCCCGCGGTGTGGCAATGGCTCGGCGTCGTGGCGCTCGCCATCCTGCTCTACGAGTTGCTGCGCGTGCAGGTCGTCGCCTGGCTGAAGCGCCGCCAGGAGGCCCGCGTGGACCGGTTCCTGCGCGAGCACCGCATCCCGTCCGACCCGTTCCGGCACACCCACCGCGTCGTCGTCAAGGAGATGGTCCTGGCCGACCCTGGCCTCGTCGAGGCGATGGCGGAACGCGCCCGCGCCGACGGCACCGACATGGGCGCCGTGCAGACGAAGGTGCGCGGCTGGCTGGACGAGATCGTCCCGCAGTTCAACCTGTTCGCGTACTACGGCGTCGGCCGCCGCATCGCACGCATCGCCGCGTACAGCACGTACAACGTGCGCCTCGACCGCGCCAGCCATGACCGCGCCATGGCCCAGGTGCCGCCCAACGCAGCCGTCGTGTTGGTGAGCAACCACCGCAGCAACGCCGACTTCGTCGTCACGGGGTTCATGCTGAGCAAGTCCGTGCAGGTGAGCTACGCCGTCGGCGAGTGGGCCCGCGTGTGGCCCCTCGAAGGCCTGTTCAAGTCGTTCGGCTCCTACTTCGTGCGCCGCGGAGAAAAGGACCCGCTGTACCACCGCACGCTGCGCAGCTACGTGGAGCTCATCACCAAGCAAGGGGTCACCCAGGCCATGTTCCCTGAAGGCGGACTGAGCCGCGACGGCAAGCTGCGCCCCGCCAAATTGGGTCTGCTCGACAGCATGGTCCTGGCAAAGGCCGATCCGGCTTTTGTGAGGCCGTTGGTGTTTGTTCCCGTCGGCATCAACTTCGACCGCGTCCTCGAGGACGAGGTCCTGGTTCGCGAAACCCTCGCCGGCGACCACCCACTGCGCAACCGCACGCCGACCCAGAAGGCCAAACGGCTTGCCACGCTGCTCGGCAAGGGACTCGTCGCCATTCCACTCAACCTCGGCCGCTTCTTCGCCAAGCGCCTGAAGAAGCACGGCATCTGCGCCATCCACTTCGGGGACCCCTTGACGCTGGACGACTGGCTCGAGGCCAACCCGAAGGCGCTCGCCACCCAGGACCGCCGCGAGCGCCACAAACGGCTGCGCCCGCTCGGCGATGAACTCATGCGGCGAATCGCCGCCGCCGTCCCCGTCACGCCGGTGCCGCTGGTGTGCGCAGCCATGGCGGACTTGGGCGCCGACCGCCTCACGACGGGCGTCGGGCGCGGTGACCTTCTGCTGGCCATGCGGGCCCGTCTCGACGCCCTTCAGCTCGCCGGCGCGCCGTTCTTCACGGGCGACCCGTACGCGCACCGCGCCGAGGAGCGAGCCCGCCTCGACGCGCAGGCGCATGCCCGCCACGACCTCGACGCCGTCCACCTCGGCCTGAGCGAGACGGACGACCTTGACGAGACCCTCGACCGCGCACTCGACGTCATGGCGCGGCGCGGCCTGCTGTTCGCGGACCACGAAGGCATCCTGCGGACCCACCCCATCCGTTGGGACCTCGTCCGGTACTACGCCAATTCCCTGGCGGGGCCTGCGGTCGCAGAATCTGGCAAGTCCATTGCCCACCCCGTCGCGGCTTAGCGCCACCCCTTATCCCTTGGCGCCGCTGCACGGGCGTGTCCGACAAGGTGGACAACCACCTGACGCCACGCCGTCGTTCCATCCGCGCCTGGTTCCGCGACCTGCGCGTCTCGCGCAAACTCATGGTCGTCATCGTCGTGCACCTCCTGCACGCCGCAATCCTGCTCGTGGTGACCGCCTACGGCATGAAGGCCCTCTCGGCAAGCCGCGCATACGTCGAAGGAGAAGGGCTGTGGTCGAAGGCCCAGAAGGAAGGGACGCTGCACCTCATTGCGTACGCGGAGGGCGGACCGGAAGCGGACTACGATGCCTTCCTTGCCAACCTCGACGTCACCCTAGGGGACCGCCAGGCCCGCCTTGAAATGGACAAGTCGCATCCGGACGACGCCGTCATCCGCGACGGGTTTCTGCGCGGCAAGCTGCACCCGGACGATGTCGATGACCTGGTGTGGCTGTACCGCAACTTCGGCAAGGAGCCGCACCTGGCGAAGGCCATCGCCATCTGGGGGGACGCCGACGTCGAAATCCAGGCCCTCCTGGACATCGGGGGCAACCTGCGCGCAGCCGTCCAGGCCAACGATACGGCTGCAATCGCCACCCTGAAGGCCCAAGCCTACGCGTCGGACGCCCGCCTCTCCATCCTCGAGGACGACTTCTCCCGCAGCCTCGGCGACGGCGTGCGTTGGCTCACCCGGGTCGTAAACGCCGCAGCAATCGGGCTCACCGTGGTCTTCGTCGGATTGGCCCTGGTCATCTCGGCGACGGCAGCCCGCCAGATTACGCGGTCCCTGAACCGCCTCAATGCCACCGCCCAAGCCGTCTCCGCCGGCGACTTGACGCAGCGCGTCGGCCTCGACGGCCGCGACGAGGTGGCCGCCGTCGGGCGCACATTCGACGCGATGGCGGGCCGCATCGCGGCCATGGTCAAGGAGAGCGGACAGGCTGCGGCCGCGAAGGCCGAAGTCGCGGCGCAGGAACGCGAGATTCAGCGCCTCGCCGAATTGGATGCCTTCCGAACGCAGTTCATCAACATGGCTTCGCACGAGTTGCGCACGCCGCTCACGCCTCTGCGCGCCCAACTGCACGTCCTGCGCCTGCGACGCGGCGCCACGTACACGCCAGAAGAGAGGCGCAGCCTTGACATCGCGGAGCGCAACGTCGAGCGCCTCGCCCGCCTCGTCGAGGATCTGCTTCAAGTCGCCCGCTACCAGGCCGGCCGCATGGTGCTCGACCGCAAGCTGGCGGACGTGCACGACGTCGTGAGCGAGGCCGCGGACACCTTCCAGGAATTGGCCAAATCGCGCGGAATCGCCTTGCAGCTCACCACCGCCGGGGACGGGTCCTGCTTCGTGGACGCCCACCGCATCTCGCAAGTCGCCTACAACCTCCTCGCCAACGCCATGAAATTCACGCCGCCCGGAGGCTCAGTCCATGTCGACAGCGAGGCGAAGGACGACGGCGTCGTCGTGCGCATCACGGACACGGGCCTGGGCATCCGCCCCGAAGACGTGCCCAAGCTGTTCCAACCGTTCATCCAGGTGCACGCCACGCCGGTCCAGCAGCCCGGCTCCGGCCTCGGCCTGTACATCTGCCGTGCCATCGTCGGCCTGCATGGCGGCACCATCGAGGCGACGTCGCCGGGGCTTGGCCAAGGCGTGACGGTGACAGTCCACTTGCCGCGCGGCAACCCGGATCCGGCCAAGACCTAGGATTGCGGCGGGCGCGCGAGGCCGATGTACGTCCACGGCGCCGGCTTCGATTGGCGCACCGTGACGAGGTCCCACCCGTGCTCGTCCACGAAGTCGAGCAGGGAATCGTTGCACACGTCATCGGACACGATGAGTCCGCCCGGCGCGAGGTGGCGCGCCGCCTGCTCGAACTCCCAACGCATGTTGCGGTACGTGTGCGCGGAGTCATGGATGAAGACGTCCACCGGCGCGGCGGCGCGCAGGATGCCGCCGAGCTTCACGGCGCTCGGGCCGAAGTGCAGGTCCCAGCCCTCGCGCAACGCGGCGGGGACGGCGGTGCCGACCTGATCCCGGTACCCGGCTCCGAGGCCCGGCAGGTCGAGGCTGTGCAGGCTGCCTGCGCCGTTCTCGTGCAGCCCCTGCAGGATGGCGGCCGAGGTCACGCCGCGCGCGACGCCGGTCTCCACGACTTCGCGCGGGTGGCGCAGGCGCACGAGGGCGTACACGGCGGCGGCGAGCTCGACGGTGCCGTCGTGCCATGGCGGGATGGCGCGGTGCTCGCCCCCGGTCGGGCGGGGCGCGGACTCGACGGCGCGCCGCACCGCGGCGATGGTCGCGCCCGTGATGTGCGCGATGGCCTCGTCGAGAGGCTTGGCGAGGGCCTCGTACTCAGCCATGCGGGCGCGGTCGCCGGCGTTGCGCGCGTGGAACACGTGCTCGCGCTCGCCGCGCCAGCGGTGCCAGGCCCAGCGTGGGCGCAGCACGAGTTCGCTGAGCACGGCCTTGGCGGACGCCACGCGGCGGCGAGCGATGGAGTTGGAATAAGTGCTGCCCTTGGCAGCGTCCACCTGGGGACAAAACTCTTGGAAGCGGCTTACGGCGACGCCTTGGAGTTGGAACTTTTGGACCGCGGGATTCCCCACGAACGGGAGGCCTTGCTTCCATTGCATTACAAGGGCCGTCGACTACGAACCGTATACCGTGCGGATTTTGTCTGCTACGGAACCGTCATCCTGGAGCTGAAATCATCCATTGGACTCGGGAACGCAGACCAAGTGCGCCGTTTCGTGCACGGCCACGTGGAGCACGTTCCCGCGGATTCCGCGGCTTCGTCGGGGGGCCCGAAGGAAGGGACTACGAGAAGTAACTCGTGAGGATCTTGCGCTCCGCCGATTTGAGGCGGTTGTGCGCCGCGGCCTTCGAGATGCCGAAGACGTTGGCCAGGGTCTCGAGGTTGCAGCGCCGCGGGTTGTCGTAGAAGCCCAACGCGAGGCCCATCTTGACGATCTCCGTCTGCTTCGGCGTGAGCTTCTCCTCGTAGTCGCCGATGGGGTGGTCCTCGGGCTTGTACTCGCCCCACCGGATGAGCTTCATGTTGAGCCCCGCCTTCTTGAACGACTCGCCGGTGGTGCGGATGATGTCGCCGATCTCCACCTTGGCGGCCGTGATGATGCTGACCGTCATCCAGCCGTCGCGGATGACGATGGGCCGCAGGATGCGGTCGGGGCCCAGAGCCCGCAGCGCGGTCGTGAAAGGGGCCTTGAGGAATTTCATGCGGTCGCCCTGCGGCTCGACGAGGACGGAGAGGGCTTGCGGGTCCTGTCGCAGGACCTGGATGCCGGTGTACATTTGGCGCAGGGTCTCGAGCAGGCGCGCCGCCTCCTCCGGCGGGGCGAGGATGGTGAAGATGTTGCGCGTGGGGAAGTGGTCCTCGTCGAACCGGATGTGGTTCATGATGATGCGCGAGTCCTTGACGTCCCTCGTGAAGGAGGCCACCGGCCAGTCGGGCAGTTCGACCTGGAAGAGAAGCTCGGTCATCCCCATGGCGTTCGAGCCCAGCATTGACCTGTTGAGGTCTTAAGGGCGCGGTCAACGGTCGCGCCGACGCCCGAGGACGGCCCCAAACAGGGATGGTGGCGATTTGGGGGCGGGCGTCGTTCCGTCACCCGGCATCACGGGATCCCCCTGGTCGTCGTCGGGGTCGTGGGCATAGGGTGAAGTCCCCGACCTGAGTGGCGCGCCCGTCCATGGCCGAACCCAACCTCACGCCCCAGATGCAGCAACAGTTGGCCAACCTGCAGTCCCTCAACGGGCAGCTCCAGCAGACGATGCAGCAGAAGGCGCAGTTCGAGGCGATGAAGCTCGAATCCGAGCAGGCCCTGGACGCCCTGCAGTCCCTCCCCGACGGCGCCGCCGTGTACCGGTCCGTGGGCGCACTTCTGCTCAAGGACGAGAAGGCCGCCGCCGTGGCCCGCCTGAAGGAGGACGCCGAGACCATGGAGATCCGCGTCAACCGCCTCGTCAAGCAGGAGACCTCCCTGAAGGAGTCCATGGCCTCCCTGCAGGCCAAGTTGCAGGCGAGCCTCAAGTGACGGCCATCCACAAGGGCGACCGCGTCATCGCCTTCGACCCAGCCACCGGCGACCGCTGGCTCCTCGCCGTCGACGGCAAGGGCACCCGCAAGGAGAAGGGGCTCGGCATCGTCGACCCCGACCGCCTCGCCGGCTTGGCGTACGGCTCCGCCCTCAAGTTCGGCGCAAAGGACGTCGTCATCCTGCGCCCGACACTCGCGGACCTCGCCGCCACCCTGGAACGCAAGGCGCAGATCATCTTGCCCAAGGACGCAAGCCGCATCCTCTTCGAACTCGGCGTCGGACCGGGCAGCCGCGTCCTCGAATCCGGCATCGGCTCCGGCGGGCTCACCATTCCGCTGCTGTGGGCCGTCGGGCCGACGGGCAAGGTCGTCGTGCAGGAGCTGCGCGGCGAATTCGCCGACTGGGGCCGCGACAACGTCAAGCGCGCCGGCCTCGCCGCAGGGCTCGAAGTCCACCTCGGCGACCTCGTGCTCGGCGCCAACCCCGCCGTCCAGGGGCCCTTCGACGCAGTCGTCCTCGACCAACCGGAGCCCTGGAAGGCCCTGCCCAACGTCCTCGCCCTGCTGGCCCCTGGGTGCACGGTGGCTTGCTACACTCCGCAGGTGTCGCAGATGGAGGAGACGTCGCGCACCCTAGCCACCCTCGGCTTCGCCGCCGTGCGCCAGCTCGAGCTCATCGAACGCTCCTGGGAGGTCAAGGAGCGGGGAAGCCGCCCCGCCTTCGACGGCCTCGGGCACACCGGATTCCTGGTCTTCGGGCGCTGGCTCGGCACGGCGCTGCCCCCGGCGATGCCGGTGGGAAGCCACTCGAAGCCGGCCTAAGAAGGCCGTCCGCGCAGCCGAACGTGACCGACCTTCGTTTGAAGGCCGCATTCCAAACCGGGCGTCTAAAGAAAGGGGAGCCGCTCGTCCCCCCGATGCCTACCGGAGGTGTGGCCAGCCATTTCGTCGACCTCCTGGGCAGCGACCAGGCCACGGCCGGCCGCCGCGCCGTGATCCTCCTGGTGGTGGCCGCCCTCCTGGCCATCCCGGCCTACCTCATCGCCCCCTGGCAAGGTGCCGCCGTGCACGTCCTCGCCGTCGTGGCAGGCCTCGTGGCCGGCAACCTGGTCAGCCGCCGCCGCGCCCGCACCTACGAAGCCTCCTTGCGCGGCACCTGGAAGTCCTGGATGCGCTGGTCCGCCGCCTGCGAGTCCGTCCCCGAAGTGCACCGCCGCGTCCTTGGCAAGAGCGGCCGCAACCTGCCGTGGCTGGCCGCCGCCGGGCTGACCCTGTTGTGGGCCGTCGAGGTCGGCCTGCTCGCCCTCGCCTTCGCCAACGAAGGCAGCCTGGCCTTCGCCATCCCCGTCATCGCCCTCAACGGCCTCGTCCCCGCCGCCATCGCGGCGCACTTCATCCACCTGAAAGGATGGGTGCGCGAACTGTCGGAATCCCTGACCGATCTCGTCAAAGCCGGCGAGATTGGCGTCTGGGGGGTCCTGTAAGTGGCGAAGGGGGGCCACAAGACCCCCGCCAAGAAGGCCGCCCCATCGCGCTCCAAGCCGGCCAAGAAATCCAAGGGGAAGGCGAAGAAAGTCGCCAAACCCGCCGGCACCCCCAAGGGAAAAGTCCCCACCAAACCCGTCGCTCGCGCGGTCGCCTCCGCCAAACCCGCCAAGACTCCGACACGGATTGCGGCCACCGACGCGGACCTATCCGTTGCCGGGAACCTGTACCAGCGCGGCAAGCTCGTCCCCGGCATCCTGCACATCAACACGGCGACGGGCAAGATCATCCGCGTCGCCAAGTCGACGGAGCTCGCGACGCACCTCGACTTCACGGGCAAGGCCATCCTTCCCGGCGCGCTCGACGTGCACGTCCACTTCCGCGAGCCCGGCCACACCCACAAGGAGGATTGGACGACCGGGTCCACGGCGGCGGCCTTCGGTGGCGTCACAGGCGTCGTGGACATGCCCAACACGCTGCCCGCGACCATCTCGCTGCGCACCGTCAAGGAGAAGCTCGCGATCGCCCAGAAGAAGTCCCTCGTCGACTTCGGCGCGTGGGCCGGCGGCACCTGGTACACGGGCGAGATGGAGGAGATGCTGAAGTGGGCCGTCGGTGTGAAGACGTACCTCGGCGCCTCCACTGGCGACCTCCTGCTCGAGGACCAGCAGAAGTTCCAGGACATCCTCACGGTGGCGGGGAAGGTGCAGCGGCCCGTCATGCTGCACTGCGAATCGCAGCGCGTCCTCAACCAGTTGCGGCGCAACGAAGGCACGCTGGACGACCACGACCAGGCGCGCCCGGCGCTGGCGGAAGTCGAAGCCATCTACGATGCAATGAAGGCCCTGTCCGGCGTGAAGAAGGCCCCGCCCGTGCACATTGCGCACGTGGCCAGCGCCGACGCCGTGCAGGCTGCGGGCACCGCGAAATTCAGCGTCGGCGCCTGCCCGCACCACTTGCTGCTCGACACCACGGCCGGATTGAGCCATGCCTACGGCAAGATGAATCCCCCCCTGCGCGGGCCGAACGTGCGCAAGGCCCTCTTCGAATCCTTGGCGGGGGGCAAGATCTCCATCCTCGAGTCCGACCACGCGCCGCACACCAGCGTCGAAAAGGAGGACAACTTCCACAACGCCCCGAGCGGCGTCCCCGGCGTGGAAACGTTGGCGCCCCTGATGCTCGCCCAGGTCGGCGGCAAGCTGCAACTGCAGACCGTCGTCGACGCCCTCACCGTCAACCCCGCGGCCCTCGTCGGCATCAAGGACCGCGGCGCCTTGGAGCCGGGACTGCGCGCAGATTTCGCGGTGTACGACCTGAAGCAACCGACCAAGGTCCTCTCGGAGAATCTGCACTCGAAGTGCGGCTGGTCCCCGTACGATGGCCTGAAGGCCTGCTTCCCCAGCCACACGTACCTTCTCGGCAAGCCCGTCGTGCAAGACGGCGAACTCGTCGGACAGCCGGGCATGGGGCGGCCGCTGCGACCCCTGCCGGGACCACTCCCGGCCTAGTCCGGCGCAAGGCTCGCCGAGCCCCCCTGCCAGCGAGTCCGCGGTCGTTACCTTGAACTTACGGGCCCACGTGGACGGCTCGTGGCCCGCCGCGGTAGCACGCTCGTCCTGGTTTGGGTCCTGTTCCTCGCCGACCTCATGGTTGGCGCCGGACTCCTGTTGAGCCAGAGGACGGCGTTGTTCGTGACCGGCTTGGCGATGGTGCTGGCGGCCTGCTTCGGCATGGCCGGCGTGACGCTGTACTACTACGTCCAGCAGCGCCGTGCGACCACGCCCAAACAGTGATTGCGGTGATGACAACCATCACCGGGCATCACCGAAATCCCTGTTCGGTCGTCGTGCGAGTCACTCGGGCTTGAGGCCGAAGGACTCCGCCGCTTGGTCGGCGGTCTTCTTGATCTGCCGCAGGGTCTTGCGCACCTCGGCGTACAGGTCCGGGTGCTTGGCCAAGGCGCGCGCGAGCTCGCGGTCGACGACGAATTGCGCCTCGTCGCTGACCTTGTCGGCGACGGCCTTGAACTGCTTGCCCAAGTCGACCAACTGTTTGCGAGCCTCGTTGAGGAACTCGTCCAGGTCGATGTCCGGCGCATTCGCCTTCTTCGGGTCAGCCACGCCGGCCAAGCCGGTCACCGGCTCAAAGGGCTTGGCCTAGGCCGTCGCGACGAGGTCGACGACGCCGGCGCCGTACTTGGCGGTCTTGGCGGGGCCGAAGCCGGGAATCGTGCGCAGGTCCTCGACGGAGGCGGGGCGCTTCTGGGCGACGGCGCGCAGGACCTTGTCCGTGGCCACGATGTAGGGTGGCATGCCGAGCTTGCGCGCCTCACCCGCTCGCCACTCGCGCAGCGACTGGAAGAGGGCTTCCTCCTGGGGCGACGCCTGGACTTCGGGGCCTTGTTCCCCGGAATCGACTGCCTGGGAGCCGCCGGCGACTTCGTCTGCGGCTTGCGGGGTCGCCTGCAGGGCGTCGCCGATGCGGCGCAGTTCGTCGGCGATGGCGCGCAGGGCGCGGTCGCCAGACGGGGAGTAGGTCATGTTGACGTTCGGGTTGCGGGCCTTCTGGTTGCTTTGGGCAGCCATGCCCGGACAACCGTCGGGGTGGGTTAGGCGGATTCGCACGGGCCAAGCGTGAATCTAGTCCACCCGTTGGCCTTCCCTCCGGCTCGTTTGACCACGTTCGCACAGGCGTTGGCCAGTCCAGCACCGAACACGGCGACTGAAACTAATCCACTCGTTGGCCTTGCGGCCTCCAAGCGAAGAGTTCGGTGGTCATTTGGCCACGCGAATCGACGCTTGGAGGCTCGTCGTCGCGCCGCGTTCGCGCGGCGCGCCTCCTCTCCTCCAAGCGGGCCTGTCGAGATTCGAACTCGAGTCTGAAGCTCCGGAGGCTTCTGTGCTATCCAAGCTACACTACAAGCCCAGTTGGGCACGCCGACTCGGGTCCTGCTCTTGAAGGCTCCGTGCCCGCCCGTGCGCCCGCGCCGCCGCGTGCCTTTCATTCGCCCGCGACAACGCTTTTCAAGAGAAAACGGCCGTGGGTTCGCCATGACTCGTCCGGCCCTCCTGCTCGTGGCATTGCTTGCGTTCGCCGGCTGCGCCGACCCGCCCACCGACGACGGATCTGTGCCGGACGTCTTGATTGACGAGAACGGGCCGGACACCACCTTCACGGACGTCGTGACCGGCCCCGCCGCGGGCCCCGACCTCAACGCCACCACGGCCGCCGCGCCCCGCCTTGTGGAAGGCGAGTGGTGGCGCATCGAGTTCTCGTCCGGCTTCTACGACGGCGTCAATGATGTCGTGCGCGTCGTGGCCAACGCCACCGCGGAGGGCTACATCTTCGGCATGCCGCACGAGGGCTGGTTCAAGGAGGCCATCGCCTACCATGCCCCCGCCTTCGGCGACGTCGAGCGCAACCTGTCTTATGCGACGCACAACGTCGTCTTCGAACCCGTGCGCTTCCCGCTCACCGCAGGAGCCACTTGGGACACCTTCTTCGCGGCGTCCCCCATGACGGCCACCGTCGAGTCGGCCGACGAGTTCACGGCCACCATCCGCCTCGATGCGCCTCCCAGCGACGACCCCACGACGCCCGTCACCGACCTGATGGGCCTGACGGGGGGCGCGGGCATGGTGCTGAAGTACGATGCCCGGCAGCACGAGGTCGTCGAAATGCAGTCCGGCATCGGGACCTGGAAGGTCATCGAGCACGGCTACGGCTTCCAGGGCTGGGTCACCGTGCCGCGCGGCGAGCACACCGCCATCGACTACGGCACCTTCTGGGCGCTGACGCCGGACCAGCCCATCACGACGCGCGACATCGAGGTGTCGGGCGGCTTCAACCGCCTCACCATGATGCACCTCATCGCCCCGCTGGCCCCGGGCTCGTTCCACATCAAGTCGACGACGCCATCGGGCGAGGAGTTCCTCACCGAGGCCATGCCGGTCGAGGCTCAGCCCAAACTCGTCCTGCGCTTCTACGAAGCCACCGACCCCGACGGCACGTGGACCCAGGAGGACTCCGTGGCTGGCGTCGCCGCGACGTACAGCATGGGCATCGCGTACCACCAATTCGACATCCACCTGCCCGACCAGGCAAGGCGATCGGACCACAACCACGCCGTCATCCGGTGAAGGTTGGGCCATCCGGCCAATCCCTCTTTGTAGGCCAGCGAGGACTCGGACGACAATGAAGGCCTGGTTCGCCGTGGTCGTCCTCTTGTCGGGTTGCCTACAGCCCGCCAACCCTGGGTCCGACGAGGAGCCCCGCACCTCCGTCGCCGACGACCAGACGAAGCCAGCGTTCGTCCAATTCGAGGGGACATTCCAGTTCCACCAGGACCAGGCCATCATCTGCCCGTTCTACATCATGGGCCCGTACGGCGGGACGTCCAACCCGCATCAACTCGACTTGCAGGATGCCAAGGCCATCGACGTGACGTTCGACTGGACGCCCAAGGCAGATGCGTTCCAGGATGCCACCATGGCTCTGCACCACGACGGCCTCGACTCCGGGAACGCGGACTGGCCGACCGTATCCGGCCCGTCACCGTTGGTCTGGCACCTCGACGGGCCGTTCAGTGGGTTCGACCACGGTGGCTGGCTCACGGTCGAGAAACCGTATTGCCCGCCTGACGAGCGCACACCGCGAACCGGGTTCGACTACGAGCAGGACGTTCATTACCGCGGCAACGTCACCTATGCGCGGTGAGCTAGACTTCGCGCCAGGAATGCATCTCGCGCAAACTTGCCCTGCATGCGGCCGCAACGGATCAGGAGTTCTTCACTGCTGGCACAATGTTTAACAGACCGTTCAACGCATCAGGTCTTGTGCACCTGACCGTCGCCGTCAAGAAGGTTGGCAACAGCCTGGCCATCTTCATCCCTGCAGACAAGGCCCGCGCGGCAAGCATCAGGGAAGGCGACATCGTGGAAGCCGACCTCGAGGCGCAAGGGCCCCACCTGCTGGGCCGGTTCAAGGGAATCGGCCCCTACACGCTAGCCGACAAGAAAGCCGCGTGGCCCGATGAAGACTGACGGCGTCGTCTTCGACGCCTGGGCATGGTTCGAGGTGCTCGACGAGTCCCCCGTGGGACAGCGGTTGTGGCGGTACATCCACGACCGCACCGTCGTCACGCCCGCCTTGGCCGTTGCCGAGGTCGCCCGCGTGCTGCACAAGCGACGAGGCATCCGCGACGCGGACGAATTCGTCAAGGCCGCCCGCATCCGGACGCGCATCCAGCCGCTGGACGACGACATCGCCGCGCTGGCGGGCCAACTTCACCAGCACCTGCGCAAGCGCGACCGCAACGCCAGCCTCGCGGACGCCGTGATGCTTGCGACGGCCCGAACCTTGGGCATCCCGCTCATCAGCCGTGACCCGTGCTTCAAGGGCTGCCAAGATGTTCGCGCAGAGTGATTCCTCGCTCCGCCGGCTGGTGCCCAACCAATGCCGCGTCTAGAGTCAGAGTTCGCGCCAAGAATGGATGTCCCTGACGCTGAAGCTGCGTTCGACGTTGCGCTCCAGGTCGAGGGCGTCGATGGTGTAGCGCGGCTCTGGCTGCCTCGGCGTCGTCCCGAAGCGCAGGCGCAATGGCTTGATGCGGCGGACGCGACGCTCGCCTGCGTGGTTGGTGTAGTCGATCTCGACGTCCGGCCCATCCATGGTGCTCACTTCACTTGCGGGAACGGCAGGACGGCCTTGATGGAGTCGATGCCGAGCAGCGTCATGACCATGCGGTCGATGCCGACGCCGAGGCCGCCCGCGGGGGGCATGGCGTGCTTGAGGGCGTCGATGAAGTCCGTATCCGTGGGCGGGGCCTCGTCGTCGCCGGCCGTGCGGCGCAGCTCCTGCTCCTTGAACAGCTTCGCCTGGTGGTAGGGGTCGTTGAGCTCCGAGTAGGCGTTGGCGTGCTCGATGCCGCCGATGAAGAGCTCGAAGCGTTCGACGAGGTCCGGGTCCTTGCGGTGCGCCTTGCACAGCGGGGTGGTCTCCTTCGGGTGGTCGATGACGAACGTCGGTTGGACGAGGTGCTTCTCGGCGTAGATCTCGAAGAGCTTGGCGATGCCGAGGCCGCGGGCGTAGCCGCCGCGGATGTGCACATCGTTCTTGGCCAAGATTGCCTGGATCTCCTCGTCCGTCACCGTTTTCGGGTCGGGCCCACCATGCTGCCGGATGGCGTCGTACATGGTGATGGTCTGGAACTTGCTGAAGTCCAGCACGGTGCCATCGGAGCGCTTGAGTTGGAGGGAACCACCGTTGACGGCGGCCACGGATTTCTGGAAGAGCTTCTCGGTGAGCCGCATCATGCCGGTGTAGTCCCAGTACGCGGCGTAGCACTCCATGAGCGTGAATTCGGGGTTGTGCGTCGTGTCGATGTCCTCGTTGCGGAAGACGGGGCCCAAGTGGTACACGCGTTCGAGGCCCCCGACGAGGAGCTTCTTCAGCGCGAGTTCCAGGCTGATGCGCAGGAACATCTCGGAGTCCTTCGCGTTGGAGTGCGTCGTGAATGGCTTTGCGTTGGCGCCGCCGTACGTCTTCTCCAGGACGGGGATGGCCGCCTCAAGGAAGTCCTCCTTCTCCAGCACTTGGCGCACGACTTGCGTGATGCGGGCGCGCTTGACGAGCACGTCGCGCGCCGCGGGGCCCTGCATGTAGGCGAGGTAGGGCTTGTGGTAGCGGTTGGGGTTGTCCGAGCCGCCGAGGTCCACGAAGGGCACGAGGGCCTTGGCCAGCAGGACGACGTTCTCCGCCCCGATGGACGGTTCGCCGCGCTTGGATCGCATGCCGTAGCCCTGGACGCCGACCCAGTCTCCCTCGTTGAGCAGGTGCAGCGCGGCGGTGAAGGCATCCTCGCCCATCTCGGCCTTGTCGAGGATGGATTGCATCTTGCCGTCCTGGCCCTCGATGTCGAGGAAGGCGATGCCGCCGGACCCTCGCTTGGCGCGCAGCCGGCCAGCCACGCGGTAGCGCTTGGCCCCGGGTGCGTTGCCTTTCTCGCCGGGTTGGAACGCGCCCTCGAGCTTGACGCGCAGGGCGAGCAAGTCACGTTCCGCCTTGAACGAGTACGGCCACGCCTTCTTGCCCAGCGCGAGGACTTTCTTGACCTGCTCCGGGTCGACGGCCCCGAGCATGGCTTGGACGTCCTCGACGGTGGGTTGCGGCATCTTGGCCATGACGCTGCGACGACGGGGGGCGGGTTCTTGAGCGGCACGGCTCGATTCCTGGTCTCTCTCGAGGGGGGCCTTGGATTGAGCAGATGCCATTGGCAACGAAATCAGCTGAATTGCGGCGCGGCCTTCAGAACACCCGACGCCCTCCATTCAGTTGATTCGGCTTTACAATCATCTGCTCAATCCAAGGTCCCCCAACGCGGGACTCAAGCGACCTTGAGACAGACCTTATGACGCTTCCATCCTCGTTGAGGCTGGGAAAGTGAAGTTGAACCTGGTTGGCCGTGGCGCCGTCGTCGCCTTGCTCATGGCGCTTGCCTTGGCCAGCCAGGTCTCCGGCAACTTCGCCGCGTCCCCGGGCTTCTCCGGCCGGGCCGGCGTCACCTGCATTGCCTGCCACACGGTCGCCCCCGTGGGCTACGTCGAGGCCGACGCCGTCCTCGAGGGGTTCCCGGCGTCGTGGGAGCCCGGCAAGGAATACGCCGTCACGATTGCCGTCACCGGCGGGCCGCAAGCAATGCCAGCCCCGCAACCCCAGGGCGGCTTCGATCTTGACGTCGGCGCCGGAACCCTGGTCCTGCCCCCTGGCACCGAGGACACCCTGCGCCTCGTCAACGGCCACGAGGCCACCTATCGCCCCGCGGGGACCTTGATGCGCCAGTGGACTGTGTCGTGGGTCGCGCCCGGCCTCGATTCGTATCCGGCGCCCGTCCCCGTCTGGCTCGCCGTCGTGGCCGCCAACGGCAACCACGTAGTCGCCACGAACACGTCGGATGGTGGTGAACGCTTCGACTCCACGGCTTCCCTGCAGCTCTCCGTCCCCCCGGCCCCCGCCGCGTTCGCAGCTTGGCGCGCACTCCCGCTCCTCGCGCCGCATGCCAACGCATCCTACGACGGCGACGGGTCGTGGACGCTCGACGGGCGCCACATGGACGCAAACGCGACGCGCCTGCTGTGGAGCGTCGACGGCGGACCCTGGCAGGCGCGCGACACGGCGGCCACGTGGAAACTCCGCCTCGACGGCCTCGACGGCGACCACACGGTGCGCCTACGCAGCGAAGGCCTAGAGCGCGCGTCGCCGGACGTGAGCCTGCCCATCGCTGCGCCCGGCCTCTTCGACTCCGTCGGCGGCGGCCGCTCCTCCCCCGCACCCAGTTTCCTTCCCCTCCTCGCCATCGCCTTCGTCCTGACCCTCCGCCGGTGCCTGCCATGAACCACCTGTCCCCCCTGCTTGCCCTCGTCCTGACCCTCGCCGCCGCCCTCAGTGGATGCGTTGCGGACGACTCCCCCAACGCGCTCCCCGAAGCGGGACTTGGGGCCGATGCCGGCAATGTGACCGCGGCCCCGACCCCCGTGCTCCTCACGGTCGACGCGCCCGCTCCAACGCAGGGCGACATGATCATGCTCACGGGAACCCTGGACCGCGCTGCGCGCCTGTCGGTCACTGGCGCGACGAGCATCGATGCCGCAGCCGGGCCGTGGATGGTGCACGTGACCCTCGAATTCGGCCGCACGCTGCTCACCGTCATCGCCGACGACGGCGTCGTGAGTTCACAGGCCAACGTCACGGCGGTCCGCCTGGCCTCCGCCACGTTCGAAGCCAAGTTCACCGCCGCCGTGCCGCCACACCCGGACATCAGCGAGCTCGTCTGGTACGACCCGGATGAACTCGCTTCCTCCGCCCTGTACAACGGAACGCCCGCCACGCATCCGCCGGCAGCCAACGTGCACGACCTCATGGTCACGTGGGAACGCCAGTCGGGCAAGACCATCGAGTACTCCGCGCCGGCCTCGTTCGGCTTCGGCGTGAACAAGGTCGACGGCGTCGGCCAGCCGCTGACCGCCTCCGCGCCGCCGTACTGGTGCTACACCCTCAACGGCGAGACCGCGGACCTCGGCATCTCGGCGCAGGAACTCGCGCCCGGCGACGTCGTCACGTGGGAATACGCCGGCTGCGCATAGTCCTCAAGGACCCCGTTCATCGGTGGTCATCGGTGACATCGGTGGATGGTCTTTGCAACGGGCGGCCCATCCACCGATGCCCACCGATGGCACCGAGGACTTTGGTAGGTCGATGACTAGCCAAGCAAGTCGGCCAAATCCGCCGTCTTGGTGACCGCGAACGTCTCCACGTTCTCGACGGCCACGGCTTCGGCCTTGACTTGCTCGGCCGTGCGGAACGACACGCCCTCCGTGGCGACGATCTTGCCGTCCACGGTGGCGGATGGGAACATGACGACGCTGCGGGCATGCAGGGCGCCGAGGATGGTGCAGCCTTCTCCGACGGAGACGGCGCCGCCTGCCACCAAGTCGCCTTGGACCTCGGAGCCGGGGCCCAGCGTGACGTCGCCGTCACAACGGAGCGCGCCGCACACTTTGACGTCCTTGCCGAGCGAGGCCGTGCCACGCACGGTCAGGTTTCCGAGGATGCGCACTTGGTCGGAGGCTTCGAGGTGGCCGTGGATGTCGCTGGCCTGGATGCCGATGGTGGAGCCGTCGGGGACGAAGAGGAAACCCTCCGCCACGGCGATGTCGGCGTCGGTGGCGCCGGCCTCGAGTTCCTTCAGGACCTTCTCGACTTCGGCGGAGTGGCCGAGGCGCATGAGTTCCAGGAGATAGATGAAGACGTAGAGGACGAGGGGAACTGGGCTGCGTTTGTTGACCCAGCCCTTGGCCTGCAGGCGGCCGCCGACGCGCACGTCATCGCCGACGTCCAGGTCGCCGTTGACCTCGAGGTCGCCCTTGACAAAGCAGCGTTCGCCGAGGTACCCGAAGGCCCCGGTCTTGGCGTTGCCCAGGATGTGCACGGAGGAGTCGGCGCGCAAATCGGCGCCGGCATCGACGTCGCCGGTGACTTCGACGCCGCGGCCAAGGAAGACGCGGGCGGGGGTGCGCAGGCCGAAGGCGCAGCGCACGTGGTCGCCAAGGATGACGTCACCCGTTGCGCCGAGGCTGCGCTCCTCGAAGACGGTGCCGGGGGGAAGGACGAGCGTGCGCTTGTCGAACGCCATGGCTAGTGCATCCAACTCTCCACTCGAAGCGGGGCTTAGAAGGGTTGCGAAACGGCTCGGCCAGGGGGCTAGGGCTCGAAGCGGGCCGCGTCGGTACCGTTGGGCCGCCATTCGACGGGGTTGACGAGGACGGCAAGCCCCAGGTGCCCAAGGATGGCCTTGGCGGTGGCCGAGCGCCAGGAGGGGGCGTCTTCCGGCGGGAAGGACAGCCGCACGGCAGTCGAGCCATCCGTGAAGGTTGCATGTCCTGGTTCTGGCTTGGAGTCTTGGTTCATCCCGGTCGTTCTCCTGTGATGAAGGCTTGGCCCCGCTAGGGGATAAGGACAGGCGATGCCCAAGGAACAGGAAGCCAACCTGTCTGGGGGACAATGCGCTGGCCGCCCAGAGGGGCGCCTAGGCGGAGCGGACCGTGGTCTCTTTGCTCTCGAATTCGGCGTCCAATTCGCGGTCGCCAACCGTCATCTTGACGAGGCCGTCCTTGGCCCACTGGGCCGCGTCCTTGGGCACGGTGAAGCCGGCCTCGTGGCGGTGCACGATGATGTCCTGGATGGCGTGGTCCGGCAGGCGGGTGGCCTTCTGGACGAGCTGGTGCAGGCGGAAGGGGCTCAGGCCATCGTCCCTGCCGGAGTTGACGCGGATGTGGACACGGCCGTACTTGTCGGCCAGCTCGTCCCAGTCCGTCTTGCGCTCGAGGCGGTCCGGCTTGCCGTCCGGGCTGGCCGGGGGTTCGCCGACGGGGATTTCCTTGTTGATGAGCATCTCGATGCGCTTGAGCGTCGGCTTGTCGTCGATGCTCACGAAGCTGATGCTCTTGCCCTTGCGGCCCGCGCGGCCCGTGCGGCCGATGCGGTGCACGTAGATTTCCGGCTCCTTCTCGGGGAGATCCCAGTTGATGACGTGCGTGATGCGGTCGATGTCGAGGCCGCGCGCCGCGACGTCGGTGGCCACCAGGACCTTGACGTGGCCCTCGGCGAAGTCGGCCAAGACGCGTTCACGCTTGGACTGCGGCAGGTCGCCGTGGATGGCCTCGGCGCGGTAGTTCCAGCGGTTGAGGTCCTCGACGAGGCGGTCGCACATCATCTTCGTCGCGCAGAAGATGAGCACAAGGTCCTGCTCGGGCTCGTTGTCGAGGACGCGCAGCAGGGCCCAGTGCTTGTTGCGGCGGCCGACGCCGTAGTACACCTGGTCGATGAGGGGGACGGTGAGTTCGTCGGCGCTGACGCGGACGTACTCGGGCTGCACCATGAAGCGCTTCGTGAGGCCCTTGATCTCCTCGGGCATGGTGGCCGAGAACAGCAGGGTTTGCCGGTGGTGCTTGCCCGGCATGGACTTCAGGATCGTTTCCACGTCCGGCAGGAACCCCATGTCGAGCATGCGGTCGGCCTCATCGAGGACCAAGAGGTTGCAGTGGCCCAGGTCGAGGGTGCCGCGCTCCATGTGGTCCATGATGCGACCGGGGGTGCCGACGACGACGTGGACGCCGCGCTTGAGGGCGGCGTCTTGGATCTCGTAGCCGGTGCCGCCGTAGATGCACACGTCGCGGAACTCGCGGCCGTGCGCGTACTTCTGGATCTCCTCCGTAATCTGGATGGCCAATTCACGCGTGGGGGCCAGGATGAGGGCCTGGACGTGCGGCGCCGCGGGGTCGTACGTCTCGATGATGGGCAGGCCGAAGGAGGCTGTCTTGCCGGTGCCCGTGCGGGCCTGGCCGATGACGTCGCGGCCCTGCAGCAGGAGCGGGATGGTCTTCTCCTGGATGGGCGTCGGGTGCTGGAAGCCGATGCGGTCGAGGGCGGCGATGGTCGTCGCGGACAGCTTGAGGTCGGCGAACGAGGTTTTGAGGTCGACGACCTTGGTCTGCGTCGGGTCGACCTTCATTTTGGGGTGGCTGGGGGAATGGGACATTGACTCACTCTGCCGCGTCCTTGCCAATCCGACGAGTGTTGTCGGAGCGGACGAACGGCCCACGCGGCGGGGCGTCGCTTCAAATATCCCAGGAGGGGGGTGGTTTTGAGGGTATCCCTTGGCCCGGGCGCCGTCCCCAGGAGACGGGGGGTGCAGCGCCGAAGATTTCCTGCCCCTATCCGTGACGTCATCGGGGTCGGCCTCCCAGGCATGAGCATGGCACTGCTCGGCACCATCTTGCTCGTCTTGCTCATCCTCTTCCTTCTTGGCGCGATTCCGGCGTGGCCGCACTCCCGCAGTTGGGGCTATGGACCCAGTGGGCTCCTCGGCTTCCTGCTCATCGTGCTCATCATCCTGCTCGTCGTCGGCATCGTCTGACGGGACGGGAAGTCCCACCGGCCTCTTCCTCTCATCCCAGCCTTCCTCCCGTTCCTTTCTTTGTGTCCCCCGTCCTTTTTTCGTGCTCCTGTGTTTGCCGTGCTCCTGTGGTTGCGATGCGAATCGCTCGAAGCCTCGCGCAAGCCAACCTCAATCCGACGACGGGCCGCCTTGCTAGGTGAACATCCGGCCTGCCAATGACACGATGAGGCCGATGGCCAACAGGACAACCGGTTCGACCAGCCGCATGGCCAGACGGTCGGCGGCGGCGTCCGAATGGTTGTTGGGACAGGCCTCGGTCTGGCTTGGACCCAACTGGATGGCCGGGCCGTCCGTTTGGCCGAAGCACCCCACCCCACCCCCCGCTCAAGGCTTCAACAGGTGCTCGGTGGCCAGGTTGGGCAACTCGACGCCGTTGACAGCCCCATAGAAGCGGCGCAGCACTTCCCAGAACCAGTACGGATCCATGGGCTCGAAGCCCGTATGGCCTCCCCAACTCGTGAGCAGGACCTGCACCTTCGGGTTGGCGTCGGCGTAGCGCTCGACGCGGCGGGCGTGCCGGATGGGGACCACGGGATCGTCGTCGGCGTGGATGAGCAGCGTTGGCTGATGCAGCATCGGCACCTTCCACTTCGGGTTGGCAAGGTCCGCCATCTCAGGCCAGCCGCTCAAGCCGTGCACGCGGGCCGCGTCGTCAAGGTAGTCGTCGAAGCGCTCGTAGCCGCCCATCGACTTCAGGCGCAGCAGGCGGCGGAACGCGAGCCACTGCAGCGCAAAGGGGTGGCCGGCTGGCGGCCTGTCGGAAATGTAAGCCACCGCGTCGCGGGCGTCGACGAAGGCGCTGCAGGCGACGACGCCGCCGGACAGCATGTCGGCTCCCGACGCCCCGTCGAGGGCGAGGGCGTTGAGGGCCGCGGCGCCGCCAAGAGACTCCGACAAGAGGGCCACGCGAAGGACCCCGGCTTTCTGCTTGAAGTAGCGCGCGGCGGCCAACACGTCAACGGCCTCCTTCCAGCCCGCCGTGGAGATGCCCGTGGACTCGCCGAACCCGCGCAGGTCCATGACGAGAATGGGAATCTTCCATTGGCGCCAGATGCGCAAGGCGCGCCGCTTGTGCGCCGTGTCGTCCTTCGTTCCGAACATGCCGGGCACGATGACGAGGCCCCACTCGGAGGGCTGCTGCGGCGGGCCGTACCAGGCGGCGACGGTGGCGCCTTCCTCGGACGGAATCTCGACGTGCTCGAACGGCGCAGGGTACGGGTTGGCGCGCGCGAAGAATTTGGCGGCGTCGCGACGGGCGTGCCCGACGAAGTCCAGGCCGCGCTTGATGCGGAAGATCCAGTTGCGCGGGTGGTCGCGCGAGGTGGGCGACTGCGGCAAAGCCTCCAGTTCCTCGCGCAACGCGACCCAGCGGGCGTCGCCGAGGGGCGGCTGCGCGACCGGGTCCACGGCTCAGCCATGGGACGGACTGCAGGATAGCCCTTCCGAGTGCCAACCAGCCTTCCTTTCACGACGACTAGGCACGCCGTGGCTGGCCGCCACCAAACAACCCATCGGTGGTCATCGGTGACATCGGTGGATGGTCGTGCGGGCCTGGTTGTTCGTCCTCAATCCATGCGCGGCTCACGCAGGGCGATGAGCACCGCGGCGTCCGTGTGCCGACTTGCCGTCACCGGCCGATGCGGCGACGTGGCCTCTTCGGACACAAGAAGGACGCGCGCCTGCGGCAGCGCCTTCTTGATGGCGGGCAGGAGGCCGCGGCCGACTTGCGGGTCGCCGTCGCCCACGTGCACCTCCCATTGCTTGGCCGCCAGGCCCGTGGCCCATGCCGCGAGGCGAGCCACGGCGTCCGGGCCACTGCGAACCTCGGCGACGTGCAGCCAGGCGCCGTCCGCGAGCGCGGCGAGGCCGATGACTTGGCCCGGGTCCACGCCGAAGACGACGCGCTGGTAGCCCCCGCGCGCCGTGGGCCGCGCATCCAGGGCCGCGAAGACCGCGAGCAGCGTCGCCTCCTTGTGCATGCGCAACGGCACCGTGCGGGGGTCGTCGGCAGGCCCTCCCAGCAGCACCTTCACGGACGCAGGCACCGCCTCGCCGGGCTTGATGCCCACCACGCGGACGCCATGCGACTCCAGGAACGGCGCCAGCTCGTGGTAGAGGCGGAAATCGTCCGTGACCAAGGCCACGGCGCGGTTGCGACGCTCGCCAAGGTGACCCGTCACGTCGGTCGCCCCCGAGGCACGGGCACCAGGTGGTCGAGGTGGGCGCGCAGCATCGCCGGCAACGCACCCAACGCCGTCGCCGTCTCCATCGACACACCCTTGCCCGTGATCTCCAAGTGGACCGACGCGGCGTTCAGAACGTCGGGCGGCAACCCGCGTGGACCGAGACCAAAGAGCAGAAGCTGGTCGCGCCCAGCAGCCACTTCCTCCGCCACCTCGCGAGGCGTCGTCGCCTTGCCCCCCTCCGGAGCTGGCGTCGTGGCCACCAGCCGGCCGAAGCGGACCGGTGGAGCGCCGAAGGGAAGAATGTGGAAGCGCCCGGCCGCGACGAGGCTCGCGAAGTGCTCACCGCCTTCACCGATGCTTGTCCCGTCGGACACGAAGGCCGCAACGTCCGCGGGGCTGCGCAAGGAATCCGTGGCCTTCGCGCCGCGGGCGCGCGCCTGCTCGAACGGGAACCCGAACGTCGCCAGGTCGCAGTCGAAGGCGAGTGCCACCGGGCCGGCCCGCGCGAGGGTGATGCGCATGATTTCATGCCACTGCTTCGGGTCGTAGCCGTTGTAGAGCCCAAGCGTGATTCGTCCCGTCGCGGTCTCGCCTCACCGACGGGAGGGGGCTGGGTGACTTAGGCCAATGGGTGTGCGAGTTCACCCGACCCGGGCGCACGTCCAAAGCCGTCCCAGGACGTCCGACCCCGTCCATGGCCGTCCGTTCCGAGTTCGCCACCGTCGAGGTTCCCCTCCCCCTGCGCGACCGCCTCGCCGAGCGCCGCATCCATCCCCGTCAAGCCCTCTACGAGATTGTCGAGGACGCTTTGGACTTCCTTGACGACGTGGAACGTGACGCAAGGGTCAAGCCCCCTTGATGGCGTCGCCGCGCGATGGCGACCCGCATCGACCACCGTCACGTTGCTGACCGCGTGCAGGCCTTTCCCGAATCCGTCATCCGTTCCATGTCGCGCGTGGCCGCGCAGCATGGCGCCGTGAACCTTGGGCAGGGGTTCCCCGACTTCGATCCGCCCCGCGACGTCATGGAGGCCGCCAAGAAGGCCATCGACGACGGCCACAACCAGTACGCCATGACGTGGGGCGTTCCGGCCCTGCGCCAGGCCCTCGTCGGCAAACTGGGGTCGTTCAACGGCATCGACGCCAAGGCGGACGACAACCTCGTCGTCACTTGCGGCGCGACGGAGGCGATGATGGCGACGCTGCTGGCGACGTGCAACCCCGGCGACAAGGTCGTCATCTTCGAGCCATTCTACGAGAACTTCGGCCCCGACGCCATCGTCTCGGGCGCGACGCCCATCTTCGTGCCCATGGCGCCGCCCGACTTCCAGCCTGATCTTCTGGCCTTGGAGCGCGCCATGTCGCAGAAACCGAAGGCGGTCATCGTCAACACGCCGGGCAATCCGACGGGGCGCATCTTCACGGATGCGACGTTGGGCGCCATCGCCGAGCTATGCGTTCGCCACGACGTGCTGGCCATCACCGACGAAATCTACGAGCACATGGTATACGACGGCAAGCACCACACCAGCATCGCGACCCTGCCAGGCATGGCCGAGCGCACCATCACCATCGGCGGCTTCAGCAAGACCTACTCCGTCACCGGGTGGCGTCTCGCCTACACGTGCGCGCCCAAGCCCATCACGGACGCCATCAAGCGCGTGCACGACTTCCTCACCGTGGGCGCGGCCCACCCTCTGCAGGTCGCCGCCGTCACGGCGTTGCATTTGCCGGGCTCGTATTACACGCAACTGCAGGACTCCTATCAGGCCAAACGTGACCTGCTCCTCGCGGCGCTCACGCAGGCCGGCTTCCGTTGCCACAAACCCGATTCGGCCTACTACATCCTTGCCGACTGGACCGGCGTCGCGGACCGGCAGACGTTCGCCGATGACACCGACTTCGCCATGTGGTTGACGAAGGACGTCGGCGTCACCTGCATCCCGGGTTCCTCGTTCTTCCACGACAAGGCCAAGGGACACCGCCTGGTGCGCTTTGCCTACCCGAAAAAAGAGGCGACACTCAACGAGGCGGCCCGCCGGCTGGCGCTGGTGCGCGAGAAGGCCGTCGGCATCAAGTCGACAGTCTGAAGCCCCGCTGCCTTCCTTCTGCCGTCATGTCCGAGTGGACCAACCCGATCTTTTACTTCAACGCCCTCGGCTTCGTTGCCGCCTTGCTCGTCTTGGTCAAGGCCCGCGACCGCCTGCAGAATGGTTGGCTTGCCGCCGTTTGGGTCCTTGCCGTTGCCACGGGCCTCCACTTCATCGGGGACCTGTTCGGGGCCTCCGAGGACCTCGACCACGTCTTCATCCACGGTGCGCTTCTCGTGGCGCTCGCCTTCCCGGCAATCTCAGCGCTGCGTGCCTAGTCCTGACGACTCACAGCAGCGACAGGTGCCCCGTGACTTTGTCCACGAGGGCTTCCTTGCCGGGCCCGATGGCCAGGACGGTCACGGTGCCGGCTGGAATCTCCGTGTGGCCCGCATCGGTGATGAGGGCCGTGCACAACCCGGCGCGTTCGGCCGCCTGCTTGAGCGGGTAAAATTCCTTCTCGTTGGGGACCTTGACGACGACCTTCCCCTGGCCCGCGAACAGCCAGTCGGCCAATTCGTCGCGGGCGTACTTCTGGGCCTTGAGCGTGCACTCGACGGCGGCGTGCGCGACCTGGGCCGCGAGCTTGCCTTTCGATAGGTCAAGGTCCTTGCGGGTCACGATGACCATCTTGTAGGCCGGCATCAGCGCTCACGCGTGGAGTCCATGGCGGGCGCCTTGACGTCTTCGCTGCGCGTGAGGGCACCGGACACCTCGGGGATGGCCGAGGCGCGGTGGCTCGCGTGCCACGCGGCGCCGTCGACGGCGGCCTGCGACCAGTCGACGGCCCCCGTGATGACGACGTCTTCGCCGCGCACCTCAGCCTGGGCGCGCGGGACGGCCTTGAACGTCCCGGCCTGCTTGAGGATGAGGCGGTCGCCATCGAGGGCAACGGTCTCGCCGACGACGCTTCCGTCGTGGCGGGCGAACTTGACGAGCAGGGGATCCACGGGGGCCGAGGAGGAAGCCGCCGAGGACTTGCCTGGCGACGAGCCGGCCCGGGACGCGATGCGGGCGCGGGCGGCCTGCACGTTGTTGAAGACGATGACGAGGAACAGGATGACGAGGACGCCCGCCAGCGTCAGCAATTGCCCTTGATCGAGCGCCACGACCGCGCACCGAGGCCCCGCCTTAAGAACGTCCGGTCTGCGGGCGTGCGGGGCCTCATCTTGAAAAGGAGTGCAGCCGTCGAGCGGCCGTGGCGCTTGGACCTGCTTCGACGTTCGACTCCATCGTCGTCGGCGCCGGCCCAACCGGGTCCAACGTTGCCCGCCTCCTCGCACTGCAGGGCTGGAAGGTCCTGCTCGTCGAAGAACATCCGCAGGTCGGCATCCCCGTGCAATGCGCCGGATTGGTCACGCCGCGCACGTTCGAGCACACGCCGTTCCCGATCGGCGACCTGCACCAGAACGACTTGCGCGGCGGCGTCGTGTACGCCCCCGACGGAACCGCAATCGAGTTTGCGAGTTCGCAGGTGCAGGCGCAGGCGATGGACCGCGCCCGCTTCGACCAACGAATGGCGGAGCACGCCGTCCTCGCCGGCGTGGAGTTGCGCGTGGCGACAAAGGCCATCGCCGCCAGGCGCGACTCCACCGGCGTCACCGTGACGCTCGACCGGATGGGTCTGCGCTCCAACGTCCGATGCCGTCTTCTCGTCGGCGCGGACGGCATCCGCGGCAGTGTCGCTCGCTGGTTCGACTTCCCCGCCGTGGACGAGATTGTCTCCGCGTACGAAGCCGAGCTCGCCGGCTGCCACGTCCCCATGGGCCGTGACCACATGATTCCCATGTTCGCTGGCCGGGCGCAGGCGCCGGGCTTCTTCTCGTGGATCATCCCCGTCGGCGGCGACCGCACCCGCACCGGCCTCGCCGTCGCCCCGGGCATGAACGAGCAATCCGCCAAGGCGTACTACGAGCGCATGTTCACCGACCCGATGTCCGCCCCCTTCCTGGCCGGAGCCAAGCCGACTTACCTCATCATCGGCGGCATCCCGCTCGGCCTGCGTCGTCGCCTCGTCGATGACCGCGTCATGCTCGTCGGCGATGCGGCCGGCATGGCCAAGCCCACCTCGGGCGGCGGCATCTACATGGGCCTCGTGGGCAGCGAGCATCTCGCCGAGGTCGCGCACAAAGGTCTCGTGCACGACCGCTTGAGCCGCGGCGACCTGCTGCCGTACGAACACCGCGTCAAGCGCACCATCGCCCGCGAGTTGCGCAAGGGGACCCTCCTGCGCGAACTGTACAAGCGCTTCAACGACGATGACCTGAACCGCCTCGCGCGACTGTTGGCCAAGCCGAAGGCGAAGGCCGTCATCGAAGGGGTCGGCGACATTGATTACCCAAGCCGCCTGGTCCTGCCCCTGCTGTGGGCCGAGCCACGCCTTGCAGGGTTGTTCCTCAAAGTCGTCCTGCGCGGGGAGACGCCGCCGGAGCGTTCGCGCAAGGCCACCGAGGCGCGCGGGCACCCGAGTACGCATGCGGGGGGCGGGCACTGATGCCATCGGTTTGCATGCCCACGGGGTTCGGGGGAACACAGATTCCACAGAACGGTTGCAGGGTGGCAGACGGCGACGCCGCCAAGGTGCTTGCCCGCTTGGCTGGTTTTTTTTCTGCGCAATCTGTGTCCCCCCATACTGGTTTCGAGGTGCCAACGTGAGCGGACGTCGCCCCCGCGGACCACCGCGCGCCCCCAAGATCGGCGGCACCATCGGCATCCACGTGTACCACACCGGGCAGGACGACGCGCGCAAGAACACGGCGTTGCGCCTGCAGAAGGCCGGCAAGGCGACGCTCTTCGACGACGTGCGCAAATCGCCCAAGCACGCGGTGCTGCTGAACCCGTTCGCCAAGAAGGCAATCAGCCGCGAGGACCTCGACGACATGCGTCGCAACGGCCTGCTCGCCCTCGACTGCTCCTGGAAGCAGGCGGAAGAGGCGTTCCCCGTGCTGCTCGGCTCGACGCGCAGCCGCGCCCTGCCGTTCCTCGTGGCCGCGAACCCCATCAACTACGGCAAGCCCTTCGTGCTGTCGACGGCGGAGGCCATCGGTGCGGCCCTTGCCATCGTCGGGGAAATGCGTCAGGCCCGCGACGTCCTGTCCGCCGTCCCGTTCGGCGACCTGTTCCTGACGCTCAACAAGAACCCCCTCGAGGACTACGCCAAGTGCGAGACGTCGGCGGAGGTCGTGGCTGCGCAACTGCTCTACCTCGACGACGATGCGGAGGGGAAGCCCAAGGAGAAGGCCGCGCTGCCGAAGGTGTTCCGCAAGGATGGTCGCCGCGGCAAGCCCGATGACGACGAGGACAAGGCGGCCGGCGGATCGGACGACGAGTCGGACACCGAATCGGACGACGACTCGGACGAGGACTAGCGTTCAGCCGCTACACGGTCGTCGCGTTGCCCGCGACCATCGTGTTGCCCTGCACCTTGCAGTCGGCGTTGTGGTGCTGCGCGTTGAAGCTCGCCACGACGCAGCCGGACGGCAGCTCGATGTCGATGGAGTGGTAGCCGATCCCCTCGACGAAGGCGACGCCGACGCCGCCGGCGACGTGCTGCAGCGACCACGTTCCCTCCGGCTTGTCGTGCCCGATGGCGACGATCTTGAGCTGGCCGTTGGGCGCGTCGGCTGGCGTCCACGTTTCTTCGTACACCGTCGCGTCCGGGGCCGTCACGGTCTCGCGGAAGACGCCGGCCGCAGCGGGCAGGCCGGTGAGGGCCGGGCCGCCGCCAACGGCGATGATGAAGCTGACGCGGTCGTAGCCGGGCTCGACGATGACCTGCTCGGTGACACCCCCCGCGGGACCTGCGACCGGCTGGCTGTTGCCGACGACGACGGCGCCGGCGAACCGGCCGTTGTTGAAGACGAGGTCGTGCGCGTGCGGGACGCGGACCGTGCCTTGGTAGTCGTACCCGTGCCCGGTGACTTCGTAGTGTGCGTAGGAGCCGTCCTGGCCAATGGTCATCTCGGTGATCTCGCCGACCTCGGCGTCGTACGTCGCGAGGATGCTGCCGTACACGCTCACGGACATCGTGATGGTGGCCTTCGTGGCCGAATCGACGCTGGCCTCCGCGAGTCCGTTGGCGACGCCCTCGAAGGAGACGTTCCACGTCTTGCCATCCGTCAGGGGGAAGGACAGGGGCTGGAAGTAGGCGTCATGCGTCTCGTAAGCCAGGTTGTCCTGGACGATGTCGCCGTAGCCGGGGATGTGGAACAGCATGATGTCGTTGCTGAAGGCGTCGACGGGGAAGCCGACGAGGTAGTTTCCGGCTGCGCGGTCCTCACCAGCAACGACGCGCGTGAATTCGTAGGACGAGCCCGTGAATCCGTCCGTCATCGTGTAGGTCCACCATTCGCCGAGGCGCCACTCGGGAACTTGCTCGAGGGTGCGCTCGCCCGCCGCGGGGGGCTCGCGGGGCATCACGGGGACGGACAGGTTGAGCACCGAGCTCTGGTACTGCGTCTGCGGGATGGCTCCTTCGTCGCGGTCTCCGTCCACGCCGGAGTCGGCGCATCCTGCAAGGAATGCGGACGTGACCAACAGGGCAAGAAGGGGGGGCTTGTTCATTGGCCGTGCAGCGCAGACGATGACGGTTAAGCGTTGTGTGGACGGCGGCGCATCCGCGAAGGGTCATTCGGGGGACGGCGGCGGGGTCGGTGCGTCCGCCGGGCGGAGGCTGAGCGTCAGACCTGCGGCCACCAGGACGTACGCCGCGGCATGCACGAAACGCACGGCCTGGTCGAGGAGGAGCCAGGCCGTCAGGCTCGCCGCCACCGGACTGACGTAGCTGGCCAGGTTGGCGCGCTGCGGCCCGTGGTCGCGCACGATGGCCCCCCAGACCACGAAAGCCGCCAGGCCACCACCAAGACCCGCGAATGCAACGGCCCCGAGCAGCGGCGCGTCGATGCGGGGCAAGGGTTCGACCGCGGCCGCGCCGAGCGTGAGAACGACGGTCCCAAGCAACGCTCCCCAGACTGCAAGGACCAGCGGCGGCAGCCTGGACCCCGTGGCCTTGAGCGCCACGCTGCCCGACGACCACGCCAGCACGCCGCCGAGGACGACGAGTGCCCACGGCCAGGCGACGTGGGCGCCATCGGCGCCGCCTTGCCAAGCCAGCAGGGCTACGCCGGAGAATCCGACGGCGACGCCGAGCAACGTGCGCGGTGCGAGGCGGACGCCGGGGAGGAAGAGGCGCGCCAGCAGCAGCGTCAGCAACGGGTTGAGGCCCGTCGCCATGGCGACGAAGGCGACGGGGGCGTGGTGGCTGCCGGCCATCAGCAGGACGTTGTGGAGTGCGACGTTGAGGCCCGCGTAGGTCAGGATGGCGAGCCAGTCGGCGCGGCCTTGAGGACGCAGGGGCACGCGGCGGGCAAGAGCCACCAGCAGTGCGCCGGCGAGGAAGGCCATGAAGCGCATGGCGGCGAGCCAAACCGGGCCAGATCGCGCGAGGCCCACGGGGTAGAGGGCGTACATGACGCCCCACGCGGCGCCGACGAAGGCGACCTCAGCGGCGAGGCGAAGGTTGCCGCGGCCGTGGCTCACGCGACGACGTTGTGGCCGTGGCTCATGAACCCGACGGAACAGCGGCGCCGGGACATGTCATCGGTGCGATCGGTGTCATCGGTCGATGGGCCGTGGCGTTGCCCGACAATCCACCGATGCCCACCGATGCCACCGATGGCGACGACCGACTGCGGCTAGCCGAGCCACAGGCTCAACACAAGCGCGAGCCCCGTGAGGAACATCGCGCCGAACGCAGCCGACGCCTGGCGCAGCATCGCGGGTGGATCCGTCGCGCCGGCGTACACCTTGCGCTGCGCGGGCAACAGCAGCAGGGGCGGTGCGGCGGCAAGGACGGTCCACGCGGGCAGCCGCAATGCGACGCTGAGCACGAGGACCATGAGGCTCGTGCCCAAGGCGAGCCCCATGCCGGCCAAGGCTCCGCCGCGCGGGCCAAGCAGCGCCACGGGCGAGAGTTTTCCGGCGGCCTTGTCGGCTTGCCAGTGCAGGAAGTGGTGGTGGTAGAGCACGAGGGTGCCCGACAGCCCAAAGAGGGCGGCGACGCCCCAGACCTTCGGCGTGAGTGCGCCGCCGTGGGCGAGCACGGCGCCTGCGACGGGCAGGAGGCCGAAGGCGACGAAGATGCACAACTCGCCCAGCCCGCGGCCCTTGTACGCCAAGGGGTACGGCGGACCGACGTACACGAACGAAATGAGGGCCCCCAGGCCGGCGTAGAGCAGGACGGTTGGCGTGGACAGCCAGGCGAGGCCGAGGCCGCAGACGAGGGCGAAGCCGAAGAGCGCCGCCGTCATGGCCCACCCCTTGCGCAGAGACCAGCGGCCCTCGACGAAGGCGCCGGACCCGGTCTCGATTGCGCCGGGAACGGTGCGGGCGCTTTGGTCGGCGCCCTGCTTGAAGTCGTACACGTCGTTGAGGAGGTTGGCGCCGAGCAGGGCCGCCGCGGAGCCGAGCAGCGTCAGCACGAGGGCGAGGGGGTCGAAGGTGCCCTGCATCGCGGCGAGGGCCGCGCCGCCAAGAACGGGCAGCAGGATGACGGGCAACGTGATGGCCCGCGTCGTCTTGAGGAAGTCTACGACGGCTCCGTCATGGCTTTGGGAGAGTTTGGCCTGGTGTTCCGCGCTGAAGCGGTCCTGGAAGCGTTCGAGGCCCTCGAGGTCGTGGCGGTGTTGTTCGAGGTGGACGCCGGCGAGGGCCGTGAGTCGGGCCTTGAGGCGGTTGCCGAGGAGCTTCACCATGGTGTCGGCGTTGCCGGGCCAGACGCGGTTGATCTGCGTGACTTCGGTGCCGCCTGCGACCTCGCGAAACAGCGTCGTCACGGTCTGGCCCTTGAGCGGGCCGTCGAGGACTTCGACGTCAATGCGCGGGCCACCTTGGCTGGCCGGGCGGGTGCGTTGGGCGACCTCGACGGCCTTGCCCCAGTTGCGTGCACCGTAGGCCTCGAAGACGAATTCGTACTCCAAGGAGTCTGGCGTCTCGCGGTGGATGCTGTAGCCCTTGACATGGTCGCGGTGCAATTCAAGGCGCAGTCGCGGGTCGCTGCCCCAGAAATGCAGGAAGACCTCGTTCATGGGTTTGGCGATGACCTTGCTGGCGCGCGTCTCGATAAGCGGAGCGACGGCGTGCGGGCTGAGCAGCGGGTGCACTGGCGTGTCGTCCGCCCACGACGCCGTCGGGGCCGCGGAAGTCGCGTACAGCGCGGATCCGGCGCTTCCTTGGCTCCCGTGCGTTGCGTGGTTCGTCGTCGGTTCGTGGCTTGTGGTCATGTCGGCACCGGAGTGGAAAGGACGTCGGACGATCGCGGGACCTCGCTGCGGCGCGCGAGGGAGGGAACGAGGATGAGGGTCGCCACCAGGGCGCACACCAAGACAAGCACCGTGGCGACGGTCGCGTCCTGCAAGAGGCCGTAACGCATGCGGGTGAAGACGAGGAAGGCCCCGATGTCCGTGATGGCGGAGTAGTACACGGCCCGACCGACGGTTCCCCACGCGGAAGGGCCCTCGTGCGCGATGGCGTAACGCAGGTGCAACGCGTAGTCGGACCCGATGGCCTCGAGGATGACGAGGGGAACCACGAGGGCGATGGACAGGGCAATGCCGGCCGCGACGAGGAGGCCGAGCCACCACAGTCCCGCGACCACGACGACGCCGGCGACGATGACGGCGTCACGCAGGGACTTGCGCAGGATGGCGACCTGTACGGCCGTCGCCACGACGCCGAGGTAGCCGGCAATCTGCAGGTAGGGCATCTCTTCCGCCGTGAACAGGTAGGCGACGGCCGTAGAGCCTGCGACGTGGATGCGCAGGCCGGCGTTGGGGTGGCGGGCCTGCACTTCGGCCACCTTGCCGTTGAGCTTGTCCCACACGGGCTTGAGGTCCTCGAACTCGCCGGGTTGCTCCAATTCGACGAGCAAGATGCCGATGCGGTAGTCCGGCTCGCGCAGGAAGAACGTCGCGTACGTGGACAGCGGCGTGTCAAACATTTCCTGGATGAGGGCGCGGATTCCTTCGGCGTCCTGCGGGAACGTGGATCCCGGCTGGATGGACTCCTGCGCAATGACGGCGGGCGAGCCGGCCGTGCCTTCGCGCACCTGGATCCAGGCGTTGAGGGCGAAGTAGATGGAGACCGCCGAGTCGTCGCGGACGAAGTCCAGCTCCTTGATGGCGCCTTCCAGGTCCTTGAGCAGGGCCATGGCCTCCGGCGTCGCGATGTCCCCCTCCACGACCAGCGCATTGGACACGAGGTCGATGTTCTGGTTGAAGTAGCGCGCGTTGGAGGCCTCGAAGTCCTGACGCTGCCGGTCGTCGGCCGGGTAGAAGGCGGCGGGCGTGCCGATGACGAGGGTCTTGAGGGCCGGGATGGCGAGAAGGCTCACGGCCGCAAGCACGACCACGACGCCGACGCCGAGGGCGCGGCGGCGGCCCCAGAACCGCGCGTTGCGCAGAAGGAAGCGGTCAACCAAGGTGCGGCTCGGGGGCGGAGACGACGTCCAACTCAGCGCTGCCGGCAGGGCCGTGAGGCTGACGACGAGCAGGAGGCTGAGGCCAAGGATGATGGCGACGCCGAGTTCCTGCAGCAGCTTGTTCGGGCCGAACAGCAGGAAGCCCATGCCGACGAGGGTTGTGATGGTGACGACGACGAGGGGGACGCCGGCACCCTGGCCCGAGGCGTAGGCTGCGCCGAGCGCGTCCTTGCCGGCGTGGCGGGCCGCGTGGTAGGACGACGCCATGTGGATGCCGAAGTCGATGCCGGTGCCAATCAGGACGGGAAACACGAGGAGGCTGACCGAGTGGATGGGCAGCCCGATGAGGCCGAAGGCGCCGAGGACGCCGAACCCCGCAATGGCCAGGGGCAGCGTCATGGCGAGGACGGTGCCGACGCGGCGGAAGGCAAGAAACAGCATGCCGCCCACGAAGAGGATGGCCAGCGGCGTGAGGCGCACCAGGTCATGCAGCGTGACCGCGGTCAGGTAGCTGGCGGCCGCGGGGGCTCCGCGTGGGTCCACGATCAACCCGTCGGCTTCGAAGACGTTCCACTCGAGCGAGCACTCGGCGGCGGGGTCGGCGTCGCAGGCGCGCACGATGGCGCGGTACTTGTCGAAGGCCTCGTACACGTCGTCGCCGATTTCGACCAGGCTCTTGCCGCCCGGCTGGAACAGGAGCGCCATGCGGGAGCTTGTCCAGTCGGCGGACGTGATGGAGCGCACGGAGGCCGGGCTTGCCACGTAGTAGGTCGTCCAGGCAGAGGAGAATTGCTGCGAGCCCTGCGGACTCGTGTCCGGCATGCTGAAGGCGGCCGGGTCGGGCGACTGCACGCGCGGAACGCCGGTGTTTGTGTAGTTGACGAGCTTCACCTGCGAGCTCAACGTGATTCCCCACTCCAACTCGGGGACCTCGTCCTGCAGGAAGAGGAACAGCTCCTCCATGCCGCGCAGGTACACCTCGTCCGTGATGTTGTTCGGGCCGGGGATGGGCTCCGGGATCTGGGGCACCTGCCCTTGCGACGCCTGACCGGTCGCCTGGTTCAGTAGGGCCACCAAGTCGGCCGGCAATCCCGGAGGAAGCTGTCCGGAGAGGGGCGCCGGGGTAGCGTCGCCCAGGGGGACCCGGTTGGGCAGTCTTGCGTTCGCGCCGATCCATTTGGCGGGGTCCACCGACACGAAGACGGGGCTGGCGTAGGCCATGCCCGGGAAACTCGTCGTCAGGTTCTGCGACGCCAAGGTGTTGGGGTGACCGCGTGGCATGGCGTCGAGCAGATTGTCCTCGAACTCGAGGCGCGGGATGCCTGCCGACAAGGCGGCCATGACGAGCGCCGCCGTGACAAGGACGGGCACGCGGTGGCGTGCGGAGGCCTGCGCGAGCCGGCCGAGTCCGCCCCAGTCGTTGCTCCGACTCACGCGGGCACCTCGGACGGCATCAGGTCGCACGCTCCATGAGGAGTTCCGCGAGTCGGACGAGGGCGTCTCGCGCCGGGCCTGCCGGCAGCCGCTCGGCCTCGAGAAGGGCCGCCTGCGTGTAGCCCGACGCCTCGAGTTGGCTGGCGGCGACGGCCCCCGACGCGAACAGCTCGCGGCGAATCGCGGGGAAGTCCGCGGGCGTCCTCGCCTCCGGCATCCGGCCACCCCGTTCGTGGAAGTTGAGGTACGGACTCGACCACGTCCCGGCCAGGTAGTCGCCGCCTGCGGGCTTGCCCGTCCAGGCCGGGTCGCCAGCGACGTCGAGCACGTCGTCGAGGACTTGGAACGCGTGCCCGATGGCGTCCCCGTACCGGTACATCGCCTGCACGGTGGCGTCGTCGGCGCCAGCCATCGTGGCGCCGATGCCGCAACCCGCAGCGAGCAGGGCCGCGGTCTTGTCCCGGATGACGGCGAGGTACGCGGAGCGGACCTCGCCCACGTTGGGCCCTGCGGGCTTCCCCATCGAGGCCGACCTGCGCCGCAACTCGGCCTCGGCCATCTGCCCCTCGCACAGGCGGCGGCAGGCGTCCGCGGTCATCGCCATCGCCTGCTTGGGGAGCGTGGCAGCCAAGGCGAACGCCTGCGTGAACAGGTAATCGCCGACCAGGATGGCGCCGTCGCGGCCGTGAGCGGCGTACGTGCTCGGCTTGCCGCGCCGTTCGGCGGATTCGTCCATGATGTCGTCGTGCACGAGCGACGCCGTGTGCACGAGTTCGAGGGCGACGGCGGCGTCGATGGCGTCGCTGCGCCCCTTGCCGCCGGCGTCGCCGCCGCACGCCTCGAAAGCCGTGAGAAGCAGCAGCGGGCGCACGCGCTTGCCGCCGGCTGCGATGGGCTCGCGGGTCCATTGTGCGAGGGCGGGGTCACGACTGGCCGCTTGCTCCTGCATGCGGGTTTCGAGCGTCTGCATGGCGGCGAGCACGGACGGGGGGAAGACCTGCAGGACCGGGTGGCTCAAAGGAAACCGCCTCCGACGACGAGGGAAACGAGGACGGTCGCCGTCACGTGGAGGGCCTGGGTGCCGAGCCGAGCCGGTGCGAGGCGACGGGGGTCGCCGAGGGCCCGGCGCACCTGGAAGGCCAAGGCAAGGGCCGCCACGGCACACGCAAGCAGGGCGAACGCGAGGGGACGGCTGCCGGCGACGGCGACAAAGGGAACGAGCCCAACGGACACGAGGGCCGTGTACACGACGCCTTGGCTGCGGCGCGGCAGGCGGACGGCCAAGGTGCGTTTTCCACCGGCCTCATCGAGGGGCGCATCGGCGAGGTCGTCAACGTACAGCGTGGCCGCAGCCAAGGCGCCGGGAACCAGGGTCCAGGGCAGGAGAGCGACGTGGTCGACGTGGTGGATGCCAACGGCGAAGGCGTGCAGCGCCCCCTCCGCGATGAGCGGACCGTACAGGATGAGGGTGACGAGGGGGCCGAGGCCGCGGTCGCGCAGCGGCGCATAGAGCAAGCCCGCCCCGAGCCCGCCGGCTGCGAACAATAGGACGAGCGGAGCCCCGGTCAATGCGAGCCAAACGCCGCAAGCCACGGCGAGAAGGCCGGTGCCGACGAGTTGCGCCAGGACGGCCGTGCGTCCGCCGCGCAGGGGCGCAAGGGGGCCGGCCGGGTGGGCGTGGCGCAGTGCATGCAGGGCATTGGCTGCAAGCTGCGCGGCGGCCACGCCAGCCAGGACGAGGAGGACGCGCTTCGCCGGCAGCGCGGCGCCTTGGCCGTCCGCCAACGCAATGCCGACGACGGCGGCAAGCAGCGCCGCGACCACGAGGTTGAGGCGCAGGCTGGCTGCGTGCTGGGCGAGGCGGGCGACGCGGTCGGCGGGCGCCACACGGTACGTGACCTCGATGCGGCCCGGCGCCGGCGCCGTCGCCTCGGCTTGGGCGCCGCTCAGGCCGACGAAGGCGGCGGCGAGGCCGCCCAGGTATGCGTCCGGGAGGCCGCCCGCGAGAACGAGCGTGGCTCGGCGGTGGCCGGCGGACTCGACGCGGGCGGCAAGGCGGTCGCCGCGCAGGAACGGGTAGACCTCGTCGGCGAAGAGGGCAAGGGCCCGCTCAGGGCGTCCGCGCAGGTGCAGGACCAAGGTGCGGAAAGTGCGGGCCCACAAGGCGACGTAGTCCCCGGCGAGCCGACGCTGCTCGTCGGGGGACCGAAGCGCGAGTTGCGCGGCCAGGTCGCCGGCGGGCAGGAGGGCGTTCGGGTCTGGAACCGGTTGCGGAAGCGCGGGATCGTGGACCGCGTTGCCCCCACGGTGCGCGTTTGCTTGCGGTCCCGGGGGTGTACCGGACCCATGGGTGCCGGCCGTGCGGCGGGGCTCCGGGTTGGCGTGTCGCCAGAGGATGGCCCGCACCTGGCCCCCGTGCACGCGCGCGCGACGGAGGCCCGTTCATTAAGGATTATACTCGTTCACAACTCTCTGGGGGTTGTATGCAGGAGCAGTTCGAGGCCCTCGGTTTGACGGCCTACGAGGCCAAGGCGCTGGCCCACCTGGTGCGGCATGGCGAACGCACGGGGCCCGACCTCAGTCGCGAGACGGGCATCCCCTTCGGGCGCGTGTACGACACCCTCAACGCCCTTGTCGAACGCGGGTTGGCGACGGCGAAAGGTGGCCGCCCCCGCATGTTTGCCCCCGCGGCCGCGTCCTCGATTCCGGGTCGCCTGCTGGCCTCGAACAAGCGCCGCCTGCAGGACGAGGAACGCGGCCTCGGCCAACACGCAGCCGCCCTGGAATCGGAACTCACGCACCTCGAGCCCCGCATGGCTCCCGGCTCCACGCTGTACGGCGTCCGCCTCGGCGAGGACGCCGCGCGCGACTTCCTGGTGGAGGCCACGCACGAGGCACGCACCCGCATCGACGCCTACCTCGCCTTCGAGCACCTCGACGACGACGACCTCGCCATCTTCGACGCCTTCCGCCAAGCCGTGGGACGCGGCGTACGCACGCGCCTTCTGCTGAGGCGCCGCGACGTGGACTTCCTGCTCGGCACGCCCTACGTCCAGCAAGTGATGGATGCGCTGCTCCCGCACCTCGGCGAAAACCTGCAGGCGCGCCTGTCCGACACGGACAACCTCTCCTTCTCCGTCCTCGACGCGGAGCGCGTGGTTCTCGGCGTGAAGAATCCCATCGACCCCCGCATCTACTTCGCCGTCGTGCACCTCGACGACCGGGCCTTCGCGCAGGACCTCATCGGGAAGTTCGACACCTTGTGGCGCGAATCGCGCGTCGACGAGGGCCTGGCCAAGAGCCTGCTCGGCAAGAAGAGCGGACGCGCCCTCGTGCGCCTCGGCGCCAAACTGCGGCGGTAGCCGCCCCACACCCCCCGTCCGGCGCCTTCTCATCCCAGCCCACGCCACTCGCCCGACACCGGCCTGTTCCCCCGCAGCAGGATTCGAGGACGGCGCCAGAAACGGCATGATGGCACCGACGTTGGTCGGTGCATGCGCCTTGCCGCCTGCCTCGCCCTCCTGCTCCTGCTCGCCGGCTGCTCCAGCCCCCCCAACGACGTCGCCACGGACGAAACTCCCGCCGCAGGGGCCGACCCAGTCGAGGGGACGGCCGCGGACTCGACAACGAAAGCCACCACCGCCAAGCTGACGGCGGTGCAGGACACCGTGGCGTTCTCCGGCATCATTGGCGCCGGCGTGTGCTTCTTCGACGGCAGCCAAGTCTCCTGCGCAAACCTCCCCTCGGCGACGCCGGTATCGACGGACTCCTACAACGTCCTGCGCTACGTTCACGACCGGCAAGCGCAACTCAGCGGGGGCGCCCTCACCGTGTCGTGGGGACCGAGCGGCGGCATGGGACTGTCCGCGACGGTGTACGTCTACACGGGTTGCAACCCCACCTGCGAAGTCGTCTCCGAGCTCACGGACGGCCGTGCGACCGGCGGCCCGGCCGGCGGATCCTTCTCCCTGGACGTGCCCGCCTACACGCCACAACCCGGCGAATTGCTGGGAGTCCGCATCGCGCCGCTGCTCGCAACGAGTGTTGCGTCCGCACACACCGGGTTCGAGGTCGACATGACCGGAACGCTGGACTTCCAGGTCGCCACTTGAGCGACCCGCGCGGGACGAGACCTGACCCACAAGACATTTGGTCTCGCGCCGGAGCTCGACGCGCCATGCGTGCGTGGTCCTTCCCCCCCACCCTGACATTCCTCGTCGCCGTGCTAGCGTCCGGTTGCACAAGCCCCGACGAAAGCCAAGACCAGGGCACGGTCGTCACGGACCCGTCCGACTACTCCTACCTCAACACCACGGGAGCAAGCGCCCCGCACATCCACGACTACTGGAGCGGGGAAGACCGCCTCAAGGTGCTCGACCAGGAGCGCCCGTGGACATTCACCGTCAACGGCGGAGGCTTCGGCAGCACCACCTTCCACCCCGACGACGGCTCCGTCATCCCACAAGGCACAGCCTCCGTCGAAACGACGGTGTCCTGGACCGACCGATCCCCCGGCATGTACGGCGACCTGGAACTGTGGATCAAGACGCAGGCCGACTCCGAGCCGCGCTTCGTGGCGACGCTCGCGTCGGGGGAGCCCGTGGTCTTCGCGACCAACCTGGCCGACGCGGACCTGCCCCACCAGGTCCTCTCCGCCTGGGACTTCACCCTGCACATCCTGTCCCCGGATGGCCAGCCATCGCAGCCGTTGACCAACCAAGTGCGCAGCTACGACCTCGACGTCACCATCCAGGCCGAGGCCGTCCGCGGTCTGGACCTCCCCGCGTTCCCGGGGCACCCGGATTTCTGGAACGGAAGCACGGAGCTTCCCTTGGTCGGCGACGCCAGCGGAACGACGCTGTTCTGGGGCCAGGAGCCCCCGGCTTGCGGGTACTGCTCGGGCGGCATCAACATCGTGGACCCCGACAACGGCACCCGCGTCCCCAACGACGCCACCGTCGTCGAGGTGACCATGCGGTACGCGCACGACACGCCGACCGGCCTGCGCCTGCTCTACCATGGCGCCGACACGCGTGACTGGAAGGACGCGCCAATCGACAGCGACGACGGCGAGACGCGCGTCCACCGCATCCCCGTCAACGGCGACGGCGACGGCCCCTACTCCGACCAAAGCCTGTGGGAGTTCTACTTCGGCTTCGAGGGCGGAGTCGGCCCGTACAAGGGCTCGTGGGAGCTGACGGCGCGCGTCCTCAAGGACGGCTAGTCGGCCAATCCCCAGCCGCGGAAGCCCCACCCGGTCCTGTGCCGGCGCGCAACGGTTATCCCAACGCAGCCGGCCTCACACCCGTGGACGAACCGCACGACGTCGAGGTCGAGGTCGACCCCTCGGAGCGCTTCAGTTTCCTGTCGCACGCCGTCGGCGCCTTGGCGGCCGCCGCCGGCCTCACCGTCCTCGCCAGGCGCGCGGATGGCGCGCTTGCGGTGACCAGCGCCGTCCTGTACGGGGCGAGCCTTGTGCTCCTGCTGGCGTCGTCGTCGCTGCACCACGCCGTTCACCCGCGCTCCCCGGTGGGACGCCGCGCCTTGCGCCGCCTCGACCACATCGCCATCTTCGGCTTGATTGCGGGGACCTACACGCCCGTGTCCCTCGTCGGCCTCGGCGGCGCCTGGGGCTGGAGCATCTTCGGCGTCATTTGGGGCCTCTTCGTCGTCGGTGCCCTGACGAAGGTGTTCTGGCTGCACCAGCCGCGCTGGTTCTCCGTCGCCCTCTACATCGCCATGGGGTGGACGGCTCTGGTGGCCATCGTGCCGCTGCTCGAGCGCTTCTCCGGCGAGGCCCTGTCCTGGATGCTGGCTGGCGGCGTGGCGTACACGGGCGGCGCAGTCATCTACGGAACCAAGCGGCCCGACTTGTGGCCGCACTGGCTGGGCTCCCACGGCATCTGGCACGTCTTCGTACTCGTGGGCGCGGCCTGCCACTGGTGGTTCGTGTGGGCGTACGTGCTCTGACCCTCAACGGCGGCGCCGATTGACGAGCAAGGAAAGCAGGACGGCCAAAGGAACGAGGGCGATTGAAGGCGTGTCCCGCGGTTCCCCGGCCTCATCGGGCGTCGGGCCGACCGTTTCGTTGCTCACGGGGGAGGGACCCATCGTGTAGAGGCCGGCCGTTTCCGCCGCATCGCAGGCATGCAGCATGCAACTCTGTAGTGCGCTTCGGCACAAATGGCGGCAATGCGTTGACAGTGTGACTGTCAAAGCGTCCACCGGCTGAGTGCGAGGATTATGTAGTCCATTGAGCAGGGTGCGGCTGGACGTGTGTCCGACCATGAACCCAACCGCAACAGAGATCACGCGAATCAACCGCAAGAAACGAACCGGCGGCCAGCTGACCGCCGAAGAACAGGAGACGCTGCGTGCGTACTACTCGAGGTACTACCCTCGCAAGAAGGCCATCCACCTGCGCGAAGCCAAGGCCGAGTTGTGGGAGGCCAAGGCCATCGAGGCCGGGCTGAGCTTCTCGGCCTGGGTCCAATTCGGCATCGACTCGTACTTGCGCGGCGACCAGGACGAGGTCCAGCAACTGCAGGCGGACAAGCAGCACCTGCAGGACGAACTCGCATCCACGCGCCGCAGCATGGCCCGGTTCGCCGAAGAGAACGGCGCCATGCACAACCGCCTCGAAGTCCTGGAGAAGGCCCTCGCCGACGCCGTCGGGGCTCTCCGCGTCCGGGGGCCGTCATCGTGACCTGGCCGCAGCAACTGACCAAGGCACCGGACAGCAACGTCCATGTCTACGTCAGCAACGACGAGATTCGCGACGCCTACCTTGCCCACCTCAAGGCCCACTACGCCCACAACACGTACCGCGGCTACAGCTCCGACATCACGGTCTTCCTGCGCATGTGGGGAACGACGCTGGTCACCACCTTGGGTCAGCCGGACATCGAGCACTTTGTGCAAGCCATGGCACCGAAGTGCAACAGGTTCCAGCCGGGCGCCAACCCCAGCTGCCGCATCGGCTTGGACATCCAACGGTGCCCCATGCTCTTGCAAGGCGTGGAGTACACAGCATGCCCGGGGTACCAGCCCCTTGACATCGTGGCCATCTGGTCGTATCTGCGTACAATCCACAGCTTCTACGAGTGGCTTCGTGAAGGCGGCTACGTCCCCCTCAACCCCGTCACCGGACCGATGCGACGGTTCCGCAGGCTGCACAAGGGCACCTTCGACGAGCGCCGCCGCAAGCCCCGCCGCAAGCGCTTCACCCAGCGCGACCTCCAGCGCCTCGTCCACGGAGCCCCCATCCATCGGGCCATCCTGTACGTCCTCATGGCCAAGTGCTTCCTCCGGATTCACGAGGTCCTCAAGCTCAGCCTGGCGCCCTCGCACTTCAACCTCAAAGAGTGCTGGATCGACATCCCCGACGTGCCTGGCTGGCCGGGCAAGCGCCAGGGCAACAAGCGCATCATCATGGACGGCGAACTGCAACTCTGGATGCACCGCTACCTCGACTGGCGGGACGAACACGTCAAACGCGATGAGAACGGAAACCAGCTCACAGACCGGCTGACCGTCAATCAGTTCGGCCGCGCTTGGGCACTCAGTGCGGTCGCCAACTTGCGAACTGCCATCCACAAGGATTGCCGAAAGGTTGGCCTTATGGACGGCGGCGAACGCGAGCGCCAGAGCAGGTACGGGCTGCACGGACTTCGAGGCTACGCCACGAAGTGGGCCCGCGACAAGCGGGCCACGGACGCCGAGCTACAGGTGTTGCGCGGGGATTTGGCTCCGGGTGCTATCGATCCCTACGATTTCGCGCTTGACCGCCTGCCCGAACTGTACGCCAGGCTGGGCCCGCAAATCGATTGAGTCGTTGGTCAGCACGCCCAGGATGGCCCCCGCGGGCCGTCGGGCTGAACTTGTGCAGGCCTTTCTCCTCCCACTTTCCCCCCTGTTGGCTCTCTGGAAATCACGGCACCATGGTGATTAAGTAGGCCACGACGGAGCGTCACGATGGAACGGGGGCTCCGAAACCCCTGGAGATCCAAAATGACAGCAAGCCCAACCAACAGAAACCCGAACCCTCTGCCCCTGGAGCGCATCGAGCGCATCCAGAACGACGCCAAACTCCTGATCGCCGTCGCCACGATGGAGCTGTGCCACACCGACACCGTCCGCCGCAACGACCTGCTGAACCGGGTTGGTGCCTAAGGATGGATCTCATGTCAGAGCTCCAGCCGCTCCTCGGCACTGGCCCGCAGCTCGACGCCGCCCTTGAGCGCGCCCAGCGCCTCGACCACGACGGCGAGCGCCGCCGCTACGTGCACTGGATCCGCAAGACCCTGGATGATGGCATCCCCATGGAGGCCTAGAGCATGGTCTTCAGCATCGAGCAGGAACTCAGCAACAAGCTGATGGCCGTCTTCGGCAAGGCAGGCGCCCAGTCCTCGGAGATGGCCGTCGTCATCGCCGACCGCCACCTCGCCAGCCGCAACCTGATCACCATCGAGCCCCTCGAGGAAGGGCCGTCCATGCAGATCGCGCTGTTCGACGCCCGCCACTGCCGGAACCGACACGGGGACGCTCCCCACAACGTCCTGGAATGCATCAAGCAGGCCTACTACGAGCGCCTCGCCCGCGACCAGACCAAGCTGGCGGCCATGGCCGCCAGCCGCACCGGCGAGTACGGTACGGCCGCGTCGTACAACTCGCAGGATTCCTCACCGAGATGGACAGCATTGAGTTCCGTTCCGCTTCCGACCGAGGGTTTCTCCCTCGAAGCGGACCGGACCGGCGTCGTGGTGGCGCCGCCGGCGTCCGGCCCCCAAGCCAACGCCAGCACCGAGGCCGACTCCCTGGAGGCCACCGCATGAACCCCTACATCCACCCCGCCAACTGGCCCACCTACACGCCCCCGACGCCCACGCCGCCCACCATGCCGCCGACGCTCATGTGGCCCAACACGCCGCCGTCTACGTGGCTCGGCCAACTGCACGCCAAGTACTGCGCCTGGACGTGCACCAGCGACGACCTCGATGCCTGCTGGGCTGCCTACAACGGCATCGACCCCGCCACGACCACCACGGACGCGGACACCGCACTGGAGGGATTCGCTTGAACCGCATCAAGGGCATCACGCCCCTGCCCGCCATCGTTGCACGCCTGGCACCGTACGTGGGCGACCACCCCTACGGTCGCTACATCGCTCAGCTGCTGACTCAGATGGAAGACCCCCTGCGCAGCCAGGTCACCGACTACATCGTCGCTCGCCTGGCCAGCGGACGGGTCACCATGACGGCCTACCTCATCCTTGTCGACATCTCGCAGTACATCCGTGCCTCCAAGGCCCGCTGCATCGAGGACTTGACCAAGGAGGCCTTCCGGAGCCACTTCCGCGAGGTTGCCAAGCGGGTCAGCAACCGCCAGTGGTACGGCGCGCAGCGCCACGTCGTCAACTTCCTGACCAGCGTCCTGGGCGCCGAGGCCGCCGCCAAGCTCGCGCCGGCCTCAGTTGCCACCAACCAGTGGGGGTCCAACAACCCCACCTGGTACCAGTGGAGCGACTTGCGCAGGCTCTGGCTCAAGCTGAACTTGCGCGAACGCGCCATGTTCAGTCTGCTCGCCGGCACCGGCGTCAACGCTCGCGAACTCCTGGGCTTGAAGGTCGAGGCCGTCAGCTTCGAGTCGGACGGCTTGTGCATGATTGAGTTGCCCTGCAACGGCCGCCGCGAGGCGCGCACGGTTGGCGTGTTCTTCGGCGAGAAGAGCATGGCCGCCCTCGTGCAGCAAGTCAAGCGCGACTCCACGCAGGGGCCGTACTTGTTCCCGGACCCCCGCAACCCAGAGAAACCCATGCAGCGCAGCCACCTGACGTACCTCCTGCGCACGTGGTCCGCGCGCGCCGGCATCCCGACCATCACCGCCAGCGGCTTGCAGACCACGTTCGCGGGCTACCTGTTGGGTCGCAAGATCAGCATGCAAATCGTGGCCCACCAGATTGGCATCCGCGACACCAGCCGCCTCAACGACTTGCACAACCACGTCCTCCTGGCCCAAGCCCAGGGCCACTTGGCTGGCCAGCCCAGCTTCCACGCCGACGTCATCGCCGGCCTCGTGCCCTGCGAGGCCTGCGGCCACACCGACAACGGCTTGGACGCCCACTACTGCGGCCGCTGCGGCAGCGTGCTGCGCGAGGAGGCCCTCGACGAGGAGTCCCTGCTCAAGGCCCAGATCCAGAACCGCTTCGCCAAGTGGCTCGACTTGCGCCGCGCCACGCCCACCACCGTCGCCGAACAGGCCCTCGCGGAGGTCAAGGCATGAGCTTGCCGCAACTGCCCGGCGTCGTCCAGACCTGGATTGACACCCTCGAAGGCAAGGAGCAGGGGCGCTGGCACTGGTTGCTGCGCCGCTGCAACACCGACCAACAAGTCTTGGACATCCATGAATATGTCCAGCGATGCCTGGACGAGCAACGAAACCTGACCAGCCTCTTCCGCCGCATCAGCTACGTCGTCCGATTGGTCCAAGTCCTCGGCACCCGCGACTTCTCGGCCACCACGGCCGCCGACCTCGCTTTGGTGCTGAACGCCGTGAGCTTCAGGCGCTACCTCCCCTGGTCGACCCAGGCCTTTGCCGCCGTGAGCATCCCGAACAACGCGTACCTGCGCCGCAGCGCCCGCTACAGCATCCAGCCCTTGCTGCGCCACGTCTACATCGAGGCCGGCATGGATAAAGTCACGGCCGCCACGATGGCCCGCGGCATGCTCAATGCCGTGCCCAACGTCACGTTGGCGCCCTGCACCGCGCACGCCATGGTCAAGCTCACCGCCAGCGACATCGCCGCCATCCACCAAGCCCTGCCCACCATGCCGTGGAGCCGGGCCCAGACCATGATGATGGCCCTGTGGCTTGCGCTCTTGTCGACGCACGGCCCCCGCGTGGCGGGCTTGCTGCGCAGCAAGTGCGACGCCATCACGTGGCAAGGCAACCTTGCCTACGTCGCCGTGCCTCCCGGCTACCTGAACAAGCGCACCGTCCCCTTGTTCCTGGACGCCACCACGACGAGCCTGCTCAAGGCCTACCTCGCCCACCACCCGAACGTGCGCGACGAGTCACCGTTGTTCTACGAGTTCCCCAACGATGCCCCGCCTCGACCCTTGACGCAAGTGGAATTCTCCCGCCGCCTCAAGCACTTGGGCACGCGCGCCAAGTTGGGGTACCGCCTGGGCTTGCGTTGCTTCCGCAAGTTCGTCGCCACCACGCTGGTCACGCAGGGCGCTACCAACGCTACCCTGCAACGGCATCTTGCCCATAGCAACGTCGGCCGCTCGACGTACCGCTATGTGCAGATCACGCGCACGGAACTGGCCGTCGTCATGCGCGGCCTGTCCGGCGCCGGAGTCGGCCAGTACAGCACCTGCTGCCGCTTCCGGTACGCCGCCGGCAGCGACATGTGCGGCTACTGCGGCCGCCGCCCCAAGACCAGCCTGGAACCCGACGTCACGGACGCCGCCCAAGCCCGGCGCGACGCCGCCGGCCAATTGGGTCTCGAATGCCTCGATGACTTGGTGCTGCATGGCTAACACGTCCGCTCGTGGTGGCCTCGTCGAACGCCGCGCCATCACCATCCTCGAATCCCAGGGCTACAAGGTTCACCGCTGCATGAAGACCGTCGTCCGAACGCGCTTCGGGTTCCGCACCATCGGTCAGGATGTCTTCGGGTGCATTGACCTCGTGGCCAAGAAAGCCGACGAACCCATGACGAGGTGGATCCAGGTCACGAGCACCAGCATCACGCGCAAGGTCGCTGACCTCGCCCACGTTCCCTGGAACGTGCATGACAGCGTGGAAGTGTGGCGCTGGGTCGGCGGCAAAGGCAAGCGCATCGACGCCCGCAACGGCAAACCCCGGCCCCGCATGTACTTCCAAGTCTACCACCGCAGCAAAGACTTCGTGCCTGAAGCCAACGACCGCATCCATGTCGAGGCCGCCGCGGCGCCGCCGGGGCGGGTCGCCGCCAGCGGCCCAGGAACCATGCATGCCACGCAAGGGATGGACGGCCGTGAATTTGAGCAGCCAACAAGCTAGACGCGTTTCCGCCGCCGTGGAGGCCGGCTTCGCGAGGTCACGGGACGACTTCGTTCGGCATTGGGTCGAAATCGGTTTGGTCGTGACCGGCCTCCTTCCCCTGGACCCCCCCACCTCGGATCCTACAAACAACTCTCAGGAACCACGACCATGACCACCAAGCACCGTGCCCGCCTGGCCATTGAGCATGAGTTGCGAGAATCGTTTCAGCTCCCCCCGGGACCGGTGGAAAACTCAGACGGCCCTTACAGGGTGGCAATGACACCTGTGGCCTCAGGGCGTTTATATCTAGAACGCATGGCGATTCGTGGGATGCGGAGCGCTAGCGTCTACGAGGTGAACCGCCCGCGCGGGAAATCCCAGTTGCAGTCGCCTGAGCGACTAGCCCAACGCATTCGTGATGCCGTCATCCAACATCACGATTTCCGTCAGGTCACCGATGTTCATCGGGTCGTGAGAGGTTTGGCGATTCGAACGGCGCTTTGGTGCTATACCCAGCTAGAACCGTCGGAAGGCCGGCACGAGTTGCTCAAGGCCATCGAGTCCAAGCGTACAGACCCCGGCATTGGACCGCTTTCGCGCAACGATGGGGTCGATTCGGAGCTGGTTCGAAAAATCTGTGCAAGTTTCCCCGAGTCTTCTCCGGCAGATTGGCTGTTTGCGGCGATTGCCCTCCATGGATGGTCGAGTTGGGAAATCGCAAGGCTCGATGCGGCAGGGCGCGTGGTCTTCGAAACCAACCTGTCACGTGCCAATGACCTTGGCCTGTTCTACACGCCAGCCGACCTCGCGCGATCGATGACCGCCGATGCTGTCGAACTGCATGGGAAGCGCTTGCTTTCACACGGGCCGGGATTGCCGAAAATCGTGGATCCCGCAGCGGGTGCTGGCACTTTTCTGCTGGCGGCGGCCGAGATTCTCGCACATCGGTCCGATCGACAGCGCTGCCTGTCAATGCTACGGGGGAGCGACGTCGATCTCTCGGCCGTCAACCTGGGGAACTTGATCCTCCAACTCTGGTCGAATTCTTCGAGTCCTGTCACCGTGTTGCTGCATGCCGACGGACTCCTCGGAATTGGTGGGCAACCCCCGGCGGAGGTAATCCGAGCGTGGAAAGAAATCCTCGGTGCACATGACCTCGACAGATCATTTGGGACGGCAGAGTGGGGGCAGAGTCGCCAAGCAGAACCGGTGGCAGACATCGTTCTGATGAATCCACCCTACGGCCGACTGAAAGCTCTCGTTAGCGACTATTCGACCAGTGAAAGCAAGCATGAGGCAGCCGCCCTGGACGGCTTCCATGACAATCGTCGGCAGGCCTTTGCAATATTGACCGAATTCTTTCGGGCGAATCCCGCTTTCTCGGATGCCTGCCGCGGTGAGCTGGACTGGCAAAGATTGTTTCTCGCAGCAGCGCTCCGCATGGTTGGGTCTGAGGGCGTTATTCACTGCGTCTTGCCTGCCACCTTGCTGACAGACACGACTACGGCCAAACTCCGGCACCGCCTGATTCAGAGTCGGTCTATCGCAGCGATTCATTACTTTGCCGAGGGCGCTGGACTGTTTCGGACCGTAAACCAGGGAATCATTACGCTCCTGGTCGCAAACGCGATGGGCACCAGTCTGGAATTCTTCGTCGAAAAGGCGCCGGGGAAGGATGCATCAAGTTCCGTATTGCAAGTTGCCGACTTGGAAGCCCTCCACCACTGCATCCCCCTTGGCTCCCAGGACTTGACGAGGGCCGTGAAAATCTGTGCCGGCTTGCGTGCGTTCCCTCAACTGGGAGAGGTCTCCGAGCTCCGCAATCGCCGCGGCGAATTCGATCTCACCCTTTCGAAGCGTTTCCTTTCGTCAGGTTTCGAACGTTCGCTCGTTAGGGGGGACTATATCGAACGCTTCCAGATGCGAGACCTGCTTGAATGCGAAGGCGCTAGTGTCAATGCCCCCGGGTTCAAGGCAGAAGCTTCAGAGAAGAGGCAGGCCGCTTGGGCCCACTCGCGCCTTGTTGGGAGGCAGGTTTCCTATCTGCACAAGAAACGCCGGCTCTCTTTCCACCTCGCTCCGGCGGAAGCCCTGGTTGCAAATTCATGCAATTACATCGCAAGCTGTGACCCCGTGTCTTGGCCTCTCCACCACTTACTGGGGCTGTTCAATTCTAGCCTACTGGAATGGCGTTTCCGGCTGACGAACAGCAACAATCACGTTTCGAATTACGAATTGGACAGCCTCCCCGTTGCCCCGGCAAATGGTGACGTAGTCGCAGAGTGCGCACGCCGGCTTGAACACGCATACTCTGCGCGGGAGTTTGGCGCCAGCAAGGATTTGGCCGGCGAGCAAACGCTGGAGGCTGAGCTTGACGCGGCAGTGTTTCGTTTGTTCAAGATTGCCCAACCGGACGCGGCATTCATCCTCTCAGAGCTCGGCTGCTCCGACCAGTATCAGGCCATTGTCATGGAGAAACTGCAAGATGCCTGAATTGTACAATCATACCGTCAGTGGTCTTTCCGACCTTGAAAGGAGAATGGTTGAGCACATCCCACCCGGGGGCAATTGGGAAGACATCCCTGAATCCGTGCCATCGCAGCGTCTTGCTCAAATCCGCGAGATGAGCCGAACACGGGGAAAGTGCCGAACTACGTATTATGGGCGTCTTTCGTGGGAGCAGCCTAGTTACACGATTTCCACCTACTTCAGCCGAATTGGCAACGGCTGTCATATCCACCCTAGCCAGCCGCGCCTGATTTCCATCCGTGAGGGTGCGCGGCTTCAATCGTTCCCCGATTCCTTCCGTTTTACTGGTTCTCGGACCTCACAGTACGTGCAGATTGGGAACGCAGTCCCACCCTTGATGGCGTACCATCTGGCCCGCATGTTTCAGGGGAAACGCGTCATGGCGCTGTTTGCCGGTGCCGGTGGGACATGCCTAGGATTCCAGATGGCGGGGAAATCTCCCCTTGTTGCTTCTGACTGGGATCGCAACGCCAGCTTGACGCATAGGGCAAATTTTCCAAATGCCACTTTTGTTGAGGGTGACCTGTCGGATGAATCCGTGAAACTCCAGCTTGCGTCCGCCGCCCTCAAACAGAATGTTGACCTTGTGATTGGTGGCCCGCCATGTCAGGGTTTCTCCACTGCGGGATGGTTCAAGCCTGAGGATGCGCGCAACCGCCTTCCCTACGATTTCGTGGATGTTCTGCGGCGAGTGAAACCGCGCGAATTTCTGATTGAGAACGTGCCTGGATTGGCCTACATGGAAAAGGGGGCAATCCTCGCTTCGCTGCTTGAGCAACTTCGTGACTCAGGCTACAAAGTCAACCATTCGATTGTCGATGCATCGACTTTTGGCGTTCCGCAGCGGCGAAAGCGGTTGTTCATCTGGGGGTCTACGGATCGGCTTCTTGTGCTTCCGGTACCACACACATCTGGCAGGCCGGAAACGGTTCAGAACGCCATTGGAGATTTGCCCCCGTTGGTTGAGGGCGCGAAAGCTGACCCCGTTGAGTACACGCAAAAGCCCGCTACACCATACCAACAATGGGCGCGCGGAGAGTTGTCAGTGGCGGCATTGGTAGAGGCCCAAAAGAGGGCCACCCCAATCTCCAATCCAAAGCTGTTCGATTTTGCGACTGCCTAGTCAGACGATCAGTCGGTTGCCTGCGACAGACATCAAGTTGACCAGTTTTGCGTGGAGATCTTGTTCCCACGGCGAACGCTCCGCCATACCCGGAAGCAGTTTTTCGATAGCATCGGTCTGCTCATCTTTGGTTGCAAGGCCCTGCGAAACCGCACGGATCCAGGTCATATCAGCCACCGATGGCGGTTCCTTGGCCAGCATGTCTTGGAGTTCTTTGAGCAGAGGAAACGATTCCGCAAAGAAGTCGGGGCGAAGCTTTCGCTTCTCGCGGGGCTTACGATTGTAGTCAGCGAGCGCTTCAAAGGAAACCCTCACCACTCGCATTCGCTTGTTTCGACGAAGAAGTGTATCTTTCCGCGAAACTTCAATACGTTCGTAGCTAAAATCTGCAGGGTTGAGACCTACAAAAGTGGCTTCAGATAGGACCTCGTCGGGGCGAAGCAACGTTGCCAGGTAGTGGGGATGGCCCGATTGCCAGATCATGAACAGGGCTCGGAAAAACAGGTCTTGCATTGCTCGCAGGGCGGCACTAAGCTCTGCCGCGTCGTCATCATTCTTGACCCGCAGCTTGTTCTTTTGCCAGAGTGCATCAACGTACCATGAGGCCGAGCTTTCCCCCGACTTCTTCTCGTATGCAATCAGCGCATCGACGTCGGACTTGCGCATTCGCCGATTCTTAGACGACTGGCAGCCCGAGCACAGCGGTTGAAAGATTGGCACGTGCTTGAAGCCGCATGCAAGCGGGCCTAGGTGATCTGGGCTGACCTTGGTGACGTCCTTTCCGCAAAAGTCACATTTTCCGGGACCGGCCTTTGAATAGAGGGAGTCTGCAAGCGACCACTTACCCTCCGACCACCGCTCATACGCCCGCCGGTCCGAGAAATACGATTGCATGTTGCTGTCGGACCTCCCCGGATCGTTGCCCTTGCGGCAGGTGGTGCAGTAGTCGTGGATGCCGTCCAACCGGTAGGGTGGGTTCCCCATGAACCCCGGAGAAAGCCAACGCGACGGGCGGGCTTGAGTCGCCTTGAACATGGCGGGCGTAAGCCCGTACCTGGCAAGCTCATTTTCTCGCTCGGCGTGGTTTTCATCGAAAGCCTTGCGAAACGCCTTGAGCTTCCCCGCTGCCTCGATTTTCATCAAAATCGAGTCGATGGGGTCTGCTTTCGCAATCATTACCCCTAGGTTCTTTTGAAGCCAGTTCACCAGAGCTTGATTCGCGTAGTAGTAACCGATTTGCTTGGACTCGCCACACACCAGACAAGCGCGCACGCCGGTTGGGTGGATCATCCGAGCTGCCGTTGTCCAGCGATCGTTCTGTTTTCCGACGCCGGATAGGCCCAACTTGTCGGCGCACTTTGTCCACCAGTCTACTCTTCCCAGGTAGTACTCGTAGAAACTGGTGGCCTTCCCGGAGCTGCACTGCCAAACAATCTTCTCGTTTACAACCGCCCCCGGCATGCCAGCGTAATGCGGGTGCCGGACAATCATCTGTTTGTAGGCCAAGTATTTTGGATCATGGTCAAATGTGCCACGACCTCCTTCTTTTCGAGGCAATTCCCGAGGCATTGAGTCAGGCCCTCTTCAATGCAAACTGAATGTGGTAAGTGTAGAAATCCACGTTGGTCGTCATCTTGAGGGCCCGTTGGATTCGAGGGTCCGTTTCCCCGGTGATAATTACCCCACGAACGAGTTGGCCTGGCTCCGCCAGTTCTTCCTGAACGAATCCCATGTACCGCAAGATCTGGCCAACAACGGCGTCACTTGCACGCCCTTTCTTCAGTTCCACGACGAGCAAAGTCTTGCGGTCCTTGCTGACAGCCAAGATGTCGAGTGGCCCGGTGTCGGTTGGGTACTGTTGTCCCACCAGTTCGCCGTTCTCTTGGAAAATGTCATACTTCTTGCCCAGGTCTGTGCTTGCCCAGTTGGCGACCAAGAACTCCTCCAGCTGCTTCTCGAGCACGAATGCAGCCGGTTCTTCGATCGACGGGTCGTTGGACACAATTGTAGGGGCAGTTGGGATGCCGCCGATGAGTCGCTCAAGCTCCTCACTATGGCGGGTAATGTTGCTAACCGTGCCAACGGATCCTGCGCTATTAGCAAGGCCTTCGCTCAACTCGTCATAGTGGATGGATTTTCCAAGCCAACGTACCGGTCGGCGGTGTGGCAATGGTCCGCCCGGGACGAACGTGTATTCGCCCAAGATCTCTCCCACCTGGTAGTGTCGTTCTCCATCTGGGCATAGAACAAGATCGCCAATTGCGATTCCTTTCGAAACCGTCCAAAGTGCTCCGCAGGCTAGCCCAGCCGAAATCTTGCTTTTTTCTGGCCGCTGTTTGAGGTAGATTGGAATGAATTCGCGGTTGAATTCCCGCCACTCACCAGGCAGTTTTCCAGTCAGGTCAAACGGAATTTCGAAGTCCGTTCCGATGAAGCCCTCTTGAAAGCACTGGGCCGCATGCGCGCTCTTTCGGCCCAACATTACGCGGTAGTAACTCTTCATTCAACCACCCCACGCCGGGCACAAGATCCTGTAGTCACAGAACTTGCAGCCGAAATCGTCCACTTTCTCAGGAAAACGACCGGCCCGGATGTCTTGAACCGTACGGCTCAGCCTCTCCTGGAAGGCCGCCATGGCTTCGTCCGTGAATTCGCCTTTGGGCCGACCGGTGGGCACACGCAAGATCCGGTCGCGGATGATGGGGCCGTTGCCGTCGCCTGCGTCACGCATCCAATAGAGCGTGCCGGCCTTGACCTTGCGTCCCTTGCCTTCGAAGGCCTTGACATAGAGGGCAATCTGGAAGTCCTCCGCGACAATCTTGTTCGGCGTCGTGCGAGAGCCCGTCTTGTAGTCCACGATCTCAACGGTGCCATCCTTGTGTTCGTCGACGCGGTCGATGTAACCGATAAAGCTGACACCGAGCTCGGGCATGTCGACGTCGATGCGGGCTTCGAAGTGGGTGGGTTCACCCGCGTTGGTGCGTTCGGTCCGCAGATATTCACGCAGGATACGGTGGTCCCGCTCGCGGAACTGTTCCGCTTCCTTGGCCGTGGAGTAGCGTGCTGTGGCGGCGACCTTCTCATAGACTTCGAGGAGCTGGTCCTCGGTGGCCGTGCGCCAGTTGGTGCCGAGGTCGCGATGGAAGACTTCGAGGGCTCGGTGTACGTTGCTTCCCGCAACGGCCGTGGGCGAGATGCGTTGCGGGATGCGCAGGACGTTCTGGAACTGGAACTTGCGCGGGCAATCGTCATACATGTTGAGGGCGGACGCGGACAGCACGAGCTTCGGCAATGCATCCGTCTTGGCGGCGGCCACTTCGACCTTGGCGCCCAAAGGAGCAGTGAGAGCTTCGGCCTCAGCGTAGACCGTGTCGGGGACGCGGCCCTTCCAGGCGTGCAAGGTCGCCTCGAGGATCCGGCGCAGGCGATCCTTAACCTCGGCGGCATCGACCTTGCCGTGGACGGCCAAGGCTCCGTGGAGCTCCTCGGCCCAGGTACGTTCGACCATGTCGCCGGCCGTTTCGCTGGCAGGCAGTTCCTCGGTGATGACCTGGGCATCGATGTGCTCTGCCGCAAGGTCCTCGAGGTTGTCGATGAACTCGCTACGAGCGCGTTCCTTGCCGCCAATGCTCATGGGATGACTGATGGCGAGACGTTCTTGGGCGCGCGTCACGGCGACATAGAACACGCGGCGCTCCTCGTGCAGGTGGAGTTCTCCCGGGTTCATCGTCTGGGCTGGGTCGAGGATAGCGTGCATCCAATCGCCCCGGTAGCCGGCCGGGAAGCGCTGCTTGCACGCCGATGCGATGAAGACGACCGGAAACTCGAGACCCTTGCTGCCGTGCGCCGTGAGGATCTTGACGGAGTCTTCGGATTCATCGATGTTGGCTTCCTCGAACTCGGCGCCCTGGCGGTCCAAATAGTCGAGGTACGACAGGAATCCACGCAGGCCCTTGGCGTCGGGGTAGTTCTGCTCGTAGGTCTTGGCGATCTGTAGGAACCGGCCCAGGTTCATCCAGACCTGTTGGGAGCGGGCGTCGCTGGGCGGGTGGCGCAACTGCGGGCGCAGCCACCCGAGCACTTCGTAGGCGGTGTCCAGGGCGCCGAGGCCGCGGCACTTCTCGTCTAGGGCCTCAAGGGCGCGGCGAGCCCAGCGCAGCCGCTGCCTGCTAGCGTCCTCGATGTGGGCGCCTTCGAGGTCTCGCAAGACATCAACGAGGTTCACGCGGACGACCTCGGGATCCTTTCCTTCGGCGCGCGCCTTGTCCTCGAGATTCCGTTGCAGGCGTTGCCGAATGCGGCCGAGGTCGAGCAGGTCGATGCCGACTTCGCGGCTTCCTAGGACTCGAGCGAAGCTTGGGTTGTCGGTGTAGGGGTCGTTGAGGACGCTCATCCAGGCCCAGAGGTCGCGGACCTCCCGCAGGCGTAGGAGTTCGCCGCGGTTGGTGACCTCGTATCGAATACCGCGTGCGCCAAGTTCGTCGAGGAGGCGGTCGGCGCTGTTGAGGCTGCGGAAAATGACGGCGACCTGGCGAGGCGAGCGGCCAGTTTTTAGTTCGGCATGAACGCCTTCGGCAATCCGGATGGCTTCCTGTTCCTCGTTCGGGTACGCGCGGACATCGACCTTGGCTGGGCGGTCCTTGTTCTTGCCTCGGGCCTCGAGTCGCTTGTCCTTGAAGCGGTCGGGGTTCTGGCCGATGAAGGCAGTCGCGGCACGGACGATGTGGTCGGTGCTGCGGTAGTTTTCCCAGAGGTTTATGATGCGCGGCTTGAACGTGGCGGCGATGTGCTGGAGGTTGTCGCGGCGGGCGCCGCGGAACTTGTAGATGCCTTGGTCCTCGTCGCCGACGATGGTGACATTCGGCCGGCCAGCTGTGATGAGTTCGATGAGGCGAGTTTGCAGCCCGTTGTTGTCCTGGGCCTCATCGACGAGGAGATAGTCGAAGCGGCCGCGGACTTGCTTCAGCAAATCTGGGCGGGCCTCGAGCAGTCGGACCGCGTGGTAGAGCATGAGGTCGTACGTCAGGACGCCCTTGCTTTGCAGGAGTTCCAGAACGCGTTCGTAGTTGGATGCGTAGTCGATGTATTCGCGTGCTTTGTCCTTCTCGTCAGGGTCGGCTTGGTCGACGTACGCCTGGGCGCGGCGCATTGCTTCCTTGGGCTCGAAGCCCTCGCCGAGGCAGCGTCCGGTGAAAATGGCCAACTTCTCGAGGGGACCTTGGGGCCAGCGGATGTAGGGGACGTGCTTCCAGTCGAACCTGTCACGGTTCTCGTGCAGGAATCTGACGAGTGCGATGCCATCCAGCACTGGTGGTTCGCGGCTGAGGCCAATTTCGCTGCCGAACTCTTGCAGGAGGCGCAGGCAGTATGCGTGGAAGTTCTGCACTTCGATCTTGCTGTAATGATGCGCTTCGGCCAGGGCCGAGCTGATGCGCTCCTGCAATTCGCCGGTGGCCTTCGTGGTAAAGGTCGTAATGAGGATGCGGTCAGGCTTGATGTTCTGCTTCAGGACTAGATGGACGTACTTCGCGACGAGCATCGTCGTCTTCCCCGTGCCTGGACCAGCGAGGACAAGGACGGGTTGAGAGGTTTCGAGGACGGCGTCCCGCTGGGCAGGATTTAGCCCGTCAAACACTGCGTGCGTCGTCTTCATCATGCGACGGCCTCCAGGTCAAGCACGGCTACTCCGGGTTCCAGCTTGACGAGTTGGCGCTTGCCCTCCCGGCTAGTATGCACCAAACCGAGGCCCAGCAGTTCGTTGACGTGTGCGCTGACGGTGGACATCGCGAGTTCCAGGCCACCGGCCAGCGTCGAGATGTCCAGGGGCCCATCTCTCTGGAGGCGTTGCAGGAGCTGCTTCTTCGTTTCCCCCAATCCCCGGAGTCCCCGGTAGGCCTTGATGGGGATGACCTTGCCTTCCGACGTGTCATACTCGTCGTAGTAGTGCAGGGGAATGTCATGCGTGCTGCAGAAGATGGTGGCCGCCATGATCATCGGCCGGGGGCCGCTGCTAGCGTTGAAGATGACCTTCGCCGCATCCGGCACAGTGTTCAGGGTCTTCACGTATGACCGCAGGGCTTCCTCGAAGTCGAAGCCGTTGCGCAACTTGTGCTCGTGTAGCTTTACTTGGAAGGTTTCACTAACCCCCCTGACAGCCCTAAGGGTCTCCGGATGCTTCTGGTCTTTGGAAACGCCGTAGAACAAATGCATCTCCCGGATTCCGGGATACTGGCGCAATGGCGCAACCACTAGGGGCGCAGTATAGCCCATGGTGGCGAAGAGGACCGTCAACACGGTTCGTAAGAGCAGCAGCGATATAACGTTCGCTTCGCCCATGTAGCGAAGCGTTAAGGGTCAGGCGCGAATGGACCTGCGGCATGACGTACGACCGCATCCACGTCTACCGAGTCGACCCGCAGAAAGGCGTGGAGCAGCCCACTGTGCCCGAGGGGGGTGGCCTGGTCCGCACGGCCGCAATGTCCGGCGTCTTGCAGGATACGTTTGACAAGGCTGACCTCGAACAAGGGGATCGGGTCTTCTTCAATCTGAAAGGCGAGGGCCGGGGAACGAGCCCGGTGCGCGACCTCTTCATGCAGTTCGCCTTCGACGGCCGCCGGGCCAAGTCCGCCAGCGAATCCATGGCACTGCGGTTGTCGACCTCCATGGACAAACGGGCGTCTCGCTACCTTTTCGTGCTGGCAAGTGGGCCTGCCGAGCGTGAAGGCTCGAGGAAGGTGACGGCATGGATCTTTCCGGAAGATGACGCCTTCAAGTTCAGCATCCGGGGCGGCGAACCCGACGTTGAGCATCTGACCAACCTGTTCAGCCGGCGGGGTCACCTGCGCAAGGCTGCACACTTCAGCGGGCGCAACGACCGGCACGGATTCCTGGACGGCACGCTCCTTGACAAACAGAACAAGTCCCAAGGCCTCCCCGCCGCAGACTACTGGATCAACGATGTCCTCGACTGCTCGTTCGAGATGTCAGGGCCCGTTGCTGCCGTCCAAGTCAGCAGAGCCCTGCGAGGCACCGCCGATGACTTTACCGATGTAACGACCAAGGCTGCCGTGCTGAGCACCGCTAACACTCTGGCCAACGCCGCACCACGCAACTGGTCTGCGGAAGAGGTCTCCCGCCTGCTGCCTGCGGCCGCCCAGGCACCGTTCCTTGACCGCTGGCCCAAGCGCGTAGCACGCGATGCCACCTTCCCCCTGGAAGGCTCGGTCATTAGTGACGAATTCCAATTCCGGCATTTCGACCTGCACAGCGGTGTCGTGGTCACAACCAGCAGCAACCACACTGGCGTTGAACTGACTGAACAGGATGAGCCCCATGAATCAGGGTCCCGTACCTACCTGACCTGCGAGGGATACGTTGTCAACCAGCGCGGTTCCAAACGCCGCGCGTGAACTCCGCCGCGAGTACGAAGCTCGCAGCGGGGCTCTCGGCGAGCTCGCCAAGAAGATTGAGGAAACGCTTGGGCAAGCCCTACGCGACGTGCCACACATTGACCGCATTAGCGTGCGGGTGAAGGGGACGCCGAGTTTCACGAAGAAAGTCCTGGAGAGGGTCGGCGAAAAGGACGCATACGTAGACCCCTTCCGCGAAGTGGAAGACCAAGTTGCCGCGCGCATTATCGTGTATTTCCTGCGTGACATTCCGGTCGTCGTTGGCAAGATCAAGGACTGGCTGCGCCCAGTAGAAATGGTCGTGAAGCGCCCCAAGAACTTGCGCGAGTTCGACTACGAGACAACACACCTGGTTCTTGGAATTCCCCAGGCCCTTCTGCCAGAAGGCGAGCTGCCACGGAATTTCGTCTCCCATTTCGAAGTCCAGGTCCGCACCATTATGCAACACGCCTACGCGGAGCCGCAACATGACCTCGGATACAAGGGAGAGAGTCCCCTCGCAGACGAGGATGTCCGGCGATTGGCTTGGATTGCCGCGTCGTGTTGGGGCGCCGACCAGGTGTACAACGAACTTGCGGGCAAGGCGAGGTAGTCACGACCAGCGCTCGGTTGGCCGGATTACTCGGCCTCGGTCTATCGCGCAACACCCGCTAGGTCTCAATGCGTAGTTTGACCCGGAATTGCGTGAACTCACCGTCGCGCCATCTCCGTTCGAGCTCGGTGATGATCGAATACTCGACCTCCTCACGGCCGGCGTTCCAAACTCGGTACACGAAGAAGCGTTGCCCGTGTTGGCGGGCCAGGAGCCATTCGTTTGCCGTGAATTCTGCCCACGCGTTGCGAACGCCAGTGGCCTTGACTTCGATTTGCTCGACGGCGCCAGTGGCGTACGTCAGGATGAAGTCGGGGCTTTGGCCGCTCTCACCTTCGCGGTTATGCCACCGTAGGGTGGCCACGGTCTTGCCGTCCTTCGAATAGGTGGCATCCATGCCCTCGACGGTGACGATGGCGCCCGGGAATTCGCGATCCAGGCGTCGGGTCAGCTCCTCGTTGACGAAGCGCTCGCCCCACTTTCCGACTTCCTTTCGGACTTCGTCGGATTCATCGTCCGAGGATTGGAAGAAGACTTGTTCGCGTCGCCCAGGGGCTGCTGCTGGCTGCGCCCTGCCCAGTTGTCCTGCCGCAGGAGGCGTTTCCACTTGCTTGGCCGCGGGTGCGGGTGCCGACCAAGTGACCAGGCGTCCCGTTGCCTCTTCGGGCGTTGATTGGGGACTCCACGTGGGGGCTTTCGGGGCAAGAACGATGAGCGGTTCCTCAAGGCTCGGGGGATTCGGGGTGCCCGGCGGGGGGGATTGGGGCTCGGGCGTCGTTTTACTGGAGGGTGGCGCCGAACGTGGGGGGGCCGCCGTTGGTGGGCCCGTTGGTTCAGGTTCGGCGGCGGTCGGGGCCTCGTCGGCGGCCTCTGGGAGTTCGACGGTCCGGACCATGCGAATCCCCGTGGAGGCGAGGACTTCGTCGGCCTGCTCGGGGACGTTCAGGATGTTGGCGATCACGTTGAGAGCGTCGGCCGGGATTCCGAAGAACTGGACAAGAGCGAACGCAGTCTGGATGCCGCTTTGGAACGTGGAATAGAGCGTGGATCCTTCGACGTGGGCTTGCAAATGGATGGTTTTGGTGTGGCCCAGCAGCTGGATGTCGGCTTCGAAGGGCCCGTCCAGCCGCTTGACGGCGAGGCGGGCCAGGCTAGCGCGGACGTCGGTTTCCTTGGCGCCGTAGTGGCAGGCGATTGCGGTCAGGTAGTCGGAAAGCTGCTGGAGTCGTTGCAGCCGCCCAGCATCGGTTTGCCCCTGCAGGGTGTGTCGTGGCGTAAGGCGGAGGTCGCGGCTGGCCGGGCGGACGCCGAGGAACTTGAACAGTTGCTCGACGTCGCGGCGCGGCAGCTTGGGTTGCCAGGCCAAGGCGCCGGTGTCCGCTAGGTGGTCGGCTCTCGCGACGTCCGACCAGTACAGGCTCTTCGCCTCCTTCATCTCTCCAAGGGGAGTGGGGAGGCGCAGGCGATCGAGTCGCGCTTGCACGGTGAGGGGCACCGTGGCACCTTCTCGGAGTAGTCGGCTCAGTTCTTGGTACGCTGCCGCAGCCCGGTCCTCCCATGCGCCGGTTTCGGTTAGCCGGTCGAGGTGGGTGAGGATGTCGAGTAGGATGTCGAAGCCAGGTTCGAAATGGATGCCTAGCGAGGTAAGGAATGGACGTAGGCGTTCCTTGTTGCCTGTCCTCCACGCGGCTGGCTGCGTGACGATTGGGATGATGCCGCGGGCGATACGCGCGGTGGTTTTGTCCTCCGGCCAGACGAGTGATTGGCCGGCGGGCACCAGACCCTGGTTCGTAGGAACCCAGGAAACATGCCGCATTTGCCAGACGGCCTGTGATGCCACGTCGACGACGCGGTACCGAACGTTGACTCGGCTGCTACGCCAAGCAGTCGACCCGTCGACGGACTTGGGCTCCTCGAGGATGGCGTCGAATAGACCCGTGCGGGCTTCCGCCGGGGATTCGGGGCTCGGCCATGGATGCCAGGCGTGGCTAGTAACGAAGGCGACGATTGCACCGTGCTGTTGTTCGATAGGTTGCGAATAGGCCGGGGGGGTTTGCGGTGCGGGGGAGTTGATGCGTGGCGCTGTGGATGCCCCGAGGTCGCGAAGCAGGCCAAGCCAATCGGCGGGGTGTTTGACGAGGGGCACCTGGTATTGTTCCATGAGCCGGGACCCTGTGTAGGTTGCCTTGGCGGGCTGGATTCCCATGTTGGTTCGGAGTCGGAAATCACCCTTTGTGGCCTTGACGGCGGCTCGGGCGGCCTCGTCGGGTTCACCCGCGTTGCCTCGCCACCATTCTTGCAAAAGGCCCAACGAGGCCTGATATTGGTCGTCCGTCCATTGGTCGGATGCGGGTTGCGTGCCGGTTGTGAGGATGAGTTTCTTGCAGAGGGTTTCGAGGTCTGGTACGGCGGCTCCAAGCTTGGATAGGAGCGCCGCGTGCGCCATATGGTCCGCGGGAACAAGCGCGCATTCAGGAAGCCTGGCCATGAGTTCGGCGACTGCGCGGTCTGACGGCTGAAGGAAGACGCCGGCGGGGTGGGCCAGGCCGCGTGTCGTCATGATTAGCGTCGCCGTGCTGGTCTGCATCGTCCCGGCAAGGTTCTGGTTAGTCTTGTTGCCGAAGACGTGCTTCGTCAGGAATTCGTAGTAGGAGGCAAACCAAACGGCGGTACGGGTCTCTAGCCATGGCCGGGCCTCCGGCCGGAGGAGGGTTTGTAGCGCATCGGACAGGGGAAGCGATTCCGTTCCGTAGCTCTTGAGCCTCAAGACAAAGCCTTCGTGTTCGGGCACGAACCGGGATCGCTTCTTGTTCTCGGTAAGCCAGTCGTTGCCCAGAAGGTTCGCGATGCTTTGGGGAGCGATGCACGCGTCTTTGGGGGCGACCCAGTCTCCGTCGTAGGCTTGGAGGATGGGCAGGTCTGCGAGTTTGGCGTAGAGTGGCTGGAGGAGGTGCTTGTCAGCGTCCCGGTGGCCGGGGGCCCTCTTGGTTGGTAGGACTTGCAGGAAAGACTGGGAAAACCGTGCGTCGCGGGCGAGGGCCGTGAGGGTCTCCACGACGAGATCGCACGTTTCCTCGTGCAGCCAGCGGTTCCAGGGATTGTTCTCCAGGAGTTTACTGCGCTGCGTGTCGAGGAGGAAGTCTCCTTGGACCAGGAATGGGAGTTGTGTGGGTTCCTCGCTGGGGAGGAAGACGTAGTAGAGGGCGTCGTGCTCCTTCGTTTCGGTCAGCTGTCCGGCTTGGTCGAGTTCGAAGGCGACCGTGATGTCGCGGTAGGCGACGTGCCGCCTCGGGTCGTCGGAGCGGAGTTGTCGCTTGGCTTCGTCGGGAACGTGCAGCCGTTTGCTCTTCGTTTCGAAGCGGCGCCGCGTGATCTTCTTGGGTTGAACGTCGGTAATCGTGTCGCCGTCTCGTTGCAAACGTCGAACGACGTCCCCCGCCCGGATTTCGATGCGACGAACTGAGCGTAGGAAGAGCATCGATGCCGCATGGAGGTCGCTGAGGAGCTTCTGCTTGAGGGCATCTTGGGCTTCGGCGTCGAAACTTGGGGAGAATGGGAGCCAAAACACCGTGTCCGTCGACACGCTCGGGGCTGCTTCGACAGGGACCTGTTCAATCCATCGGGGGATGAGGTACCAGCAGAGGCCTGGATCGAGGCCGCCGTGTTCGGGGAGGGGGCCGGGCTTGAACTCGAAGCTCCAGGGGCCCTGCACGACCATGGGGGCCTCGGAAATCAGGAAGACCGCCTTGAAACCAATCCCCTTGAACCCGGTTTGGGTTTCGATGTCCTTGGTGGATTGCCGGACGTCGCAAAGTGCAGCGACATGTTGTGGTTCGAACGGGTTGCCGTCGTGGCTGATCTTGACGCCGCGATAGGTGATGTCGACGCTAACCTGGCGGGCGTTGACGTCATCGGCGTTCTGGAGGAGCTCGATGATGGTCGAGCGTGAGTCGGTCCAGCTCTCGATGTTGCTCTGGAGGGAGCCACCTAGTGTGGGGTTAACCTTCGGGACCTGGTTGCGGGCAATTTCCGCTACGGCGAGACGGGCCTGGCTTCGCGGATCAGCGTCCATTCCTGGGGAAGGAGGGCCGGCCGGGGATTTAGTCGGAGCCATTGCCCCTGCACATCGATTGGGATACGTCGCCGGGGCCACGCGTCTAACGATGTTTGCCTAATCGACGTTCATCGGTCGAATGGTTTCCAGTTGCCACAAGATGCGGCCGCTGCCATGTAGTTCGGAAAGTGCGCCATCGAAATCTTCCTCGGACAAGTGCTTCCATTCTCCCCGCACTCCGTCATAGGATGCCACTCCGCGGATCTTGGACTGCGTGACAATGTCCTCGAGAACTGCGCTGGCCAGGCCTGGCTCACCTGGCCCTGGCCTGCGAAAGAGGGCGGAGCCGTACTCGCCGAGATCTTTCGGTAGGATGGCCTCCAACGGTCGCTCAATGTGGCCGGCTCGATGCCAGCAACGGCGTTGACTATACGCCGAGCGAACGGTAACGTAGACCTCGCCGCTTCGGGAGAGGTTGAACCAACCGCGTAGGACCCCATGGCTATCGGCAAAGTCCGGACCTCGTTGGGTATTGAGTACGCTGCGCGCGGGCAGGGGGCCATGAAAGTTGACCATGAGTGCACGATTCTCATCACGAAAGACGAAACCGGTGGCCCCCGCCCCTACGGCATCGATTGGTGGAACGACGACCGCCAAGCCATCGTCGCTGACAAAAACGATGTTTTCGGCGGCCATCAATTCACCAGTTTTCGGTGCGCATTGCAGAACTCGCCCGCCGTGACGCACTCAACGTCTCGTCCGTCCAGTTTGCGCACGACGGATTCGGGGTGGATGTTGCGAATGTCGGGATCCTCCGTGATGATGCCCCGAATCGCCTTGTTGTCAATCAGGGCCTGGATGAGGCTCAAGTCGGCGGTGCCGGCCTTCTTGCCGAGTGCATTAGCATTGGCGTTGGCGGCCTCCCTCAGGTCAGCCCGGATTTGGCCGACTTCGAGAACGAGCAGGTCCGCGGGCAAGCGGTAACTGTGCTGCAGCTCATCGAAGACCTGCTTCGTGACAGCCAGTTGGAACTTGATGCCGGCGGCGTCGAGGACGCGGTTGCATTGCGGCCACTTCCAGCGACCTGCGTTGATGAACAGGTTGGCATCCGCAAGCCAGACGGGTTGGTCCTTCTCAGGTTGTCGGACCGGCTGAACCACGGCCTTCGCGGGCGGTGGTAGTTCGGCTTCGAGGCTGGCCTTGGCCGCCGACAAAGCTGCTGGCACTTGGGACGCAAGCTGGGCAATTGCTTGGTGCGCGACGCCTAGGGCGGCTTGCGCGCGCTCCAGTTTGGACTTCAATGCCGCGATTTCTATCGAATCCGCTTTCGGTTTGGCCTGACCGGGAAGAAGGTCCCGCAATGCGTCCGTCAGATCTGGCCGGTTGCGCACCAATTCCGAGGCAAGTTGTTCGACGAAGTGGCCATCCAAGGCCAGCACGCTGCTCAACTCGACTTGGGCAAGTGGAACCAGGAAGACGGCACCGACACCAGCCGTATAGGGGCGGCAAATCCACGTTTCTCCTACATGGGCCAGGCCTTGATACTCGCGGTCAACGATGCCGAACCGCTCGTAAGTCGGTGGCAGGAACGCAACGGGATCACGTCGGGCCCCGGTGGCATAGTGTGGTTCCCGGAACGTGACAATGCATAGTTTCCCAACATATTCGGAATCCTGGGCAACGACCTCAGGCTTGAGGCCGAGCCGGCGTGCTAGGTCTGGGTTGTGTTCTGCTAGGGTTGCCATAAGTGACCACCAAGTCGATGACGAGGGCCTTGATTGAAGATGATTTGGGAAAAGGGGGAGGAGGGCAGGTCGGGCTAGTCTTCGCGCTCGGCCTCCGCGAGCTCCTCGGCCTCGTCTTCGTCGTGGCCGCGGCTCTCCCAGTACGCCTCATGCTCAGGGTTGCACTGGTTCGCGTGATTGTCAAGATCTGCTTGGGTGGGCATTCGTCACCTCCAGCCTTGTGGCAAGAAACAAGACTCGCCCGTGCCAAGCAAGCGCTTGGGGGTTTTACGCCCCCCGTTACTTATACTGCTAAGGAGAATGGCGAATTGCCTTGGCAGAAACCGTCTCCGCCCGCCTGGTTAATGCGATGCGGGCCTGGGAGGACTTCGACGCGTACCCCACAGGTGACGTTCGCCGATTCCAGCTCGCCCAGCGAATCCTCGAAGATGCTTGTCGCCGCCTAGCCAAGCCGCTTGTATTGGTGGCAAGCGATGTGCGCGCCCAAGACGGGGGGTTCGCCCAATTTGGCCGTGATGGTTGGGCCTTCTTCCTCACGGTCAGCGTGATTGATGGCCATGTGCGTGCCTCCATCGATCAGCTGTTGCTGAAGGAGTGTCTCGTGCTGGGTGTCGATGGGTCAATCGCGACGGGCGGCGTTGGTCCGACCTTGCTCGACGCGAAGAAGCCGCTAGTGGACCGATTGGTTCGCCGGGTCAGGGAAAGCAAGGGGCCTCGAGGTGCCGGTAAAGGCCAGCAGTGGTTCGGCGAGCTCGTCGAGAGCTGGACGGGGATGTGGCGCGACCAGGCCTTCATGGTGCTTGACGAGTTCGTCAATCCCCGACGTGGTCTTCTCTGGGATAACGTCACGCGCAGCGGCGAGTGGCAGGCCGCCAGATGGGCTTGGCTTGCTTTTCATAGTCCGATGCGCGACAGGGTCGATATGGACGGGCGTCGCATTGAGAACTGGGAGCTACCGGATGGCCATGCCCTCAAGGAACGAGTGTTCCGCGCCCCAAACTTGCGATTTCTTGGACGAAAGTGGCCTGAAACCCGCGACCAAGAGTCCTACGAATTGGATGACGACGAAATCAAGCGAGCCGTTCGCATCCTCCGGCAGGGGCCTCGCCATCCCCTCGACTTGGATCCAGAAGGAATTCCCCTCGTTGCCCTCCAAAGGCCCCCGGGCGTCAGCTTGCAACAGAAGCTGATGCACTATCTTCTGCTTGACGCCAAAGGTCCGAAGATGTCGGCAACTCGAATCGCCGAACTGGTAGGCATCGACGATCCGCGGGACGTCCGCAAAGCAGCCAAGGCTGCCCAAGCCCGGCTTTAGATGCCATTTGGCGTTGCCCAGAGCAACCAACGTCCCAGTCTCTCGAACAGTTTAGCGCTTGACTTTGCTATGGTCCCGAAGAGCCGCGACCGCGGCTTGGACAGCATGGGAATAGGATGAGTACGGCTTGCCCACCCCAACCTGACCATGAAGCCAAGCATCCAGTTCCGGATCGATCGTGATGGAGCGGCGCTCCTTGGCGGGGGCCGCCTTGAACGTCTTTGGCCGCCGTGACATGACTCAAACGAGCGGACGGAAAGCCATAAGATGGAGGCGGATTTAGTAATACTTCGTGGGCGCAGGCCCAGAAATGATGGCCTATCGCGCGGCGCTTGCGGGGTGCGCGCCTGCGCGACGAGGAGACTGAACATGGGCCTAGAACGGTTTGAGTGGAAGCGATTCGACACGGAAGACCCGGATCCCATCATCGAACACATGAGTTGGTTCGGATGGCGAGTGCATTCCATTCGGAACCGGGAACGAGTCCTCCGAGCAAAACACAGCGGCTCAACCGTCAACATGTCCACCAGCGGGGGAAGTCTTGGCTCCTATTCTGGAACAACCACGCTTGAGCGAGAGTACTGGACCGAATTGACGATGGTTCGTGAGCCGACCGACCCGCACTATCGTCAACTGGTGGAATTGGAACGTGTCTGGCACTCGCAGGGGCCGGGCCACCGAATCGTTCGTCCCCCATCAGACCGCAAGTCTCGCCTGGGGATCTTCATCGCTTGGACCTTCGCCATGATGTTCCCGATGGCGATGCTGGCTTACCTGCTCCTGCCCTTGCCGTTCTATCAGAAATTCGTGGAGACTAGCGGCGCTTTGACAAAGGCCTCGGCATTCCTAGTCGCCTCAGCCTTGGCAGCTTTGCCTGCGACAATCCGCGCCAAAACTCATCCTGCGTTCTCCGGCGATCCGCCCTTGACTGACGAGGAAAAGCGCGAATGGAATCGAAAGGGAGCCGAACACACCAAGAAGCGCTATGCAGCCCTCGAGCGCGCTCAGGAACTCACGGGGACCCGTAAGTGAAGATCCTCTTCATCGCTGCAAGCGTGGTTCTCTTGTCCGGGTGCATGGGCAATCAGGACACGACTGGGTCCGACGAGCCAGGCGGCGGCGACGCTACGCCCTTCTCGATTTCTTCCGCGACAGTCCCGAGCGGAGCCGCTAACCCAAGCAGCTCCACGCCGTCCTCGAGCAGCACCTCGACGAGCTCGCCAGCGCCCACGCCAGGCAACGAGACGCCCCCCAAGCCGGCCTGGAACCTACAGCGCGATGGCTGGGCCGCCCTCGAGGACGCCCTCGTTCGGCCCGGCATGTACATCGAGAACGAGCGCGGCGCCGGCAGCGGCTGCAGCGCCAACTTCCTCTTCACCAACCCCCAGGGCACCAAGGCCTACATCGGCACGGCCGCCCACTGCTACGGCATGGGCGCCGACACCCAGCCCAGCTGCGACGACAACTTCGCCCCCCTGGACGACCACCCCGTGGCGTACGGTCGTCTCTACGACCGCGAAAGCCTCACCGTCATCATACCCCCGGCAGCCGAACCAATTGGCCACTTCGTGTACTCGAGCTTCGTCACCATGCAGGACATCGACGAGACGCGCGACCTGCAGTGCATGATGAACGACTTCGCCCTCATCGAACTCGACGACGCCGCCGTGCGTTTGGCCAACCCGGCCATGTGGCATTACGGCGGCCCCATCCAACTGTCGACGGACAAGACCGCAAACGGCGACGTAGTCCACACCTTCGGCGGCTCATCATTCCGCCATGAAGTTGCCGCCGCCACTCGGCCCCGCGACGGCGTCGTGACGCCCAGCGAACGCGACCTCGTCGACCCCAACAGCAGCATCAGCTTCCACGCCATGCTCCCCGGCATGTGCATCGGCGGCGACTCCGGCAGCCCCGTCCTCGACGACGACGGCCAAGCTCTCGGCATCGTGACGCGCTCCGCCGGCGGCCAAGGCCCCAGTTGCCGCGGCGCCTACCTGGCGCCCATGCTGGACTACATGGCGGCCAACGCCGGCATCGAAGTCGTCCTGGCGACCGCCGACGAGCTGCCGCACGTCCCCTAGGCCAGCGGCCCACCCGCAGGAATCCACTTTCCGCCACCCCTTGGAGAACCTCAAACGGGAGGTGCACGAATGACCCACATGCACTTGATGGGAATCGTTTCTGGCAGCCAGTTCGAGTGCGATCTCGCCTTCTTGCAGCAGGCCACCGGGGCCCAATCGCTCGAAGCCGCCATCGAGCAAGCCGTTGCCCGCGAAGTGAATCTTCTACGGCACCTTGCATCGCACCGCAGCGTGCGAATTCTGGGCCGCAACGAGCAGGGCCGCGAAGTGGTCTACTCGTAGATTCGGTGCCGCGCACGGGGCGGGGGCGTCCGACCTCCTACGCTGGACACTGGCTAATGGAGGGTCTATCGCGTCGGCCCCCGCGCGTTGGGGGGCGGGGGCCTTTGCGCGACCCCCGAGCCGCCTTAACTAGCAAGCCTTGAGTTGATTCCGATATGCACGAATTCCAGCGCCTCCTGCGGGAAATGAAGGCCTCCCAGTCCGCGGCTGAAGCCCATGCTGTCCTCCGCCTAGCCATGGTTGCGCCCCTGAACGCCGAGCAAAGCAGGCAATTGCTGGCCGTCTTCCCACCACGGCTACGAGCAACGGCCGCGAACCCCGATTCCATCCTGGCTACCATCCAGTCGCTTCAGGCCATGAACGTCAATCGAGGCGTTGCTACGAAGTGGAGCCAGTCAACGCCGTGGCGCGACAACCCCTGGCAAGTCATCCAGGTCTCAGCCAGCCGAGCCCTTTCCACACTGGTTGAGGCCGTACCAGCAACGGTTCGCCCGCCTCTGGTTGCCATGTCCCGCATTATCGCCACAGCTACCAATCCCGAACAGGCGTGGAAGGAGTCCTGTCAAGTGGCCGACGCCGAGCCCCCTGAGGCGGGGGCCACGGCGCGGCATTTGACGGCCCGCTGCCTGATGGCAGCCTGGACCACGATGCAGCAAATGGACCGGGTGCCGGCCGCCAAGATCATGGCTGGATGGCTCAAGTCCATCCTCCCATTGACTTCTGGGGCGTCCAACGAGTTGGAACTTGCGGGTCTGGCCGCCCAGGCTGCAGGAGCCACCGAGTTGCCACCGGAGCAAGCCCTTGCCAGGCTGAAGTCCAAATCAGCACGTCTTTGGCCCGCCCTGCCGGAGATTCTGTCGTCCGTGGCCGTCTATGAACACACCCGCCGCCCACAAGACGCCGAGGCTTGGCTGAACAAGGCGCTCACCACGTAGACACGGCTCGTACGGTACCGGTTCCGCAGTACGCCTATCACCACTGCGAGGCTACTGGATCAGGCCGCAACTGTGCCGCGGACTGACAAAATCTTGTAGCCACTTTCTGGGTGAATTGCCGCCGGTCCTCAACGGACTTTGTAGTACGTCTCGTAGCCGAGCCTCGTCCGGGCGCGCAGCTCGGACAACGTATCGCCGTCTCCGGCTCCCGCCATGGCGGACTTGGGAAACGCCATCGCCAGCGTCGTGCCGTTCACAGTGCCTTCTGTCAGCAGGCCGACGGATCGGCTGCCGCCGGAGACCCGATAGTTGAACACCCAGCCGTCCATGCCCAACGCGAACCGGGCACCGAGCGTCTCGCCGGTCTTGTCCAGGGTCATCTCGACGAAGTGCTCGTGGGCGACCGCGGGATTCCATTCTGTCTGGACGCGCGCCAGCATCAGGCTCACCCAGACGTGCGTGCTGTTCTCGGGACCGACCTGGAACGCCAGGATGTCGATCTCCGTCGTGTCGTCGGGATGCACGGCCGGTGAACCACGGGCCACGTCGCCGGCCGCGTCCTCGCCCCGCAAGGGCTCGGCGGCAACGCCGTGCGCAGCGAGCGCAATCACGATCGCCGTCCAGGCCAGCCGGCCGACCCCACCCTGCCGTGCAAGGCCCTAAGCGGGGCCGTGTTGGCGACGACGCTCGCCCTGGTCGGTGCCGCCAACCTCGTGACGGCCGCGAGCTTTGCCGCCGTCTCCGCCCGCCTCTTGAGTCGGCCGCCCGGCGCGCACCGACTGGCGCTGCAAGCCATCGCGACCTGGTGGACCTGCATGGCAATCCTTGTCGGCCTGCATGCGGCCGAGACCTTGGGCGCGGCGGCCGGCTTCCTCAGCATCCCGCTTGCGACGGCAATTCGCACGGCCAACGGCATGCTGCTCGGGCCGCGTTAGTTGGCCGCCTCCCTCGTGGCGGGAGCGCTCCCCAGGGTCGCCTTCGAGTGGCCCCCACTATTTCATATAGAACCTCTTTCAGATGTTTGGCGCAAGCCTCTTGACCGGGGGGCGTTTCGCCAAGCCCGTTCCCCAGGGGGAAATCCCTTGGGGCTCACTGGTGAATCCCATGAGCAACGGTCAAACCTCCACTGGACAACCCATCTACATCCTGAAGGAAGGCACGGAGCGCACCCGCGGTCGCACGGCGCAGTCCAACAACATCTACGCCGCCCGCCTCATCGCGGAGACGGTCAAGTCCACCCTCGGCCCCCGCGGCATGGACAAGATGCTGGTCGACAGCATGGGCGACGTCGTCATCACGAATGACGGCGCCACCATCCTGAAGGAAATCGACGTCGCCCACCCGGCGGCCAAGATGGTCATCGAGGTCGCCAAGGTCCAGGACGCCGAATGCGGCGACGGCACCACGACCTCCGTCATCCTCACCGGCGAGCTGCTCAAACAGGCCGGCGAACTCCTCGAGAAGGGCATCCACCCCACGACGATCACGGCCGGCTACAACCTGGCCTCCAAGGAAGCCCTGCGCGTCCTGAACGCCATGGCCCTGCCCATCAAGAAGAACGACACGGCCACCCTCAAGCAGATCGCCACCACGGCCCTGCAGAGCAAGAACCTCTCCTCCAACGCCGAACTCATCTCGGACATCGTCGTGCGCGCCTGCACCTCCGTCATGGAGACCGGCTCCGGCAAGGGCGCCGAGACCACCGTCGACATCGACGAGAACATCCTGGTCCAGAAGGCCAACGGCGGCAGCATCGAGGACTCCGAGCTCATCCAGGGCATCATCCTGGACAAGGAGCGCGTCCACACCGGCATGCCCTCCTCGGTCAAGAACGCCAAGATCGCCCTCGTCAACGCCGCCCTCGAAATCAAGAAGACCGAAGTCGACGCCAAGATCGAGATCACCCAGCCCAACCAGCTCTCCGCCTTCCTCGACCAGGAAGAGAAGACGCTCAAGGACATGGTCACCAAGGTCCAGAAGTCCGGCGCCACCGTCCTCATCACGCAGAAGGGCATCGACGACCTCGCCCAGCACTACCTGAGCAAGGCCGGCATTTACGCCGTCCGCCGCGCCAAGAAGTCCGACATGGAGAAGCTCGCCAAGGCCACCGGCGCCACCATCGTCAACACCCTCGATGACCTGACGGCCGCCAACCTCGGCAAGGCCGGCACCGTCGAAGAGCGCAAGATCGGCGAGGACAAGTTCACCTTCGTCACCGACTGCCCGTCCGCCAAGGCCGTCAGCATCCTGCTGCGCGGCGGCACCGAGCACGTCGTCGCCGAGGCCGAGCGCGCCATGCACGACGCCCTCTCGGTCGTCGCAGTCGCCCTCGAAGACGGCAAGATGACCCCCGGCGGCGGCGCGGCTGCCACCGAGATCGCCATGAGCCTGCGCGACTACGCCGGCACCGTCGGCGGACGCGAGCAGATGGCCATCGAGGCCTACGCCAACGCCTTCGAAGTCGTCCCCCGCACGCTGGCCGAGAACGCCGGCCTCGATGAGATCGACATCCTGCTGAACCTGCGCCGCGCCCACAAGAAGGGCGACAAGAACGCCGGCGTCAACGTCTTCACGGGCAAGATCGAGGACATGGTCGCGAACCACGTCATCGAGCCCCTGCGCGTCGGCACCCAGGAGATCAAGGCCTCCACCGAGGCCGCGGTCATGATCCTGCGCATCGACGACGTCATCGCCGCCAAGTCGTTCAGCCCCCCCAGCGGCGGACCCGGCGCCGGCGGCATGGGCGGCATGGGCGACATGGACATGTAGGAGCACGAAACGGGTGCGCATCTTCGATGCGCAACCTCGTTTCGTGCGAAACCTGGGCTAGGGGGCCCTGCGGGCCCCCTGGACCCCCATGCGTGCGGTTCGGCCTTTCCAAGGCCTCACCGCACTGATTGGGCAGGCCAACGCACGTCTCTTCCTCCTTCCCTCTCGTCATCTCTTTGTTCACCTTGGACCAATTGGCCGCCTCGGATGGCTGGGCGCAAACCGTTAAGCCCCTCATGCAGGCTCCCTGGGCATGCGCTTGCCGGCTGCCCTGGCCTTGGCGTCCCTTCTTGCGTTGGCCGGCTGCTTCGGCTCCAACCAGGACCCCGCCGTCGACGACACCGAACGCGAGATTCCCGCGCCGCACGAGCCAAACGAAGGCCCCGCGGAGCCCCTGCAGGTGTTCGACCGCTTCGAGTCCCGGTCTGCCGGCATCGAACGCGAGATGCGCCTCCTGTACGGTCCCTTCCCCATCGCGCCGGGCAGCGACTTCAACCGCATCACCGCTGAACTGCCCGTCCACGACGGGTTCATGACGGCGGTGTCACCGAACCTCTACACGGCGGCCGACGGCGTCACGCCCTCGAACCAGCACCTGCACATCCACCACGCGCACTGGTTCCGCACGAGCGACGACCCGAGCGAGGACTACTACACGTTGAACCTGGCCTGGATCTTCGGCACGGGCGAGGAACGCACGCAGGGCAGCCTGCATGACCGCGCCAACGCCGACCCCGACGGCCCCCGCTACGGCATCCGCATGGAACCCCTGGTCCCGCAGGCCCTGATCTTCATGCTGCACAACAAGATGCCAGACCCGGCCCTCGTGTACGTCGCCCTCGACGTCACGTTCGTGTACGGGTCCGCCGAGGACATCGCCGCCGCCAACGGATGCCCCGACATCCAACCCGGGGAAGGCTGCCAGGCCGGCAAGCAGTTCCACAACCTGTACGGCAAGCTGTGGGGCACGACGTTTGACGTCGAACGCCAGCGCGTCGAGGACGGCGGCGACGGCCTGTACATCCACCCCGCCGAGATTCCCGAAGGCGACGCCACGCGCCGCGACACCGACGCGCTCGGCCGCATGTTCACCGCCAGCGCGGACGGCACGGCCATCGCGGCCGCCGGCCACCTGCACCCCAACGGCCGCGAGGTCGTCGTCGCCAACCTGGGCCCCAGCGGCTCGGCGTGCGAGGCCGACCTGGATGGCGACGGCTTCCCCGGCGTCACCTTGATGCGCAGCACCAAGATCGAGGAGGAGCCGGCAGCCTGGCCCCACTCGGAGAACTACCAGATGGGCGCCACGAAGCACGGCTGGCGCGCGCCGGTGCGCGAGGGCGACCGCATCACCCAGTTCGCCGTCTACGACAACGATGACTACGCCTCCTATGAGGCCATGAGCTTCGTCGGCTTCTACGTGGACCGCGACCAGCCGCCGGCGGCGCGTGGGGCCGAGGGTTGCACGCTCGCCAACACGCAGGCGAGCCTCCTGCCTTTGGACCCCTGGGGTGGCCTGCCCTCGGAGACAGTCATCAACCGCGGCGGCCACGAGGACGGCCACGACCACGGCAGCGACTACTGCGGCATCCCAGGGTACCCCGCCTGCGACCTCGCCATGGCGAACCCGGAGCCCGGCGTCGCCACCAACCTGGTCACCATCACGCAGTTTGCCTACACGCCCGGCAGCCGCAGCCTCCCCGACCAACTCGGCCGGCCCATCCAGGTGGCGCGCGGCAGCACCCTCACGTTCGTCAACAACGACATGGCCGCCACCGTGCGCCACACCGTCACGTCCTGCCAGTGGCCATGCAACGGCCCCTACGTCGCGAACTACCCGCAACCGGACGGCGTCTTCGACTCCGGCAAGCTCGGCAACTTCGACCCCATCGACGGCGGCGGCGTCGTCACGGAAGGCGGACCCCTGGCCGGATACGGCTTGGCGGAGGAAGCCGACCCCGTCTACGACTTGGACACGAGCGGCCTGGAACCCGGCCTGTACTCGTTCTACTGCCGCGTGCACCCCTGGATGCGCGGCAGCCTCCAGGTCGTCTGACCCGCCGTCCCCAGGGTGGGCGACGCCAACAAGCGTTATCCACCGACCCCGGAGTCGCCGTCCAATGCGCAAGGTGTTGGTGCTGGCTGCCGTGATCCTCCTGGCGGGCTGCACGTCCAAGGACCCGAATTCGGATGACGCCTCGGCAGGCACGTCCACGGACCTGGCGGGCACGGCCCCCTTCCTGGCGCCCCCCACGCCCCTGCGCTTTGCCAGCGGCGACTTCGAGGGCAACCTCACGGGCGAGGCCACGTTCTCCATCACCGAGCAGTGCTTCTTCGACTGCGCCAACGGCGGCGAGGAAGTCTTCGACCTGACACCAATCGTCCCCGCCGATGCTCCAGTCGAGCTCATCGTCGAAGTGGACGGCGCACGCGCCGACCTGGAGTTCGTCGACGCCTTCGCCATGGGCGCCGATGAGGACGGCTTCACGGGCTCCGGCTCGAGTTTCGCCGTCATCGTCATCCGCGGCGCGAGCGGGTCCGTCTTCCTGCACGTCTACAACCCCGGCGGCTTCGGATTCCCCCCGGAACCGAACCCCACGGCGTCCTTCCAGGCGCACAGCGTCGTGCGCGCCGACCGCCTCGTGGCCAGCGTCCCGGCCGCCATCAAGCTGCAACCCGGCCAGACCCTCAACCTCACCGACGAAGACGTCGAGGTCGGCATCCTGATTGCGCCCGACGGAACGATGGAGCGCGACGTCACGGCCCCCTTCACGCTGACCGCCAACGGCACGGCCGGGACCTACGTCGTCCTCATGTTCGGCGGCGACTCCACGATGGTCACGGGCCCCGACACGACCCTGACGGCGCGCCGTCTCGCCTTCGTGCAGGACGACCCGAAGCCGCTGACATCCGGCAGCGCGACGACCTGGAGCTTCACGCCGGCCAGCCGGCCCCTGCAGATTGGCCTCGACATTACGGCGGCCCCCACAGCGGCTGGCTTCTCCGTCGGCTCGACGATGACCCAATACGAGGTCACAGTCACGGGCCCCGGCAACGTCGAATTCATCAGCGAGTCGCAGTCTTGCACCCCGTCGTGCGGCTTCGTGCTCGCCGGCAACGGCAGGACCTACGACTTTGCCAGCGAATTCCTTGACGAGCGCTTGCAGTCCGGGGCCTACGACGTCAGCGTCTCGTACACCGGCAACGGCATGCAGGCCGCGACCTGGTCCGTCGTCATCGCCTGAGCAGCGCGAGCGCGCCCCATTCGACGAGCCCGCCAACAACGTGAAATAGCGTGCAGCTCGGCTCTTCCGCCATGCGTGGTCCGTTGCTGCTCGCCCTTTCCCTGGTCCTGGCGTCGGGATGCGCCAACGATCCTGCGACGGCCCCCCAGCCGGATGCGGGCCAGGCGGCCCTGCCGTACGAGGCCGCCGGGAACTCCACCCTGCCCGCCCTGGCGTTCCTTGCCGGCGAATTCAACCAGACCCTGGTGTACGAGGACTCCTTCACGGTCCCGGACACCTGCCTGCAAGATGATTGCCGACAGGTCGCCGAGTTCGACCTCACCCCGCAGGTCCCCGCGGACGCCCCCGTCGAGCTCGCCCTGTCGCTCGAAGGCACGACGTGCCTGGACGCCTGGGTGAGCATCGAGGACGGCGGCTCCGTCCGTGACGTCGGCGCCGACAATACCGGCCTCGCCGCCCACGTCGTGCGCGGCGACACGGGAACCGTGACCCTCTACGTGCGCAACTGCAGCCTCCTTTCCGGTGAGCTGGGTGCGACGTCCGCCCCGTTCCGGGCCGAGGTGCGCACCGCCGTGCGGCCGACCGTCCTGCCGACGCGGGTGCCCGTGTCCGTCCAACTCGCGGCTGGCGACCGCCTCCTGAGCATGGGGGAGGACGTCGAGGAGCTCGTCGTGTACGCGCCCGGCCAGCAGCCCGTCCGCATCGAGAAGCCCTTCGAGTTCACCGCCGGCACCGCGGGCACGCATGTCGTCGTCGCCCTCGGCCAAGGCGAGGCCATGCTGCACGGCCCAGGCATCCCCATGACCGCGCTTCCCATCCTCACAACGACGGGCACGCCACGCGCCCTGCAGTCCGGCCAGGACCTGTCCTGGGACGTCGAGGTCCCCGGCATCCCCTTGTGGATCACCATCGAACTTGGCACGGAGGGGGGCACCGCGACGGGCGGGCCGCCCCTGTCCTACATGGGCGGCTACACGTTGAGCGCGGCCCAGGCTGGTGCGGCCTTTTTCGAGGCCCAATCCCCTGACTGCGTCACGCCCTGCTCCATCAACGTTGGCGGTCGTTCGTTGTCGCGCTATGGCTCGGGCCTGCTGGCCGACGGCATGGGAATCGGCCCGATTGCCTTCAAGGTCACCAACACCCAAAGCATGGGCTATCAGACGACGGAGTCCGTGACCTGGGTGCAGCCGGTCGCCGCTTGAGGGCTACGCGTCCTGCTCGAGGGCGATGGCGCGCTTGGAACGCTCGTATTCGCTGCGCGTGATGGAGCCGCGCGCCAGCATGCGGTCGAGCCGCTCCAGGCGGCGGCGCCGGTCGGCCTGCGCCGCGGGGACCGCGAAGTCCAGCAACTCGCCGGGCGCGCGCGGCCGCGTCGCCACGGCGTCCTCGAAGGCCTCCGCCTCCGCCTTCGGCACTGCGGTGAAATCCACGGTGCCATCGGGCGTGCGCAGGATGAGCGTGGCGTCGTCGACGCGGGACTTGCGCGTCAGGCCGAGCACCTGGCGGTACGGCCAAGCCTGCGAGCGCGCGCCCAACCAGCCGCGGCGCACGAAAAGGAGGCGGCGGTCCGTGGCGGCGAGCACGCCGCGCCGGTCGCGTGTCGCCTCGATGGCGGCAAGCACGCGTTCGCCGTCCTCGAGCTTGCCCGCCAAGGCGTCGAGCTCGCGCCGGTTGACGAATCGTCCGAAGCGGTCGAGGCCTTCCATGCGGATTCGACGGATGACCTGGATTTGACGGATTCGGTCCCGTCCATGGACCGGGAATCCGGCCAATCCCGGGAAATCCGGTGAATCAGTTGCTGGCTTTGCGGCGCTTGGGCGCCACCAGCGTCGTGTCCGAGGACGCCAAGGTCTCCGGTTCCGGCGGGTGCCAGCCCTTCTCGTGGACCTTGAAGAACGCCGGCACTGTGAGCATGGTCACGATGATGATGACGAAGAACGCAATCGTCGTCGCAATCATGGTGCGGCTCACGGCCACGTTCTGCAACAGGATGAAGAACGCAAACGCGCCCGTCGTGGTGATGAACGAGAACAGCACGGCCTTGCCGGTGGACTCGAAGACTTCGCGGGCGTTGCCGGTCTGCTTGATGTTCCACATGAAGTGCACGGCGTAGTCGGTGCCGACGGCGATGATGAACGCAATCGGAAGGGTCAGCGTGATGGCCAACCCGATGCCGAAGAACGGCAGCACCGCGAACCACCACAGCGTCGTGAGGCTGGAGATGGCCAAGGTCACGAACGTGATCTTGATGGACCTCGTCAGCAGGAAGACGAGGGCGACGAGCACGATGTTGCTGACGACGTTCATGTACGTCAGCCACGGCAGTTCCTCGGCAATGAACAGGTAATTCGTGGCCGTGTTGCCCACGAAGGCGACCGAGACCCCGTCCGGCGCGCGCCCGCCGATGGTCTTGTTCGCCTCGTCGACGGCGCCCCACACCTGGTGCCAGACCTCCTCGGCCTCCTCGTAGGTGGCGGCCCGGACGCTGAACGTCATGGCCGCCATGCCCTGCTCGGGGTCGGTGATGGCCACGGGATAGTTGACGATGATTGCAGCGAGCTGACGCATGGGCGAATTGAACATCGCCTCGACTTCCTCGCGGATCTCGGCCTCCGTCTCGGGGAACTGGTCGACCTCGGCGGCGGCGGGGTCGGGAAGCGACGGGCCGGCGGTGGAGGTGACGATGCTGGCGACCGCGCCCGTGGGGCCGTCCTTGACGGTCAGCCACGTCTCGAGGAAGAAGGGCACCGTGCGCAGGGTGTCCGGGATGACCCGCTCCTTCGTCTTGAGGTTGGCCTCGATGGCGCGGTAGTAGTCCATCGCCTCCGGCGTGAGGATGCCGGGGCCCTGGAAGGCAAGGATGTTCACCTTCTCGTCCGAGTTCGGGGCCTCGTAGAAATACTCCAGGCCCTGCTCGTGCTCCTGCCGGATGGGGTCGGAGGGCAGGTAGTTCTTGCCGGGGTCGCCGAAGGCCTCCTTCGACAGGCAGCCCTTGTCCTCGCCGTCGCCATACCAGCGAACCTCGTACCACTTGCGTTCCCCCTGTCCCTCATCCGCGCAGGCCTGGGCCAGGGGGTAGGCGAGCACGCTCACGACGAGCAGGAGGGCCAGGACGAGGTAGCGGGCCTTGGAGACGCCGCGGGCAATGGCGGGCATGAGTTTGCTGCGGCTGAACTGCGCGCCCATCTTCTCCGAGCCTCCGATGAGCGTCAGCGCCGCCGGGATGAAGGTGATGGCCAAGAGGTAGATGACGGTGAGCGCCACGGCGGCGACGAGGCCGAGCTGCGCGATGAGCAGGCTCGGGCTGAAGACCAGGACGGCGAGACCTGCGATGGTGGTCGAGCTCGCAATGAGCAAGGCGAGGCCCGAGCGTGAGCCTGCGATGCGGAAGGCCTCCGCATCACTGTGGCCCTCCGACTTGTGCTCGACGAACTCGTTGATCATGTGGATGGAGTAGTCGATGCCGACGCCCATGACAAGGGGCACGATTGTCATGTTGAGCGTGTTGAGCGCGATCCCCAAGTACCCCATCGTGCCGTAGCTCCACACCACCCCGATCGCGAGCGTGCTGAAGCACACCGTGATGGCGCGCAGGTTGCGGAAGGCGACGAAGAGGCAGACGAGGACGAAGGCGCCCACCATGGGCATGAGGCGGACGATGTCCTCCTGCACCAGTTCGGAGGAGTGGGCGTTAGCCACGGGAAGGTCCACGGTGAAGAGCGGCATGTTGTGGTAGCCAGCAAGGCCGGGCACCGACGACTCGTCGCAGGAGGCGAACACGGTGAACGTGGTCTCGCCTGCGCACACGGCAGCGGCATAGCGGTCCCGCGCCTCGAGGATCTGCTTGCCCAGGACCGGCGTAGGCAGGTCGTTGTCCGCCGCCGGCATGAACATGGTCGCAGCATGGTTCCAGGACGGGCTCGCGATGGCATCCACCGTGTTCAGGACGGCGGCTTTCACGACTTGGTCCACGAGGACATACTGCTGCGCCTCCGTCGCGGAGCCATACCCCGGCAGGCTGAATGCCGACTCGTCGGCCAGGCCCTGTCCGCCGGCGACGGTCCAGTTGAGGAGCGCGTAGATGTTCGAAATGGAGATGGAGCGGGAGAAGTCCGTGCGGTTCTGGATGAAGTCCACCAGCTCCCCGATGGCTCGCACGTACACCTCGTCCGTGATGTTGAGCGGGTCAGGCTGCGTGGCCTCCACCGTCGGCGTGAGCGGGGTGTCCGGCAGGGGCAGGTCCTCCAAGCCGATCGGCAACGGTAGGCCAACGTTGGTCACGGGGTTGGTGCCCCGATACAGGAGCTTGGCGTTGTCTGCGGCCCATCTGGCGCCGGACTCGTCGACGTGGACCTGGAGCGTCACCTGCTGCGTGAAAGTGGAGCGGAAGCGCTCGGTGAGGTTCTGCGCCGCCTCCGTGTTGGGGTTGCCGCGGGGCAGGACGTCGGCCACGTCGACGTTCGTAGTGATGGTGGTGACGCCATACCCGAAGACCAGGGTCAGGACCAGCGTGACCGCGATGACGGCTTTCGCATGGTTGCTGCACCAGATGGAGACCTGCGCAAGCCCGCCCGCCACCTTCTCGTCAATGCGTCCCAAAGGAGTCCACCACTGGTCGACCGGGGGTTCCCGTTAAAGGGGTTGCCGAAACACGGGCGTGTCAACGGTTCGTTGGCCCCTGGCCCCGCCCGGGACCGGTGCCGGCAGGTTCGAAGGGCCTTCGGGCGTTCTAGCGGCGGGCGTAAGCCCCGCGTTCGCTTTGCACGAGGTGCCAGCCGAGCGCGCCGAGGGCGACGAAGACCAGGGGATAGGTTCCCCAGTAGAGAAGGCGCAGAAGAGCCCCCGCTTGGCCGTCGCTCAGGTCGCCGTGCCGCAGGTGCAGGACCAACGACGCCCCGAGGAACCCTAGGAACGCCAGGAAGGCGATGCCGAGGCTGAGCAGGAACGTGTTCCAGGCGCGCCAGGGCCCGCGACGACCCGGGCTGCGGATTGCACGCCCCGGCGGGGAGGCGGGCATGCCTAGGCAGCCTTGGGCGGCTCGAGGTACGTGGAGGCGTCGATGAGGCCGACGAGGTCGCTGGTGAGCTCGCGCGCCTGCTCCGCGGTGACGGCGCCCTTGTCCTTCAGGCGCTTGATGCGGTCCTTGAGCGAGTCCCGCAGGTCGGCCGGCGAGTAGCGCACCCAGCGCAGCATGTCGGAGACGCGGCTGCCCTGTGTTTGGCGCGTGACGGTCCACTTGCCCTTGGCGTCCACCTCGATCCAGGCCTCGTTCGTTTCGCCGAAGAGGTTGTGGTAGTCGCCGAGGGTGTCCTGGTAGGCGCCGACGAGGGTCATGGCGAGGTAGTAGGGTTCGCCGGCCTTCATGCGGTGCGTCGGCAGGTTGGCCTTGGTGCCCTCGACGTCGATGAAGCGACGGATCTCGCCGTCGGAGTCGCAGGTAATGTCGGCCACCGTGGCCACGTCGTCTGGGCGTTCGCGCAGGCGGTGGATGGGCATGATGGGGAATTGCTGCTTGACGCCCCACACGTCGGGGAGGGACTGGAAGAGCGAGAAGTTGCACACAATCTTCTGGCTGAGCAGGTTGTTGCACTGCTCGTACTCCTCCGCCTCCGTCTCGTCCTCGTCCTTGAGGATGTCGCGCACCTTGGCGAGGATGGCGCGGAACAACACTTCGGCGCGGCCGAGGGCCGGCAGGTCGAGGTGGCCGAGGTCGAAGAGGTTCTGCAGGTCCTCGCGGTACTGCACGGCGTCGTGGAAGGTCTCGAAGACGTTCTTCGACGTGACGTACTGGTAGGAGTAGTGCAGGTTCCACAGCGACGTCGGGTCGTCCTCCTCGGGCTCGGCCTCCGGGCGCAACTCAAGGAACGGGATGCGGCGCACGGCGTTGACGACGAGGATGGCGTGGTGCGAGACCACGGCGCGGCCGGATTCGTTGATGATGTGCGGCACCTGGATGCCGGCTTCGTCGCACACGTCCTTGAGCGTGGCCACGATGCTGGAGGCGTACTCCTCGATGGAGTAGTTGGCCGAGTTCGAGCCGGACGAGCCGGAGCCGTCGTAGTCCACGGCCATGCCGCCGCCGACGTCGATGTACTTCAGCGGGACGCCCATCTTGACGAGTTCGGCGTGGATGCGGGCAGCCTCGCGGACGCCCTGCGTGATGCGGCGGATGTCACTGATTTGGCTGCCAATGTGGAAGTGCGTCTGCTGCAGGCGGTCCAGCATGCCGGCGTCGCGCAGGCGGTCGACGGCGTACAGGACCTCCGGGATGGTGAGGCCAAACTTGGCGCGCTCGCCGCCGGACAGCGCCCACTTGCCGGGGGCCTTGCTGCGCAGCTTGAGGCGAACGCCGAGGATGGGCTTCGTCTTGTTGGTCTCCATGAGGTCGATGAGGTGGTCGAGCTCCCCGACCTCGTCGAGGACGATGATGACCTCGTCCTTGAAGTGCGTCGCGTGGCAGGCGGCCTCGAGGAACTGGCGGTCCTTGAAGCCGTTGACGACGAGCAGGGAATCGCGGTTCGGGTCCATGGTGAGGGCGGCGATGAGTTCGGCCTTGGAGCCGACCTCCAGCCCGTAGTCCCACTTGCGCCCGGATTTGGTGAGCGTCTGGACGACTTCGCGGCGCTGGTTGACCTTGATGGGGAAGACGCCGCGGTACTGGACGTCCTTGATGCCGTTGTCCTTCAGCGCCTTCTTGAACGCGAGGTTGAGGCGGTCGACGCGGTGCTGCAGGACCTGCGGGAAGCGCAGAGTCAGCGGGGTGCCGATGTCATCGGCGCCCAGGCTGGTGACCACATCGAAGACATCGACCTCGGGGCCGTCGGGACCCATCGGCTTGACGACGAGGGTTCCTGCGCCGCCGACGCGGTAATAGCCGTCGCCCCAGCCCGTGACCTGGTAGAGGTCCTCGGCTTCGCGCACCGTGAAGTGTGCCACGATTTCGTCGAGAGGCCTCCTGTTCTTCAGGATATTCCTTCCGGCGCACTGGCGGCCCCCTCGCCCCTGACTAGCCGCAGATTTCGCAGATGCTCGCTGACCGCCCTGCCTGCGACAGACTCCGACGACTCCCGAACAGGAATCGCGGGAATCACGGGAATCACAATTCCCGGGCATTCCCGCAATTTCTGTTGGTCCTCGTTGGCATCAGCGGGCCTCCCAGGCCTCCCGATTCCAGGCGCCCCCCAGCGGACGGCGGGCGTCCATCCTCCCAGAAGCCCAACGTCTTGTGACGCCGACGTCAGCGACGCCCGAACAATGATTCCGGTGATGCGCGGTGATGAACTTCACCGGGATCACCGGAATCCCTGTTTGGGGGTGGGCGGGACACGGCGCCCCGCGCCGCCATTCATGGTCATGAGTCGTCGAAGTCGTCACAAGGAGGTTGACTTGTGGGGCCAGGAACGGGCGCGTTCAATGGGTGCAAGGGTCGCCGTTCGCGCGTCCCATGCAGGGCTAGGCCAGCAGCTTGAGTGCGCCTGGCATGACCTTGAACTCGACCGGTGTCGTGCCGAGGATTTCCCCATCCACCAGCAGGGGCGACGGCGTCGCGGGCTCGACGCGCACGTGCGCCGCGCGCTCGATGGTGACTTTCGGGGACTTGATGTGCTCGCCCTTGCGCAGCTTGGTGGCCAGGAGGCCGAGGATCTCGAGCTTGCCGATGTCGTGCACGTACAGGACGTCGAGCAGGCCGTCCGTCGGCTTGGCATTTGGCGCCATCGGCATGGCGCCGCCCGTGTGCACGGAGTTGCACGCCATGACGAGCGGGAAGTCGCCCTTGATTTCGCGTCCGTCGAGGACGAGTCGCGTCGGACACGCCTTCATGGTGGCAATCTCGATGGCGGAAGCCACGTCGTAGCCCTTCTTGCCAAGCCAGCGGAAGCTCTTGCCAAAGCGGGCCCCCGCCTTGGCGGCGAGGCCGCAGCCCAGGACGTTGATGCTGAAGTGGCGGCCGCCGTCCCAGCGCACGTCGACGGCGTCCACTGCGACGGTCCTGCCGGCGCCGATGGCGCGCGCTGCGTCCTCGATGGTGAGGATGCCGAAGTCGCGCAGGAAGTCGTTGCCGGTGCCGCCTGGCAGGAAGCCGAGCGAGGGCCGCTTCGACGGCGGCAGCGACAGGATGCCGTTGGCCGCCTCGGACAGGGTGCCGTCTCCGCCCAGCACCAGCAACGTGCCGTGGTCCGCCGCCAGGTCCCGCGCAAGCTCGAGAGCATGGCCGGCGCGCTGGGTTGCGACCGGCGTGACCTGGATGCCCTTGAGCGCGAGCAGCCCCTCGACCTTGCGCAGCAGCAGGCCGCCGCGGGCGCTGCCGGACACGGGGTTGTGGATGAGCGGGACGGTCCCGGGTCGAATCACGGTGGACGCCATGGCTTTGCCTACGAGTCGAGCGGCGCGGGGACGACTTCCTGACGCAGCAGGACGCGGTAGTCATGGAAGCCGAGTTTGCGGTAGATGGCCTGGGCGTCCTTGTTGCCTTCGAAGATCTGGACGTCGATGGCGGTGATGCCCTCGGCCTTGCACCACGTGTGCAAGTCGGCCATGAATTGGCGCAGCAGACCTTGGCCGCGGTGTGACTCCGCCACGAAGGAGTCGGACAGGTAGGCGACCTGGGTGTGGTGGTAGATGGGGGGCCGGCGCTGCTTCTGCGCAATCATGTAGCCAACGATCTTCTTGTTGTCGTCGGCCACCAAGGTCAAAGTGTCTTTGCGCGACAGCAGCCCCGTGGCGTACCCGAAGAAATAGTCGGCGGCGTCGTCGTTGAGGATCTTCGACTGGGTCAGGCCTTCGCGGATGCGTGCGAACTCCTTCCACAGCTCGCAGATGCCGTCGATGTCGTCCTCTTGCAGCTTCCGGATCGCCACCGCCATTTGCGCGGCCGAACCCCTGTTGCCTCTTAAGCGGCCCGTCGGCGCCATCCGGGCCAACGCCTTGTGCCTCCCACATCAATTCCGTGCCCTGCTCGGAACCGTCATATACAGCCCCCCTTCCACCACGCACGAGGCCCGACCCATGGAAGAGCAACTTGCCCGCGTGGAGATTCGGCGAACGCCCAACGGTGGCTACTCGGCCGTGCTGTGGACCGAGACCGAGGGCGACAAGGAAATCACGGCCAAGGGCCTGGACGCCCTGTTCCGCGAACTCACCATGGACCTCGAGTTCGCCGTCGGCGAGCACGCCCGCGAGGGCCGCGGCGTCGAATTCAGCGCCGAGGAAGAATTCGAGAACCTGCAATACGCCCAAGAGTGGGAGCAGTAACCCCCGACGCACGCCCCCGCAGCCTTATGGCCACGCCGCGCGGTGACAAGGCCATTGCCTGACGCGTCCAGGGAGTCCGACGACAGCCTTCTGCGCATCGTGCGCGCCTGGCCGCTGGCGGCCGGCATCGCCGTGGCGGCCTTGGGCCTGTTGGCCCTCCTCGGCTGGGCCCTCGACCTTCAGGCCCTGAAACAGCCGCTGCCCAATCTCCCGGCCATGAAGGCCAACACGGCCCTCGGCTTCCTGGCCCTCGGGCTTGCGCTGGCCCGCGCCGCCAGACGCGACCGCCCCGATGCGGTCGCCATCGGGCTGGCCATCGTGCCGCTGACCATCGGGGCCGCCACCCTGCTTGAATTCATCGCGGGCGTTGACTTGCGCATCGATGAACTCCTGGTCCGCGACGACGTGACGGCCCTCGCCACGGCGGCCCCCGACCGCATGTCGCCCCTCACGGCGGCAAGCTTCGTGGTGGCGGCGGCGGCCTTGCTTGCCGCACGGCGGCAGGGCGCGACCGCGGCGGGCGTGCGCGAAGCCCTCTCGGTCGCCAGCGGGCTGCTGGCCATCTTCGTCCTGAGCGCCTACGCCTACGGCGCCGAGGTCTTGTCGGCGCACACCCAGATGGCCCTGCATACCGCCGCCGCGTTCTTGGTGACGTCCGCTGGCCTGCTGCTTGTCGGGACGGAGGGTCCGCTTGGAGGGCTCTTGCGTTCGAGGGGAACGACGGGGCAGGTCGCTCGGCGACTGCTTCCAGCGTCCCTGATCATCCCGATCGCAATTGGCGGCGTCCGCATCGAACTGCAGCGTCAGGGCTACGTCGACACGCAGCAAGGCGCGACCCTCTTCGCCGTGGCGATGGTGGTGGTGCTGTCCGGTGCCTCAATCATCATCCTTGCCCGGCTGCGGCTGCTGGAAGGCCTGCGCGACGCGGCTTTTGCGGCCGAGCGCGAGGCGCTTGCGCGGCTGCAGCTGGCATCGGCGGAACGCGAGGCGTTCTTCGCGCGCAACCTCGACATGATGGCCATCGTGGGCTTCGACGGGCGGTTCCGCGAGCTGAACCCGGCCTGGCAGACCACGCTCGGCCATCCCCTGCCGGACCTGCTGGGCCGGCCCTTCCTGGATTTGGTGCACCCCGAGGACCTCGACCGCACCCGCGCCGAGGCAGGCCGCCTCAGTGCGACCGGCCAGCCACTCCCGTTCGAGAACCGCTACCGGCGCGCCGACGGCACGTATGCGTGGATGCGCTGGACCAGCACCACCTCGCAGGACCTGCAGGTGTTCCTTGCCACGGCCCGCGACATCACGCAGGAACGCGAGGCGGAGGCCCACCTGCGCGAGAGCGAAGAGCGCTTCCGGCTCCTGTTCGAAAGCAACCCGGCCGCCGTGGCCATCAAGCGCGCGGACGGCAACGGGTACATCGACGTCAACCCGGCGTTCGAGCGGCTGGTGGGCCGGACCCGCATGCAGTTGCTTGACCCCGCCTTCGACCATGCAAGCATCTGGACCGACCCCAAGATGCATGCCACGCTGCTCGAACGCGCCCGCGCCGTCGGCAACGCAAAGGACCTCGAACTCGATGTGCAGCGGCCTGATGGACGGGTGCTCACGACGCTGGGTGCCGTCCAGCACCTCGAGGTTGGTGGCGTGCCGAGCTTCCTGCTTGCCTTGCAGGACGTGACAGAGGCCCGAGATGCACAGGCCGCCGCGCAGCGGGCCACCGAGCGCTTCGAGCGCGTGTTCCGCCTCAGCCCCGTGCCCATCGCCCTCTCCAAAGAAGACGGCACGTTCCTTGAGGCCAACGACGCGTTCTGCGACTTGGTCGGACGCCCTGCGGACGACCTCATGTCCGGGCGCGTGAAGGCCCCTGAAGTCTGGGAGGACCCGCAGGAACGGCAACGCATGCTGGTCAGCATCCGACAACGCGGCCTGATCCGCGACCTGGAGTTGCGCATCAAGCGCCCGACTGGCGAGGTCCGCACGACGCTGGCCAGCCTGGAGTTCCTCGACCTCGGCGGCAACACCAGCATCTTGTCCCTGCTGCAGGACATCACGGACCGGATGCGCATGCAGGAAGAACGCGAGGCCCGCATCTCGAGCGAGGTGGAACTCGAACGCCTGCGCCGCACCGATGCCTTCCGTTCGGAGTTCATCAACAACATCACGCACGAGCTGGCAACGCCGCTCACACCGCTCGTCCTCAAGATGAAGACCCTCCTGGCCGACAAGACGTTCACGGCGGCCCAACGGCAATCCTTCGAGAGCCTCGAGCGCAACATCACGCGCCTGCGCCACCTCGTGCAGGATCTCATGGGCGCCGCGGACCTGCAGGCCCGCAACCTTGCCATCGAGCGCCGGCGCCTCAACCTTACCCGTGAGTTGCGCGCCGCCGTGGCCGCGCACCACCCTGCGGCGGCGCGTGCCGGCCTCGTGATGGACGAACCGGAGGACACGGGCCTCACCGTCTCGGCCGACTCCGCGCGCTTGCAGCTCGTGCTTGGCCACCTCTTGGGCAACGCCATCAAGTTCACGCCGTCCGGCGGCAAGGTCATCGTGGCCAGCCGGCGCGAGGACGACCAGGTGCGCGTGGTCATCGCCGACACGGGCATTGGCCTCACCTCCAAGCAGATGGAGGGATTGTGGCGGCCGTTCAGCCAGGCGCATGACAAGTCGCAGCGCACCGACTCGGGCTCCGGCTTGGGCCTGTACGTCGTCAAGGGCATCATCGAGTTGCATGGCGGCGAGGTCGGATGCTCCTCGCCAGGCCCCGGCCAAGGGTCGAAGTTCTGGTTCACGTTGCCGCTGGCGACCGGACATCTCGATCCCTTGGCGAAGGTCGTGAAGGCCCCCAAACCGCCGGCGGAGCCGAAGCGCCGCCTCAACCCCGGCGTCGAAGACGACTGATCAGGCCGGACGGAAGCGCACCGCGGACCACACGTCATCCACAGCAATGCTTCGCACCGGCTTGATGCCTTGCTCTTGCAGCATCGCCCACAACGAATCGCGGCTAAGGTCCGTACCCAGTTGGCCGGCCTTCGGGTAGGCGATGTACGTGATGGCGTCGCGGCGGGCGGCAGCGACGGCGGGGCCGACCTTTGCCCGCAGCTCGTCGGCGTCGCGGAGGAACACGATGAGCGCCTTGGCCGTCTTCGGGTCCTTGTGCGTGGCTCCCGCGAAGGCGAATCCCGCCGGCGGGTTGAGGATGCAGACGGGAATGTCCTTCGTCTGCAGTGTCTCCGCGAGGTCCACGGGGTCGGGCAGGGATGCCCCCGATTTAGGCTGACTTGCCGGCCACCTGTCGGGCCTTCGCCTCGCGGGTGCCGTCAATTTGCCGGATCGGAAACGCGGCTTGGGCTGTTCCGGCATGCCTCGCCATGGTGCTTGGCCGTGAAGGCTTTGGGGGACCAATCCGCTGATTGCGCCGATGACGCCGATAGCCGGCACCGCATCGGCGGACTCGGCGTCATCGGCGAATTGCCCCCCAAACCACCGCCAGGGGATCGGTCGTGCACGCCGCAAGGCTCATCCGTTCCCCAGTTGCGGCCCAGCCATGGGCTTGCCGATTGCCAACAACGAGGACCTGGCCACGTGCCGGGCCTGCGCTGGCAAGTGCTGCAAGACCCTGCCCGGCGCCTACTTGCCGGACCAGCTCAGCGATGAGGAACTCGCATCCGGCCTGGCGGCCGGACGCCTCGTGCTTGCCTGGTGGGACGGCGACCCTCGGCCGGAGCGCAACTGCCTCGACGTCGATTGCGACGGCACCTGCGCCAAATGCATGGCCGAGGACAAGCTGCAACGGGCGTACTACGTGCGGCCGCGCAACGTCAACAGCCCCGCCGGCCCCTTCGACCCGACCTCGAACGGCGCCTGCACCCTGCTTGGGCCCACGGGTTGCACGCTGAGTTTCGCGAAGCGCCCCTCCGGCTGCCAGAACCTCCTCGTCAACCGCAAGGACCCGGGGAACTGCCACGATTACGCGGTGCCGACGCGGTCGTTCAAGCACTTCGCGGCGGTTGCTTGGGTGCCGCACCAGGCGAAGTTGCTTGCCCTCGCAACAGCCCCCTAGGCCCTTGGACGGGAAGCCACGATTCACCGACGCGACCGCGCGCGTTCCTCCTCGCGACTGAACAACACTCTCCGACGACGACGATTTGGCCGTACAATGCGAACGTTCAACGGCGCCCCGCGCCGCCATCCACCTGGTTCAACTAGCCGTCGCCGTCGGCGTCACAAGGGGGATAACTTGCATGACTCACCGAGCGGGCGCGGTCAATCCCCCGCGATTCCGCACGGGGTGATTTCGCCGCCCATGGGTCGACAGTGGGGGCCTAGCGCGGCGGGCCGCGGTGGGCCTTGAAGTTCCAGTCCGGCGCCAGGCGGGGCATGACGCGGCGGCTGCGGAACTCGGCGCGGTGCATGGCTCCGACGAGGTGCGTCGCGGCCGCCTCGGGGACCTCGACCATGGTGATCTGCGGCAGGATGTCGATGCGGCCGATGTCGGGCGGCTGCAGTCCGCCTTCGTGCACGAGCATGCCGACGACGTCGCCTGGGCGCAGTCCGTCGACGGAGCCGACCTTGAGCGACAACGCAATGGTGGACGACGCCGACGGCTCGGGTTCCTTGGCGGCTTCGACGGCCGCGGCGGCTCCCATGAGCTGCGTGATGGCGCGCAGGGCGACGCTGCGGGCGTCCTGTCCGGCGCGTTCGGCTTCCTTCAGGACGGCTTCGGCGGCGGTACCGGGCTCAATGGCGGCGAGTTCGGCCAAGACGCGCTGCGCCTGAGCGGCGAGCATGGCCTGGTCGTCGGGGACCTGGTAGTGGTCCATGCGGCCGGCCACGCGCTCGACCATGCGCAGGCGGCGCTCGCCGCTTGGGGGCAGGAGGAGAATCGACCTTCCGGACCGGCCGGCGCGGCCGGTCCGGCCCATGCGGTGGACGTAGGTGTCGACGTCGGTGGCGGGTTCGTCGTGGATGACGAGCTCGATCTCCTCGACGTCGAGGCCGCGCGCGGCCACGTCGGTGGCGATGAGCAGCTTGGTGCGGCCGGAGCGCACGCGCACCATGGCGGCGTCACGCACGCGTTGGTCCATGCCGCCGTGCAGAACTTCGGGGCTGAGCGCCTTGAGCTCGAGGCCGAGGCTCTCGGTGCGGGCGCGGGTGCGGCAGAAGAGCAGGGCGACCTTGGGCTGGTCGACGGCGAGGATGCGGCGGATGGCCTCGGCGCGCTCGTTGGGCTTGACGACGGCGTAGAACTGCTTCACCGAGGACGCCGCGGCGCCGCGGTTGCCGGCGCGCACGGTGGCGGGCTCGTGCAGCGCGGTGCGGGCGAGCTTCTCGATCTCGGGGGCCAGGGTGGCCGTGAAGAGCATGGTCTGGCGCGGCATGGGCAACGCGGCCACGATGGCGTCGAGGTCGTCCTCGAAGCCCATGGAGAGCATCTCGTCCGCCTCGTCGAGGACGAGGATTCCGATTCCCTTGAGGTCCAGGGTGCCGCGGCCGAGGTGGTCGACGACGCGGCCGGGGGTGGCAACGAGGACGGCGCCGGGGTGGCGCTTGAGGGCGCGGACCTGGTCGCCGAAGTGGGCGCCGCCGATGAGGCAGATGACGTCGACGGGGCTTCCCTTGCCGATGGCTTGCAGTTCGCGTTGCACCTGTTGGGCCAGTTCGCGCGTCGGGCACAGCACAAGGCCGCGGCGTCCCTTGCGGGCGGCCTCGATGAGGGGGATGCCGAACGCGGCCGTCTTGCCGGTGCCGGTCTGCGCCTGCGCCATGACATCCTTGCCCTGCAGGAGCAGGGGGATTGTGTCGGCCTGGACGGGGGTGGCCTCTTCGAAGCCCATGGCCTCGAGGGCAGTGATGGTCTGCGGGTCCAGGGGGAGCTCGTCGAAGCGCATGGTCGGGGTCCGGTGGCGGTGCCGGGAAGCTTCGCTACGCCTTCAACGTATAAGGTCGATGGAAGCGGGTCGCGCACAGCCCAAAGGCTTTCTACAATGGTTCCAATTGTAACAATTGTGCCCAAGCCGACCACCATTACCTTGCACCCAACCACGCGCCGGCGCCTAGCGGACTACAAGCGCGGAGACAGTACATTCGATGACGTCCTCAATCGTCTCATGGATGCGGTCCCGTTGGAGGACCTGATGGAGGACGACATCCGCGAGCACTATGCCCGGCTGAACGACCCGAAGACCGTTTGGGTCGACGCTGCGACTGTGAAGCAGCGACTCAAGGCAAGTCTCGATGAAAGCGCCCCGAGGGGGCGTCGGACGCGTTCCGCGTAACCTTCACGAACCAAGCAAGCAAGGAACTGTTTGCTGCCCCGCCCTCCGTTCGCCGGCGCGTCCACGAGGCGTTGTCTGCCTTCGAACAGGACCCCTTCCGACCTCGCCCAGGCCTCGACCTGAAGCCCATGCAAGGGTACGCAGACCTTTTTCGTTGGCGGGTTGGGGATTGGAGGTTGCTCTATCGCGTGGACCTGGACTTGCGTGAAGTCCGGGTGACGAAGGTGTCCAAACGTGCCACGGCATACCGGGGAGCGTGACCCGGCGCCTTCGCTCGCTACGGGTAGATGCCACGCTTCTGAATCGCGTCGGCCACGCGCTTGACCGCGAGCATGTAGGCCGCCTGACGCATGGTCAGGGGTTCGCCGGTCTTGTTCTCGCGCACCCAGATGTCGTGCACCTGGTGGAAGGCCTTGGTCATGATCTGGTCGAGGCGGGCGTTGACCTCGTCCTCGGTCCAGAAGAACGACTGGAGGCCCTGCACCCACTCGAAGTAGCTGGCCGTGACACCGCCGGCATTGCACAGGACGTCGGGGAGGACAAAGATGCCCTTCTCGGCGAGAATCTTGTCGGCCTGCGGCGTCGTGGGGCCGTTGGCGCCCTCGGCGAGGATCTTGCACTTGAGGTTGGGGGCGTTGTCCTTGTGCAGGACCCCCTCCAGTGCGCACGGGGCCAGGATGTCCACCTTCAGTTCCAGGAGGTCCTTGTTGTGGATTTCCTTGGAGCCGGGGAATCCCTTGACGGTGCCCTTCTCCTTGGCCCAGGCCATGAGCTTGGGCACGTCGAAGCCCTTCGGGTCGTGGATGCCGCCGTTGACGTCGCTGACGGCGACGACCTTGAGTCCCATGTCGTGGGCGAGGGGGGCGAGGTGGCCGCCGACGTTGCCGAACCCCTGGATGGCGATGGTGGCGCCCTTGAGGTCCATCTTGAGGGCCTTGGCGGCCTCGCGGATGCAGAACGTGATGCCGCGGCTCGTGGCCTTCTCGCGGCCCTCGGAGCCGCCGAGGTCGACGGGCTTGCCGGTGACGATGGCGGGCACGGCGTAGCCCTGGCTCATCGAGTACGTGTCCATGAACCACGCCATCGTCTGGGCGTTGGTGTTGACGTCGGGGGCGGGGATGTCCTTCTGCTCGCCGATGATGACGGAGATCTCGGAGAAGTAGCGGCGCGCCATGCGCTCGAGCTCGCCGGGCGTGAGCGTGCGCGGGTCGACGATGACTCCGCCCTTGGCTCCGCCGTACGGGATGCCGACGACGGCGCACTTCCACGTCATCCACATGGCGAGGGCCTTGACCTCGTCCAGGGTGACGTTCTGGTGGAAGCGGATGCCGCCCTTGGCTGGGCCGCGCGCCATGGAGTGTTGGACGCGGTAGCCAGTGAAGACGCGCGTGGTGCCGTTGTCCATGCGCACGGGCAGGTAGACCTCGAGGCTGCGCATGGGGTGCTTGAGCACCTCGTGCAGGTTGGGGTCGAGCTTCATGCGCTTGGCGACGTGGCGGAGCTGCACGAGGGCCATCTCGTACGGGTTCATGTGCGTCGGAGCCTCGTCGTCCACCATGGGCTTCAGGGGCGGCGATGGGGTGGACCTATAAATCCGACGGGAGAGCACTGACAAACGTCAATGCACAACGTTCGGCTGGCGCGCGACCTTCAAACGAAGGTCGATCACGTTCGGCTGGCGCGGAGGGGCTTCGCTGTTGCTCCGCCCCTCGATTCCAGGCGGAAGGCCCTTCGCGCTTCGCGCGGGGGCCAATCACGTTGTCACCACGATGCTTGACACGGGGTGGTGCCGCCGGCAGGTCGCCAAAAGGTGAATGAGGCAGGCCCCAGGTCCACCCCCGTGTTCGATACGGACTACACCCAGTGGACGTTCACCACGTGGGCGTTGTACGTGCTGGCGGCGATGTACCTCGTCGCCTTCCTCGTCTTCTACGTCCGGTTCGAGGCCCTGGAGCGGGCCGCGAAGGCGCAAGGCGGCGCGGCGGTGGAGCGCTACAACCGGGCATTGTGGGGGTTCCCCAACGCGGTGTTCGCGAAGATGTTCGGCAAGAGAGCCTTTGAAGTCGCGAAGCCCGACGAAGCCCGAACGAAGTGAGGGCCGCCGGGCAAGCCTTCGGGTTCTCTTGCCGCCCGGAGCCCACCTCGGGGCCCTTGCCATGCCTAGCCAGCAGTTCGAGTCGAACCAGCACTTCCAGTGCGACTACCAATAATAGAAGTCGTGCGTTTCCGAGATGCGGTCCATACCCACCTTTGTCTCCAAGCCAGATGAGCACCCTTGGTCCCATATGAGGGGATTGGTCGGTTCCTGCGACTGACGGCCCCGAACGCCCATTCAGGATGCCGTCCGTCGCGCTCAACGACTTCCATAGGAAGTTATCGCGGGTTAGACAGGTTGGGGAACGCCCTGGAACACGACCCGGCCTACCGGGGGGCGGGGGTCAGAGGAGGGGGAGCTCGGAGCCAGGGATGGCGGGGGCCTAGGCCAACGCGATGCCGGGCTTGAGGGGGCCCGCCACGCCTTTCTTCGCGTGTTCGGGCGCCGCCGGGTCGTCCGCCGCGAAGACGGGGACTTCGCTGACGCCGAGTTCCTGCGCCAGGAAGGCCGCCGCACCCCGCAGCACGACGGCCTCGTCGACGCCGGCCAAGAGCAGCGCCTTCTGCGCCGGCGAAAACTGCGTGACCTGGGCCGGCAGCTTGCCCGTGAAGGCCTGCACCGACTTGCCGAGGGTGCGCATCGCGGGGTCGGCCATGACCTCGGACATGAACTGGCCCATGGGGAACTTGCCGCCTGCGGCCTCCGCCATGCGGATGGCCTTCGCCACCAGGTCACGCTTCCATGCCGGAGTCGTGTAGAGCGCCAGGCTCGCGATGCGCTCGACGTTGGCGAGCTTCTTGACGGTCAGAATGTCGTCGAGGACGGCCCGCAGGTGGTCCTCGGCAGCCAGCGCGACCGGGTCGGCGGCGCCTGCTCGGGGGAACGCGGCCGTGGTGGCCAGGCCCTTCCCGCCGGCGCGCTCGTGCATCTCTTCGGCCACGTGTGGCAGCATCGGGCACAGGGCCTTCGCCCAGTCCTGCACGGTCTGCGTCAGCAACGCGCGGTTGGCGCCGCCGCGGCGGCCGTACCAGCGCAGAAGCTCGGGGACCGTGTACACGAGGACGTTGGCGGCGACGCGCACGTCGTACGCCTCGTAGGCAGCGTGCGCGTCCGCGATGGCCTTGCCGAAGGCGGCCGTGAGCCACGCGTCCATCGGCCCCGCGGCGCCGGTGGCGGCCAGGGCTTCGTCCGCGGACCGCAGGGCGCGCTCGACGTGGCGCCGGTAGTCGAGCACGATGTCGGGGTCCCACTCGATGTCCACGTGCGGACTGCCAACGTGGCAGTAGTACAGGCGCATGGGGTCGACGCCGTAGCGTGCCGCGGCGCCCGGAATCGGTTCGGCGCCGCCCTTCGACTTGGAGATCTTGGCTCCAGCCTTCTGCGTGACCCACCAGTTGACGAAGATGCCGCGCGGACGCATCTTGGGGTCGTCAAGGAGGGCGACGTTCGTCATGACGTACACGGGGAAGTGCACGGTCTGGTGCTCCTTGCCGCCGAGGTTGAGGTCGACGGGGCCCCAGTAGAGGACGTCGCGCCGAATGTCGCGCCACAGCGCGACGTTGGCGCCGGCTGCAGCGGGCGGGTCACCATGGGCGGTGGCCCCCCGGCCGTTGAACACGAAGTCGAAGAAGGTGTCCGTGAGCTCCTCGACCTTGAGGCCGCCGTGCGGCGGGTCGGGGTTCCACGCCGACTTGACGTAGCGCTGCACGAGGTAGAACCACGGGTAGAACGTGGAGTCCGCGATGGGCTCGACGATCCATCCGGGCTTGAAGGGGAATTCCGTGCCCAGCCATGCTCCGCGGCGCACGCAGGCGCGGTCGCCGAACCAGTCGAGGACGTTGGGCAATTCGGCCTTGTAGCGCTCCGGGAAGACCTGCATGGTTGCTGCGTGCGCCTTCGACTCCTCCGTCCACGCCTTGTCCGCGTAGTGGATGAAGTCCTGGTCGGGGACGCGCTTGATGTCCACGACTTCGCCGGCGCGGCTGATGACGAGCTCGCTGAATTGGCGCAACACGCGCGCCGCACCTTGCGCAATGGCGTCGGCCTTGACTTGGTCCTTGACGGCCTTCACGCGCTTGCCGGCGTAGTCGCCACACCACTGGTTGAGCACGCCCTGGTTGAATTCGAGGGTGTAGATCTCCTCGGTGGCCTGGTCGAGCTTGTCCTTGTCCGCCTGCGACGTGATGCCGAACTTGCGGACGGCCTCCTCTGCGGGAAGACCCTTGACGCCTTCGACGTCGACGATTTTCGGCGGCGCACCCAATGTCTCGAGCAGGCCGGCGTCGCGGTAGGCTGCGTAGTCGAACGGCGCGTGGCCGGGGACGGACATGACGACGCCCGTGGCAATCTGCGGGTCCACGAAGGAGCCGGCGACGACGGGGACGTTGCGCGTCGTCAGTGGCGCCCGGGCCGGGTGGCCGACGAGGTCCTTGCCGAGGACCTTGACGTTGATGGACTGCGCGCGCTCGAATTGCCATTCAAGCTTGCGTTGCCCGGCGGCCGAGACGCACCACAACTCGCTCGGGTCGGAGTCCTTGACGTGGCCGTCTTCCCAGACGCGCACGAGGTGGTACTCGACGTCGGGGCGCACCCAGATGTTGGTGGCACCGAAGACGGTCTCGGGGCGCAACGTGGCGCACGGCAGGATGACTTCCTCGTCGTGCACGGTGGCCTTGGGGAGGCGGAACTTGAGGACCGTGAATTCGAGGATCTCCGCGTTGCCGCCCTGCTTCAGGTCGGTTTCCGTCTTGTCGACGGCGACGGGGCCCGCCACGGGGCAGAACGGCGAGTAGTGCGGCTTCTCGATGAGGTAGCCCTTGGACTTCAGGGCGCGGAACTGCCAGCGGATGAATCCCATGTAGGCAGGATCAATGGTCGTGCAGTTGCGCCGCTCGTCGATGAGGAAGCCGAAGGCCTTCCAGTAGTCGTTCGTGTAGACATGCGCGAAGTAGTCGATGACGGCGCGCGGGTCGGCCAGCCGCTCGATGGGGCCGTCCTTCTTCGGATCGTAGCCGTTGTCGAGGAGATACTGCGTCTTCTCGCCACGCTTGACTTCGGTCGCGAAGGCGACGGCCGGGATGCCCGACGCATGGAAGCCCGCGGGGAAGAGCACGCGGTGCCCCGTCATGCGCTTGTAGCGCGCGAAGACGTCCGTGTAGGTGAAGCCCCGCATATGCCCGACGTGCAGGTAGCCGGAGATTCCAGGGTAAGCGAAGTGGACGAAATAGCTGGGTTTCTCGCCGGACCCATCCCAGGCCTTGGCGTCGGCGGGACGCTCGGCGTGGTGGACCTTGGCATCCCACCAGCGGTGCTGCCACTTCGACGTGATGCCCGCAAGATCCCACTCAGCCATGGACGCGACTCGACAGGAGGACTTGCTAAGAAGGTTGGGGCCCAGCCCGGCGCGCCTTGCGGTCAGCGACGAACCAGACGAGACCAGCCGCCAGGACGAGGACCCCGGCCGCGCAGCCAGCGTAGAACCCATAGTACTGCCAACCGACGCCCGCCATGAAGCCGCACATGAACAGGTCGTCTCGAGCCTCGCAATCCGACGCGACGCGCCGCTCCTCTGCATCACCGTACGCATCCAAGCCAAGCGCCAGGACGCCAAGAACCACGGCCGCGATTGCCAAGACCGCAGCCGCCTTCGGCACACGCATTGCCTCCCATCTAGACTGGACGGATTTGACCTCTGGGGTAGACGGCTTCGGCAATCGCCGCCAAGGACATCCTCGGGTAGGCGCTCCGTGACGATTCCAGCACCGATTTATCCCTGGCCGGACTGGATGGCCTGGATGGACCGCACCCAGGTCGCCGCATTCTACCGCGGCAAGGGCTACCTCGTGCACGAGTCCATCGTCGTGACCGGCCAGTCCGGCAACCAGCAACGCGTCCCGCTGCTGTGCGAAGGCCCGCTGGGCAACCTCGCCGTCTTCTTCGGCGACGCCGCCGGCATCGACGGCCCCGAGATCGGCGCCGCCAAGCGCGTCGCCAAGGACCTCGGCGCGACCGCCGTCGTCGCCGCCGGCACATTCACGACGGACCAGCGCCGCACGGCCGCCGAACTCGGCGTCGTCCTGCTCGACGCGGCCTCGATGGAGGCGCCCGCCCCGCTTCCCGTCCCCTCCGCCTGGCCCGGCCAGGCCCCCGGCGCGGCCCTCGAACGCGACCTCGAAGCGCACCCGTGGCCGGCGTCTGGCCGCCCCGGCGGCGTCGATGGACCCTCGCGCAGCGTCGCCTACGACGTTGACGAACTGCTGGGCCGCTTCGAGCGCGCCAAGCCGGCGGACACGGTGACCGTGGACGCCACTCCGCCCGCCCCCGCCAACTCCCCAGCACCGACCCCCGCGGCGATGGCGCCCCGTGCGTCGCGCGCCGACGACGGCGGCTTGTGGAAGCAGCCCCGCACTGCGCCGGCTGCCGTTGCGGTTGCCCAACCGACCGCCTCGCGCAAGGCGGGCAACGGACCGGCCTTCGCCTGGCTGAACTTGCCGCAGGCCCCCGCGCCCGCCGCCGAGACCGAGTACTCCGGCACGGTGGCCGCCCGCGCCGCAACCCCCGCCGCCGTTCCGCTCACCCCCGAACAGTTGGCGGCCCAAAAGCAGGAACGCCTGTTGCGCGAGGCCATGGTCCGGGTCTGGATTCGCCGCGGGGCCTGGATGCTTGGCGCGGCCGTCTTCGTCTACTTGTTCTTGCTCTGGTGGCTCTGACCGGGAGGCGCAGCGTCTCGGTCAGCGGCGTCAGGCTTTGTCCGCACCATCGCCATGCGGTCAAGGCCCGCCATGGAGACCTGGCCCATGACCTCGCGACGCATCTCGCCCACGGCCCAATCGCGGAACTGGTCGGACATGACGAAGTCCTTGCACGGAGCGACCTCGACGGGCAGCAATTCGTCGGCGGCCTTGGCCATGACGCGCTCCTCGTAGGTCGCGCAGGTCGCGCAGTGGGGTCCGGGCATGCACTGCGGACGAAGCCTGGGCACATGAGGACGCCGCCTCTGTTCCGCCGCGGCGCATCCGCCCGACCAATCCGCCGATGACGCCGATGGCCGGACACCACATCGGCGAGTTCGGCGTCATCGGCGGATGGCCGGGTGCAGGCCGCAACCGTGAAGCCCGCCGCCGGGCTCGACGCGCCGTGCCCGCCGAGGCCGAGCTGCGCATCCGCACCCGCGACGGCGTCGGTCTCGCAGGCACCTTTCGCCGCGGCACGGGCACGGATTGCGTCGTCATCGCAGGCGCGACCGGCGTCAAGCGCCAGTTCTACGGCCCCTTCGCTCGCTTCCTCGTCGGCCAAGGCTTCTCCGTCCTGGCGTTCGACTACCGCGGCATCGGCGGCTCGCGCCCGGACCAACTCAAGGGCTACCAGGCCCGCATGGAGGATTGGGGCACGCACGACCTCGACGCCGCCCTTGCGTGGGCCGTCGACGTCGCCAAGCCGCGCCGCCTCCTCGTCGTCGGCCACTCCGTTGGCGGGCAACTGCTGGGCCTCGCCGACCACGCCGACCTCGTCGACGCCGCCGTCTTCGTCGGCTCGCAAAGCGGCTACTGGGGGCACTGGCCGCTGGCCACCCGCCTCGGCATCGGCGCCCTGTGGTTTGGCCTCATCCCCGGTTTGTCGCCGCTGCTGGGGAAGTTCCCGTCCTCCAAGCTTGGCCTCGGGGAGGACCTGCCGCGCGGCGTCGCGGAGCAATGGGCGCGTTGGGGCCGCGACCCGGACTACCTGCTGCGCAAGGACGCCAAGCGCCGCGAACAGTACGCGCAACTGCGCCTTCCGCTGCGCATGATCTCCATCGACGGCGACTTCTACGCCCCCCACGCCGCCGTGGACGCCTTGGCAGGCTTCTATGCCCACGCCAAGGTCGAACGGCTGCACCTAAGCAAGGGCAAGACCACGGGGCACTTCACCGTCTTCCGACCCGGCGACCCGAAGGTGTGGGCGTCCCTGGCGTCTTGGCTGGCCGCGCCGACGGCGAGCTGAAGCAACGCCACGCGTCGCCTGGAACGCGCCCGCGAACACGACCTTTGAGCTCGCCGTGGGCTGGGGTCAGCTGGGCCGCCCGACCATCAAACCGACCTCATCCAAGACGATCTCAAGGGGCGGGCACAGGCTGGGGTGAAACCCGCTTCAACCTAGGCCACTTCTCAAGCGTGACAAACCTAGCATACACACCGTGCGCAGAGGAGTGCCGGACATACAGCCGGGGCCCGCCCGTCTTTTCGAATCATGACACCGGATACTACCTCAACACCAGCAATCAGCATCGCGTGGTGAGCCTGCACGCGACTGCCAGCAACGTCGTAAACTACGACAATGTCAACACAGCTGGCCCGGGAAGGACTCAAGGTTGGATCATCGCCACCGACCTGAACATCACCAAGTCCAGCGGCAAGCCATACATTCCCGTCTGCATGTTCCCCGCGCGTTCCTTGGAAGACGTACCCCGGGTCGTAGCTGATTTACAGGAAGACCAATCCACCGACGTGCTGGATGGCTACTGCCCCCGGTAACGAGTGAGAGTTCACGGACCCCTCCGACGCCGCTCCAGCTTCGACCTACTTTGCCTGGGGACGCGCAACGGCGTAGGTGGCCCCCCGACGGGCGCCCTTGAGATCAAGGAATCCGGCCTCCGTCAGGCGCTTCAGGTCCTGTTGCAGCGTGCGTCGGTTGATGTGGGGGAAGGCGGCATGGACGTCGCCGAACGCGACGCGTCGCCCTCCTTTGCAGACGCGCAGCAGCCACGCGGCGACCTGCGCCTGGCGGGGATTCAGGCGCGCCTGGCCTTGCACGGTGAGGCGGGCCACGGCGTCCACGTACGCCGACTCGAAGACGGCGCTTGCCCAGCCCACCCAGGGCGTGAGGTCCGCGGGGTTCCTTTGGGCCTCCTGCAAGGCGTCATAGTAGTCCTGCCGGTCGCGGTTGATGGCGTAATCGACGAGGGCGTGCCGCACGCCGGGGTAACCGCCATGGTGGAGCATGAGGGTCATGAGGGCCCGGCCAAGGCGGCCGTTGCCGTCGATGAAGGGGTGGATGGCCTCGAACTCGACGTGGAACAGCCAGGCTTTCACAAGCGGCGCCTCGGTGGACGCGTGGTGCCAATCCAAGGCGGCCTGCAGTTCCTTGGCAACGCGCTCCGGCTCGGTTGGGACGTAGACGACCGTTCCGTCGCGGCGGCCGATGTAGTTGGCGCGGTCCTTGATGCGGCCGAGGCCCCGTGCCTTCGACATGACGCCGCCGAACAGGACCTGGTGCAGGCGCTCGACGTCAGCGACTCGTTTGGGCACCGCGTGGGCGTCGAGGCGTTCCATGAAAGCCGCCCAGTTCAGGACCTCGCGTTCGTCGGGGGTTCGCATCGCCTCCGGCGTCGGCCCCCGCAAGAGGACGCTCTGCACCTCTTCGAGGCTCAACGGGTTTCCCTCCATGCTCGCGGTTCCGTACGCATTGTACGACAGGGCGTCGCGCAGTGCGCTGCGGTCCGTGGTTGCATAGAGGAGGCCCACGTCGTGGTCCAGGCGCTCGATGCTGCGCAGGCGTTCGCCCGCCTCGCGCGTCAAGCGGTAGTGGGGCGTAAATCCCTTCGATGGGCCACGGACGACCGGCTTTTGCACAGCCACTAGATTGATTGAATGTGCAAAGAGTACTTCGATATTGTGCAAAAGGGATGTGCAAGGTGCCGACGAGACCACGAGACGAGTGCTTTCGGGAATCCATTCGCACCCCTTTTCAACAGGAGGCGGCCTCAAGTGACGTGGATGCACCAGGAGCCCTGGCTTTGACGGCGAGTCAGCCCAAGGCGGAGAAGCCCGTCAAGGCCGCCAAGCCCATCGCGGAGACCCTCGCTGCTGGGCAGAAGGAAATCTCCGTCGCGGAGTTCTTCGAGCGCAACCGCCAGATCCTCGGCTTCGACTCGCCGCTGAAGGCCCTCATCACGGCCATCAAGGAAGCCACCGACAACGCCCTCGACGCCTGCGAAGAGGCCGGCGTCCTGCCCGACATCCAAGTGCGCGTTGACAAGACGAAGCACGCCGACGAACTCATGGTCACCGTCGAGGACAACGGCCCCGGCATCGTCAAGCGCCAACTCGGCAACATCTTCGGCCGCCTGCTCTATGGTTCCCGCTTCCACGCCATCCGCCAAAGCCGCGGCCAGCAGGGCATCGGCATCTCCGCCGTCGTCCTGTACGGTCAACTCACCACGGGGCACCACGCCGTCATCACCTCGAAGATCGGCGTCGGCCACCCCGCCGTGCGCGTCGAACTCGGCCTGAACACGAAGAAGAACGAACCGGAGCTCTTCTCGGAGCAGATGGTCGAGGACTTCGGCAAGGACCACGGCACGCGCGTGTCCGTCATCATCAAGGCGAAGTTCCAGGGCGGCCGCCAGTCGGCCTTCGAATTCCTGCGCTCGACGAGCATCGTCAACCCGCACGCCAAGCTCACCTTCACGGACCCGACCGGCCAGGTCACCGTCTTCGACCGCGTCACCGACGAGATTCCCCCGAAGACCGCGGAGATCAAGCCGCATCCGCACGGCACCGAACTCGGCACCATCCTGAAGATGGCCAAGGACGCCAAGCAGCGCAAGCTGTCCACGTTCCTGCAGGAGGAGTTCAGCTCCGTCGGCTCCGACACCGCGAAGAAGATTCTCGAGGCCGCCGACCTCGGCAACGTCGACCCCAAGGACCTGAACCGCGAGGAGGCGCGCCGCCTGCACGAGGCCTTCCCCAAGGTCAAGATCATGGCGCCGCCGACGGACTGCCTGTCGCCCATCACGGAGCACCTCGTCCGGCGCAGCTTGAAGAAGGAGACCGAGGAGGTCTCGCCGGAGTTCATCACGTCCGTCACGCGCCCGCCATCCGTGTGGGGCGGCCACCCGTTCCAAGTCGAGGTCGGCATCGTGTACGGCGGCTCCCTGCCCGCCGAGGAGCAGGTGCGCGTGTTGCGCTTCGCCAACCGCGTCCCCCTGCTGTACCAAGGTGGCGGCTGCTGCTGCACCGTGTCCGTGCAGGACGTCGACTGGCGGCGCTACGGCCTCGAGCAGCGCGGCGGTGCCGGCATGCCCACGGGCCCAGCCATCGTCCTCATCCACGTCGCGAGCACGAAGGTCCCGTTCACGTCGGAGGCCAAGGAGGCCGTGGCCCCGATGGAGGAGATCCAGAAGGAAGTCAAGCTCGCCTTGCAGGAAGCCGCGCGCCACCTCGGCCGCCACCTCGCCAAGAAGGCCAAGCGCGCCAAGGTCTCCGAGAAGTTCACGCTCGTCAACAAGATCCTGCCCGAGATCAACAAGAAGGCGAGCGCCGTCCTCGGCAAGCCCGAGGTGGACCTCGCGCCCATTGTGTGCAAGATCATGGACGTCGTCTGGGTCGAGGACCCCGTCGTGGAGTACGAGAAGCTCGAAGGGCAGACGCTCGCCGCCGAGGCGCCGAAGCCCCAGAAGGAAGACAAGGCTCCCGAACCGGAGGCCGACGGCAAGGGGAAGAACAGCAAGGACGCCAAGATTGAGCCGAAGAAGGGCACCCTCGACTCCTTCGCGTCCGAGCCGACGGCGGACGGAGGCGCGCCGACGATTGTCGAGGCGCCAAAGCCCAGGCAAGCCTTCCTGGCAAAGGGAGCAATCACCTTGACCAACTTCATGATGGGAAGCAAGAAGTTCCGTTTCTACACGGTCCTGCCCGACAACGCCGTCTTCGTGGGCGCGCAACCGCCGCCGGCCGAGGTCAAGGACCGCTACGTAGCGTGGGACGTCCCGGCGCTCAAGCCGACGGAGAAACTGACGCTCAACTGGCAAGTGGCAGGCGTCGACCGCGGCAGCCTGGACGATGCCGACTGCTTCGTCAAGGGCATCAACGAGGTCCATGTGGTCGGAGCCGACCCCTGGCACGGGGGCGACGAATGAACGCCGCACCACGTTGGGGGACCTTGGATTTAGCAGATGCAAGAGCAACTGAATCTGCTGAATTGCATCGTGGCAGCCCCGAGGCCCAGCATGGCATTCAGCAGATTCAGCTTCCAATGGTTCTGTTTAATCCAAGGTCCCCCACACTGAGCAACGAGGTGACGACGAATGGTTGAACGCAAGGCAACGAAGGCGCAACGCGAGACGCAGGCGACGGCATCGCTCGACGAGATCGCGGGCACCATCTACAAGCACCTCAAGTCCGCAAGCATCCCCGAGGTTCAGCTCGCCAGCCGCAACAAGTCGAACATCGTCCTCGACAACCGCACCCGCGTGTGGAAGTACGGCAAGGAATTCACGACGCGCTCGGCGAAGTCGCTCGACGGCGCCTACATGCTCCTGCGCACGATGTACCTCACCGATTTCATCAAGCAGATGATCGGCGAGAACAAGACGTCGACGCTTCGTGAAATGTACTACATCAGCGAGGGCTGGGACCTCGCCAAATTCCACTCACAAGACGAGTCCGACATGCTGGCCGAAGACCTCGAGGTCATGACGGGCTCCATGCGCGAGGACTTCAAGCTGCGGCCGGAGGAGAACGGGGCCGCCATGATGGGCAACCTGCGCATCGTGGAGACCACGCGAAGCGGCGAGAAGCGCACCATGCACTGCCAGGATGACGTCGGCGACGCCGGCTACAACATCCCGTACAACGTCGAGCCAGACCGCCTGAGCTTCAAGGACGTCGAGACCGACTTCGTCGTGGCCATCGAGACCGGCGGTATGTTCGCACGTCTCGTCGAGAACGGCTTCGACACCAAGCACAATTGCACCTTGGTCCACCTCAAGGGCCAGCCCGCCCGCTCCACGCGCCGGTTGATCAAGCGCCTCAACGAGGAGACGAAGCAGCCCATCGTTGTCTTCACCGACGGCGACCCGTGGTCGTTCCGCATTTTCGCCTCGGTCGCGTACGGCGCCATCAAGACGGCGCACCTGTCCGAGCACCTGGCGACGCCGTCGGCGCAGTTCCTCGGCGTAACCCCGTCGGACATCGTCAACTACGAACTCCCGACCGACTCGTTGTCGGAAGAGGACGTCAAGGCCCTGCAGGCCATCCTGGAGGACCCGCGCTTCGACGACGACTATTGGCGCGGCGAGGTCAACCTGCAGCTCGAGCTGAAGAAGAAGTCCGAACAACAGGCGCTGGCGAAGTACGGCCTCGACTTCGTGACGGACACGTACTTACCCGAGAAGCTCACCGAAATGGGGATCCTGAAATGACCGAACAACCGGCGGCCTGTGGGGCCGAGCGAAGCGAGTGCCCCACCGTCCAACGTGATCGACCTTCGTTTGAAGGTCGATGGAGGATTCTGAAATGAAGTTCCCTTGGCGCAAGCGCACCCCCGACTGCAACCCTCCGGACCGCAAGTCCCAGGGCATCGCGCTGCGCAACCTGCGCACGATGCGGCCGACTTCCCGTCGCCCCAACTGTGACCAGGGCGGCTTCCGGACGGGGCAGTAAGTCGTTAGCGGGCGCGGCCCGTGAGGGGCGAGGCGTACGGGTGCTTCTGCAGCGCAGCCTCGGCCGACTTGGGCATCTTGCCGCAGCCCGGGCAGAACGAGGTGTGGTCGTCGCGGGGGCTCCACAGCGTGTGGCAGGACGCGCAACTGAGGAATCCGCTGCGTGGCTCCTCCGAGCGCCAGCCGACAAGGAACGGAACGACGGCCAACAGGGCCAGGATGCCCACCGTCGGGATGAGCAGCATGGCGTCCAACTTGCCGGTTCGCCAGTAGCCGTAGGCGTTCAGGCCCGCGGCCAAGGCGGCGAAGGCCACCAGGACGAAGCCGATCTGGGGATTGGTCAGGCGTCGCACGAACGCCAAGTCGTCGCGCGAGGATATGGCGCTTGCTGAAGGGGGAGCCCGCGGCGCGGGTCAAGGCCCAGAACTTGCTCAGGCGATGAGGCGGACGGCGGGGCGGCTGGAGCCGCAGTGGATGCAGAAGCCAAAGGACACCTCCGTCGGCCAGCGCAAAGCGTGGCAGTCGCGGCACATGAGGGCCTTCTCGGCGTGCCCTGCACGCAGGCGACGCCCCGTGAGGAAGGGCCACACGGCCAGCATGGCCGTGAACATCCCTGCGGTGACGATGCTCAGAATCGATACCTCACCGTAGTGCACGGCCTCCCACAAGGGCACGGCCCAGGCTGCGGCAGCCAGAAGGGCGAGAGCGGTCGGAGTCCCGATTCGTGTCATCGGGCTGCATTGTCGCCCGTTCAGCGATATAAGGAATCTCCAGCAAGGTTTGAAGCAGAAGGCAAACGGCCGGGAGTCTGACTCCTGGAGGAAGGCAGACTCCTTTTATAGAAGCGTGCCCAATGAAGCCAACGGATGCTGCGGGCCGACCTCATCGAGGCCGTGCGGGCCACCATGGCCCGTGCCGGGTTCGCCGTCAGCGAGCGCTGCGACCTGCGCCCCGTCAGCTTCGACCTCGTGGCCCGCCGCGACAAGGACCTCCTCATCCTCAAGGTCCTGACCAACGTCGATGCCTTGTCCGAGCCCATCGCGCAGGAAATGAAGGTCCTGTGCAAGTTCCTCGACGCACGCCCCATCCTCGTCGGCCTGCGCGCCGGCACCGGCAACCTGGAGTCCGGCGTCGTCTATGCACGCCACGACATCCCCATCGTGACCCCGACGACGCTCGAGGGCTACGTCCTGCACGGCGACGCCCCAGTCATCTTCGCGGCGCCCGGCGGCTTCTACGTCAACCTCAACTCCGACGCACTGCGCGCCGCACGCGAGGCCCAAGCGCTGAGCCTTGGCGTGGTGGCCCAGATCGCAGGCGTTTCGCGCCGCGCCATCCAGATGTACGAGGAAGGCATGAGCGCCTCGATTGACGCTGCCATGCGCCTCGAGGAATTCCTGCGCACGGAACTCATCCGGCCACTCGACCCGTTCCACTCCTTCGACACGGCCGCCTTCCAGCCGCCCAGCCCCGAGCGCAGCGACCACGACCCGATGGAGGCCCTCGTCACGCGGCTGCTGCAGGGCCTCGGATACGAGGTGCGCACGACGCGCCGCAGCCCATTCAATGCCCTCTCCACGCAGGACAAGACGACGTACCTCACCGGCATGGGCGAGGACTCGCCGCAGCTGCGTCGCCGCGCGCGCATCGTCTCCAGCGTCAGCCGCATCACGGAACGGCCGGGGTTCTTCGTCGTCGAGCGCACCACGCGCACGAGCATCGAAGGCATGCCAGTCGTGACGCGCACGGAACTCAACACCCTGAGCGACCCGGAGAAGATCCTGGACCTCGTGTTGGCCCGCCAGCAGCGCGCTCCGAAGGAAGAGTAGCGTCCCTCCTTTGGGGGACCTTGGATTGAGCAGATTCCAGTCAAGACCCAACCGATTGCGTCGCATGACCGCGCGCGTTCGGTGCGCCACGACGGGAAACCGTCTCCGACGCCGGCTCCTGGTGACTGCAACCCAGACGAAAAACGGCGCCGCGCGCCGCCATGCACGAGAATCAGCTTGGCGTCGCCGTCGGCGTCACGAGGAGGTTGACTTGTGGGGCCAGGAACGGGCGCGGCCAGCCACCTGGGGAAGACCCCAAGTTGAGTCCCAGTTTCTGCTCAATCCGAGGCCCCAAAACGGGACCTTGCTGAATCGTCTCAGAGCGAAATCTGGCCTTCTTCGCTGCGACCCATGGCGTCGTTGAACGTCCACGCCGCGAAGGGGATCGACGGCACGCCGAAGGCGCCGAGGAGCAGGAAGTAGCCCGCTGCGCCACCGGGGTAGGGCTTGAACCCAACCGTGTCGGAGGGCACGAAGGCCTTGCGCAAGATGCTGCCGAGTGCGAAGGCCAGGGGTGCGAAGAAGGCGCCCGCGAGGCTAGGCCAGAGGAAGAGCCAGCCCATCAGGCGCATGTCGCTGACGGATCGGTCCTTGATGGCGAAGGCGGCCTCGGAGTTCTCCGCGATGTCGGCGTGGGCGGGGAACTTGGAGCCGGAGACTTCGCTGAAAGCCGGGACTTCGCCCAGCAGGCGGCGGACCTCGGCATCGTCCTGGTCCACGATGGCGGCGGCGATGCGGCCATAGTGGGTGTGAACGGGCACCAGTTCGGCGCGGCGCGCTTCGGCCTTGGCGAGGTCGGCCGTCGTGCTCTCCAACGTGGCCTGCAGGGCGTCGCGCTTGGCGTCGTCCGTTGCGTTGGCGAGGTTGGCGCGAATCTTGGGCAGGGCGTTGTTGGACGCCTCGATGATGCTGAGCTGCTCCTGGTACTCGGCCTCGCCAACGGCGGTCGCGATGCGGGTGTCGAGCGAGTCGTACATGCCGGCCTGGGCCGACGCGAAGAAGCCGAGGAGGACGTAGGTGCCTGCCAAGGCGATGCCGAGGCTGGCTGCGATGGCGACGAGGACCTTCAGGCGGGCCCGGGGGTCAGCCTCGCCGTGGCGGCGGGCCATGCTTAGCGCCTGCATCCAAAGGATGGGGAACAGCACCGTGGCGACCAGGGTGGCCAGGTACATTTTCAGGCCGCGCTTGCCGCCCGCCTCGCTCATCGGTCGCGCCCAAGCCGGCCTCGCTTTTAACTTGTGGGAGCCGCCACGGTGGATTCACTAGCACTTGGCGGATTGCCGCGCCGTGGCTTGAGGCCGGGTCTGGGGCGGCTTGCCCACACGCCTATCTGGTGACGTCCGCCTCGCGCAGCCATGGACGGCGTGCTGCACGGACGGCACGCCGCAACCGGCGACCTGCGGCAACTGCAAGAGGCCACGGCGGCTTGGGTGGAAGCGTTCCTTGGCCCCGGGTACGGCCCCCATGGCGGCGCGAAACTCGTGGATGGCCCCGAGCCGTTGTGGGTGCGCTCGCCGGCCATGGCGCTACGCGAAGTGCAAGCCACGCCCGACTTGGCCCCCTACCAGGACCTCGCGGCCCGCGTCCTTGCGGCGGCCGGGGACGGCGGCACGACCTCCGTCCTGCTCGCAGCCCGCCTCGTGCGCTTGGCGCTGACCTCGGACGTCGGCGTTCAGGCCTTCGTGCAGGGCTATCCGCTCGCACGCAGGCAGGCCCTTGCGGCCCTATCCGCCCTCGCGCACCCCGCGGACCCGGCCGAAGCCTTGGCCGGCGCGTCCCCCGGCGGAGCCGCCTGGAGCCGCGCAGTGCTCGCCGGCCTTGCGGACGCGAGCCACGTCGACCTCGACGCCATCGAAGTCGTCGCCGGCCCAGCCGATCAGCCGGAATGGTTGCCGGGCATTCCCCTCGAACCGCAGCGCGCGCCCCGCCATGAAGGCCCGGCGCGCGTCCTGTTGCTGGCCTCGTCCTGGAGCGTCAAGCCTCGCTCGTCGGCCCAATGGCGCTCGGCAACCGGCGCGTTCGCGGCCGAGGAAGCGCTCCGCCGCCAAGCCGCCGACCGCGTCACCGGCCTCGGCGTCGGCGTGGTCGCGTGCACGGGAGCCATCGATGAGGGCCTCGCGGGGTTGCTGCAGGACCGCGGCGTCGCAGTCGCAACCGACGTCGCGCTCTCGCGGCTGCGTCGCCTGGCCGCCGCGACGGGCGCCACACCTCTGGCCAACGCGTTGCATGCAACCGCTGCCGACCTCGGCGATGCGCGCCTGCAGCGCCGCCCGCATCGCACGGGCGGCTGGCTCGTCTGCGGTGCCGGCCCCGGCCGGACGTTGCTCATGCCGGGCGGCAACGCGATGGCGCGCGCCGGCGCCATCGAAGCGGGGGAGCGCCTGCTGCGCGCGGCCGGCCTCGTGCTTGCCGATGCGCGCGCCGTGCCGGGCGCGGGGGCTTGGCAGCGCGAGATTGCAGCCGCCTTGCTGCGCGCCGCCGACGCGGCTCCTGGGCGGACCCCATTCGCCTTGCGGGCAGCGGCCGAGGCGTTCCTGGCCCTCGACCGCGACCTGGCGCGCAACGCGGCCGGCCAGGCCGTGGCCCCGACGTTGGACGCGTTCGCCTGCGTCCGCCGTGCCCTTGCATCGGCCTTCGACTGCGCGCAGGCGATCGTCCGCCTCGACGCGCGCCTCGACAAGCGCCCGAGCGGGCCGGCTGGTCTGCGTGGCGGCTTGGGACGCGCGGGATCACCGAAGGGAATGCCTGGGGACCTTCCGCCGCTGATGTGAGGCGCACGCTTTTGAGCACGGGGCCGGATGGCCTTTGCCCCGGGGGCCGACCATGGACGCCGTACAGCATTTCGAGATTCCCTACAAGGTGCGCGACCGCGCCAAGAAGTTCTACTTCCAAGCCTTCGGTTGGCAGATGTTCGATGTGCCGGGCGCATCCTATTCCTTCGTCACAACCGTGCCCATCGAGAAGACGGGCATGCCGAAGCGGGCTGGAGCCATCAACGGTGGCCTGACGCCACGCACGAAGGAGCTGACCGGCCCGACGTTGCTCATCAAGGTCGGTGAACTCAAGAATCACCTGGAGCGCGTGCGCCAGGCCGGGGGAACCGTCCTCGTCGAACCGACGGCGATGGGGCCCGTCTGGTATTCCCGGTTCCGCGACACGGAAGGCAACGTGATGGGCGCAATCCAGGACCGGCCGGAAGGCCAGGAACGTTCCGCGCTGCCCGCGAAGTCGTCCCGCGCCAAGCCGCGCAAGACGGCGCGCAAGTCCACGAAGGTCACCAAGGCCACGCGGGCCCCCGCCGCCAAGGCGAAGCCGCGCGCCCGCAAGGCCAAGCGCGCGCCGCGCGAAGCCAAGGCCACCTGGTCGCGCTAAGCCGAACCGACAACGACGGACGGGCCGCTAGGTGCCGATGTCGTCGAACTTCCTGCGCATCCACACGAGGGCGCCCGCGATGCCCCACAGCATGAGGGAGATGGAGAAGAACGTGGCGCCGGCGAGGGCGTTCTCCAGGGTCGCGAAGTTGTCGCACTGGAACTGCTCGGCGCACTCGGACCCTTCGCGCAGCGCCATCTGGAGCAGGCCCGCCGCGAGGGAAAGGAGGCCGGCCATGACGAGCAGGGGAACCAGCAACCGCACGCACCCGGCTCGCTGCCTTGGTTGAAAGGCGTTTGCGTCGACTCGTGTGTCTAAGCCGGCGCAGGAGCGGCGCGGCGCACGTTCACGACTTTTTCGACGCTCGCGCACACGGTGCCGTCCTTGGCCACGAGGTCGACGGCGTACGTGCGGTCGACTTTCTCGCTGGATTGCAGCAGACGCTTGACCTCGGCAACCTCATCGTCGGGCATGCGGCAGACGGCGGTGAGTTGCCCGCGCCCCGGTCGGCGGAACCGGATGGACGCCGCCTTGTCCCAGACCGTGTAGTCAGGGCCGAGCCGGTGCATCAGCATGAACATGAAGTGCGGGTCGAGGCCGGCGTACAGCGAGCCGCCGAAGATGGTGCCCACGTAGTTGCGCGTACGCCACGACAGGGGAATGCGGATGCGCATCTCGCTCCAGTCATCGGCGATGAAGGTGACCCAGGCACCGGTGCCTCGGAACGGGGGATAGAAGTTCAGGACGTGGCGGAACGCGCGCGGGTGGCGGATGGCCCAGGATTGGAGGCCCTTGTTCGACTGCTTGACGTCCTGGCCCAGAACTTCACTTCCACTTGATGTTGCAGCCCATGCTCGGCTTCTGCTGCACTGCGGCGGGCTTGCCCGCGAGGACGGCTTCCACGGCGGCGGTGAGGTCGAGGCCCGTGACGGGCTTGCCGTTGCCGGGGCGCGAGTCGTCCATCTGTCCCCGGTACACGAGCCGGTGCGCCTTGTCGAAGAGGAAGAAGTCCGGCGTGCATTCCGCGTGGTAGGCGCGGGCGACGGCCTGGCTTTCGTCGAAGAGGTACGGGAACTGGTAGCCGCGGTGCTTGCGTTCGAGCTTCATCTTCGCCGGTGAGTCGTCCGGGTAGTTGGTGACGTCGTTCGAGCTGATGCCGACGATGGCGACGCCCTTGTCCATGTACTTGCGGCTGAGCACGGCGAGGTCGTTGGCGACATGCTTGACGTAGGGGCAATGGTTGCACAGGAAGATGACGAGGAGCGGCTTGCCCGTGTAGTCCGTGCGTGCGACGACGCGGCCTTCCGTGTCGGGCAACGCGAAGTCGGGGGCGGGCGTTCCGAGGGCGACCATCGCCGACGGGGTCAGGACCACGGCGCTCGATGCGGGGCGCGGCTCTTGAAGCTACGCCGGCGCCGCGAGGCCACCGATTTTCACCCGAGACCCACTTGGCACAGAGACCACGGAGTTTCACGGAGACTCGGTGGTCTCCGTGGTCTCTGTGCCGACCCATCCTGGCGCCGGCGGGAACAAGACGCTCGGTGATATCGGTGACAATCGGTGGCTCGTCCCTCAAAGCAGCGGGTCGTACTTGCCCTTCTTGCCCTTCTTCGGGCGCGTCGCGGCGGCCTTCTTCGCCGCCTCGGCCTCTGCCATCCGCACGGCGAGCGGCTTTCCCGTTCCGGTCTGCCCCTCACCTGCGGCATCTTCGCCGGCGTCGGCTTCGCCGCCACCGGCGGGGGTCTGGAACGCCCCGCTGGCTTCCATGAGCTTGCGGGCCACTTGGCGCGCCTTGCCTTTGCGCGGCCCGACCTTCTCCTCGACGCGGTGCTGCGCCTCGGCCACGCGCGGCGCCGGTTCGTCCTTCGGCATCGCCTGCGTCTTGAGCTCCATGATCTCGTCGCGCAGCAATGCGGCCTTCTCGAAATCCCAGGCGCGCGCCGCTTCCTGCATGGCCTTTTCCAGGTCCTTGATGAGCCGGTCGAAGGCGGACTTGTCGAGCTTCTCCACGGCTTCGCGCGACACGATGACGGGTTTCTCGCCGAGGCGGCGACCGTCGATCTCCATGGGTTTGATGGAGCGCACGATGGAGGCGGGCGTGATGCCGTGCTCGCGGTTGTAGGCGGCTTGGCGCTCGCGCCGGGCGTTGGTTTCCGTGATGGCGAGCGTCATGGCGTCCGACATGCGGTCGGCGTACATGATGACGCGGCCGTTCTGGTTGCGCGCCGCGCGGCCGATGGTCTGGATGAGGCTGGTGCTGCTGCGCAGGAAGCCGATCTTGTCGGCGTCGAAGATGGCCACCAGGCTGACTTCGGGCAGGTCGAGGCCTTCGCGCAGCAGGTTGATGCCGACGAGGACGTCGTACTCGCCTTTGCGCAGTTTCTCCAGGATGATGATGCGCTCCAAGGTGTCGATGTCGGAGTGCAGGTAGGTGACCTTGAGTCCCAGGCCGTGGTAGTACTTCGTCAACTCCTCCGCCATGCGCTTGGTGAGGGTGGTGACGAGGACGCGTTCGCCGCGCTTGGTGACTTTCAGGATCTCGCCGTACAGGTCGTCCACTTGGCCGTTGATGGATTTGACGACGACTTCGGGGTCGAGGAGGCCGGTGGGACGAACGACGGCCTTGACGCGCACCTGCTCATGCTCGGCCTCGTACGGTCCAGGGGTAGCCGAGACGTACACGACTTGCTGGAACTTCTTCTCGAACTCGTGGAATTTGAGGGGGCGGTTGTCGACGCAGCTTGGCAGCCGGAAGCCGAAGTCGACGAGGGTCTCCTTGCGCATGCGGTCGCCGTTGTACATGCCGCGGATCTGCGGCAGGCTGACGTGCGACTCGTCCACGATGAGGAGGTAGTCCTCGGGGAAGTAGTCGATGAGGCAGGAGCCGGGGTCGCCGCGTGCGCGGCCGGAGAGCGGCTGCGAGTAGTTCTCGATGCCTGCGCAGTAGCCGATTTCCCGGATCATTTCCAAGTCGAAGCGCGTGCGCTGCTCCAGGCGGGCTGCCTCCAGCACCTTGCCTTGCGTGCGCAACTCGGCAAGGCGGTCCTCGAGTTGTGTGCGGATGCGTTTGAGGGCGCCTTCCAATTGGTCGGGTGGCAGCACGAACTGCTTGGCGGGGAACACGGTGTGGGCGGTGTGCTCCTTGAGGGTCTCGCCCGTCGTGGAGTGGACGCGCTTGATGCTCTCGATGTCGTCGCCCCACAACGTGACGCGGATGGGGTTCTCGTCGCCGGGTGTGAGGATGTCGACGGTGTCGCCGCGCACGCGGAACGTGCCGGGCTTGAGGTCGCCGTCGTTGCGTTCGTAGTAGATGTCGACGAGGCGGCCGACGAGCGCCTTGCGGTCGAGGGTCTGGCCTTTCTCGAGGATGACTCGGTAGCGGGCGTAGTCGTCGGGCGAGCCCAGGCCGTAGATGCACGACACGGAGGCCACCACGACGACGTCGTCGCGCGTGAGCAAGGCCTGCGTCGTGGCATGCCGGAGTTTCTCGATTTCCTTGTTGACGTCGGATTCCTTGGCGATGTACGTGTCCGACTGCGGGACGTACGCCTCGGGCTGGTAGTAGTCGTAGTAGGAGACGAAGTACTCCACGGCGTTCTTGGGGAAGAAGGCCCGCATCTCCTCGTACAGTTGCGCGGCGAGCGTCTTGTTGTGCGAAATGATGAGCGTTGGCCGGCCGAGTTGCTCGATGGCCTTGGCCATGATGTACGTCTTGCCCACGCCGGTGACGCCCTGCAGCGTGATGTGCTTCTTGCCGTCACGGATGGCCGCGACCACGTTGTCGATGGCGAGGCCCTGGTCGCCCGCGGGGGAGTAGGGGGCCTCCAGGTGGAACGTCGAGGAAGCCCGGCTTGCCGGACCCGGACGCGCCGATTGGCCGCTCACGTTCGCTTCACATCCGCGCAAGGGGAAAAGCGGATGGGTGGGGGAAGGAAAACGCGGCCTAGCGCTTCTTCTTGCCCGGCTTCTTCGCGGCCTTCTTTGCGGGCTTGGCAGGCTTCGCCGGCTTGGCTGGCTTGCGCGGCTTTGCGGCCTTTGCCTTGGCTTGCTTTCCCCCCGTCGCTTTGGCTTGGTGGATGGCCCGGTTCAAGGGCGCCGGCGGCGCGGGACGCGCGGGCTCGGAATCGGCGGGGGGGGCCAGCGACCCGTGCACGGGCGCCGGCTGCGGGGCGCGCTTGAGGCGGAACAGCCGCAGGACCATGGTTGGCAAGACTGCTGCGGGGCCATTTGACCGTGCCGTCAGCGAATGGCGGGCACCCAAATGGGCGTTCGCGGGGTCGTCAGTCGAGCTGGTCGTCGGCGCCGAAGGCGAAGTCGACGTCGACGAGGAGGTTCCACAGGCGTTCGACGGCCTCGGCTGCCAGCAGGGTGGGCAACGCTAGACCATCCAAAGGCCGAGGGCCACGAGGCCGAGGGCGACGGCCGCCACGCTGACGGCTCCGAAGGGGATGCGCAACTCCTTGGCGTCCTGTTTTGGCCGCAGGAGCAAGACGCCCATGACGGCGCAGGCAGCGAAGGCAAGTGCGGTGAGGAAGATCGTGAACATGGTCTCGGTGGGCTGGGGTGGGGGGAGGCGGGCGGAGGAGGTTTGGAGGGAGGTGGTATGCCCGGCGGGGTGCTCCATGCGAGGAGCGGTGGTGGTGGTTGCGATGCGTCCGACAAGGCGGGCCCGCCGGGCCGGGACGGTGTCCCAGTGTGGCCCCTTGTATGCCACACTCCGACACTGCCTTGGATTCGCTGACATAAATACCTAACTTGACTGGAAGTACGTAAGTCAGCCAATGATACGTACTCGTTTGATTGGCGAGCCGGGTCCTTTCAAGAGCAATGGCAGAGACCTGAAATAGAACGGCTGGCACATGTCCTGTCACCATGCCAATGAACGCCGTGCCCGCCTCGCCGGTGCCGGAGTCCGTCCAGACGATTGTCTCCCAGCTCTCGGGCCACAAGCCCATGACTGGCAAGGAGATCCGCGAAGCCACGGGGCTGCCGCGGCGCACCGTCTACACGGCCCTGCGCCGTCTGCGGGAAATGGGGCTCCTCAAGGAAGCGCCCAGCCTGCGCGACACCCGCCAGACCTACTTCTGGGTCGAAGGCGACGCCGCCAACTGGGTCCCCCAGACCGCCTAATCCAGCCAAGCGACGGGCCTCCCTTTTCTAGCGCCCCTCGCCTGCGCCGTCCAGCGCAATGATCTGGCACATCATCTGAGCCACGGCTGTGATGACATTGGACTTTGGAGAGCGCTATCCCCATCCCGGTGCTGCATGACGCGGCGCCGCTTCTGCCCGCTGTGCGGCAAGGCGAACCGCAAGGTGCGGGGCACGCCGCACCGACGCTGCCCGCATTGCGGCGCCATGGACTGGGTCAATCCGGCCCCAGCCATCGGCATTGCGCTCGTGCGCAGCGGCCAAGTGCTTCTCAGCCGGCGCGCGCGGGCGCCAAAGAGGGGCCAATGGGACCTCGTCGGGGGCTTCCTGGAGGCCGGCGAGACCCCAGAGGAGGGTGCCCGTCGCGAAGTCCTGGAGGAGACCGGATGCAAACTCTCCCATGTGCGCTTCGAGAGCGTGCTGCCCGGCGACTACGCGGGGCGACCGACGCTCAACTTCCTGGCCACGGGCCGCATCACGGGCGAACCAAAGGCCGCCGACGACTCCATGGAATTGCGCTGGTGGCCACTCGACGGCGTTCCACGCCTGGCATGGCCGCATGAAGCCAGCTTCGTCAAACGCCTGCGCAAGCTGTGACCGCGCCGATGCGGGGAGCCGGCTCAGGAGTTGAAGCTGAACCCGATGACGCCGAACAGGATGAGCAGCAACACCACAATCAGGACAATCCCAAGCGTGCCGATGCCGGCCTCGTCGGTCAGGAGCGTCTCGGTCGGCTGCGGGGCTTCTTGCAGGGATTGATGCATGGTCATGGGGATGAGTGGTCCAGCACAGGCAATGATGGCTGTGAAACGGGCAGGTCTCGGGGCCCCGTCGTGGGCTTTGGGACCGAGCCTCTGAAGTAGCCGGCCCCGGCTGGCGTTGCGTGAGCGTCGAAGAGCGCGTTGCGGACCTGCGCAAGCGCAAGTCGGCCAGCTTGGGTGGCGGCGGCCCCGCCCGCATCGAGAAGCAGCACCAGGCGGGGAAATACACTGCCCGCGAGCGCATCGACCTCCTACTCGACCCCGGCTCGTTCGTCGAACTCGACGCGTTGCGCGAGCACGACGTGCATGACTTCGGCCTCGACAAGCAGAAGTTCCCCGGCGACGGCGTCGTCACGGGCTGGGGCACCGTGGATGGCCGCGTCGTGTACGTCTTTTCGCAGGACTTCACCATCCTCGGCGGCTCGCTCGGCGGCGTGTACGCCGAGAAAATCTGCAAGGTCATGGACCTCGCCGTGCAAAACGGCGCCCCCGTCGTCGGCCTGAACGACTCCGGCGGCGCCCGCATCCAGGAAGGCGTCGTCGCGTTGGGTGGCTACGCGGAAATCTTCTGGCGCAACACGCGCGCCTCCGGGGTCGTCCCGCAGATCTCAGCCATCCTCGGCCCCTGCGCGGGCGGCGCAGTGTATTCCCCGGCCATCACGGACTTCACCCTCATGGTCGAGGGCACGAGCCACATGTTCATCACCGGCCCCGAGGTCATCAAGACCGTCACCGGCGAGACCGTGACCTTCGAGGACCTCGGCGGCGCGCACACGCACGCATCCACGTCCGGCGTCGCGCACATGGCGTACCCGGACGAGGAGGCCTGCATCAGGGGCATCCGCGACCTCCTCGCCTACATGCCGTCGAACAACCAGGCGGACGCCCCCCTCGAGACGCCGACGGACTCCCCGAGCCGGATGGACGAGCGCCTGCTCACCCTCGTCCCTGACAACGCCGACAAGCCGTACGACATGGTGTCCGTTGTCCGTGCAATCGCGGACAACGGACGGTTCCTGGAAATCCAGCCGGAGTTCGCCAAGAACATCATCATTGGATTCGCAAGGCTCAATGGACGCGCCGTCGGAATCGTCGCCAACCAGCCGAACCACCTCGCCGGCGTCCTCGACATCGATGCGTCCGTGAAGGCCGCGCGCTTCGTGCGCTTCTGCGACGCCTTCAACATCCCGCTCGTGACCTTCGTGGACGTGCCGGGCTTCCTCCCAGGCGTCGGCCAGGAGAAGGGCGGCATCATCCGCCACGGCGCCAAACTCCTGTACGCGTACGCGGAGGCCACCGTGCCCAAGCTCACGGTCATCACGCGCAAGGCCTACGGCGGCGCGTACGACGTCATGTGCTCGAAGCACGTGCGCGCGGACTTCAACGTCGCCTGGCCCACGGCCGAGATTGCCGTCATGGGGCCCGAGGGCGCCGTCAACATCGTCTTCCGCAAGGAACTCGAGGGCCTCAAGGGGACGGAGCTCGCGAAGAAGCGCGCCGAACTCGTCGCGGAGTACCGCAAGAAATTCGCCAACCCCTACATCGCCGCGAAGAAGGGCTACATTGACGACGTCATCGAGCCGCAGGAGACGCGCCCCACGCTCATCAAGGCGCTCGAGACGCTTGTGACGAAGCGACCTGACACGCCGCGCCGCAAGCACGGAAACATCCCGCTGTGAAGTCTCACCGGGGACCGTGTCTGAGAATCGTTCAAACGGGACTCTTGCCAAAACCGAATCCAGTTCGACGGCACGCTCGCGCGCGTTCGGTGCGCCACACCAGTCAACCTCCTTCCGACGGCGACTCCGGCTTGCCCAGGGAACATCATTCGAAGCGGCGCGCGAAGCGCGCCGAGGCGGGCCCCGCGCCGCCCTTCGCATTCAACGGCTTGAGGTCGCAGCCCGTTTAGTCGACCGGGTCCGGCTTCCGCAGCTTGGGCAATCCCGGCACGGGCGCCCTCGCCTTGGGGTCGATGTCCGGAATGTCATCGCGGTCCACGGACGTCGATTCGTCGCCGGCGGGCTTGCGGTCGTCGCGCGGGGGGGCCTTGACCCGGCGCGGGTCGTGTGGCCTTTCGGGCACCCGGTCCCGTTTCAGGTCGCCTGGACGGCGCATCGGGTCCGGCTCGTTTGGCGCGGGCATCACCGAACCTTGGCCCCCGCAGGGGAAAGCGGGCGCGGTACGGGCACGCTTGGACGGGTCTTGCCGGCACCTCCTGGCGCCGCGGCACAGCGCTCATATACCACCCCCCTGTCGGACGCCTTAGTCCAGGTGACCGCCCATGGCCTTCGCTGAAGCAATCAACCGCCGCCTCAAGAAGAAGATCTGCCTGCACTGCAACGTCACCAACGCGTACCAGGCGAAGCGCTGCCGCAAGTGCCACCGCCAAGAGTTGCGCATCAAGGCCGTGGAAGCCCGCGGCGGAACGGCGTAAGGGTTCCACGCAGCCCACCCCTAGTCCTTGCCTAGCGCAAGCAAGGGCCGGCGTGCGCGGCGATGCCTGGTTCGGAGAGCCGCCACGATGTCACCGTGGACGCGTCAGCGGTCTTGCTGCGCTTGCGATTGACTCGCGCCTCGTCCCCCGCGCCCGTGGTGGACAACGACCTGCTGGTCTACGACGGCGCACGGCTGGTGGCGTCGTCGTCGAGCCTGTTCCCTGACGAGGTGGTCCTGCTGGCCGCTGACACTCTCGAGGGCCTGCAGAGCAAGACGCTCGAAGTGGTGGTGCACGGTTGCGGCCCGGGCCCGGTCCAATACGACCTCGACGTCGAGCAGTCGCGTTTGCTGCCGACCGCCTAAGCCAGCGAACGCGCTGGGCCTTCCGGGAACGGCAGGAAGGGACCCAGTGGCGCAAGGGTGTCGGAAGCGGGGCATGGGAGTCCCAGGAGGGCGTCCAGGTGGCGCGGCAGAAGGTCGCCAGCGACGAACGGGCCCAGGAAAATGCGCGTGCACGTCAAGCAGGTTGCTGGATGCACCGTCCGAAAAACCGGACGGACAACTTAGACTTTGGCGGCGAAACCGCGATGCTTCTAGGGTTTGCCTAGAAGAAGTCCGTCAGTTTCGCCTTGCGAACTTTGTCGTTCTGGAACAGCGACTCCACGGCCTGCTCAAGCAGCAGAATCCTCTGGTGCGTGTAGGGGTCGATCTTGTACTTCGTCGCGATGGTCTTGGAGACTTCGAGGTACTTGCGCACGGACCCCTCGTGCACGGTGAGGGTGAGGTTCTGGTTGCCGCATGACAAGCAGATTCCTTTGAGGGGCATGCGGCGGTACTTCGTGTTGCACTTCGAGCAACGCACCTGTTGCTTGCTGAACGCCTTGAGGTTGCCCATGAGGTCGGGCAGGAAGTGGGTGCCGATGACGCGGGCTCCCACGTCGGCCTCGTCCACGGCGCGAATCTTGCGCGCGAGCTCCATCTGGGCCGTCATCTTGTCCATCATCGACCCGAGGGTCTTGTACGCGGAGGCCGCGGGGCCCGCGGAGATGTCGTGCGTGTCATGCGTGAAGCCGAAGCCCTCGTACTGCGACGGTTTGCCGATGCGCGCCTCGACGAGGCCCATCGTCTTGGCGACTTCCTTGGCTGCCGCGTGCCGCGTCGTGGCCTCGAAGAAGGACAGCGGGTAGCGGGGCAGCGTGTCGACGTTGTGCGTTTCTTTGTCCACTTCGTTGGGGTCGAGGCGCGTGGACAGAACAAGGGGGAGATCCATCAGTCCGCCGCGCTTGTCGGGGACGTACGCGCGACTGAAATTAATTAAACCATCCATCAACAGGAGAACGGCATCTTCATCTCCATCGCAATTACGTCTTTTTGCTGCATGGTAGTACGGGTGCCCGAAGTGGCACTGCGCCTTTGTGTAGCCGACGAGCCGGCATAGCACGCCGCCCGAGGTGTGCGGGGCGAGGCCGATGAGCAGGTGCCCGATGAGGTCCTTGCGCTTCTCCACGTTGTAGTACGGCTTCAGGCCGTAGAATTTCACGAGCAACTCGTCGACGTACTTCGCGGCGCGCAGGAAGTAGTCGCCGCAGGACTCGGACACGACGATGTCCTGCACGCGGAGCTCAAGGAGTTGGTCGGGCGAGACCAACTCCTTGGCTTCGACATCCAGCAAGTATCCCATCTCCCGCGCCTTCTCCACGCTGAGGCCAACCTCGCGCGGGCGGAAATGCGTCAGCGGCACGTCCGTCATGTCGAAGCGCACCGTGCCGTCCTTGAACGTGTACACCTGGTGCTTCGCGCGCAGCAGGCCCTTCTCGAGTGGCTCGGGGACTTTCTGCGCGTTGATGACGCCGATGACGCCCTTGACCGTCTCCGGCAGGCGGTCGAGGGACACGGCCTTGCGGGCCCGTTCCAGTTCGGCGCGCAGGTCCACTTGCGTCAGCGCCTTCTCCTCGAAGCCGGCGCGAGGCGGGCGCGGGATGGCCGTCGTGTGGCCGCCGCAATCGCAGAACGTGCGCCAGTGCTTGCGGCCGCACGACTGGCACAAGCGTTCGCCGAGTTCCACCTCGACGACGCCCTTGCTCGCAGCGTCTCTGATGAGACGCTGCGCGCCCCCGGCCTGGCCGAGGGGGACCAGGCCATGCGGTGGCGGCTTCATTTCGCGGGCGTCGGCCTTCTCGGGCCGGCCCATGCGCCCGCCGATGCGGCACGGTGCGCGCGGCATGACGGGGAACCCGGCGAGTCGGCCCACGAGGTCCACGGTCGGGTACCGGTGGGCGAGGTCGGGCTGGCACGGGTCGTACAGAATCCTGCGCCGGGGCGTGTCGATGAGCTTGCCGTCCTCGACGTCGAAGCCGATGCAGCGAAGGAACGGCAAGGCTTGCCTTGCCGAGAGTCGCAGTCGGTCGCCTTCCACGTCGTGCAAGGCAAGAAGGCGCACGAGCAGGTCCTTGTTGTCCTTGTCGGTGGCGGGGAGCCAGAGCGTGCCGTCGTCCCAGGCGCCCTTGTGCTTGACCCATTCGCCGAGGGCGCGCACCTCGAGCAGCGTGACGTCGTGCCAGAGGAGCGTCCCGTCGGGGTGGAGGGGGACGCCGGTCTGCTCGGCCAGGGCGACCATCTCGGGGCCCGACAGGGTGCCGGCGGGGCCGATGTCGTCGGAGGTGCCGGTGACCTTCTGGTGGACCTGGACCCACCACTCCCAGCACCAGGATGCGTGCGGGAGGTTGGCGTTGTTCTCGAGGAATTCGCCGTATGGGATGAGCAGTTCGCCGAGGTCCACGAGCTCCGCGATGGCGGGGCGCAGCTCCTTGACTTGCTCGACGGTCGTGAAGCGCACCAGGCTGCCCGTCTTCAGCAGCGCCGTTGGTCCGTCGATTGTGTCGCAGGGCGTGGCCAGCGTGCCTTTGCCGGGGCGCTCGACCTTGAGTTGGGTTCCGACGGCGAGGAAGTCATCGACGATTGCCATCGTGGCCGGGTGCAGGGCATTGGAGGCCAGGCCGCCGGTGCGCGCGCGGCCGTAGCGCAGGCGGAAGGCGCCGGGACGGCTCGGGTGGCCGAAGACTGGGCGGCCGGCGATGATCTCGAGGACGTACTTGTTGTTGGGGACGATGGCGGGGATGCCGTCCTTGTCCGTCTGCGCGTCGGACTTCTTGTCGCCTTTCTTCGCGAACTCCTTCAGGAAGTCCCAGCCGTTCAGTTTGAGTTTCTCGACGTGCTTGAGAATCTTGGGCGCCTTGAGCACGAGGCCCTCGGCAAGAACTAGGCAGGCGCCGCCGCGCAATTCGTTGGTCTCGACGCGGGGCAGGTCGCGGTTGCCCGTGACCTCGGTGTCCTTCTCCGTCCCTTCGCCGTTGATGCAGATGGGGCAGTTGCGCGCGATGAGTTCGATCTCGGGGCCCGTCGGCGTGTATTGCAGGTTTGCCGCCTGCTTGTACATGGGGACCTCTTCCTTGTAGCGCTCGACCTCAGCGTCGGTGGGGACGTACTTGCCGATGCCCAGCGTGCGCCGCACAACGTCCGCGATGAGGACCGACATGGCTTGCGCAGTCCCGCCGGCTGCGCGGATGGGGCCCGCGAAGAACAGGTCCACGTAGTCGGTGCCGTCCGCGTTCGCCCCAATCTTGACTTCAGCGATGCCTTCGAGCGGTGCAACGAGCACGCCTTCCGTGAGGATGGAGAGTCCGGTGCGCACGGCCTGGTCGAGGGCCTTCTCTTTGGTGGAGCCCTCCTTGAACAGTTTGTCGGCGACCTCGCCGGCCACCTGCAGGCTCACGACTTCACGCGAACCGAAGCCGAGTTCCAGCGACAACTCGCGGATGCGCGCTGCAACGCCAACGGGCCCGACTTGGGCCTCGACGCGAGCCGCGAGGTCCTCGGCAGGCGGAATCTCGACTTCGAGGCTGGGGTCCTTGCCCTTGCGGCGGGCCTGCTTGGCGATGGCATAGCAGCGCATCGCCTCGGCGTGCAAGGCCTCGAAGTACGCCTTGTACGTCGGCGACGTCGCGGGACCAGGTGGAGGGGCGGCCTTGCCCTGTGCGTGCACCGGCTGGGGCGCTGGCGCCAGAGCTGGCTGCACGACGGCCTCTCCCATCCATTCGACTCCAGGGATGGGCCGCCGTTAAGCCTTGGCCCCGCCGCCACCGGACGGCGGCACGCGCCCCGGAGCCGAGGCTTGCCGCAAGGCTTTCAATCGCGCCCCCGCCGGGCCACCACAAGCCTTTCAACGCGGCGACCCAGCTGGCGGCCGTGCGCGTCCCCCTCGCCCTGCTGCTTGCCTTCGCCTTCCTGTCCGGCTGCCTCGCCGGCACCGGGGACCAAGGTGACGATTCGCCGATCGCTGCGGACCCCGGCGTGGGTGACGCCGTCGTTGTCGCGGTCGTCGACTCGGGCTTCAACCCGTATCACTTCGATTTCCGCGCCTCGCTCATGCCGCAGCAGACGAACGAGGACCTCGCCGACGACCTCCCCCTCGACCAGGACCCCGCCACCTGGCTGCCGGGCCACCCCGGCGCAGATGCCTTCGCGAGCTACGGTCGCCTCGACCTTACGCTCCCCGACGACCCGAAATCCGTCCCCAACGATCTGCACACGCAGGACGCCAAGCAATGGGAAACGGTCCAAGGCAGCGGCGACGGCCAAGTCCACATGCGCTGGATCCCCGGCACCAAGGTCATCGGCGCGGTGACGTTCAACTCGGGCGACGGCTACGCCTCCGGCTCGCACGGCGTGGGCACGTCGTCCGTCTCCGTCGGCAACCTGCACGGCTCCTGCCCGCACTGCCTCCTTGTCTTCGTCGACGGCACGCAGGAGCAAGCCAACCGCTGGGTCGAGCAGCAGGACTGGATCGACTTGCAGACGAACTCCTGGGGCTTCTCCACGACGGTCGTCGGCCGCGAACGCGTGTACGCCCACAGCGACACCGACTCCCAGCGCATGGCCGTGGACCGTGGGCAGGGCATCTTCTTCAGCGCCGGCAACGGCGTCGATGGGTCCTTCGTCGCCACGAACCCAACGCTCTTCTCCAGCCAGGAAGGCCCCGACTGGATCATCACGGTCGGCGCCATCATGCCGGACGGCTCGTCCACCGGCCACGGCAAGCCCGCGGACGTCAGCAGCCTCGGCACCGACTACCCGAGCGCCTACGGCGCCACGAATCTCACCAACGGCAATGGCTTCGGCGGAACGTCGAACGCCACCCCCGTGACCGCCGGCATGTACGCGGAATCGCTGTACCGCCTGCGCCGCCTCCTTGCCGGCGCGAGCCGGATGCAAGAGGCCGGCGTCATCGCGACGGGGCCAGCAGGCTGCCTTGAGGCAAACGCCGAGTGCGCGCTCTCCGACGGCCAGCTCACGGTGCACGAGATGCGCGAGGCCCTCTTCCGCTCCGCCACCTACACGGAGCAAGGCTGGGACGTCGGCGGCGCCACGGGCCCCATCCCAGGCACGACGGGCCCCGAGGCCACCTTCCTCGCCGAAGGCCACGGCTCCTATTGGGGCCGCCTGCTCGGCGACGAACGCTACGGCGACGAGCTTGCCCGCATCGAAGGCTTCGCCGCCGGCGCCTGGCATGAGGACCAGCCGGCCGAGCAGGCGGCCTGGTTCGTTGCCGACTCGCTGTGCCGGCAGGGCGGATGGGGCGCTTGGGAGCACGGCTACGCCCAAAGCGGGGTGCCGGCGCCCGCGCGCGACGCCAACTGGCCGGCGCGCAGTTGGCTCGCGCACGACTGCCCGCCCTTCCTCGGCGCCATGGTGACGGTCGAGAAGCAGTTGCCGAACACCAACGACCTGCCGCTCTGACGTGCCCGAACTCCCCGAAGTCGAGACCATCCGGCTCGGGCTTGAGCGCGAGCTCAAAGGCCGCCGCATCGACGGCGTCGACTGGCGCCCCACCAAACTGCGCGGCGGCGCGTCGCCCCTGCCGCTGGCCAAGCTCGAGGGCCGCAAGGTGCGCAAGCTCGGGCGGCACGGCAAGTTCCTGCTGATTGGACTCGATGACGGCGCGACGTTCGTCGCGCATCTCGGCATGACCGGGAAACTCTTGTTCGCCGAACCTGGGGACGAACGCCGGCCGCACACGCACCTCGTGCTGTCGCTCGACGACGAGCGCGAATTGCGCTACGTCGACCCGCGCCGGTTCGGGCTGCTCAAGCTGTACCCCCCCAAGGCGGAGGTCGCGGACTTGGCGCATTACGGCGTGGACGCCCTCGACCCCAAGTTCACGCCCGAGGCCCTTGGCAAGTTGCTCAAGTCGTCAGGCTCACCGCTCAAGGCCTTCTTGCTTGACCAACGCAAGCTGGCCGGCGTCGGCAACATCTACGCCTGCGAGGCGCTCTGGCGCGCCGGGCTGTCCCCGCGGCGCCGGGCGAACAAAACGCCGGCCGCCAAGGTGGGGCCGCTGCATGCCGGCATCCTGGGCGCGCTCCGGGATTCCCTGGCTGCGGGCGGCACGTCGTTCAACGACTACGTGGACGCCATCGGCAACGAGGGCGAATTCCAAATGGAGGTCGCGGTCTTCCAACGCGAAGGCCAACCGTGCCCGCGTTGTGGGGCCGCCGTCAAGCGCATCGTGCAATCGGGACGCAGCACGTTCTATTGCGGCAAATGCCAATCGTGATTCCCGCGCGGCCCCCCGGTCCGGACGACCTGGTCACTGCGGGACATAGTGCTTGGCGATGCGCGGTGCCAACGCGAACAGGACGCAAGCCGCCACGCCGAGCGGCACGAGGCCGGCGATGTGCAGCCAGTGTTCGGACGGGTCGGTGAAGACGAGGAACGCCAACCCGATGCTGAGGCTGGGCCAGGCGACGAACATGGCGACCCACCGGATGAGTCGCGTGACGTTCGCGCGTTCGTGCGGCTCGTCAAGCAGCCCGTCATCCGCGGATTGGGTGGCCGTGGTCATGGCGAGCTGGCTCCGCTTGTGAGGCCTCCGGGCCTCACAAGAAGTTGGCGAGGTAGATGACGCCGAAGACGACGACCCACACGATGTCCACGAAGTGCCAGTACATGCTGGCGGCCTGCGGGAAGGCGTGGCGTTCTGCGTCGAACTGGCCCTTCACGGCGCGCACGTAGACGACCGTCAGGGCGCACAGGCCGCCGAAGACGTGCAGGCCGTGCGTTCCGGTCAGCATGAAGAAAGCCGCCATGAAGTGACTCTCGCCGCTGAGCGAGGCGCCTTCCGCGATGAGGTTGCTGTACTCCAGGACCTGGCCGACGAGGAAGACGCCGCCGAGGGCGATGGTGGCGAGCCACCAGTTGCGGAACGCCTTGTGGTGGCCGCGCTTGAGGGCGCCTTCGGCCTTGTGGACCGTGTACGACGAGCTGAACAGGAACAGCGTGAAGATTGCCGTCTTCAGCAAGGGCAGCTCGATGTGGGTGTCGGGCCACTCGTGGCTCATGTTCTTGAACGTGAAGTAGGTCGCAAACAGGGCGCCGAAGAGGAAGATTTCCGAGCCGATGAAGAGCAGGATGCCTGCCTTCGGGATGTGCAGGCCGGTGCCGGTGTTCGAGGCCCACCACTTGAAGTCCTGCACGAACCAGCCGATGAGCGAGCCCACCAGGGCCAGGACGCCCAGCAGCAACATGCCGAGGCCGAGGCCAGGGGGCAGGGTCTGCGGGCCGATGCTCGTCGGCAGGCTGCGGCCGAAGAGGATGAGGCCGAGGCACAGCAGGGCGATGGCGTTGGCGAGCCAGAACGGCCACCACGAGCCGTGCGGCAGGTGGAATTCCGTCGGTGGCGCATCAGCGCCACCGACGCCGGCGTGGGTGGCATGGGGATGGTTCGCGTGTGGGATGGACGCGGCATGAACGCCTGCGCTCGCTTCGCTCGCTCCGGCCTTCATGCCGCCGCCTCCTTGGCGGCGACGGCGGCCTGGCGCTTGGCCTCGGTGACGGCCAACGGCTCGGGTTCGGTGTCCGTGATGAGGCCGGTGCCGAGCACGACGCGGCCCTCCTCCCACAGCTTCCACTCAACGTGGCGTGCGCCGCCCCAGGGGTCGGCCGTCACGCGGCGGTTGGCGCGGTGGCTCACGAGGACATTGATGAGGAACACGAGCACTGACGTGGCGATGAGGAAGGCTCCCACGGTGGACACCTGGTTCCAGAACACGAGGTCCGGCAGCGGTTCGTAGTCGAAGACGCGGCGCGGCATGCCGTTGAGGCCAAGGATGAACTGCGGGAAGAAGGTCAGGTTGAATCCGACGAACATCATCCAGAAGTGCGTGTTGGCAAGCTTCTCGTTGAACATGCGGCCGCCGGCGAGGAAGGGGTACCAGTAGTACACGCCGGCGAAGATGCCGAAGACGGCGCCGCCGACCATCGTGTAGTGGAAGTGGGCGACGACGAAGTACGTGTCATGCAGGTGGTAGTCGACGGGGATGGCGCCGAGCATGACGCCGGTGATGCCGCCGATGACGAAGAGCCAGATGAAGCCCAGGCAGAACTTCATGGGGCTGCGGAGGTTGATTTGGCCGCCCCACATCGTGGCGAGCCAGTTGAACACCTTGATGCCGGTGGGGACGCCGACGAGCATCGTGTTGAACATGAACACGGCGCGCACGGTCGGGTCGATGCCGGTCGTGAACATGTGGTGCGCCCAGACCAGGAAGCCGACGATGGCGATGCCGAGCATGGCGTAGGCCATCGAGGTGTAGCCGTACACGGGGCGGCGGCTGAACTTCGGGATGACCTCGTTGAGGACGCCCATCAGGGGCAGGATGAGGACGTACACTTCGGGGTGGCCGAAGAACCAGAACAGGTGCTGGTACAGGATGGGGTCGCCGCCGTTGGCGAAGAAGCTGGTGCCGAAGTTGCGTTCGAAGAACAACATCAGGAACGCGACCGTGACGACGGGCAGCGAGAAGACGAGCAGGACGGACGTCGCAAGCTGCGCCCACACGAACAGGGGCATGTTGTGCAGCGTCACGCCCGGGGCGCGCATCTTGAAGATCGTGACGAGGAAGTTGACCGAGCCCAGCGTGGAGGCGAGGCCGAGCAGGATGAGGGCCATGATCCACATGTCAAGGCCCACGTTGTCGAACGTCGTCGAGAGCGGCGGGTAGCCGACCCAGGTGACGTTGACGGCGGAGATGCCCTTCATCACCATGGGCAGCCACAGCAGGAGGCCCGCGGGCGGGATGAGCCAGAACGACAGGGCGTTGACACGCGGGAACGCCATGTCTTTCGCCTTCACCATGATGGGGACGAAGAAGTTGCCAAGGCCAGCCAGGGCGGGCATGATCCACAGGAACACCATCGTGGTTCCGTGCAGCGAGAAGAACTCGTTGAACGACTCGCCGTCCGTGACGGTTGCGCCAGGCATCCACAGCTCCATGCGGATAACGAGGGCCGCGATGCCACCGAGGATGAAGAAGATGAAGCCAGTCCACAGGTACAGGAGACCAATCTCCTTGTGGTCCGTGGTGGTCAGCCAGCGCGACAGGCCCTTGCGCTGGTGGTGGGCGGGCTCGGCCAGGACGAATTCCGCGGCGGCAGCCATGGTCGTTCGCGGCGACGGGGGGGCCCCTCAAAACCGTGCCGGGCTTCCCCTGATTCCCAGGACCCGCAGGGACAGTCAGGCTTTTTGAGGGCCCTCCCGTCGCGCGGCCCGTCATGCGTCCCTCCGTGGTCGCCCTGGTCGCCACCGCCGTCCTGCTCCTCGTCGCCGCGCCCGCTGCCGCGCGCTTCGGCATGCCGGAGCCGCTGACCGACCGCGGCAAGACCGTCGAAGACATCTACTTCCAGATTGCCCTCGCCGGCGTCCTGGTCTTCGTCCTCGTCTTCGCCCTCCTGGTCTGGGTCCTTGTGCGCTACCGCGAAGGGGGCCACGGCCGCTCGACGCATGAGAAGCACCGCGGCTCGCTCAAGGCCGAACTGGTTTGGACCATCATCCCGCTCGCCATCATGCTGTGGATTGGCGTCATGAGCTACGCGGGCCTCGTCAAGCTCGACGCGGGTCTCGGCTCGGACGACTACGCGATGGAGGTCAACATCACCGGCTTCCAGTGGTTCTGGCAGATGGACTACGGCGAGGGCGTCGTCGTCAACGTCATCCCCACGGCCAACGCGCAGACGGGCGCGATGTCGTACTCCGACACGTTCCATTTGCCAGCAGACACCCCCATTCTCCTCAACCTCACGGGCAACGAAGTCATTCACGCCTTCAACATCCTCGACGCCAACCGCGCCTACGTCACGATGGATGACGCCAACCCGTCCGGACCGCACAAGTACCACACCCAGGTCGTGAGCTTCCCCGCCGGCAAGTACACGATCCAGTGCAAGGAGATGTGCCTGAACCCCGGCCACGGCTACATGCGGGCCGAACTGGTCGTTGATGCCCCGGCCGACTTCGACGAATGGAAGGCGGACCGCGCCCTCTTCGGCTCTGCCGCGCTGCGCGAACTCGTCGACGTCACCGCCAACAACGGCAAACTCACCTACAACGACCCGGCCCCGGCCGTGGTCGTGGACGGCACGCGCGTCGGCATCAAGGTCACGAACGCCGGCACCCAGGCCGTGGAATTCACGGCAGACGGCAACACGACGGCCGTCGCCCCCGGCGAAGTCGCCCGCGTGGCGTTCGACGCCCAAGGCGGCAAGACGTACACGGTGACCTTCAGCCCCGGCGGCTCGTTCCAACTGGAAGCCGTGACGCCGGACGCGGAGATCACCGTCGACCTCGGGGACTTCTTCATCCGGAACGCCGACATCCAATTGCAAGTCGGCAAGGGCTATTTGATCCGGGCCACCAACATTGGCACGATTGGGCACAACCTCTTCATCGGCACGTTCGGCGGCGAGGTCCTCGCCGAATCCAACACGGCCGGCTCCGGGGACGTCGCCCTGGTGTACTTCAAGCCGACCTCGGCGGCAACCCTGGACTGGTGGTGCAACGTGCCCGGCCACCACGGCTTGGGCATGAGCGGCACCGTGACGATCACGGCCTGAGCACCGTCCCACCCCCGGCAATGGATGCCTAGAGTCGCCCGCGCCCGTTCGGTGTCGTCGCGAGTTCCGACGTCTGTGACGCCGACTCCGGCCCCGACGTCAAACCCGTGCCGGCACTCGTTGGCGGCGCAGGGCGCCGCCTCGGCGCGCTGCGCGCGCCGCTTCGGGGAATGTTGCATGAGCAGGGCACCGGCGTCGGCGTCACAAGACGTTGAACTTACCCGAGGAGGAACGCGCGCGGCCGGACGACGATTCGGGGCTGGACGGATCCGCAATGCGTGGCCGAAGAATGCAATCCGTTGAATCCGGCCACGAAGCATCCGTTGGGTCCGCGGACCGCGAAGCGTCCGCTCGATCCGAGGACCAAAGGCCCGTGCAAGCGGGGCACCCGAAGGTGCCGGTCTGGCCCCGTCCGTCCCCAAGACCCCTTGCTCGAGGCAAGGACGCGCGTTCTCCTGCAAGCAGGGCGCGCGGCGGTCTGGGGCGGTTCCGGCGTGGACCCGTGGGGTCCGCGCCGTGCGAAGGCCGTCGGCCCCCGCCGGAGTCCCGTGCCGCTCCCCGGTTCAAGTCCCGGGCCCCATCCCGCGGGGGAATGGGGTCGGCCGTTCGGCCAGGAGCACGTCGACGGTGCAAGCACCGTCGTCGGTGCACGGTGGGCGCGAAAGGTCCGAAGACCTTTCTCGCCGATCCATGACGCCGGACATCCTGAAGGACGTCCGTCGAGAATCCGGAGTCGCCTCCGGGTCCCCTGCAGCCCCGTTTCCGGGTCTGCGGCCTTGGTGACCGTTCCCGCTTGCGCGGGCAAACCCCCTGAATCACCTGGGGGATATCGCGTTTTTCTGGAAACGGCGCGACCCCTGCGACCCCTTCTGCAGGCTTCCGGTGCTTCGCTTGCACGCTTGGCCCCTGGACTGCAGTGGAAAGGGGGGTGCGACAAGCCGGCCGGAAATCGCCAACTTCACCACCCCGGCGGCAATGGCGCAATGTGCGCTGGCTGGCCTTCACCGCAATCATTCCCCTGTTGGCCGGCTGCTCCGAGTTGGGCGGCGTCGGCGGCAATGGCGGCAGCGATTCCCGGGTCGACATCGATTTGCAGCCCTTCCTGTCCGGGCTCGACGACCCCGTCTTCCTGACGCATGCGGCCGACGGCTCCGGCCGCTTGTTCATCGTTGAGCAGAAGGGCATCATCCTCGTTTGGGACGATGGCTTGCAGGAGGAACCGTTCCTCGACATCGCCGCCGGCGGCGCGCACGCCAAAGTGCTGGCGGGGGGTGAGCGCGGCCTTCTCGGCTTGGCCTTCCACCCCGCCTACGCCGACAATGGCCGCTTCTTCGTCTACTACACCGCACCCGGCGGCGACGTGACCATCGAAGAGTACGCGAACCCCGAACCGGCGGGCAATGAGGCGGACCCCGCGTCCGGCCACGTCGTCCTGTCGCAGGACCACAGCAAGTACGCCAACCACAACGGTGGCATGCTGGCCTTCGGGCCCGACGGCATGCTGTACGCCGGCCTTGGCGATGGCGGCGCCGGCGGGGATCCGGACAACAACGCGCAGAACCTGGACACGCTCCTCGGCAAGATCGTGCGCCTGGACGTGGACACGGCGCCCCCGCCCATCCCTTACACGATTCCGCAGGGCAACCCGTTCGCCAACCGCGCCGGCAAGGACGAGGTTTGGGCTTTCGGCCTGCGCAACCCGTGGCGCTTCAGCTTCGACCGCGGCGCCGCGGACGGAGCGGGGGCCGGCGACCTGTGGATTGGGGACGTCGGACAGAACAAGTGGGAGGAGATCGACCACGCCGAGGCGGGGACCGCGGGCGTGAACTATGGCTGGAGCCGCTTCGAGGGGACGCACGTGTACGACGCCGCGCGCCAGGCTCCTGCCGCGGTCGAGCCGGTGGTCGAATACGACCACAGCGCGGGTGGCGCCAGCCACTGCTCCGTCACCGGCGGCTACGTGTACCGCGGCGCCGAGGTTTCGGGCCTGCAGGGCACGTACCTGTTCGGGGACTACTGCTCGGGATTCGTGTGGACCCTCACCCGCACCGGCGAGGCCTGGGTCATGGCTCTGGCCTTGGACACGAACCTCAACGTCACTTCCTTCGGCGAGGGTGAGGATGGCGAATTGTACGTCGTGGACCACGGCGGCGACATCCGCAAGGTCGTGGCGGCGTAGCGTCGCGGCCGCGCCCGTTCCTGAGTCACGACCGAACGACGCCTTGTGACGCCGACGGCCTGTACGACGGCAAGCCGGTGATGCCATGCCTTGGCGGCGCGGGGCGCGGCTACGTTTCGTGTTGCATGAGCTGGTCGACGTCGCCGGCGCAAGGAGGTTGACTAGCTTGGCGCACCGAACGCGCGCCGATGGCCCAAACAAATCCACGGCAGACTTGCGGGCCCGTTGGGAGGCCTGGGATGACGGGATGGTCCGGATTGCCCGGTTGAATCCGGGTCATCCGGGCATCCCAGGTCTGCCACTGCCGCGGCCCTGAATCGGCTGAATTGCAGGGGGAACGCGAACCAAGGCGTGGCTTGGCGCCCGAGTGCTTTGCAGGTCATCTGCTAAATCCAAGGCCCCCAGACGGGCAGGCCGACGGCTACGGCGTCAGGCGGGTGACATCGCGCGGGAACAGGATCGCTTCACGGATGTTGGGCAAGCCCAACATCATCATCAGGATGCGTTCGATGCCGATGCCGCAACCACCGTGCGGCGGCATGCCGTAGCGGAACGCCTCGAGGTACTGCTCGAAGTCCTTCGGGTCCAGGCCCCAGCGCACGATGCCCTGCTCGAGGAGCTTGGGGTCGTGGATGCGTTGCCCGCCGGAGATGAGTTCGACGCCGCGGTAGTCGAGGTCGAAGCCGCGGCACAGGCGCGAGTCCATCGTGCCGTCCTCCGGCATGACGTAGAACGGCTTGGGCGCGAGCGGCCACTTCGTGATGAAGTAGAAGTCGTGTCCCTGCTCCTTCATGACGCGGCCGAGGACCTTCTCGGCCTCGGTGCCGATGTCGTCGCCGAACTTCAGGGGCTGACCCAGCCGGCCGTCGTCGTGCGAGTTGATGATGGTGAGGGCTTCCTCGTAGGGCACGCGGCGGAACGCCTTCGTCGGGATGGGCACGTCGGCCTTCAGCGTCGCGACCTCGGATTTGCATTCCGTGGCGACGGCAGTCCAGATGGCGGTGAGCAGGCCCTCGATGGCCTGCATGACGTCGTCCTCGGACTCGATGAAGGCGAGCTCCAGGTCGAAGGCCGTGGACTCGTTGAGGTGGCGCACGGTGTTGTGCTTCTCGGCGCGGAAGTACCAGCCGACCTCGAACACCTTGTCCATGCCGGCGCCCATCATCATCTGCTTGTACAGCTGCGGGCTCTGCGCGAGGAAGGCCTTGCGCCCGAAGTAGTCGAACTTGTACGTGTCCGTGCCGCCCTCGGAGGAGGCGCCCAGGATGTTCGAGGTGTGGATCTCCTGGAAGCCGTTTGCGCGCAGCCAGGCGGAGCCGGACTCGATGACCTTGTGCCGGATGCGGAAGATGGCCGAGGAGCGCGCACCGCGCAGGTCGAGGAAACGGTGGTCGAGGCGCGTGTCGATGCCGGTGTCGATCTTGTCATCCCAAAGCGCGAAGGGAAGGGGCGTCGCGGCGACGTTGAGGACCTGGATCGTGGTCGGCACGACCTCGAAGCCGGCCTTCGCCTTCTCGGTCGCCTGCACGAGGCCCGTGACGGAGACGACGGATTCCGGCGTCAGGGGCGCCAGCTGGTCGAAGAGCGCCGGCGTGACGTCTTTCTTGATGACGGACTGCACCTGGCCGGTGCGGTCGCGCAGCACGAGGAAGGCGAGCGTGCCCTTGATGCGCAGGGCGTGCACCCAGCCGGCGAACGTCTGGCTGGTGCCGTAGTGGGCCGGGGTGACTTGGCCGCAACCGAGGGTGCGCAGCGTCATGACACCCGGGCGGACCCGGGCACCGGCTTAACCCCTACGGACGCCGGCCCGGGGCGCGCTTCGAGGCGGCCGAACCGGGGCCGACGCTGGAGTCGGCGCTGGCAAGGGGTGCCGGCTCCGTCGAACGGCCTCGGGGAGCATCGCCCTCGGCGCGAACGAGGGGCACCATCGGCGCCATTGCGGCGAGGGCGAACAGGGCGGTCACCAGGGTGTACACGGTGCCGTTGTCGTCGAGGGCGGCCGGGTTCGCCAGCGCCATTGCGAGGGCGACGACGGCGGCCGCGATGCCGGCGTAGGCGAGCCAGCGCGGCGCGGCCTGTTCCCAACGCGCCGCCAAGGCCCCCATGGGCACCGCGAGGCAGGCCGCGAGGCCGAGGAGGATGCCTCCGTCCTCGCTGATGCCGAAGTCCGCGGACCCATTCTTCGTGGTGACCGATCCCGCCATGCCGAGGGCCGCGAGGACGGTGAGGATGAGGACGACGATTCCCGCGACGGCGCCGACGATGGTGCGTTGCGCTACGAGGATGACGGACCCCGTCAGGGTCACGAGGACGACGACGAAGACGGCGGCATCGACGAGGATGGCGACGAGGACTGCGGCGAAGAACGCCCCGAGGATGCCCATGACGGGCAAGGCCTTGACCATGAGGGGGCAAGCCGCCTTGGGCCTTGTAAGGGAATCGGAATCTGCGGATTGCCCAGATTGCTGACCGATTCGCCGGATTGCCGTACGCAGTGCAATCCGTCAAATCAGGCCGTCACCGGGTCAATCCGTCATTCGCGGTTGCCCTTGATGGCCTCGCTCCACAGAATCATGACGACCGTCCACGTGACGACGACCGCTCCTGCGGCGAAGAGGAACTGGCCGGCGCGGTCGTCCGGGGCCGGGGAGGCATAGATGATGCCAAGGCCGATGATGAGGGCGGCCATCATGACGGTAAAGGCCATCTTGAGCACGCCGCGGCCCTGGGCGGACTTCAGGCCCTCCAGGCCGGCGACCTCCACCCGCGTCGAGATCTCGTTGCGCTCAATCTTGCGAATCAGCGTGTTGAGCGTGTGCGGCAGGCTGCGGCCGAAGCGCAGCAATTCCCCGATGGTCTCCTCGATGAGTTCCTTCTGCGAGCCAGGGGAGCTGATCTTCTTCCACAGGAGTTCCGCGACGAAGGGTTCCAGGACGGTGACGAGGTCGAATTCGGGGTCGAGTTCGCGGCAGAAGCCCTCGAACTGGAACAGGGCGCGGCTGATGAGCACGAAGTCCGCGGGGAGAAGCATGCGGTGCTTCTTGGCGACGCCGAGGATGAGTTCCATCAGGCGCGGGTCGGCGACGGACACGTCCTCGCGCTCGACGTAGTCGAGGATCTTCTCGACGTCCGTGGTGAAGGCCTTGGGGTCGTACTCGCCGCGCTGCTCGCACAAGTCGATGACGGCCTCGGTTGTGCCCTCGACGTCGCCGCGGCTGATGCCGGTGATGAGGCGCAGGATGGCGCGGGCGCGGCGCTCCGTGACCTGGCCGACGGCGCCGAAGTCGAGGAAGGCGACACGGTCCGGCGGGAGGATCATGAGGTTCCCGGGTGACGGGTCGGCGTGGAAGAGGCGGTGCAGGAAGATCTGCCGCGCCATGGCGTGCGTGATGATGGCGGCCACCTTCTTGCGGTCCACGCCGGCCATGGCGGGCGAGTCCATCTTGGCGAACTTGACGCCGTCGATGAACTCCATCACCAGCACGCGCTTGGTGCACAGCTCGGGGAACATCTTGGGGATGTGCACCTGCGGCTCGTGGCGGAAGTTGTGCGCGACCTTCTGCGTGTTGCGCATCTCGTACAGGTAGTCGAGTTCGCGTTCCAGCATGAGGCGCAGCTCTTCCAGGTGCTCGCGCGGCTGCCAGATGCGCGAGGCCGCGAACGTCTTCTCGATGAAGGAGACGATGCCGCGCAGGATCTCGAAGTCGAGCACCATGGCTTCCTCGATGCCGGGGTGCTGGACCTTGACGGCGACGTTCGTGCCGTCCTTCAGCGTCGCGCGGTGGACCTGGCCGATGGAGGCGGACGCGATGGCGACGGGGTCGAAGGTCGCGAAGATGGCTTCGACGTCGCGGCCGAGTTCGGTGCGGATGACGTGCCGGGCTTCCTCGACGGGGCTGGGCGTGGTCTTGTCGTAGAGGTTCTTGAACTCGTCAACGTAGGGCTGCGGGACGAGGTCGGGCCGCGTGGCAAGCAGTTGGCCGATCTTGATGAAGGAGGGGCCGAGTTCTTCCAGAACGGCGCGCAACTTGGCGGGGGAGTCGTCGGGTTCGCCGTCGAGCGGCGGACTCGTCATGCGCCGCATCAGTCCCCAAACGTCGCTGCGAATGAGGATCGTGACGATCTCGTTGAAGCGGGACCAGCGGCCGCGCGGCTCGGGCTGCTGGAGCATGCTCATCGTGGGTCGATTGGCTCCCGGGTCATAAGGGTGGGGCCGTGTGGCCTGGCCTCGACCGGCGCCGCTTGGGGGACCTCGGATTCATCCGATGTTCGCAAGACCCGGCAGATTGTTGCTGGCGACCGCGCGCGTTCGGTGCGCCAAGCTAGTCAACCTCCTTCCGACGCCGACTCCGACCTGCCCGCCCAACCTGTGGCGAACGGCACCACGCGCCGCCAAGCAAACCCACGGGGTTGACCTCACGCTCGGAGTCGCCACAAGGCGTCGTTCGGTCTTGACTCAGGAACGGGCGCCTCTCCTCAGAGCAGGAAGGCGCCCACCGCCAGCAACAAGCCGATGCCAACGAACAGGAAGCCCCAGACGAACATGCCGCGGGGAGCGTACGATCGCGCCGGGAGTCCCGATTGGACCGCCTCGAGAGAGGCTGGCCCGGACGCGACGGGGAATGCGCGTTCATGCCGGACGCGCCAGCCGTGCACCGCGAGTGGAACTCCCGCCGCGATGCAAAGCAGACCAAGCGCCAAACCGAACGGGTCCATGCGATGGCAACGAGCCGGGGCCCTTCAACCTGCCAGTCTTCTGGTCGCCTTAACTTGAGGACAACTAGCGCGAGGCCAACCAAAACAAGAGCAGGCGAAGCCGGCGCTTCTTGCCTTTCCTGCGGAACGGCTTGGCGGCGGATGGCGTCGAAGACTTCGGCGTCGACGACCATGCCTGTTACGTTGCGCGCGTGGAACTCCTGCACGATGCTTGGCCCGAGCCTGGGCCGAACCATCTCGAAGCCGCTTGCGCCGGGCGCGACGAAGGCGCCGTCGACGAATCGCGCGTTGCCGTAGTACACGGGTTCGTAGAGGTGGACCAGAGCGCTGCGGTTTCCTAGGGCATCGAAACCCAAAGCTTGGACGCGGCGCTGCGACCCGTCTATCCAGTGGTAGACCATGGCTTCCACGAATCGGGGGTCGCCTCGTTCGAACACCATGGAATCACCGCGCGCCTTTCCGTCGACAATGGTGACCTAAGGCCCTTCCAGGCGGAGCCCAAGTTCATCACTGGTCAGATCCAACAGGGTCACGTCGTGGTACAACGGCGAGAAGTCGGGGCCAACCACATTTGGCACGGTGCCAACTCCGACGTAGTACATCGAGACGCTTCGGTCTCGGAGGTGTGGGTCGTCGGCCGCGGTGATAGGGTTGATCCGACCCCAAGTCTAATCTCGGCTCCTGGTGAATTGGCAACCCTCAGAAGGACGTCTTGACCGTGCCCTCCACGACCAAGAAGGATGCTGCCCGTGAATTGGACGCCAGGACCGATTAGGACGTCCGGCGCCTTGCCACCGTCTTGACCAGTGACCAGGCAAAGGGAGATGCAATGGCGAACCTCTTCCGTCCGAGGCTCAGGCTAAATCAAGGCCCGGATAGGCAAACCCTATGGGTTCCGCTCGACTCTTGACGACTGCCTGCATCATGACCGCCCTCCTTGCGGCGCCAACCGTCCTGGCCGATCCCCTCGGCACCACGACGCTGGACAGTCTGCCCTGCGACGTCGACCCCACGACCGCCGCCCAGTGCCTTTGGCTCGCCAGCCTCCCGAGCTGCGACACCCCGGGTTTTGCCATCGCTGTCCAAGCGGGCCTCCTGCCCGCCTGTGACGCCAGCGCGGCCGCCGTCGCCCCGGCGTCCGGCAGCGCCCACTGCAACACACGCGACGATTCCTACGAATGCCGATCGTGCCGCGACCTGACCACCAGCCCAATCATCATCCACGCCAGCTGCTCATACGTCGGCTCCTATGCCACCCTGTTCCCGGACTCGTCCTGCAGCCCCGCCCCAACGACCGGCCAGCACTGCTACTCGTTCGGCGGCCACTACGGCGGAGGCGCCCTCTCGGACAAGGGCCACGTTGAATCCACGCTGGTCCACGACGCGCCCCAATGCAATTGGAGTGGCACGCTCGGCCTGTTCAACTCCTGCAGCGGCCTCGACACCGCGCGCGTGCACCGCGCATCGTTTGGCTCCGCACCCCGCGACTGCCACTACACCAGCGCAACCAACTACCCCGACATCCTGGGGACCGGCCAGGGCGCCCTTTTGATTGTCGGCATCTACTCCGAGCACCGGAAATGCTGGTAAGATTACGGGTAGCATTCGCCCTCGCCCTCCTTCTTCCCTTGGCTGGCTGTGCCGACAATCCGACGGCTGCCGACGACCAAGTAGAGGCCTTCACCGCCGAATTGTGGATTGACGATGTCCACTATGGAAGCGTAAGCCTAGAAGGCCCCATGCCAGTCATGGATCGGGACGGAATACTGCGGACCGCCTATGCATTGCGGGAAACGTACGATACCGATCCTCATTACAACAACCGCGTGATGTACCTCGACCGCGACCTACGATTGGTGCGTGAGGATCGCCTCTGCGAAAGCCGAAACCAATGCGACCGCGCGCGAGCCTCCTGGACCGATCAGGGCCGCTTGCCTGACCTGGGCTACGGGCTTCGAACTCAATCAATCACAGACAGGGCGCTTCAAACAGTGGCAGGAGACCAAGAAGTCCAGTTGCCCGTCACGGTCTCCAACCGTGCCGATAAGACCATTGTAACCGTTACAACTCCACCAGGAAGCGGGTTCCCAAACCAGCAAATTCACGCCTACAGCCACCATCGGTTCATGCCGGATTCCACTCTGTACATGATTGACGGGCGGGAGATCCTCTACGAGTACCGAAATTACGCGTCTCATGGCCTCGTAGCAGATGCGGACGTTTGGCCAAAGTCACTGGGACCACCCATGCCTGCCCCATGGCAAGGCCCGCTATTTCCAGGCGCAGAAATCGACAACTTCGGCGTAGGAATGAGCCATCTTGCCATTCTGCAAGAACTGCAAAACCAATCCGTCGAAGCAGCCGACCGATTGGCCCATGGATGTGTCGTGGATTACCAAATTGAACCGGCTCGCCCGGCCATGCCCAGCATTCTACCGAACCTAATGGAAACCAATCGTGGCACAGCCACAATCGCCATCGCAAACGATGCCGGGGAGGCTCGCGCCTGGACCATGCAAATTCTGCAGGATGCGTCCGGAAGGATTCGCGCCGAACCTGAAGCCTCCTCAAGTCCGGCAACGGCCATTGCGGGCTGCGCCCAGCTAAAATCTTCACCTTGGCCCACGATGAGTGTGACTCAATTCATGGATCGCGTCAACGACCTGCAGTTGGACGTCGGCCGAGTCCTGTTCTTCGAATACTCCCTTGGCGCTGCCTCTCAACAGGTTGTTAAGCCGGCGAATCTCGGCGTCCACAATTACGAGGTCCACTTCGTTCCTTCATCCGTAAACGAAAATGCGGCAGCGAACTCGTACGATTCGTTTGCCGTGGGAATGGCGGCCAACCACCAACGGTTCAACGGAGTCGTTTCCACCACGCAGGACTTGGGGGACCTAGGAAAATGACAAACCGGACTGGGCTCGGCAGCCTAACTTCGCAACGAATTCGACGCGGAACGTTCGACGAGGTCGCGTCACTTCAGGCCGCAATTACGGCGTGGGTCGACGATCACAACGAGAACCCGAAACCGTTCCGCTGGGTCCGCGCGGCAGACGAGATTCTGCGCAAAGTCGCGAAAATGAGGAAGATTTTCCAAACCCCACACTAACCGATGTAGTGCTCAGTCCCTTCCCGCTGCGGCGTGCTCATCGCTTCACTCAATTGCGCCGTGATGCGGTCGAGGTCTGCGGCTCGCTTCTCGAGGTCTGCGGTGCCGAAGTCACGGCCCACCGCTTTGCCAAGAGCCGTGAGCACGGCTCGCGCCGCCTTGGGGTCGACGAGGTAGCCGTTCGTCTCACCCATGAGGCAAGCGCCGCTCATGCCGCGCAAGGCGCCGAGGCCGAGGAAGAGGCCGCTTGCGCCAATGATGCCGCCGCCGGGCGTGTCGTCGCCGGGCAGTCGGATGCCGAGCTTCTTCAGACGCACGACGGTCGCCTTGTCCGTCGCGGCCGCGAGGACTTCGGGCTTCTCGACGCGCGTGCCGGTCCCGTAGCCGCCGAGGGTGTAGATGCTCTTGCAGCCGAGGGGCTCGATGCGGTCGAGGACGGCCTCCACGAGTTCATGCTGGCCCTGGCTCGTGAGCGGCTGCGCGTCACCGGTCATGACGACGAGAGGGGCGGACTTGCCCTTCGCCGGAATCGTCCAGACCTCGACTTTGAGGAGGCGGATGATGCCGTCCTCCCCGACGGCGACTTGCGGCGGGAAATCGACGGAATGGATGGTGAGCCAGAGCGCCGCCTTGCCGGACTCCACGATGTGCTGCGCGGCCAGCTTGCCGACGTGGCCGATTCCGGGAAGGCCTTCAACGAAGATGGGCGCCTTGACCTTGGGCTTCGCGTGCTCCTTGATGCGAAGCCGGTCCATGGGGTCAGGCTCCCTTCGCCTTTCGCCCCGACGAAGCCGCAGAGAACGCAGAGCCCCCAGAGGACCGGCCCTTTTCTGCGACGTTCTGCGGGCTCTGTGGCGTGGTGGGCGTGCCGAAGCCCTCTCGCACTTCCGGGGCCGGCTTGGCAGGCTTCGGCTTGGACGCCGTCGCTGCGTCCGCGACCTGCGCCCCGGCCACCCGCTCGCTGTCGGAGTTGCCCGGCCCCTTCGCCGCGTCGAGCTTCTTCAGCTTGCGCCGGTAGTCTCCGAAGTTGTCCTCGGGACTGAACTTGGCGGGCCGGTTCGGCTTGGCCTTCGCGCCGCAGCGGGGGCACGTTTCCTGCAGCGTATACTCTTTGCAGGCCGTGCAGCGCTTGAGCAGGACAGAGGCCATGGAATCGCCTACGCGGTTTTCTTGTCCTCGGCTTCGCGCTTGAACGAGCCTGCGCCGCCGGACTTCTGGATGAGGGCGATGGCGCGGTCGGCCGCGCCCTTGAGCTGGTCCTCGGCGATCTTGAAGTCGGGGGCCTTCACGGTGACGCGGTAGTGCGGGGCGCCCATGTAGGTGACCTCGATGGTGACGTCCTCGAATTCGGATTTCTCCGCGGCCTTCAGCGCCTTCGAGACGTGCTTGACGCCGTCGGGGGCGGGGGAGCTGACGTCGACGAAGCCGGTGATCTCCACGAAGGAGGCCTGGATGTTCTCCTTGGCGAAGACGATGAAGGGCTCGACCCAGGGACCCTTGAGGTTCTCCTGGTCGAAGGCTTCCTTGCCGTATTCGGCGGCCTGCTGGAAGGCGGCGTACATGGAGCCGAAGGCGTCGATGAGTTTGGCGCCGTAGTCCGCGATGAGGGCTTCCGCGGTGGTCTTCTGCCGCTCCGCCATCATCTTGAGGTAGTTGTCGGCCTTCTGCTCGTTCTTCCACGCCTGGATGGTCTCGCGGCGCTGGTGGTCGTTGACGGCCTTCAGGCTGAGGTCGATGTGGCCCTTCTTGGCGTCCACGCCTTGGACCTTGCAGACGACGCGGGCCTGCTCGCGCACGAAGTCGCGGATGCGCTTGACCCAGCCGGGCGCGACTTCGCGGATGTGCACGAAGCCCTCCTTGCCGGGGTACTCCTCGAGCGTCACGAAGGCGCCGAAGTTCTGCACTTCGCGCACGGTGCCGACGACGAGTTCGCCCTCCTCCGGGAAGGGGTTCAGCTTGGCCACGGCTTCGCCAGAGGTGGACTCCTTATCATGATTGGGGGCGAAACCCTGGATTCAAGGCAGCGTCAAGACCTCGCCGCCAGGGGTAGGATTATCGCCCGGGGCGGTCTGGAACGCGCATGCAGCGGATGTCAGCGGCGCTGGCCCCGGCCACGGGAGGGCGACCCTTGGCCTTCCATCCCCTGCGCGAGCACCGCATCGACCCCGCCCGCATGGTGGAGCTCCTGCGCGAGTGCAAGGCCGTCCTCTTGGACCGTGGCATGGCCGACATGGAGGAGTACGGGGACATGCTGAAGTGGGGCCTGCCCCGCCGCGACGGCAAGGTGCGCAGCATGCACGTCTACCACCCCGACTGGTGCTCGTGGAGCGACCGGTTCCGGGGCACCATCCACTACCACGGCGGCGCCATCCGGGGCACCATCCTCCTCGGCGAGTTCGACCACGGCATCTACGAGGCCACGCTGGACCCGGCGGGCGACCGGTTCCACCTCGGCCAGCGGTACAAGCTCACCCGACACGCCCGCATCCAGAGCGCCGGGACCTCGTACGAGCTCCCGGCGATGGTGCCGCACTGGCCCCGACCCACCACCCTGACGATGACCTCCTTTGAGGAGGAGGACAACGGCGAGATGGGCGACCTCGTCAACCCCGACGACGAGATTGGCATCGACGAGCACCGCTGGACCCAGGAGCAGGCCGACGCGTTGCTGCCCGAACTGCTGGCGCTCATCGACGCGAAGCTGGCCGCCCTCACGGTCCTGGCGTAGGGGTCACCGTGAAGATCGCGAAGAAGCACGGGCCAACGCTCTCCCTCGTCATCATGGTCTCCATCATGGTCTTCGTCATGTCCCTCTTCTTCGGGTTCCTAAACGGCGCCTTCGCGGACGGCTTCCTACGGGTCTGGCCTCGGCAGTTCCTGATCGCCCTCCTCGTGGCGATGCCGGCGGCGTTCGTCGCGCGCGCGTTGGCGAGCGCGGCCGTCGCGAAGCTGACGGAGTGACGAAAGAGGCAATCGCTTCGCTCACGAAGTTGACACCTTGTGCCTGCGAACCTGACACCTTGCCGGTGACCATCCTGCGCAAGGCCGCTGCGCGGCCTCGCGCCACGCAGGTCTGACCGCGATTCGTTCGCTGCTTCGCAGCTCACTCTCGCGTCGTCAAACCTTGGTGATCATCCGGCGTTCCATCGCCACGATGTACATCACGTCGGCGCCGGCCACGAGGCCCTCGGCGAATTCGTCAGGGACGTTGATGTCGAACGTCTCGAAAGTGTCCTTGTCCATCAACTGGGCGACGCCGTTGTGGAAGGACAGGAGCTGGGCGCCGCGGCGGTCGACCTGGGGGACCCAGACCTTGTCGGTCACGCTGCCGAGGTAGGTCTTCTTGGCGGCGGTGAAGATGGAGCGGGCCTCGATGCGGGCCTTGGATGCGCCGTGCTTGCCGGGCTTCGACTTCTCGATGGAGTCGATCTTGCAGGGCTCGTCATCGATGAGCATGAAGCGTCCTTCCTTGAGCTCACGGATTTCCATCTGTTCCTTCGACATGCCCTTGGCCTCGAAGGCGGGCACGTGGAGGGGTTGATAAACCGTTTCGGGGGAGGCCGGGGGAGGCGCTCGTTCCCCGCCGTCAACCGTGGGCGGGCGAGGGCGCGGATCGGCCGGCCCGCATCAGGATGAGGAGCGCGACGGTCGCCAGAACGAGTCCGACGAGCACGTCGAGGTTGAGGCCGCTCCAGCCATGGACTGCGTGGACGGCGCCGGAGCCGAAGGCAGCGACGGCGGCCGAGGCGGAGACGAGGACGTCGTTGACCCCCTGGACGGTTGCTTTCTCGGAGGGTCGGTACACCGTGGTCAGGAGCGCCGTCGCCGAGACGAAGAGGAGGTTCCAGCCGATTCCGAGCAGGACGAGGGCGACGTAGTGGTGGGCGACGCTTGCTCCGAGCAGGTTGACGACGCCGCAAGCCGCGAGGCCCGCGATGCCCAGCATCATGCCGCGTGCGGGGCCGGTGCGGCCGACGAGGGCGCCGCTGAAGAAGGACGGCAGGTACATGGCGACGACGTGGGCCTGGATGACGTACTGGATGGCGTTGGCGTGCCCCTGCGCGGCCAGGGAGAGGGGGGCGGCCACCATGGTGATGACCATGGCTGAGAACGCGGCGATTCCCGCAAGCGCTGCCGCCACGAAGCGTGGGTCGCGTGCAATGACGGACAGAGGGCGGCCGGAGCCCTTGACGACGGGTGGCGGGCGGGGGACCTCAAGGAAATTGAGGAGCAGGAGGACGACGACGGCAAGCACGGCCATCACGAGGTAGGAGCCAGCGAACGGCGCCTCCGCCCAGAGGTCGCGGGCCTGGAAGGCAATCAATGGCCCGAGCACGCCTGCCGCGACGCCGCCGGCAAGCACGGTTCCGATGGCGCGCGCCTGCCGGCCCGGGTCGGACACCTCGACGGCGGCGAAGCGGTAGAGGCTCGCCACGCCCGTCACGACGCCAATGAGGGCGCTTGCTGCGCAGAACAGGACGAAGCTCTCTCGGTGGATGGCGACGACGGCAAGGCTGGCGCCCACGATGGCGACCGAGGTCGAGATGCGGAACCCGGCCCGCCGACCGAAGCGGGCCATGAAGTGGGAAGCGGGCACGGTTGCGGCCATGCCTCCCACCAGCGACAAGGCGACCGGCAACGTGGCGAGGGATGTGGACCCCGTCAAGTCGAGGGCCGTGACGGCGGCGACCGTGACGATGACGACGGACCCCGTGCCGGACACCGCGAAGAGCACGGCCAGGAGCAACACTTGGCGCTGGGCCTTGTCCACGCCGCGGCCACAGGGTTTGGGGCTTGAGCTTGGCGATGGTACGAGCTGCCCGACCCGCCGATGACGCCGATGGACGGACACGACATCGGCGGGTTCGGCGTCATCGGCGGATTGCTGGTCGAAGTCGGGCGCGAAGGGAACCGTCAAATGCGCGCCGCCGCCATGCGAAGCGGCCCATGGTCAAGGTCGCCGTGCCCGACGACGCCCCCGATGGCGCCCCCGCCCCTGCCGCGACCTCCACCGACGGCCTGCGCCGGGAGCTCAACCTCTTCGGCGCCGTCTCGATGATCGTGGGCATCGTCATCGGCTCCGGCATCTTCCTCGGCGTCAACCGCGTTGCCGACGGCACGGGCTCGCCCTGGCTCATCGTCCTCGTGTGGCTCGTCGGTGGCGCGCTCACGCTCATGGGCGCCTTGACCTACGCGGAACTCGGCGTCCTGTTCCCCAAGGCCGGCGGCGAGTACGTCTTCCTGCGCGAAGGCCTCGGCTCCCTCTTGGCGTTCCTGTCCGGGTGGACGGCGTTCACCATCAACCTCGCCGGCTCCGCAGCCGCGCTTGCCGTCATCTTCGCCGAGCAACTCAACCGCCTCAAGCCCGATGGGTTCCTGGCCAGGGCCTGGGTTGATTGGGACCCCGGTCAGGGCGGCGGCTTCCACATCGCAGTGGGCGGCGTGCAGGTCACGGCCGCGGCCGTCATCCTGCTGCTGTCCATCCTCAACTACTTCGGCCTCAAGATGGGCGGCGACGTGCAGAAGGGCCTCACCGTCGTCAAGGGCAGCCTCATGGTCCTGCTCGCCGGCGCGGCCCTCCTCTATCTCGGTGACCCCAAGACTCCCGACGTCGGCTTCTTCGAGCAGGCGCACATCGAGGGCACCCGCGCCGCGGACGGGTTCAGCCTCGGCGGCTTCCTCGGCCTCTCCATGGTGGCCGCCCTGTTCGCGTACGACGGCTGGACGAACGTCGTGCGCGTCGGCTCCGAGTTGCGCGACCCGCACCGCAACCTGCCCAAGGCCATGCTGCTCGGACTTGGCGCCGTGATGCTGCTGTACACGCTCCTCTCGTTGGGCTACCTCAACGTGCTCGGCTTCGAGGGCTTCGCGACGTCGCAGAAGACCGTCGCCACCGATGCGGCGCACGTGCTCTTCGGCGGGGGAGGCGCGGACTTCGTCGCCTGCATCATCCTCCTCTCCGTCCTCGGCAGCCTGAACGGCATCACAATCTCGGGACCGCGCATCTACTACGCCATGAGCCGCGACCGCCTGTTCCCGCGCGTCTTCGGCACCACGAACCGCCACCACGTCCCCGGGCGCGCCATTTGGGCGCAAGCCGTCCTCGCCATCGTGTTCGTTCTGCTGTTCGACTTCAACGAGCTCACGGACAACGTGGTGTTCATCTCGTTCATGTTCTACGCCCTCGCCGCCGTGGGCCTGCTTGTGCTGCGGCGCACGCACCCCGAGTTGCCGCGGCCGTACAAGGTGCCGTTCTACCCCGTCGTGCCCATCCTGTTCATCGTGGCGAGCGCGACCTTCGTCGGCTACCTTGTCTACCAGCAGGTGACGCACTTCTCGGGCTCGAACTACAACCGCATCGCGGCCTTCGCCATCGTGCTCGCGGGCATCCCCGTCTACTTGTTCTACCGCATGCGGCTCGTGCGCGAAGCGAAGGAGCGCGGGCTGCCGGCGCCGGAACCGATGTTCGGCCCACATTCGAGCCTGACGTTGCGGTCGGTCCTTCTCGTGCTGCTGGTTGTCGCCGTAATCCCGCTCGCGGCACTCGTCATGTTCCTCTTCGGCTTCCCATGACGCTCCGGGACACCGAAGGCCGGGCTGCTGCGCGGCAGGACTTGGCTTCGGCAATTGGGGACCGCCGCGCAAGCCCTTGATGCCCGGGCCAGGATGGCGCTGCGGGTTTCCCATGCGCATCCTGACCCTGGCCCTTGCGGCCCTGCTCCTGCTGTCAATCGCCCCGTCCGCTGACGCCAAGCCCACCGTGGACAACGGCGTGGCCCTGTGCGTGGCCGACGTGTACAACAACCAGCAGGGGCCCAGCAGCGGTTGCGACGGTGTCGCATGCACGGGGTACTCGAACGAGGACTGGGAGACGTGCGTCGGCGACTGCACGACGTGCGTCAACGGGCGCGCGACGGACGCGAACGTGGCCTTGTGCGTCTACGGCGACGCGTACAACACGGGCGGCTCGCGCTGCGCGGGCGTCGTGTGCGTCGGCTGGACGATGGGCCACTGGGTGGACTGCTACCCGCGCCTGCCGCCGTGCTGGGCCTGCCCGCCCCCGCCGCCGACCACGCGCCTGGGCTAGAGGGAAGCGCCTAGTTCAGGTCCGCGTCGGCCACGTCGTCGGCCTTGGGCGCGCGTGCGAGGTCCGCTTCCCTGCGTGCGACGCGCTCCGATTCCTTGCGTGCGTCCTTCACCGCGGTGCGCGCGGCCTTGCGGGCCTCGGTGCAAGCGCTCAGGTGCTTGGCCACGACGCTCCACTCCCACGGCGAGACCTCGGTGAAGCGGCGCTCCTGGCCGTTGACCATGGCGAGGGCTTCCGAGATGTCCTGCGGCGGGACGCCGAGGACCTTGTCGAGCGGGGACAAAGCGTGCCGCAGCGTCTTGGTGCGTCCGTCCCAGGCCGCGTCCAGGACGTGGTCCAGGACCTTGGCGTCGATGCCGTCCATGGGCCTGCCTGGCTTGGGCGTGACGCGGATGACGACGGACGCGACGGCGGGGACGGGGTCGAAGGCGCGCTTGGGCATGGCGAACAGGCGCTCCACCTTGGCTTGCATGGCGATCTCGATGGTGAGCCGGCCGTAATTGTCCGACTTGGGTTGGGCCACGAGGCGCTCCGCGAGTTCCAGGGGCACCACGAGGACGGCGCGGCCGAAGCCGTGCGCCAGCAGGCGGCGCAGGATGGCGGGCAGGATGCGGTACGGCGGATTGGCCACGACGGCATCGAGCGGCACGGGCAGTCGGACGGCGAGGATGTCGCCCTGGATGACTTGGAGGCCAGGCTTGGCCAGGCGCTTGAGGCGGAAGACGAGGTCCTGTTGCGTTTCGACGGCGACGACGGTCCCGCCGGGGGCCACCGCGTCGCAGATTCGTCCCGTCAGGGCGCCGCGCCCCGCGCCGGCGTCGAGGACGGTTTCCCCAGGCTTGAGCGCCGCCGCCTTGACGAACTCGACGACGGCGTGGTGGTCGGCGTCGAGGTAGTGCGCTCCCTTGGAGCGGGTGTCGGCGTCCGTGGGCACAAGGGCTGGTGTGCAGGTGCCCGCGATAGAGGTTTGCCTCGTGCGAGGAAAGCGCGTGGATTGGCCGCCGGCTCGCGAAGCGGCCGGCGCCGAACGGGTTCTCCCCGGGGGCCGAGCGCCGCGAGGCCCGCAGGTTGCAGGGCAGGCCTGTGTCAGGGGGCCGCAGGCCCCCTAGTGCAGTCCAACGTGATCGACCTTCGTTCGAAGGTCGGCCGTCACCCAACGTAATCGACCTTCGTTTGAAGGTCGCCGAAGACCTAAACCCCCCATGCCCCCATCGCCGCCCGTGGACCCCCTCGGCATGGCCCGCACCCTGGCCGACGCCGCGTTCAAGGCCTGGGGCGACGTCAAGGCGGACCCGCGCCGCCACGACAAGGTCGGCAATGGCGCCGGCGGCAACCCGACCAGCCGCGCCGACAAGGTCCTCGAGGACGCCATCCTCGCGGCGGCGAAGGGCCTCAAGTTGTCCGTGCTCTCCGAGGAAGCCGGCCTCGTGCCGCAGAAAGGTTCGCGCCGCATGGCCGTCGTGGACCCCTTGGACGGCTCGCGCAACGCAGGGCGCGGCATCCCGTTCCACTGCACGTCGGTGGCCATCGGTCCCGCCGGCAAGGACGGCCGCCTCGCCGACATCGAGGCCGGCGTCGTGCAGAACCTGGTCACCGGCGACCTGTACACCGCGGTCAAGGGCAAGGGCGCCTTCGCCAACGGTGCTCCCGTGAAGCGGGGGAAATTCGATTCCCGTGAAGTCATCGTCGGCATGATTGCGGACTACGCCTCGACCGAGATCGAGGAGGCGCACGCCCGCCGCGGCCACCACATCCGCGACCTGGGCTCCGCCGCCCTCGAGTTGTGCCTCGTCGGGACGGGAGCGATGGACGCGTTCCTGGTGCGCAAGCCGTGGCTGCGCGTCATCGACATCGCCGCCGCGACGCTCTTCTGCCGGGAGGCTGGAGGCACCGTCATCGACCCCGCCACGGGCCGTGGCCTCGACATGCCGCTCGACATGACCGCGCGCGCCGGCCTCATCGCCGCCAACAACCCGCAGGCCCTGGAGGCCGTGCGAGCCCCCGTCGTCCGCCGCACGCCGTCGGGCCGCATGTCAACGCCATTCCCCGCCGACCGCCCCCTCGTCTGGGCCATCGTCGGCAAAGGGTCCGTGGCGCACGTGCGCAAGGAGGCGCAGCGCCTCGCGGACCACCTGAAATCCAAGGGACAAAAGGTGCTGCTCGAGACCAAGCTCGCAGTGGGGACCAAGCACGCCAGCCAGACGCTCGCGCAACTCGACGCCAAGGCGGACCTGTTCCTCACCGTCGGCGGCGACGGCACCATCCTCTTCGTGCAGGGCATCACGGACAAGCCCATCCTCGGCGTCAACGCCGGCGCCATCGGGTTCCTGTGCGAGGTCGAACCCCCGCAGGCGACGTCGGCCATCGACCAAGTCATCCGCGGCGACTACAACGTCGAAGAGCGCGACAAGCTGTCCGCCTGGCTCGGCGACGAACGCCTGCCGGACGCGTGCAACGAGGTCACGTTGCAGACCAGCCGCATCGCGAAGCTCATCCAGTTCCGCATCGCGGTCTCCGGCGAAGTGCTCGACACCCTGCGCGGTGACGGCATCATCGTGTCCACGGCGACGGGGTCGACGGGATACGCCATGTCGGTTGGCGGGCCACTGATGCACCCCCTCGTGCCCGGGACCGTGCTGGCCCCCATTGCACCCTTCCGACTCGCTGCCCGCCCGTGGATCGTCCCCGCCGACGCGACCGTGGAACTGACCCTGCTGGAACGCGACTCGGCGGCGGGCGAGAAGCAGGCTCGTGTCGTCATCGACGGCCAGCACGGCTTCCCCGTGACCCCAGGGCAGTCGGTGCGCATCGGGCCGTCGCAGCGCAAGGCCCGTTTCGTGCGCCTGGGCTCGGGATACTACGAACGCGTGCGCACCAAACTGACGCGGTGACCCATGGGGTTCTTCGGTCGCCTGTTCGGGAGGAAGGGCAAGTGGCGCGAGATCCGCGCCGACTACCGCACGCGCCACACCGACGAATGGACGGATGACGAATGGGACCACTTCTGGGCCACGTGCACGGACACGGAGTACTGGGCCGAGTGGGAGCGCTGGAGCCGCGACACCTTCGAGCACCCGACGTTCAGCAAGGTCAAGCGCTCCGTCCTCGACCTCGCCCTCAAGGCGTCCCGGGCGTCGCATCCGCAGGAGTTCGCGGGCCTGCTGCGCGTTAAAGGAGACACCATCACGGAACTCGTCATGCTGCCCGGCACCGTGCAAGGCGACGCGCATGCCATCATCCCGTTCCAGATGATGCCCGTGGACCGCACCGTCAACGGGACCCTGCACAGCCACCCCGACCGCCACCCGTACCCCTCGGACGCCGACTTCGAGCTGTTCGACAAGGAGGGCGCCATCCACCTGATCCTGTGCGAGCCGTACGGGCCCGACGATTGGCGGGCGTACGACCACACGGGTGTACCGACGTTCCTCGAGGTCGTTCCGTGACGCGCAGCCGCGACGGTCCAACCACGAATTTCACGAAGGTGCACGAAACGGACGCGTCGGTCGGCGCGGTCCAGTCGGTTCGTGCGGTTCGTGCAATTCGTGGTTCCGTCGGTCCCGCGAGGCGCTAGCATGGCCGACTGGCAGCCGTTCGTCGCCGCCGCCATCCCCATCGTCCTCATCTGGGTGCTGTGGCGCCTGCAGACCATGTCCGTCGAAGCGCTGCGCCGCAGCCTGCTCGTCCTCGACCGGCATTGGGACCAGAAGTGGCTGTACGCCATCGTGTCCTGGTTCGGCACGTTCCTGCATGAGGTGTCGCACGCCAGCGTTCTGCTGCTGTCCGGCCACGGCGTCAAGGAGTTCCGGGCCGGCGTCGAGGAAGGGCACGTGTTGCCGTCGCGCATGCGGGGCGGCGTGTGGACGCTGACGTTCCTCGTCGCCGCCCTCGCGCCGCTCTTCATCCCGCCCGCCCTTGTCCTCGTCGCGCTCACCGTCGGCCTGGACGTGCTCGACATCCCGTTCTTCGTCGGCCCCGACTCGCTGGACGGCTTCGGCGAGGCCCTGCGGCCGTTCTTCGTCGAGCTGCCACGCGACCTCGCCCTCGCCATCGCGCGCCTCGACCTCGCGGATTGGCGCCAGGCCCTCGTCCTTGCGCTCATCCTGCTCGGCGCGCCCGGCTCGCGACCCAGCCACGTCAAGAGCCGCTTCCACGGCAAGGGCGACGCCGGAGACATTGCGGCGCTGCGCCAGACCATCCGTCGAAACCCGATCCCATTCGTGTGCTTCGTCGCCATCGTCTACGGCGCGTTCTTCGCCGCACGCGAGTGGTTCCCTTCAGCGTACTGGCACCCCATGGAGGCCGTCTGGGCCGTGGCGCTCACCGGCATCGTGCTGGCCTTGTTCGGGGCCGCCTTCTGGGGCCTGGCCGGCCTCGACGGCCGCGCCTCGGCGGTGGTCGCGTGGCTGGGGCCGACGATGTTCGTCGCCGTGCAGGTCCTCGGCCGCCTCATGGACTGGCCCGCCTCCATCCTGGAACTCAACGGCCTCAGCGTCGGCGCCTGGCTGCTCGTCGCCCTCGTGCTCGGCCAGGTCATGCCGCGCCGTACCCGCTAGACAAAAACAATCCACTGAAGGCACTGAACCCACTGAATTCGGTTCAGTGCGTTCAGTGGGTTCAGTGGATAGCCCGGTGTGCGGGCGCGCGCCGAAGGAAACGCTCATTCCCTTGCCCCAGCGTCGCCAGGCCATGGCCCGCATGCGACTGCTCCCCGGCGAGAAGGAGCTGGTTCGCCTGCGCCCCTCCCCGGGCGCCTGGCTCGGCCGCTACCTCCTCGCCTTGGCATGGGCCGGATGGGGGGCCGCATTGCTCTGGGCCCCTCGCCTCGCCGGCGAAGGCCTCGGCACCAAAGCCCTCCTCGCCTTCGCGGTCCCCGCGCTAGCCTGCGTGGCCCTGTTCCTGCCGCGGCGGCGCTACATGCGCCTCGGGCTCGGCGTCCTCACGGCCGGCAGCTGCGCCCTGGTCGCCGTCTCGAAGCAGGCGGAGGCCATCTCCGGCGCCCTCGCCCTCGCCGGCCTCATGGCGTTCCTCCTGACCGAGACCGACCGCCGCCTGCGCGCCTACAACCTCACCAACCTGCGCATCCTGCACCACGGCGGATTGTGGGAACGCGAAGGCTGGACCGTGCACTACGACGCCGTCCTCGACGTCGACGCCCGCCAGAGCCCCTTCGGACGCATGTTCGGCTACGGAAACCTCGAGCCGGTCCTGCACAACCCCAAGAAGGTCGCCGCGCCCACCAAGCGCCGCAAGGTCGCCGTTCCCGCCATGTCGGACATCGACATGACGGCGACGCCACGTATGCGGGGCGTGGGGCCGTTTCGCAAGGTGCGCCACCTCGTCGCCTCCTTCATCCAGGACGCCACCGCGACGGAATACCTGCGCGCCGAGCAGGACACCTCCAGGCGGGTCGCAGAAGCCATCCGCGCCCTCGGCGGCGCCAACGTCCTGCGGCGCTGAGCGGACGCCGTCCGCCTCATGCGCGGGGCTCGTCCCACCGGTCGGCCCATGGGGCCCGGCCCCCTAACCTGAAGAAGCGGACCCGCCTGGCCACCCCGTGGCGTTCTGCGGACAGTGCAAATCCCTGGTCTACCCGACTGGCGGCAAGATGGTCTGCAAAAAGTGCGGTTGGAGCTCGGACGGCCCCGGCGCAGCCAACGTGGTTCGCAGCGAGGCCTCCGGCAAGGCGCGCGTCGTGCAGGAAGAGAAGCAGGAGGCCCGCCCGCAGCAGTCGGTCACGTGCCCCAAGTGCGGCCACGACAAGGCCTACTTCCACCTCATGCAGACGCGGCGCTCGGACGAACCCCCGACGCAGATCAACGAGTGCGTCAAGTGCACGCATTCTTGGCGCGACTACCAGTGAACGAAACGGGATCCTCGCTGCGCTCGGACCCGTTTCGTTTTCCGCAGAGCTAGGGGGCCCTGCGGGCCCCCTGGACCCCCATGCGTGCGGTTCGGCGATTCCA
>JBBSVQ010000010.1:129259-178116 GCA_038046725.1 Thermoplasmatota archaeon | reverse complement strand
GAGCGCTTCGGCTTCGTGCGCATCGAGTCCGCGACGCAGGGCGTCTGGCTGCACACCTAGGGCCAGCACAGAGCCCGCAGAGCGGCACCGACCTCATCTTTGTGGCCTCTGCGGGCTCTGTGCTGCCCCCTGGCGGTTGGTCGCTACGACCTGCGGGCCGCCGACAACAAAGGTTCCAGCCCCGCGTAGCCGGCCTCGGCCGCAGCCTTGTCCGTCGTCTTGAGCAGGACGCGGCCGTTGTCGTACAGGCTCGACTCGACGGGCCCGTGGCCGTCGTCGCGGCGCACGATGAGGATGACCTTCGCGTCGACGACGATGTGGTACCCGGCCGAAGCGACGTCGCGTTTCAGGCGGCCCATGTCGAGGTGCCAGGGGTGCTCCTGCGTAGCCAGGAAGCCGGCGGATGTGGCGCAAGGACGCAGGAGGGCCACGACCGGGCCGAGCCGGCAGGGCTGATGGACGTTGCGAGGGCCCCTGTGGGGGGCCCACCAGGAGAACTTATAGGTCATTATGTCTATAGGATTGCCCATGGGAACGACCGTGTGGATCGACGATGCAACACGCGCCGACCTGCGCCGGCTGCAGGATGCTTTCGGGACCCCCTCCGTCAATGCCACGATCCAGCGCTTGCTGTCGCAGCCTGCAATGGACGCACGCACCATCTTCGCCAAGCACGGCGGCGCCATCGCTGCCATCCTCAAGCGCCACGGCCTGCGCGGCCTGGTGGCGTTTGGAAGTCGCGCCCGCGGCGAGGCACGCCCGGACAGCGACCTCGACCTTGCAGCCCACATCGACCCCCGCGGCGACCCGCTGGCCATCTTCGGGGCCGAACTCGACTTCGAGGACCTGCTTGGCATGAAGGTCCACATCGTCCAGTTGCCCAACCAACGTCTGGCTGCCACGCTCAAGCGGGACGGGATCGCGTTTGCCGGATGACTTGCGGCGGTTGCACGACATCCTCGAAATCGCCGACGAACTGGCGGGCTTCCTGCAAGGCGTGGATGAAGCGGCCTTTCGCAAGGACCGTGTGCTTGTGCGCGCCACGGAGCGGCTTCTCATCATCCTGGGCGAGGCCGCCAAACAGCTCAGCGAGGGGGCCCGGTCAGCCATCGACCAACCTTGGGGCAAGATCATTCGGTTCCGAGACCGCGGCGTGCATGTCTACGAGACCCTGGAACCATCGACGCTGTTCCGGGTCGCCACGCAATCCGCTCCGGCTCTGGCCGCAGCCATCAGGGCCCATTTGCGCCTAGGCAAACAAGCATAACCGAGGTGAGCGTCGGCCGCAACGTGAAGGCCGTCCTCTTGCTCAGCGGCGGCTTCGATTCCCCCGTCGCGGCGCGCATGCTGCAGGAGCAGGGCGTCGAGGTGGAGGCGCTGCACGGCTCCTTCGAGCCCGTCACGGACGACGCCTCCGTGCGCAAGGCCGCCGACCTCGCGCGCATCCTGGGCCTCAAGCGCATGTGGGTCGCCAAGATTGGCGAGTCCCTCGGCCGCATCCCGCACGACCGCGAGGCGCACCGCTACTATTTCCTGCTGCAAAAGCGCCTGCTGTACCGCCTCGCCGACGCCCTCGGGGACCAAATCGGCGCCGACGCCATCGCCACCGGCGAGAACCTCGGCCAGGTGTCGAGCCAGACGCTCCCGAACCTTGTGACGCTGGAGCAGGCGGCACGCCGGCCCATCCTGCGACCCCTGCTCGGCCTCGACAAGGTGGACATCCTGCGCCTGGCCCGCGAGTGGGGGACGTACGACACGTCGGTCGGCCCCGAACTGTGCGACCTGCTCGGTCCCGACAAGCCCTCGACGAACTCGCAGGCGGGCCCCGTGGCCATCGCCGAGAAACGCGTTGGCCTGGACAAGGACTTGCCCGCGCTGGCTTGCATCGATGTTTGATCCGACCTTCGACGGGAACCACGTGGACGAGTCCGATTGAAGGCGCCCGTTCTGGGCTTTCACTCCAGATCAGCCCCTTGTGACGCCGACGGCGGCCACGACGACAAGCGATTGACTTGTCTCCGGCCGGCGCCGTAGCTCGGTTCGGAGACGCCACCGAGTTCACCGAGCCTCACCGAACCACGCGCCGAATCGGTCCAATCGGTGTCACTCGGCGGCCAGGGGCGCGGGTCGCTGCGCTACGCCAAGTTCTGTTGCATGAGCAGGTCCCCGACGTCGGCGTCGGAAGGCGTAGCTCTCTTACGGGGAGGAACGCGCGCGGGCCGGGGACGGACCCGCATCTGCGGGAATCTGCGTCATCTGCGGCTTGGTGGGCGGCCGACTACAAGCGGCGACGCGCCACGACGGCTGCGACGGCCAGCATGGTGAAGACCAGCGAGACCTCGAAGCCGGGGATGCCGTTGCCCTTCTTCTTGCCGTCCTCGTCGTCGCCCGAGCCGCTGGACCCGAAGGTCCCGCGCGGTCCGGAGCTTGAGCGCGAGAAACTGTACGTCTTCGTGCTGCTCGACTTGGGCGGGTCGGGGGCGTACCACGGAACGTACACGAAGGACGGCGACAGGCTTGCGTTGAAGCGGATGGACGCTGCGCCGGGAGGCGCCGGGAGGGGGCTCGAGCCGGGGTCGAGGCGGAAGCCGACGGCGAACGACGACGTGTTGGCGAAGAAGCGGTCCACGGGGCCGAGCAGAAGGATGAGCGGCGGCTGCAAGACGAGGGGCGCGAGCTGGGCGACCTCGTACAGCACGATGGTCATCGGGTCCGTGCTGTTGGGCGGCACCAGCGTTGCCGGGTCCGGCGCGTGGCTGGCATTCAGGTCGATGACAACCGAGGCGTTGGCGAGCGGGACCTCGGTACCGTCCGCCTTGACCTCGTACAACGTGGCCGTGAGGTTGGCCTGAGGGGCTGGCGACTCGCCGATCCAGACGCCGATGAGGAACGAGCCCTTGAGGCGGTCCGGGTGGGTGTGGTTGGCGGGCGTCACGAAGCGCACGGGCACAACGGACTCGGCCCCGGGGTACACGAGCTTGACGTCGGGCTCCGTGCTGTTGGGCACGTTGGGGTGGGCGAAGTCGTAGGGGTCGAGGATGCCGTCCGCGATGACGATTTTGGGCTGGCCGACGATGGGCGGCGCCGGCAGGGGCGGCGGCAGCGGCGGAACGGGCGGGACCGTCACGTCCGGGAAGTAGCAGACCCCGTCGACCTCGTCAATCGGGCAGCCGGACTTGAAGAAGTAGAAGGCCGGCTGGGCGTACCCGGCAGCGGCAGGCGCCAGCAGGGCAGCCAAGAAGGCGACCGCCGTGGCCACGGAGAGGATTCGCATGAGACAACCCTGCTGGGGGGGCTCGACCTATTTATCCTCTTTTGCCAAGGATTGAAATGAGGGCGCCCAGGCGAGTCTCCGTTGCCGGGTCAAGGGTGGCGGTCGGCCTTTAACACGGAGCAGGCAGTGCAGGACACGTCCCCCGTCCAGCGCTCGGGCATCCACGAAGCCGTGGTGCTCGCCGCCCCGAACGAAGGCCCCACGATGGTCCACGCCATGTCGCAAACCAAGCAGTCCACGGCCGCCGGCCACGCCAAGATGGTGTACGCCTTCGAGGAGGGCGACAACACGATGAAGGCCACGCTCGGCTCGAAGGGCGCAGGCCTCTCGGAGATGAGCCGCATCGGGCTGCCCGTCCCGCCCGGATTCACCATCACGGCCCAGACGTGCATCGCCTACCAGCAGCTCGGGCGCATGCCCGACCGGCTCGGCGACGACGTGGCAAGGGCCCTGGCTGATTTGGAGCGCAAGGCCAGCGCGGCCCTCGGCGACCCCAAGAACCCGCTGCTGGTGTCGGTGCGTTCGGGCGCCGCCATCTCCATGCCCGGGATGATGGACACCGTCCTCAACCTCGGCCTCAACGATGCGACGGTCGAGGGAATGGCCAAGCTCACGGGCAACCCCCGCTTTGCCTACGACTCCTACCGGCGTTTCCTCACGATGTTCGGCAACGTCGTCCTGGGCCTCGAGTACAAGGGGTTCGAATCGAAGCTGCACGCGCTGAAGGGCCGCCTCGGCGTCGAGGAGGACCCGAAGATTCCCGCTGACGAGCTGCGCAAGCTGGCGGACGAGTACAAAGCGCACATCCAGCGGGAGACCGGCAAACCGTTCCCTCAGGACCCGCGCGACCAGCTCCGGCTCGCCATCGAGGCCGTCTTCAAGTCGTGGAACAACAAGCGCGCCATCACGTACCGCGACCTCAACAAGATTCCGCACGACATGGGCACCGCCGTCAACGTGCAGATGATGGTCTTCGGCAACATGGGCGACGACTGCGCGACGGGCGTTGCCTTCACCCGCGACCCCGCCACGGGGGAGCGCACCTTCTACGGCGAATTCTTGCCCAACGCCCAGGGCGAAGACGTCGTGGCCGGCATCCGCACGCCACAGCCCATCGCCAAGCTTGCCAACATCCTGCCCGAGGCGCACAAGCAACTCGTCGAGGCCGCCGCCAAACTGGAGCGGCACTTCCGCGACATGCAGGACATCGAGTTCACCATCATGCGCAGCAAGTTGTACATGCTGCAGACGCGCACTGGAAAGCGCACCGGGTTCGCCGCTGTCCGCATTGCCCTCGAGATGGTGGACGAGAAGATCCTGTCCGACGAGGAGGCCCTGCTGCGCGTGCAGCCGGACCAGCTCAACCAACTCCTGCGCCCCATCTTCGACAACCGCGAGAAGCAGGGCGCACTCAAGTCCGGCAAAGTCCTCGCCAAGGGCCTCAACGCCGGCCCCGGCGCCGCCACCGGCCGCGTCGTCTTCACGGCCGACGACGCCGTCGAATGGAAGAAGCGCGGCGAGCAGGTCATCCTCGTTCGCGACGAGACCAGCCCCGAGGACATCCACGGCATGAATGCCTCCGAGGGCTTCCTCACGGCCCGCGGCGGCATGACCAGCCACGCAGCGCTGGTTGCCCGCCAGATGGGCAAGGTGTGCGTCGCCGGCTGCAGCACACTGCGCATCGACTACCGCGCCAAGGCCTTCGCCGTCGGGTCACGCCTCGTGCGCGAAGGCGACTGGCTCAGCCTCGACGGCTTCACTGGCGAAGTCATCGAAGGCAAGCTCAAGACGCTGCCCTCCGAGGTCGTGCAGGTCCTCGTCGACAAGAGCATGCACGCCACGATGGCCCCGGTCTTCCGCATGTTCGACCGCCTCCTCGTCATGGCCGACAAGGTCCGGCGCATGCGCGTGCGCGCCAACGCCGACCAGCCGGACCAGGCCCAGGTCGCCATCGCCTTCGGCGCCGAGGGCATCGGCCTGTGCCGGACCGAGCACATGTTCTTCGGCCCCGGCAAGATCGAGCACATGCGCGAGATGATTCTCGCCGAGAACCGCTCGGCGCGTGAAACCGCCTTGGCCCTCCTCCTGCCTCTGCAGCGCAGCGACTTCGAGGGCATCTTCAAGGCCATGGGGGACCGCCCGACCACCATTCGCCTGCTCGACCCGCCGCTGCACGAATTCCTGCCGCACGAGGAGAAGGAGCAGCGCCAGATGGCGCTCCTGATGGGCATTGGACTGCCGGAACTGTTGACGCGCATCGCGGCGCTGCACGAGGCCAACCCCATGCTCGGGCACCGCGGCTGCCGGCTGGGCATCACCTACCCCGAGATTACGCGCATGCAGGCCCGCGCCATCCTGGAGGCCGCGTGCGCCGTCAAGCGTCAAGGCGTGGACGTGCACCCGGAGATCATGATTCCGATCGTGAGTCATGCCTCCGAGTTCGTCCACCAGGAATTCCGCGTCCGCGACGAAGCCAAGAAGGTCTTCGCCGAGCAGGGCATCGAGGTCGCCTATTCCGTCGGCACGATGATCGAGTTGCCTCGCGCCGCCCTCACCGCCGACGAGATTGCCAAGTCGGCGGAGTTCTTCTCGTTCGGGACGAACGACCTCACGCAGACGACGCTTGGCATCAGCCGCGACGACGCCGCGACGTTCATGGGCCAATACATCGAGCAGAAACTCGTGCCCGCCGACCCCTTCAGCACCCTGGACCAGGCCGGCGTTGGCCAACTCGTCCGCATGGGAACCGAAAAAGGCCGGGCCTCACGGCCCGGCCTCAAGGTCGGCATCTGCGGCGAGCACGGCGGCGACCCGGACTCCGTGAAGTTCTGCCACCGCACCGGCCTCGACTACGTCAGCTGTAGCCCCTACCGCCTGCCCATTGCGCGGCTGGCGGCGGCGCACGCGGTCCTCGAGGAACGCGCGGCGAAGAAGTGACGTCGTTCGCACGATGTGATCGGCCCCCGCGCGCAGCGCGGCGGGGCCTTCCGCTTGGAATCGAGGGGCTGAGCGCAGCGAAGCCCCTCCACGCCAACCGAACGTGATCGACCTTCGTTGGAAGGTCGGCGGCAGTCTTTAACGCGGCACGGAATCGAGCCGCGTGGACGTCCGCGACGTGCGCCGCCTGGCCTCATCCGCCCTGGTCCTTGGCGCCGCGGTCCTGCTCTGGCTGCTCTTCCTCGCCTTGGACGACGAAGCCGTCTTCGAGTGGTCCTGGCCAACGGACGCCCTGTCGAGCCTGCCCTTCATTGCGTGGATGTGGATTTGCTTCGGCCTCCTCGCGTTCCTGCTCGTGGCCGTGGCCGCCGCCATCTATGGCATGAGCAAGAGCGCCGGCGGAAAGAACCCCACGCGCCAGGTGCAATGCCAGGACTGCAAGGCCGTGTTCTTCATGCCGGACAACGGCCGCCGCCCGTTGACCTACCCGTGCCCGTCCTGCAAGGCCCTCGGCGTCTACGATGGTCAGGCGGCTCCCATCGGGCAGGCGCCCGTGGTGCCCGCGCAGAACATCCGGCGCGTCAACCTGACGTGCCGCTCCTGCCAAGCGAAGTTCGTGGCCACGGACACCGGCATCCGGCCCCTTCACGTGGAATGCCCGAGTTGCAAGGCGACCGGCATCCTGCGTTGAAACGGGTCCGGCCGGCGGCCGCACGCCGCGCATCGGCCTCGCGCGAGGCGCCTTCCCACATTTTGCCGCCCGCGAACCCCCTCCGCTTGCCGACCAACGGGGCGACCGCGCCCGTTCTGGGCTTTCACGCCCAAGCAACGACTTGTGACGCCGACTCCGAGCACGCCGACCTGACGATGCCATTGCTTGGCGGCGGGGGGCGCCGCCTCGGCGCGCTTCGCGCGCCGCTTCGGCTTCTGGTTCTTGGGCAAGCCGCCCCCGTCGGCGTCAGAAGGCGTGGCACGTTTGCCAGGAGGAACGCGCGCCCGTCGTCAGCTGCAGTGGCGCAGCGCGGCGGCCAGACCCTGGGGTCGCAGCGCCATCCGACTCACTCCAATGTCGCGTGCCGCTTGCGCATCGTTGCCTCGGTCTCCCCGAGGCGCTGCATGAGCAAGGCCACGACGGCATCGAAGAACAGCCACGCGCTGGTCTCGAAGATGGTTCCCAGCGGCGCGAGTTTGCCGCGCTCGCCGTTGCCGTCAGGGGGCACGATGGGCACCACGACGTGGGCAAGGCGCGCGACCTCGGATTCCGCGTGCGCCGTGATGGCCACCACGGTGGCGCCCTGGCGGCGGCCAAGCTCCGCCGTCATGACGACGGGGTACGTCAGGCCCGACCCGGACACGAGGACCACGACGTCGTGCTTCGTGACGGGGGCCGTGATCGTCTCACCCACGACGTACGTCTGGTAGCCGAGGTGCATCAGGCGCACGGCGAAGGCGCGCGCCACGAACCCGGAACGGCCGCGACCATAGAGGAAGACGCGGCGTGCTGGTTGCAGGACGTCCAGGAATTGCCGAAGCGTGGACTCCGGCAGGGCCAGGGCGCGGCGCGAGGCCGCGATGATGTGGTCGAGAGGATCGCGCAGGTCGCCCTCGGGCATGTCACTCCTCGTCGTCGCCCGCGGTGCCGGCGGTCTTCAGGATGGGGAGGCCGACCTTCGTGTAGCGCACTTCCTTGCCGTCGGGGACCTTGAAGACGATGGCGTAGCCGTCCTTCTTGTCCTTGGCAAAGACGTAGCGCTCGTCCTTCTTCCACAACTTGTAGTCGTCGACCTGGACCTGGCGGCGCACCTTTGCGCTCGACTGCAGGACCTTGGGCGTCTGGTTCTCGGGCAGGTCCCAGATGGTCTCGCCGCGCCAGCCCTTGTGCTGGATGCAGTACTTGCCCTTGCCGTCGGCCTTCTTCTTGCAGCGCTCGCCGGACTTGGTGAGGGCTTCGCAGTCGGGCAGGGCGGCCTTGCGGGCGGCCTCGGCTTCGAGGGCCGTGCGCTTTTCCTCGGCGACGCGCATGCGTTCGGCTTCCTTCTCGGCCTTGGCGCGCGCAGCGTCTTCCTCCTTCTTGCGGCGCTCTTCCTCGACGGTGCGCTTGCGTTCGTCCTCGCGCTTCTTCTTCTCCTCGGCCTCGATGGACTCCTTGGCCTCGCGGGCGATGCGCTGGTCGCGGCGCTCCTTGACGCGGTCGAAGACGATGTTCATGTACATCGCGTCGTGCTCGAGGATGGGACTCGTGGAGATGATGCTGGCCGAGATGTTGCGGTCCATCAGGACCTCGCACAAGGGCTCGAATTTCAGGTCGCCCTTCTTGATGGGCAAGCGGTAGCGGGCGTTGCCGTTCTCGTAGTGGATGCCCGTGAAGTGGATGAGGTAGTGCTCGAGCTTGAGGGCCGCGAGGCGGTCGAAGACGGCCGCGAAGTCCTCCGGGTTCTGCAGGATGCCGTTGCCGCGCGCGTGGATGTGCGCGAAGTCGAGGACGGGGACGATGCCCTTGACGCGGCTGCACACGTCGAGGACTTCCTCGAGGGAGCCGAAGACGTTGCGCTTGCCCATGATCTCCATGCCGAGGCGGGGCGTCCAGCCCTCGCGCACGAAGGTGTTGCGCAACTCGCGCACGTTCTTGACCATGCGGTCCATGGTCTCCTCCTTGGACAATTCACCGTAGAAGCCGGGGTGGAAGACGACGGTCTGGGCGCCCATCTCGTGCGCCAACTTGCCCGCCGCCAGGATCTTGTTGAACGACATCTCGACGTTCTGTTCATCGCCGGCCAGGTTGAGGTAGTAGGGCGCCTTGCAGTGCAATTCGACGCCGGCCTGCTGCGCGGTCTCGCGCACCTTCTTGGCCTCCTCCTCGGTCATGCGGATGCCGCGCACGAATTGGACCTCCATGGCGTCCAATTCCAAGTTGCGCGTGTAGATGATGCCGTCCCGCACCGTGCGGCCCTTGCACGAGAGCGGGATGCCGGCCGGACCGAAGGTGATCATGATGCCCCGAGCGTCTCGGCCAAGCCAGGGCGTCTTTAAAGGGTTCCAGGGGGCGCAGAGCCCCGGATCTCCTCCCGTTGAGATAAGAAGGGTCATGAAGGCGCCGGACTTGCGAACGACGTCATGGCGCGGGACTCCCTGCGGGCTACGTTGGACGAGCTCAAGCTCGACGAGCAATCGGCCACGGAACGGCCGTACCTCGAGGCGATGCTGCGCCGGCTCGGATACACCGAGACCGAGATTCGCCAAGAGCTCGGTCCCCCCATCGAAGCCGATGCCCCCGCCCCCGAGACGCTGCCCCAGGACTTCGGCGCCGACGACGAAGTCGCCCCGGCCCGCGAGTACCGCCTCGTCATCCCGGCGCGCGAATCCGCCTTCGCCTTCGAGTCTCCTCAAACCGACGGGCCCGACTCCCCGTTCGAGGCCTTGGAACGCGTGGAATTCGAGGAGTCCTCCAGCCCCGAAGAGACCGTCGAGTTCGCCGAGGTCGCCGCCGGCGAGGCGACTGAAGGCATGCCGCTGGAGGAGTTCCAGGAGGCTCCCCTGCAGGAGTTCACCGAGGCCCCCGTCGAGGAGCTGCGGGCCGACGAGGAACCCGCCGCCGTCGAGGACGTCAGCATTGACACGTTCGGCGGCCCGGACGTGGGCGCGCAGCCCAAGACGCGCGTGCGCATGAAGCGCGTGCGCGCCCGCAGCATGCAGGAGGCCGAATCCAAGGTCGCCTCGGGCAACCGCCGCGTCATCAAGTCCATTCCCGTCGACATCGTCGAGCGCTGGGGCGCCGCCCCGCCTGGCGACAAGGGGGCCAAGAAGTGAGCCCCGAAGCCGAGAACCGCATCCGCCTCAAGGTCCAGCAGGAAGCAACGCCAATCTCGTTGCAGGACCAAGTGGACCTCAAGGCGCAAATCAAGGTCGACGTCGAGACCCACCTGACGGGGCTCGGCATGGGCGGCGTCATCGCCCTCACCCTTGGTGCCTTGTGCCTGCTCGTCGGCTGCATCACGCTCGCCGCGACGTATCCCGACAACGGTTGGTCCGGGCCGGCGCAGCCGTTCTCCGATTCGCACTACGACCTCGTGCGCGCCGTCGTGCTGCTCATCGGCGTCGGCGTCACTCTCTTGATGCTGGGCACGGCCATGTTCTTCTACGGCCGGACGGTCCTCGGCTCCGGCGGCCTGCAGCAACTGGAATCCATCGAATCCCTCGGGAGGCAGTAACGTGGCCCGCCGAACCTCGACCCGGCCCGCCCGCCAGCGCCCGGCGGCCTCGGGCGCCGCGAAATCCGACTACAAGCCGCAGTGCTCGGCACTCACGGAGGACGGCAAGCAATGCCGCAACTCCTCCCGTGCCCTGTCCAAGTACTGCGCCAGCCACAAGGGCTACCAGCCTCCAGCCGGCAAGGGCTTGGCCAAGCGCATCGAAGGCGAGTCTTGGAGCGCCAAGGACAAGCTCACGGACAAGCAGAGCCGTCGCAACGCCGACACGCGGCCCGCGGTGCAGCGCGCCGCAGACACGCGCCTCGCCGTGCGCAAGGCCGCGAAGGCCCCCAAGAAGGCCAGGCCCGCCACCCGGGCCAAGCCCGTGGCCGCCAAGGTGCGCGGTCGCTCGGCTCGGCCCCGTCACATCCCCTTCGCCCCCGTGGGCGGTGACGAGACCACTGGCGCCACGAGCGACCCCGGCTTCGTCGCCAACATCCTGCAGGAGGAACGCGACTACCTCGTCGTGTACGAGGAGCCCGACATGGATGGCATGGCCATGGAAGACGGCCTGCTTCTGGACATCGACGCCGGCCAGCCCGTCAGCCTCGGCGAAGTCAACCTCGAACAGAAACTGGACCTTGAACTGTCCAACAACACGAACTGGGTCGGCAAACTTGGCTTCGTCCTGTCCGTCCTGGGGGCCGTCGTCGGCTTCGGGGCCTGCGTTCTGTTCGCCATCTCGTACCCCGACCCGTGGTACACTGCAGACGGCAACCTGTCGGCCACCCGCATGATTCCCGGAACCGTCCTGGTCGGCGTCGTCGGCGCCCTGATGATGCTCTCCGGCGTCATCCTGACGCACTACGGCCGTCGCATCCAGGCCAAGGGCAACCTGAGCCGCATGCGCATCGTGGAGAAGGCGTTCCAACCCCGCGTGGCCCTGGGCGACGAGTCGTAGCCGTCCGCCCAACAAGCCGCGAATCGCGCGAAGTTCCGCGAATCCCCGGGCGGGCTTCCGGGGAGTGCACTCCGCGTGCATTCGCGAAATTCGCGGCCCCGCTGGTGGTCGCGACCTTGCCCCACGAACGATTCATAGCGTCACCCTGACTGGCGCAAGCCATGCAGGTTCGCACGCTGCGTGACGGCGACTTCAAGGGCAAACGCGTCCTCCTCCGGGTCGACTTCAACGTCCCCGTCGAGCACGGGCGCGTCAGCGACGACACGCGCATCCGCGCCAGCCTGCCCACCATCGACTTCCTGCGCAAGGCCGGCGCGAAAGTCATTTTGTGCAGCCACTTGGGGCGCCCCAAGGGGGGCCCGGACCCGTCCGCTTCCCTCAAGCCCGTGGCAGACACGTTGCGCAGCCTCGGCGTCCCTTGCACCTTCGCCACCGATTGCATCGGTGAACCCGCCGCAAAGGCCGTCGCGGCGCTCAAGCCGGGCGAAGCCGTCCTCTTGGAGAACGTGCGCTTCCACAAAGGCGAGGAAAAGAACGACGCCGCCTTCACGCAGGCCCTGGCCGACTTGTGCGACGTGTACGTCAACGACGCCTTCGGGACGGCACACCGCGCGCACGCCTCGACGACGGGCGTCGCCCACCTGCGTCCCGCCTACGCCGGACTTCTCATCGAAAAAGAGGTCGAGGCCCTCGGCAAGGCCCTCGAGTCCCCCGCGCGCCCCTTCACGGCAATCATGGGCGGCGCCAAGGTCAGCGACAAGATCCTCGTGCTGGAGTCCCTGCTGGGCAAGGTCGACCGCCTCGTCATCGGCGGCGGCATGGCCTTCACGTTCCTCAAGGCGCAGGGCCACGAAGTCGGCAAATCCCTCGTCGAGGCCGACCGCATCCCGCTCGCGAGGAAGCTCCTCGAGGACGCCAAGGCCCGTGGCGTCGAGGTCTTCCTGCCCCTCGACGTCGAAGCCGCCGACGCGTTCGAGGAGAAAGCCATGCACCGCGCCGCCAAGGTCGGCCACCTCAAGGCGGACTGGATGGGCCTCGACATCGGCCCGCTCACCATCGCCAAGTTCCGCCAAGCCATCCTGTCGTCCAAGACGGTGCTGTGGAACGGCCCCCTGGGCGTCTTCGAATGGGATGCCTTCGCCTTCGGCACGAAGGCCATCGCGCAAGCCGTCGCGGAATGCCAAGGCATCACCGTCGTTGGCGGCGGCGACTCCGCGGCGGCGGCGAAGAAATTCGGCATCGAAGGGCGCGTCACGCACGTCTCAACCGGCGGCGGCGCCAGCCTCGAATTCCTCGAGGGCAAGGAACTCCCGGGCATCGCCGCGCTTCGAGCCAAGTCCGTCGCCTAGCCGGACGAGGCCTCGGCGTCGGCCGCGATGCTAGTCGAAGCGAGCCGCTGGAGCCGACGTTGACGTCTTGGACGTCGAGCTTCCACACACGCCGTCGAGCAACGTCGGCGTGATGGTTGTCGGAGATTCGCGGCGCAGGCTGTGCTGTTCGTAGGCGTAGGCGTACACCAAGAGGTCCGCCTCGCTCCACGCCGGCCCGAAGAAGCTGATGCCTTGCGGGTCATGCTCGTCGTAGCCAGCCGGGACGATGACGGTGGGATACCCGGCCGCAGCACCGATGGAGACGTAGGACAGGCTCGGGCCCACGATGGCATCCACGTTTGCGAAGAAGCGGTCCGCGATGGCGCGCGCGGAGAGGATGGTCGGGGTTGCCGCGAACTGTGCCGTCACGAAGTCGCCCGATTGCGCGTCGGAGGCGATGAGCAAATTCTGGCCGTACTTCACTTGGTCCGGGTGGTCGCGGTTGTACAGGATGATTCCCGTCAGGTCTGTTACGGGAAGGCCGGGCCCCGCCTGGTTGGCGAGGTAGTCGTTGATGCCGAACTTGAATTCGTTGAAGATGAAGGCCAGTTCCGTCACGCTGACCGAATCGAGTTGGTCGCGGTCGATGGCGACGAGGTCGGCGCCGGCGGCGCGCAGGTCGTCGAGGGCGCGCGTGAAGAGCTCCCCGTCGTCGTTCGGGTCGTAGCCGAGGCGCACGCCTTGCAAGCCATGGGGGGACAAGCGAGCGACGTAGTCGTTGCCGGCCGGCAGGTGCGATGCACTGGCCGCCGTGGCTGGGTCGAGCGGGTCCGGACCGGCAACCGCTCCGAGGACGAGGGCAACATCCTCGACGTGGCGCCCCATCGGCCCGGGCGTGTCGAAGTTGGCGGCGAGCGGGATGATGCCGGCGCGGCTGACGAGCCCCACGGTGGGCTTGACGCCGACGAGGCTGTTGGCATCGCTTGGGCCCAGGATGCTGCCGGACGTTTCCGTGCCGATGGTGATGGCCGCGAACGCCATGGAGCCCGCGACGCCGGAGCCCGAACTGGAGCCACTGGGGTCACCGCCGGTGTAGGCGTTGACGACCTGGCCGCCGAGGCTGGAGTACCCGTTGGGCATGCTGAGGTCGACCCAATTGGCGAACTCCGACAGGTTCGTCTTTCCCAGGATGACCATGCCGGCCTCGCGCAGGCTCGCCGTCATCGTGGCATCGACGGGGGGGACGTTGGCGGCAAGCGCGATGGAGCCGGCCGTCGTCGGTTCGTCGAAGGTGCCGATGTTGTCCTTCAGAAGGATTGGGATGCCGTGCAGAGGTCCGCGCACGGAGCCTGCCGCTCGCTCGGCGTCGAGGGCGGCCGCCTGCGCCAGGGCCGTGGCACTGACCTCCCGCACGGAGTTCAGTTGCGGGCCTTGGCCGCCGACGGCGTCGAAGGCGGCGACGCGGGCCGCGTAGGCCTGGACCAGTTGCACGCTTGTGACGTTGCCAGCGGTGAGGGCATCCTGCAGTTGCCGCAGGCTGGCCTGGTTGAGGTCAAGGCCGGCGACCCCCGCAAGGCAGTCGGCCGTCGCGACGCCGCCTTGGCCGTCCTTGTCCGTGCCGCCCTCCGACGACAAGCAACCGGTGCCCAGGACCGCGAGGGCGGCGACTGCGAAGATGACTGGGCGGAAGGCCACGCCCCGCGACTTGAGGCGTGGCGGTTCAGCCTTGCGGGAACGTCCAATGCCGCCCGCCCGATGCTTGCCGCTGCGAAGTGGCTATTCCTTGGTCACGGCGAAGACGAACGCGAAGCCGGCCACAAGGGCGCCCGTGAGGGCAGCCACCACGGCCACCAGGCTCTGCCCGACGACGTCGGGACTGAAGATGGGGTCGAGGCCGGGGATGATGGGCCACGTGAGGGCGCACGAGAATCCGAGCAGCAGCATGGCGAGCAAGGCGACGAGGAAGCCGACGGCCCGGCTGCGGCCCTTGCCGTAGTAGGCGCCGAAGAAGCCGGCCACGGCGAGGCTGACCGCGAACGACAGCATCACCGTGGATGCGAAGACGGAGAACAGGCCCGCCATCAGAACTTGGTCCCGGTGAGCGTCTTCGTGTCGACGACGCCTTCGATGGAGCGAATCTTGTTGACGATGACGTGCCCCAGCGTGTCGAAGTCGGCGGCCTCGAGCTTGGCGATGAGGTCGTACTCGCCGAAGAGCGGGTGGAGCTCGACGATCTCGGACACCTTGAGGAGGGTGTTGTAGACGTCGTGTTCCTTGCCGGGGGCGGCGCTGATGAGGACGAAACCGACTGCCATTGCGGACCGGGTCGAGGATGCCGCCTTGGTGAGTAAAAGCCTGCCGTACAGATAAAGGAAGGTTTCACTTGGAAGACTGGCCGGCTTCAGAGACGTTGCAAGCGCCTACGAAGCCGCAGATGACGCAGATGCCCGCAGATGACGACGGCGCGCGTTCCTCCTCGCAAAAGTCCCACGCCTTCCGACGCCGACGACGGCGACCTGCACATGCGTCAAGACCCGAAGTGGCGCCCCGCGCCCCTGCCAAGCACAGCCCGCCAGGCCACCGATTGACACCGATTGACACCGATTGCCACGAACGCCGTGCTGAAGCATGCAGGCGTAGGTTCGGTGAAAATCGGTGAAAATCGGCGGCCTCCGCAAACCGAGGCACGGGCGCCGGCCGTGGACACGGCAAAGGCTTGATGTCGTGGCCGCCGTCGGCGTCACAAGACGTTGATTTGGCGTGAAAGCCCAGAACGGGCGCGGTCGTCACTTCCCGCTCGTGCTCCTTCCGGTCTCCTTGAAAACCTGGACGGCGTGGAATCGTCCGTTGGTGCGCTCGCGCGAAGCCCCCGCCCTCGTCCCCCTCGTGGAGCGCGTGCACGCCCGCCTGCGCCCGAGCCGGGCCTTGCCGCGGCCGCCGCACGTGGTGTTCTACCCGTACGCCAATGGGGCGTCGACCGTCCGCGAGCGTGATGGTCGCCTGCACTTCCGCATCACGACGCGACTCGAGGGCGCACCCGATGAGGCCGTGGAAGGCGTTGTCGCCATTCTGCTGTCGCGCGTTCTACGCGTGGACATGCCCGCGAGCGAGACCGGCAATTTGCGCACCTATCGTGAGCACTTGGAGGCCGGCCGCGGGCGGGAAGAACCGAAACGCCGCAAGCACATCGACCCCGTCGGTGAGCACCGCAGCCTCCTGGAATCTTACCTGCGGGTGTCCCTCGACCTCGGCCTTGTCCTGCCCCAGGTCCCGACGTTGAGCTGGAGCAAGACCGTGGCCCGCCACCGCTTCGGTCACTGGGATCCGGAGCACAACGCCGTCGTCATCAGCCAAGTCCTCGACGACCCCAAGGTCCCCGAATTCGTGCTCGATTACGTGCTGTACCACGAACTCCTGCACATCCTTCACCCGGTCAAGATGGGGTCCGGCTCCAAGCGCATCGTGCACTCCGCGGCCTTCAAACGGGACGAGCGCAAGTTCCCGGGCTGGAAGGAAGCGGATGCGTGGATCAACCGGCTCGCCCGGCGCCGCTAGGCGACGGGCGGGCTTGGCTCGGGCATCCGGTTGCTCCGGGCAGGGCGGCGGAAGCAGCACGCAACGAGGGCCGCGGCGCCCGGGACCCACAGGAACCCGTACGCCCACGTCCCGAACCAGCCGTACACCAACAGGGCCAAGCAAAGGGGGACGGCCGCGGGCACGCGTAGCGACCCCGCGCCGAACCGCGTTCTCCCGGGGGCCGAGCGGAGCGAGCGCCCCCGCCGTCACGCAACGTGATCGACCTTCGTTTGAAGGTCGCAAGCCGCTAAATCCCGGACCCCCTCGCCCCGACCGTGTACGGCGCCCTGAAGTCCGCCTTGTTCCGCCTCGACCCCGAGCGCGCGCATGAGGCCGCCCTGCGCGCCCTGCGTGGCTTGCACGTCAGCCCCCCGATGGCCGCGACCTTTGCACCGGCCGCCCCCGACCCTCGGCTCGCCACCAAGGCCTTCGGATTGCACTTCCAGGCTCCCCTCGGCATGGCGGCTGGATTCGACAAGGGCGCCTGGGTCTACAATGGCCTGCTCGCCCTCGGCTTCTCGCACGTCGAGGTCGGCACCATCACGCCCAAGCCGCAGCCCGGCAACGAGGGCATGCGAATGGAACGCCTCCCCGACCTGAAGGCCCTCGTCAACCGCCTCGGCTTCCCCAACGTCGGCGTCGAGGAAGCGGTTCGTCGCCTCGGCCGCCGCCCCCCGCACGGCGTCGTCGGCGCCAACATCGGCCCCAACAAGAAGACGCCCGCCGAGAACGTCAGCGCGGACATCGACGCCTGCGCCTTCCATCTCGCAGCGCACGTGGACTACCTCACCATCAACGTCAGCAGTCCGAACACGCCGGGCCTGCGCAAATTGCAGGAACCCGCGGCCGTGGCCCGCCTCGTTGGCCGAACCCTCGAAGCCGTCGCCCAGGCGCGAGCCGTGGTCCCCGTCCTGCTGAAGTTGCACCCCGACGCCCCCGACGAGGAACTGGTCGAGGTCGCCAAGGCGGCGGTGGACGCGGGGGCGGACGGCATCGTTGCGACGAACACGACGCGGGCCCGGCCGCCGGGGTCCGAGGGCGCCATCGAAGGCGGTCTTTCCGGCGCTCCCTTGCTCGAGCGCAGCCGGGCTGCCATCCGCGCCCTGCACGACGGCCTCGGGCGCGACACGCCCATCATCGGCGTGGGCGGAATCGCGAACGCGCATGACGCCATGGGCCACATCCTCGCCGGCGCGACGGTCGTGCAGGCGTACACGGGCTTCATCTACGACGGCCCGCGCTTCCCCGCCCACGTGCATGCGGGCCTCGTCGGCGAACTCGATGCCCTCGGCTTCGACAAGGTCGGGGAAGCCGTCGGCCGCGGCGTCTGACAATCCACTGAACCCACTGAATGCACTGAACCGGCGGTTCTGTGGGTTCAGTGCCTCAGTGGATGGCGGTCCGTCTCGCCCGCGTCGTGACGATCCACCGATGCCCACCGATGGCACCGATGGGGACCCGCCTCGGCGCGGCGCGCTCGGCGTCATCGGCGCATTGGTCACGCCACGCCCCGAACCATCCGCCGATGCCGCCGATGACGCCGACCGACGTCATCGATGGGCATCGGTGACATCGGTGGATGGGCCCGATGGCGACGCCAACTCGCTTAAGCCTCCTTCCTGGCTGGCAAGCGCGTGAGCCGTCCGGTCTGGAGCGACAAGGGCAACGACGCGCAGGCCGTGGCCGACCACCTCGAGGCGCTCGCCAACACGGCGACGGCGCTGCGATTCGCGCCCGCCACTCTGCCCCCCGGCACCGACCTCGCCGTCCTGCACCAAGCCGCCATGCTGCGGGTGCGCAAGCAGCTGTCCCAGAGCCACGCGGAGGCCGACCGCATCCTATCGCAGGAGGTCCGCGCCATCGACGACCTCGTGCGCACGGCGAACCTTCTCGTCGAGCGCCTGCGCGAGTGGTACGCCCTGCACGCCCCCGAGGCCACGCGCATGGTCACGGACGCAGAGACGCTGGCCAAGCTGGTCGCCGAGAAGGGCGAACGCGGCGCCGTCATGGAGGCCCTCGACCAGGCCAAGGCCGCCGCATCCTCCCTGGGCTCCGACCTCGACCCCGCCGACATGGCCGTCCTGCGCGGCTTCGCCGCCGCACTCGCCGCTGTCCATGACTCGTGGCACGCGCTGGAGAACCGCGTGTCGGAGGCCATGACCACGGTCGCCCCCAATGTCGCCTCCGTCGTCGGCCCCGTCATCGGCGCCCGGCTCATCGCCCTCAGCGGCGGCCTCAACCGCCTCGCCACGTGGCCGGCTGGCACCGTCCAACTCCTCGGCGCCGAGACCGCGCTCTTCCGCCACATCAAGGAAGGCACGAAGCCGCCGAAGCACGGCATTTTGTTCCAGCACCCGTCCGTGCACCAGGCCCCCATGTGGCAGCGCGGCGCCATCGCCCGGTGCCTCGCCCTCGCCACCGCGAAGGCCGCGAAGGCCGACGCCTTCACCAAGAACGACCTGCGACCGCTCTTGGCGGAGGAAGTCAAGGTCACCATGGCGCGCATCCAGCGCGAGCGCGCCAAACCCCCCGTGCGCAAGTCGTGGGGCCCCCCGCGATCCTTCGGCGGCCAGCGCCGCGGCCCCCCCGCGCGCGGCGGCGCTCCTCACCGCGCCCCCGCGCCGCGCTTCGGCGAAGGCGCGCGCCCGTCAGGCGGCGGTGGCGGTGGCGGCGGCTGGCAACGCCGCGACGACCGTGGACCGCCGCGCTCCTCCGGCCCCAACTATGATCGCGCCCCGCAACGCGAGGGTTTCGGCGGCGGAGCGCCCGCGCCGGCCCGCCGCTTCGACGACCGCGCCCCACCCGCAGCCCCACGCGAAGGCGGGTTCCCGCGGCGTGATGACGGCGGCTCCGGCGGCTTCCCACCCCGCAGCGACGGCCCGCGCCCGGACGGCGGCGGCTTCGCACCGCGCCAAGGCTTCGGCGGCGGAGCTCCCCGTGATGGCCCGCGCGACGCTGCGCGCGGTGGCTTCAGCGGACCCCGCGACGCTCCGCGCGGCGGCTTCGACTCCCGCGGCCCGCGTGACGGCCCCCGCGACGGCCCGCGCGGTGGCGGTTGGTCCGGCGGCGGTGGCGGCGGCGGCTTCGGTGGCAAGCCGAAGCGCAAGCCGCAAGGCGCCTTCCGCGGCGACGGCGGCCCCGCCGCTCCGCCCGGCAAGGCCCGCAAGAAGGAGGATGACGAATGAGGCAGACCCACCTTCCCGGCCTCTACGAGGACAAGGGCTTCCTTTGGACCCAGAACAAGGTCCCCGGCCACTCGACGTACGGTGAGCGCCTGCGCAAGGCCATCGGCTCCGAGTTCCGGCACTGGAACCCGCATCGCTCCAAGTTGTGCGCACTGGCCACGAAGGACAACCAGACGCCGTGGCTCGACCCGAAGGAAGACGTGCTCTACCTCGGCGCATCGACCGGAACGTCCGTCTCGCACGTGTCGGACCTGACCTCGGGCCTGGTGTACGCCGTCGAGTTCTCGCCGCGCTCCGTGCGTGACCTGCTGTGGAACGTCGAGCCGCGCAAGAACGTCGTGCCCATCCTCGAAGACGCAGGCAAGCCGGAACGCTACGCCGGATACATCGCCCGCCCCGTCGGCGCGCTGCTGCAGGACGTCGCGCAACGCCACCAAGTGGACATCTTCCTGCGCAACATCCCCTTCGTCAAGAAGGGCGGGTTGGGGTTCCTCTTCGTCAAGGCGCGCAGCATCAACGTCGCGCAGCCCCCCCTTCTCATTTACGAGGAGGTCGCCCGGCGACTCACCGAGGCGGGCCTGACCATCGTGCGCCAAGTGGACCTGGAGCCGTTCGAGCAGGACCACCGCGCCTTCGTCGTCCAGGTGCCGTAACGTGCCCGGCAAGCGGGCCTCGGAGCGCCGCGGGCATCGCATCGACCGCGAGCACCGCGAGGACGAGCAGCCGGGCGGAGCGAAGCCCGAGAAGGCCAAGGCCCCTGGGCGCCTTGCGGGAAGCCGCGTCGTCGTGACGGGCGGCGCGGGCTTCATCGGCTCGCATGCCGTGGAGCGCCTGGTCCGCGAAGGGGCCAAGGTCACCGTCGTCGACGATTTCAGTTCGGGGCGCAAGGACTTCCTCGCCGATGTGGCCGGGGACATCGAGGTCGTGAAGGGCGACTGTGGCGACGCAAAAGTCCTCGCCAAGGCCCTGCGCGGCGCCGACTCGGTCTGGCACCTGGCCGCCAATCCCGAGGTGCGCACCGGCGCGACCGACCCCGCCGGCCACTTCGACCGCAACGTCGTCGTCACCTTCGCGGTCCTTGAGGGCATGCGCCGCGCCGGCGTCAAGCACTTGGCGTTCACGAGCACGAGCACCGTGTATGGCCGCGCCGACGTGCTGCCCACGCCGGAGAATTACGGGCCGCTTCTGCCCATCTCCGTGTACGGAGCCGCCAAGCTGTCGTGCGAGGCCCTCATCGCCTCCTATGCGGGAACCTTCGGCTTCGACGCCGTCTTGTTCCGGTTCGCCAACGTCGTCGGGCCGCGCTCGACGCATGGCGTCGCCTTCGACTTCGTCAACAAGCTGCGCAAGGACCCCAAGACCCTGGAGATCCTCGGCGACGGCCAGCAGACCAAGTCGTACTGCTCAGTAGCCGACACCGTGGACGGCATGGTGCACGCCGTCAAGCACGCCCCATCGGGAGTCCACCCCTTCAACGTCGGAAGCCTGGACGCAATCCCGGTCACGCGCATCGCCGAGGTCGTCGCCGAGGAGATGGGCATCAAACCCAAGCACAAGTTCACGGGGGGCACGGCCGACGGCGCAGGCTGGAAGGGCGACGTCAAGACCATGCGGCTCGCCATCGACCGGTTGCAGGCCCTCGGCCCCGGGTGGGCGCCGAAGCACGACTCGGAGCAGGCCATGCGCATCGCGGTGCGCGCCTTGGTCGCCTGAGCGTCGTTCATCGACGCGACCGATGGCTTGAATAGCCCGAGCGGAGGGATTTCGGCCATGGCTTGGCGGCGACTGTCCCCCCTGCTGGCTCTGGCCCTGTGTGCGGCTGCCGCGTCGGCCGCCCTCGACGACAGCGCCCCGGGCCCCGAGCGCCAATCCACCTGCTGGACATGCCACACCGTGCAAGTCGGCGGCTCGCCGCCCATCCGCACCTTCCTGGAGCTTCTGCCACCCCCGGCCATCGGCCAGCCGGTCGGCGTCCCGTACGACTACGTCGTGCAAATCAGCAATGGCTGGACCGCGGAACTCCTCAGCGTGCGCCTCACGGTCAACCTGACCAACGCGCCTTCGCTCGGATTCGCCAGCGAAGCCGTCTCCTTCGACGAGGTCCGCGCGGGCGAGGTCGCGTTCAACCCTGGGCAGCCCACGACCGAACAGCGCAGCGACCCCCAGACCTTCACGATTCCCGCCGACGAAGGCGAGATGCAAGTCGTGCTCCGGCCGACGGGCTCGTCGGCAACCAACGCCAACCTCGCCTTGCTGGTCTATCCGCCCGGTCGCCCGCTTGACGGCGAGCCCGTCGAGCGCATCGACGCGACCGGCCCTGGCGACGACGCGACGTACGCGGCGGACCGCGCTACCTTCAACCTGCGCGGCTACGGCGACTGGACGTTCGTGGCCGCCATGACCTTCGTGTCCACGGATGGTGCCATCGCCCTGCCATCGACCAGCGGGGCCGCGCCGTTCGAGGTGGAGGTGCACGCCCAACCTGGTGCCACCGACGAGCGCGTTGTGCGCGTCGTCGGAACGCAGCCCGTGCTGACGGGAACGGCGACGTCACTGGCCATCCGCCTCGTCGCCACGGCCGAGCCTGGCGAGGGCGAGAACATCACGTTGAGCGCCGACGCTTGGGCGCACTACAGGCATGGCTCGCACGCAGGCGGAGAAGACGACGACGCCAATGTGACGAAGATCCACCCCGTGGACGTCCCGTTCCAACTGGACGCGGCGGGAGTCCCGACCCTCGTGGCCGGCGAGACCTTCGTGGCCGGGCCCGGAGTCGTCAACGGACCCTCCATGGCGACCGTCAGCGAGGCCGTCGGCTACGCGACCGCCCTCCTGATGACCTCCTCGGTGACGACGGGCGGCATGTTCGGCAAGGCCAGCCGGCGCGCCATGAACGGCGTCTTCGGGGCCGCCAAGCGCCGCGTCGCCTTCCACAACTTCCTGTCGTACGGCATCCTGCTGGCGGGCAGCGCGCACATGGTGCTCTTCTTCGTTGAAGGGGCATTCCACTGGACCGTCGGCCTGCTCTGGGGCGGCCTCGCCATCCTCGCCTTGCTCGGCCTTGGCTTCACGGGTGCCCTCCAGGTCCCCCTGATTCGCCGCTGGGGCTACGGCGGCTGGCGCTGGACCCACTACGGCCTGGCCGTCGCGGCCATCCTGTTCACGGTGACGCATGGCGCGCTCGACGGCGTGCACTTCACCGAGGTCCCCGAAGCTCTCGGTTGGCGCGACCCGCTCGTGCCCGGCCCGGTCACGTAGGTTCGATGGCATGAATCCTGCCCGGGGGCTGGACGCGGGACGGCAACCTTTAGGAGCGACCCCCAAGTCGAGAAACGTCATGGGAGTCGCCTGGGCACGCGTGGGCATCCTCGCACTGGTCTTGGCCGTGGCCGTTCCTGCCGTCACGGTCTTCGCGCAGAAGGGGGGCGAAGAGGGCCCCATCCCTGAGCGCGACACCACCTGCTGGCCCTGCCACGTCGCGTGGGCGCCGCCGCTGAAGACCTTCTACAACGTCCTGCCCCCCGTCGAGGCCGGCGCTGCAGTCGGTGAGCCCTTCGACTTCGTCGTGCAGCTGCAAAACGTGTGGACTCCCGCCGGGGATGGCCCGTACATCCTCTATTACGAGCCCGCCCTCGACCTCACGCACGCGCCGTCCCTCGGCTTCTTCAGCGACACGCCGCCGCTCAACGAGACCAAGGAGGGAACGTTGCCGGCCCCTGACCCCGCGAACCCGACGATGCCCGTTTCCGGCTTCGTCACGACCGTCATCCCCGACGGCGCCACGACCTTGACCCTCGTGCTGACCCCCGACGACCCCAACACGCTCACCGGGCCGAAACTCGTGCTCAACGTGTACCCAGGCGTCACGCAGCCGACCGGCGCACCGACCTACACCGTGGAGTCCACCGGCCGCGGTGCCTCCGTCACCCTGGAGCTCCTCAGCGCCGAGGACTTCCGGGGAGCCGGCTACGGCAACTGGACGATTGAGGCGCAATGGACGCCAGTCCAGAACCCGGACCCCAACGACCTGAGCACGCTCGTCGGAATCCCGGCCGCGCAGGCCCAGGGCTTCACCGTCGACATCCACGCCGCCGTCGAGGACACGGGCGAGCGCATCCAGGTCCAGCCGACGCGCGCCCGCGTCCCCAAGGGAGGCAGCGCCCTCTTCGACTACCAGTTGCGCGCCAACGGCCCCGCCGCGGCCGGCGAGTACGCGCGCCTCGTCGTCAACGCCACGGTGTACTACAAGCACAATGCCGGCAGCAGCCCCGACGACTACGCCAACATCACGAAGGCCTACGCGGCGGACATCCCGCTGACGTTCGAGGGCACGCGCGCCGTCCTGCGCACGCAGTTCGACTCCTCGACCGTCGTGGGCGGAGGCATCCAGAACGGCGCCACAATGGACACGGCATCCGAGGCCGTCGGGTACGGCTCCGCATTCCTGCTCATCTCTTCGGTGTGGACGGGCGGCATGTTCGGCAAGGCCAGCCGCCGCCAACTCAACGGAGTCTTCGGCACCGCCAAGCGTCGCGTCGCCTTCCACAACTTCCTGTCCTACGGCATCCTGCTGTTTGCGTCCGTGCACACGGTCCTCTTCATCATCGAGACGGCCTACTACTGGACCCTCGGACTCATCTGGGGCGGGTTGGCCCTCCTGTCCCTGCTGCTCCTCGGCGTCACCGGGGCCTTCCAGGTGCAGATGATCCGCCGCTGGAACTACGCGACCTGGCGCTGGAGCCACTACGGCCTCGCCGTCCTGGCCATCGTCTTCACCCTCGTGCACATGGGCCTCGACGGCGTCAACTTCGGCTTCGTCCAGGAACGCCTCGGCTGGGACGACCCCCTCGACCCCCGCGGCTTGACCTGAAGCCCATCGGCTGCATCGACAAGCGTTATCTTGACCCAGGGTCCCTGGGCACCCATGGCAAAGAACGCGCTCTTGGTCCTGGTCGCCCTCGGGACGCTCCCCCTGGCCGGGTGCCTCTTCGGGGGCGGCAACGGTGGCGACGACTACGTTCCGCAGACGCACGAATTCGTGCTCTACGTGCATGACTCGTCGAGCGACACGATCCCCCTGTACACGGCCAACAACAACTCCTCGCAGATCAACGTCTTCGCCATCACGTTCAAGGAGAACTCCGACGACCCGCAGAAGGTCCCCGGCCCGGAGATTCGCGTCAAGGAAGGCGACACCGTCATCCTGCGCCTCGTCAACCTCAACGCCTTCACGCACACCATCCACCTGCACGGCGACCCCGGAAAGGTCGCCTGGGAGAGCGACGGCGTGGACTACCTCACGCAATTCCCTGTCATGAACGGCGAGGAATACGTGTACACGTTCGCGGACCTCGAACCTGGCACGTTCTGGTACCACTGCCACGTCGACGGCAGCCACCACATCGACTTCGGCATGTACGGCGCCTTCATCGTGGAGGAGCGCACGCCAAGCATCTCTTTCGACCGGGACTACGTCGTCATGCTCGACGAGTGGGACAACTGCCACGTGCACGGCAACCTCGAGCCCGTCACGCAGTCGCAGCTGAGTCCCGACGCGGCCGAAGGAAGCGCCTGCTACTACCGCTTCGTTTTGGACTACCTGGCGCAGAACCAGGTCTTCGTGCAAACGGGGCAGCAATTGAACGGGACGACGCCACCCGAGGTCTGCGATGCGTTGCGTGGCCTGCCCGAGGACACGCCGGAGGAGCGCCAGATCAAGGCCAACCTGCTCACGGGCTCCGGCTGCGACACGCACGGGCACTCCAACCCGCCCTACCAGGCCGCCCGCCTGTGGTGGTACGTGACGCACCCGGTCTACAACCCGGAGTACAACTCGTTCCTCATCAACGGCAAGGCGTTCCCGGATACGCCGGCGTTCCCCGTGCGCGAGGGCGAGACCGTGAAGTTCCGCATCATCAACGCGGGCAACTTCATGCACACCTGGCACCCGCACGGCCACACCATGCTCATCACGCACAAGGACGGCTACGAGTTGCCGGCCCCCTACAAGGCGGACACCCTGGCCATCGCGCCGGGCGAGCGCTACGACTACGTCATGGAGATGGACAACCCGGGCATCTGGATGATCCACGACCAGATGGGCCAGTACGCCGTCAACGACAACGTCCACCCGGGCGGCATGATCACCTGCTTCCCGTACGACGGCTTCGAGGGCATCGACGCCTTCGCCATGACGCGGTCCATCGACTGCAACTACGCTGCAGTGAAGATCCTCGAGGCCCGGGGCGCGCACGAGCACCCAATGGCCCATTGAGGGCTTCCGCGCCGCGACAAGCCCACGCTTGGCACCGAGTCCCACCGAATCGCGGGTTTGGCGACGACGGGCCTGGCACAGAGCCCACGGAGGACCACAGAGGCTCCGCGGTCTCCGTGGGCTCTGTGCAAGCCAGGTGGCGCCCGGCCCCTGGATTCGACCAAAACCTTGATGCCCCCCACCCCCACATCGAACCCCATGGCCAACCTGAGCTGGACCGACGTCGTCATCATCGGCGCCGTCGGCTTCGTCGGCTTCACGCTGCTGTCCTACTGGTTCTCAGGCGTCATGAGCCGCCGCAACTGGTCCTGGCAAGTCAAGCCCCGCTCGAAGAAGCCGGGCGAGGCCCTGCCCACGTCGCAGCAGCCTGAGTAGGCGCCCCCGGCGCCGGCCACCGATTGGCACCGACTTCAGGTGCCCGCCGTCACAGCCAGCCGCGCACGATGCTGAGCGCATCGCGACCAACGAGTTCGATGTCCCGTTCCGCGTCCAGAACGTGGAATCGGCTTGGGTCGCGGCGCGCCTCATCCAGGTACGCGGCCTGGACCTGCTCGAGGAACTGCACCTTCTCGTAGTTCGTTGCCTGCCCGCGCTTGCGCACGCGCTCGAAGCAACGCGCCGGGTCCGCCTTGAACAGGAGGACCTTGTCGGGGAGCGGGCACCAGCCCTCATGCAGGCCGGTGAGGAACTTGCGGGGGTCGGGGACGTGCCCCTGCAGCGTCAGGCCTTGGTAGGCGTACGTCGAGTGCAGGTAGCGGTCGCAGAGCACGGTCTTGCCGGCCGCAAGCCAGCCCTTCATCTCGCGCACGTGCTCGGCCCGGTCCGCGAGGAAGAGGAACGTCGTCGTCAGCGGGTCCCAGTGGCCTGCGATGGACTTGCGCACCCACTCGCCGCGCTCGGTCGCGGTCTCTTCGCGCGTGGGCACGACGTCGCGGCCCTCCTTGGCGAGGGCGCGGGCGACGCGCTCCAGCGTCGAGGACTTGCCGGAGCCGTCGATGCCCTCGAAGGCGATGAGGCGGCCGGCCATCGCGCGACGGACCCCCTGCGCCGGGATAAGCCCGGCGCTCAGGAACGCAGGGTCACGCCACTTGTGCGGGCCGCGTAGGCGAGGTTGCCGTTGCCCTCGCCGTACTCGGCGGAGTCCACGTTGCAGTCGCCTTCGCCCCGCACCCGCGGCTCGGCGGGGCCCAGGCAGGCGTCGATGAAGGCGCCCCACGCCGAGCCGTCCGGGGCGATGGCGACGTCGAGGAAGTCGCGCACCAGGCCGCAGCGCCCTGCCGTGCAGTAGCCGCGCTTGAGCACGTTGCCGTCCGGGTTGGCGCGCACCGTGGCGAAGGTCGGGTCGGCGGAGGCCGCGTCCAGGCTGACGGTCAGGTAGCCGTTCCAGGTGAGGTTCGTGTCCGCGTCGTCGTCGGGCAGTTCCTGCTCCAGGCCCATGTAGGCGAGGGCGATGCGGCCGTCGTCGCCGGCAGCAATGGCGGGGAGGTTCGTCGCGTGCAGTTCGGGTGGGCTTGCAATGACCGGGGCCGACCAAGTGGCACCGGAATCCGTGGACCAGCTCAGGCGCAGCCGCCCATCGTCGGCGAGCCACGTGTAGTAGACGCGGCCGCTGGCGTCGAAGGCCATGTTGGGGTCCGCGCCCCGGTGCGGCGTGTCGCTGACGGCGACGCGGCTCCAAGTGAGGCCGTCGTCGCGCGAGATGCCGACGAAGGGGAGCCCGCAGTAGCCGCGCGGCAGGTACACCGTGCCGTCCGGGCCGACGAGGACGTGGCCGTGCAGGCCGCCTTGCACGGAGCCCGGCGACCCATCGGGGCAGTCGACGCCGACACCCGGGAAGACGACGTGATACGTGCCCAGGGTCTGGCCGCCGTCGAGGCTCTTGCTGCAGGAGCTGGCGGCGATCTGGTTCACGCAGACGTACACGACGTTGGGGTAAACCGGGAGGGGGAGGCCGAGGGCGCTCGGGCCGGCGGCGATGGTCTGGTGGTCCGCGGGCGGCGACGTGCAGGCGCGCGGGTTCGTTCCCCAAGTGGCGCCTTGGTCGTCCGACCAGACCATCCAGTGGCAGGCCACGTCCACTTGCTCAATCTGGAACAGGCGGTCGGTCCATGGGTCGATGAAGATCATGGGGTCGTTGGAGATGGGCGGGTTGCGGTCGCCGGTGGGCAGCATGGGGCTGACCTCGGTCCAGTTCGCGCCGCCGTCCAGGGAGCGCATGACTGGAGTCTCCGTCTGCGTCAGGGGGCCGCCGCCGCCCGTGTAGTCGCGCGCCGCGTAGAACACGGCGCCCGTGGAGTCGATTTGGATGGTGGGCTCGCGGCCGTCGCGGGCGCCGATGGAAATCCATTGCGCAGCCATCTCGGAGAGGGGCGACGCGGCGGCGCGGGCGTTTCCGGACCCGTCGGACAACCAGGTGCCCGAGTCAGCTTCCGGCTCGTCGTCGCCGGGGTCCGACGGCGTGTCGGGGCCGTTCGAGAAGCATCCGGCCGTGGTGGCCACCAGGAGGGCGGTGAGGACGAGGGCGAAGCGCACGCCGCATCCAGGCAGGCCCGGCCCTTTGAGCCTTCTTGGCTACCGTTGTTGCACGACTGGCTAGCGGTCGAGGTACGAGTGGATGGTGCAGTACGTCGACTGCATGCGGGGCGCGCTCTGGCACGGGTCGCCGAAGGGATCCGTGGCCGCGCAATGCCGGCGCTCGGTGCCTGCCGCTTTTCCCTTCGAGGCGGCCTTCGCCGCCGGGGCGGTCTTGCCCTTGGCCGTTGCCTTGGGCTTGGTCGCCTTCTTGGCCGACTTCGCGGCAGGGACTTGGCGGGGCTTTGCCTTGGACCGAGCGGGCCTTGCGGAAGTCTTCTTGGCCTTCGACGACGACTTGGCCTTCTTGCCGCGGACAGGGCTCATGCAGGGCTCCGCGTGAAAAGCGAATCCCGGCTTTAAAACCGGAGGCGGTTCGCGCATGCGTGCCCGGTCGCTGGTTCGAGGAGTTCACCCCGGGGGCCGTCATCGAGCATGCCCCCCGCGTCCAGGTGACGCAGCAGGACAACGTCGCCTTCTGCCGCCTGACGCACAACGACCAACCCCTCCACTTGGACGCCGGGGCCGCAAGGAAGGCCGGATTCCCCGACGTCCTCGTCAACGGGCTCTACACCTTCGCCACCGCCGTCGGCGTCTCCGTCGCGGACACCACCGCTGGAACCCTGGTGGCCAATCTGGGCTACGCCGACGTCGAGCACCCGAAACCCGTGTTCCCCGGAGACACCCTTGGCTTCCGCACGGAGGTCGTCGACAAGCGGCCGAGCAGCAAGGCCGGTCGCGGCGTCGTCACGCTGCTGCACCGCGTGCACAACCAACGAGGCGAGGAAGTGTGCCGCTTCAAGCGCACCGTCATGGTGCGGACCAAGGACGGTGGGGCTTGAGCGCAGCAAAGCCCAGGCCGTCCAAGGCAAGTGCGGCACGGCCGGCGAAGCCCGCTGCGACACCCGCAGTCCCGCTGCGCCTACGCAGCCTCCTCTACACCCCCGCCGACCGGCCGGAGCGCTACACGAAGGCGTGGTGCGAAGGCGCCGCCGACGCAGTCTGCGCCGACTTGGAGGACGCCGTCGCGCCCGCGGACAAAGACCGCGCGCGCCAGATGGTCGTCGCGGCGCTGCGCGCCGTGCCGAAAGCGAAGGCCCTGCGCGCCGTGCGCGTGAACGCGATTGGGAGCGAGCACCACGAGGCGGATGTCGCAAACGCGCTGGCCGCCGGCTGCGACCTGCTCGTCGTGCCCAAGTGCGAGGACGCCGAACCCTTGGCGCGCCTCGCCGCGCGCGTCGAGCGCGAAGCCGTCGGCCCGACGCGGGTCGTGGCCATCGTCGAGACGGCGCGCGGCGTCGTCAACGCCCGCGAGTTGTGCGCCGTCGGCGGCCTCGCCGCGGTCTGCTTCGGGGCCGAGGACCTCGCCGCCGATGCGGGCCTGCGCCGCAGCGCCGACAACACGGAAGTCCTGGCAGCGCGGCAATGGGTCGCGCTGTGCGCCGCCGCAGCCGGCATCCAGGCCATCGACATGATCACGGCGGACGTCAAGGACCTCGCCCGCGTGGAGCGCGAGGCCCGCGAGGCGCGCGCATGGGGGTACCGCGGCAAGATGCTCGTGCACCCCGGGCAGGTGCCCGGGGTGCACGCGGCCTTCCGCCCATCCGAAGCGGAAGTCGCCTGGGCCCGCAAGGTGCTCGCAGCCGTGGACGCCGCGCATGTCGGGGCGGGGGGCGTCGTGCTCGTGGATGGGCGCATGGTGGACGTGCCCGTCATTGAGCAGGCCCGGCGCGTCATTGCCGACTTGGCCTAGGATTCCCCCCGGGCGGCGCGCGACGCGCGCGCCAGAGGACGACACGCGTTTGCTTATCTAGGGCGTCCGATTGGGCGCGAGCGAGGCGGGTTCCTCCATGTCCAAGCTCCTTTTGTCGGCCCTCGTCCTGGCCGTCGTTTTCGCTCCCAGTGCAGTCGCGCAGGCCCAGACCGTCACCATCGAAATCCTGGACCTCGCCCCCTCCGGCCTCACCAACGGCACCTCGCTCATCGAGGAGTTCAAGGTGCACGCCACCATCAGCAATGCTCCCGCTTGCATCAGCCAAGCCCAGGGGTCCTCCTACACGTTCGACCTGACCGCCATCGTCTCCAACAGCACGGGGAACTCCACGACGGCCCAGGTCAACCCGCGCCAGATCACGATTGCCGGCCCCGTCCTGCTGCCGCCCATCGTGGACGCCTCGGCCGAGCGCACCGAGGATGTCACGCTCGTCGTCAACGCGGGCCCCTACTCGGGCGACGCCCTCAACACCACCGTCAAGGTCGTGGCCAGCTTCGCGGGTGGCAACGGTGGCTGCACGGGTGCCACGGCCGCCGCCGCCGATTCAGCGGAAGCCGAGTTCCAGGCGAACTTCCTTCCCGTACGCGGCTTCGGGACGACGGAGACCAGCGGCAACGAGCTGCCCGGTCCGGCCTTCACGTTCACGCTGCTTGCCCTCGTCGGCATCGCGGCCATCGTCCGCCGCAACCGCTAATTTCGCGGGATTTCCGGGAATTCGCCAGACGTCCTGAGCGCGCGCTGCATCGATTCGGACCTCGCGTTGCGCAGCGAAGGTTGGCCGTCAACGGTTGCCGTCAGCGCTTGCTTGCGGCCTTGATCCACTGCGTGACACGAGCCTTCAGGGCCGTGTAGTGGGCGGAGTCGCTGACGTGGTCGGACTCGACGCCGAAGAAGTGGTCGTAGCCGTGTGCAACGGCCTCCACTTGGTCGCGCTCCAGGCCCCCTTTGCCGTGCACGAAGACGAGGACGGCGTAGCATTGGCTCAGGCCGCGCAGCTGCAACGCGTCGAAGGCGCGCGCCTTGACCTCGCTCATGGGAGACTGCGCGGTGAGCACGTCGAGGACGAGCATGGCGCCGGTCTCGAGTTCGATGCACAGGTCGCACAGGTGACTGGTGGCGTTGCCGCCGGGCAGCGGCACGTGGATGCGGTGGTGCGAGCGGGCCTCGCCCGTTCCGAGTCCGGGCCGCACCGTGAAGGCGACGCCAGTCGGGTGCGACAGGAGGCTGCCGGGCTTGCCGACCTCATGGTACAAGGCCTGCGCGATGGTGGCGCGCGCAGCGTCCTCGACGCCTTTCACCGCGAGCGGGAAGGCTTCAGGCTCGTCCGCGTCATCCAGCTCGACGATGCCGCGCGGGCCAGGCATGCTTGCCACGACCACGACCTCGTCGTCCGGGACGAGGTCGAGGTTGCGCTGCGTGCCGTCGGGAGCGGGCACGAGGGGCTTGCGGCGGCGCTTCGGCTTGTCGCCGAGGACGCCAGGGTTCAGCTTCTTGGGCTTGCGGCCCGAATCCGTGAAGCCGCCCATGGCGTTTTCGTGCAGGAAGACGTCCTGGGGCAGGCCCTTCTCCTGTGCGGCCTTCTGGGCCGGCGCGCGGCGGATGGGCTTGGGCGCGCTCGCGCCCGGGGCGTTCTCCATGGCATCCCTCGTCCCGCGGCGGACCGCGGGCGCATCCAGTGGGGGGGACGATGGCTTCCGTCTTAGGCCTTGGGTTGCGGCCGTCGCGGATGGCCGTCGCGCGCCCCGAAAAAATTGCGCGCCGCGCGGGCAAAAGCTCACTCGCGCAGTCTTCTTGTGGGCATAACCGTAAATAACCCCGGTCCTTCGAGGGGACCCAACCACGGACTCCCCCCTTCCGCCAGGAGAGGAAGGAGCCCGGGCCCACTACATTTTGGAGGCTACTGAACATGGCAAAGGGACTGGATGTCGGCACGATGAACATCATCGCCGCCGAGCGCCACGGCGACAAGACCACGCTCACGCAGCAGCGCAACTCCTTCGTTGAGATCGAGTACTCCGACGTCGCTGAGAAGATGCTCGCTCGCTCGGACGTTCTCTACATCAAGAAGGACAACCAGGTGTTCATCGTCGGTGAGGACGCCCTCAACTTCGCGAACATCTTCAACACCGCGACCCGCCGCCCCATGCAGAAGGGCATCCTGTCGCGCGACGAGAAGTCGGCCATCCCGATGATCCGCTTGATCATCGAGCGCCTGGTCGGCACCCCGAAGGAGAGCGGCGAGATCATCTACTACACCTCGCCCGCCCGCCCGGCGGACTCCCCCAACCAGGACGTCCTGTACCACCAGAAGACCATCGAGTCCATCCTCCGCAAGCTGGACTACACGCCCCGCGTCATCAACGAAGGTCTCGCCGTCGTGTACTCCGAGCTCGCCGACAACCAGTTCACCGGTCTCGGCTTCTCGTTCGGCGCCGGCATGACGAACATGTGCGTGGCCCACTACGGCCTGCCCGTCATGACGACCTCGGTCGCCCGCGGCGGCGACTGGATCGACCAGTCCGTCGCTGAGGCCACCGGCCACTCGAAGGACCGCGTCACCGCCATCAAGGAGCGCGAGTTCGAGATCAACCCCGAGAACCCGCAGGGCGAGGTCCAGTCGGCCTTGACCATCTACTACGACAACCTCGTCGAGTACGCCATCCGCACCCTGAAGCGCGAGCTCGCCAAGGCGAAGGTCGAGGAAGGCCTCACCATCCCCGTCGCCATCACCGGCGGCACGGCCAGCTGCAAGGGCTTCAAGGACCTCTTCGAGAAGCGCATCTACGAGGCCAACCTCCCCTTCGAGATCTCGAAGGTCAAGATGGCCCGCTCCCCGCTCTACTCGGTCGCCATGGGCACCCTCGTCGCCGCCCGCGCCGAGGAAGCCGAGACGCTCGAAGAGCTCGTTGCCGTCGACTCGAAGAAGTGATTGCGAGCAACCACGGTTAACCCGGAGGATGCACTCGCATGACCAACCTTGAGTCCAGGTACGACAACCTGTTCGGAACGAAGACGTCCAAGGGCCAGCTGTACAGCGGGTTCGTCCTGCTGATCGCGGGCATCGTGTTCGGCATCGTCGCCTTGGTCGTGTTCTTCGTCAGTTACAACATGAACCCGGGCACCCGCCAGTTCTACAACTGGCGGGAAGGCGCGCTGGTGGCAGGGGCGTTGGCTTTGTTGCTGATTCCCCTCGGCGTCAGCGTCAGCCTCCCGACCAAGACGGGCATGCGCATCCTCGCCTACGTGGGCGCGGCTCTGTGCCTGCTGTCCGCTGTGTTGCTGTTCGTCCACTACCCGGACAACTTCAACGTGCAGGACTCGCAGAACCCTGACCAGAAGGACTACACCGCGCTGGATCTCATCATCTACGCGGCTGGGTTCGCTGGCCTGGTCGCTGCGCTGTTCACCTCGGTGATCGGATACTACCTCGGTCGCCTGCAGCCGGTCACGGTCGCAGGCGAAGAGGAGACCGACGACGAGAGCTACGGCCCCGGCTACGAAGTGCCCGACTGGGTCGTCGAGCGCGACATCGAGTACGCGATGAAGCGCCACGGCGTCTCGTGGGGCGATGGCAAGTCCGGCGGCTCGAGCAACCTGAACGTCAACGTCGCCGACGCAGTCGGTGGCGGGTTCGTGGTTGGTGGCCTCGGCAAGGCCCGCACCGTCCAGCTCGACGCCGAGCAGGTCGACACGGGCGTCAAGGGCTTGACGACCATCCGCCCGTCGAAGAAGCCGACCCTCCCCTCGGAGTGGGCGGACGACTCGACGAACGCTCTGCGTGCCTTGCGCAACAAGCAGCAGTCCGGTGGCGCGGAGGGCGCGGCAGTCCTGCCGAAGTCCGCCCGCCCCGGGTTCTGGCGCCGCTTCTGGAACGCCTTGACCGGCCGCAACAAGAAGGTCGGTTCGGGCGCCGGTGCGCCGGCCGCGAAGATGAGCCAAGCCAACCTGAACCCCGTTCAGCCGCCGGTCGCCAAGAAGGGCAAGACCGTCGTCATCCCCGACGAGAAGTAAGTTCGGCGCGGCCCGTCGCCGCCTTCGCAATCCCTCCCCCCTCCTTTCCCTTCCTTTTCCCTCCCTTTCCTAACTTTACATCCGCCCAGGGATGCCTATGTCCTCCGACTCCTCCGCCGCGTCCCCCGATGACGCAACTCGCGCGCAAGACGCCGCGAAGAAGGCCGCTGAACGCGCCAAGCGCATGGCCGCATTCAGCTCCAAGGCCATCGACGAGGAGGACGAACCCGTTGCGGTGCGTTCCTTCAACCAAGCCCGCGAGGGCGCCGATGCCGGCAAGGTCTACTCGCCCAAGACCGGTCGCGTCGAGGAAGGCTCCGTGTCCGCGCTTCCCCGCAAGGCCGCGGGGGGGCCCTCGAAGATTGACGACGACGACTTGTTGGCTGAGATCGACGCCGCCGTGGACGCTGCGGAAGCCGCCCAGCCCAAGTTGCCGGACCTCAACGACGACTCCGATGACGCCCTGTTGGCCGAGATTGACGCGGCCGTGAAACTCTCCAAGGAGGAGGGCGGCGCTCCCGTGCCGGCCCCGCCTGGCATGAACGCTCGCCGCCTCGCCGCCATGGCTGCGGCTGCGGGCGACAAGGCGGACCTGCCCGTCGCCCCGTCGCCTCCGGGCGCGGGCGGCCCGAAGCTCCCCAAAGGCCTCGCAGCCTTGGCTGGCGTGGGTGACGTCGAGGTCCGTGCGCCGGGCGCGCCTCGCCTGCCCAAGGGCCTCGCCGGCCTGGCAGACGGCGGAGACGTCAGCGTCAAGCCGCCGGCGGGAGCCTTCGCGGGCATGTCGGGGGCCGGGCTGGCCCCCAAGAAGTCGGGCCCAACCCATCTCTCCGAGGACGACTTGGCTGGCCTGCGCCCCAGCAACGGCGTCAAGCCGAGTTCGGCCGTCGCCGGTGCCCCGCCTGCGCCGCGACGGACCGAGCAGGACGATGACGACCTTCTGGCCGAGATCGATGCCGCCGTGGCGGCTGCGGCCCAAGGAGACTCCCAGGAGGGCGGACCCGGTGCCTTGAAATCCGCAGACGACTCCTCGGAGGACGTGGCGGACGAGGGGCGCAAGAAGGAGCCGGCGACGAAGTACTCGGGGCCGGCCATCCACTCGCCAGGCGACGTTGGTGGCTTCGAGGCCAAGGTCGACAAGCGCACCGGATCCCTGCCCAAACCGGCGAACCCTGCCGACGACGCATTCGCCGTCAAGAGCGACAAGCCCAAGGCCGCGCCCATGCCGGTTGGGCCGGACATGAAGTTCGCAGTCAAGAGCGACAAGGGCCACGGCACGGGCGGGGACGACCTGCTTGCCGCGGGCAAGTTCGAGGCCAAGCAGGACCGGGAGCACCGCCCGGCACCCAAGATCCTGTCCCCCGCCGACGTCGAGAAATTCGAGGCGAAGATGGACCGCGAGGAGCGCGAGGCCCCCAAGATTCGCAACCCGACGGAGACCGAGCACTTCGAGGTCGCCAAGGACCAGTCGTCCGGCGAGCTCGCCAAGAACGCCGACGCCGCAGTCGAGACGCCCGCTGCGGGAGTCTCCTTCTCGCGTGCGCAGACGCACAAGGGCAAGGACATGCCCCGCATGCAGAATTCCGGCGACCAGGCCATCGCACCCAAGCGCGACGCCGAACCCAAGCCCCTTCCTAAGATGCGCAGCGCCGGCGATGAAGGCGCCAACGTGCGCCGCGACGCCGAGCCCAAGGCCTTGCCGAAGATGCGCAACGCAGCGGACGAGGCCATGGAGGCCAAGCAGGACCGCGAGACGCGCGAGGGCCCGAAGTTCAAGGGCTTCAACGACGCCCCCATCGAGGCCAAGCAGGACCGCGAGCACCGCGCCGCCCCCAAGCTCCATTCTCCCGGCGAAGTGCGCCCCGACGTCAAGCACGACCGCGAAGCGCGCGACGCACCCAAGTTCACGGGGTTCAACGACGCCCCCGTGCAGGCCAAGCAGGACCGCGAGCACCGCGACGCGCCGAAGTTCAAGGGCTTCAACGAGGCCCCGGTCGAGGCCAGGCAGGACCGCGAGCACCGCGCCGCCCCCAAGATTCTCTCCCCCGCGGACGCCGACAAGTACGCCGTCAACCTCGACCGCGCCGCCCGCGACACGCCCATGCCGCGCATGGCCAACCCGGCCGAGGCCGGCTTCGAGACCCGCCGCGACGCCGAACCCAAGGCCTTGCCCAAGCTGCGCAACGTCACGGACGCCGAATCCATCCATGCCCGCCAGGACGGCGAGCGCAAGGAACTCCCGAAGCTGCGCAACGCGACGGACGCGGAATCCATCCACGCGCGTCAGGACCACGAGCGCAAGGAGCCGCCGAAGCTGCGCAACCCGACGGAGGTCGAGGCCTTCGAGGCGCGCCGCGACGCTGAAGCCAAGCCGTTGCCCAAGCTGCGCAACGCCACAGACGCCGAATCCATCCATGCGCGCCAGGACCATGAGCGCAAGGAGCCGCCGAAGCTGCGCAATCCAACCGAGGTTGAGGCCTTCGAGGCGCGCCGCGATGCCGAGGCGAAACCGTTGCCCAAGCTGCGCAACGCGACCGACGCCGAGCCCATCGAGGCCAAGCGCGACGCGCAGGCCAAGCCCCTTCCTCACATGATGTCCTCGGCCGACGTCGACGCCTACGAGGCCAAAGTCGCCAAGGAGTCGCGCGGCGGCATCCCGAGCATGCGCTCGGCGGCCGACGCCGAGGCCTACGAGACGAAGTTCGCGTGGCGCCAGAAGGAAGTCCGCGGCATCCGCAACGCCGCCGACGACGAAGCCACGGAGAATAAGCTCGACCGCGAGCACCGCGAGAAGGCCAACGTCGCCAACCCGGGCCAGGGCGAGTTCGACGTCAAGTACGAGCACGAGTCCATCTGGACCACGAAGCCCAAGCGCGACCGCGACGACGACACGCCGGCAGCGTCCAAGAAGACCAAGTAAGGCCTTCGTCGGCCCCCTGCGGGACACAGATTGCACAGAACCTGTGGCAACGTTCCTAGCGTTGGCCTTGGGAATTGCACAGATTGCTGTCGTTGATCGCACCCGTTCTGGGCCTTCACGCCCGAGCAACGACTTGTGACGCCGACGTCGCCATCGAGGTCAAGCCAATGAACCCAACCATGGGCTGCGCGGGGCGCCGCCTCGCCGCGCTTCGCGCGGCGCTACGAAACGTGTTGCTACCGCAGGCCGCCGACGTCGGCGTCGGAAGGAGGTTGGCTCCATTGAGGGCCCAGACGCGCGCCGTCGAACGGATCAAATCACGGTCCCATGGCCCTTCCTCGGCAACGGCAAGTGCTTGTCCTGGTACACGTCGAGACGGGCGATGAGTTCCTTGCGCAATTCGCTGGGCGGGACGATGTGGTCCACGATGAGGTCGTTGGCGGTCTCGTGGATGTCGATGTCGCGCTTGTACTCCGCGCGCTTGTCTTCGATGAACTTGGCGCGTTCCTTGGCGTCCGTGATCTTGGCGATGTGGTTGGCGTAGACGGCGTTGATGGCGGCCTCCGCTCCCATGACGGCAATCTCAGCTCCGGGAAGGGCAAGGGTCGCATCGGGTTCGAAGGCGGGGCCGGCCATGGCGTAGATGCCGGCGCCGTAGGCCTTGCGCACGACGACGCACAGCTTGGGGACGGTCGCCGTCGACGTGGCGTAGATGAATTTCTTGCCGCGCTTGAGGATGCCCTGCTTCTCGACCTCGGAGCCCACCATGAAGCCCGGCGTGTCGCACAGGTAAACGAGGGGAACATTGTACGCGTCGCAGGCGACGATGAATTCCGCGGCCTTGTCGGCGGAGTGCGGGAAGATGGCGCCCGCGCGCACGGCGGAGTTGTTGGCGACGATGCCCACGACGTGGCCGCCGATGCGGGCGAAGCCGGTGAGAAGTTCCGCGGCGTGGCCGGCCTTGATCTCGAACCAGGAGTCGGCGTCGACGAGGGTGTCGATGACGTCGTGCATGTCGAAGGCCTTGTTGGGGTCCTCGGGCACGATGGCGTCAAGGCCGCGGGGGTCCTTGGCCGGGTCGCTGGCCTCGTAACGCGCCGGGCGTTCGTCGCAGTTGTCCGGCAGGTACGACAGGAGTTTCCACACGGCGAGGGCCGCCTCCTCCTCGGAGTCGACGACGACGTGGCATTGGCCGCTGGCCTCCATGTGCAAGTCGGCGCCGCCGAGTTCTTGCATGGAAATTTTCTCGCCCGTGACCATTTCGACCATGCGTGGGCTCGCGATGCACAGGGCACTCATGCCGCGCACCATGACCATGAAGTCGCAGAAGACGGGTGTGTAGGCCGCCCCGGCGACGCAGGGGCCGTACAGGACGGAGACTTGCGGGACTTTTCCGCTCAGCAAACTGTGGTTGTAGAAGTATTTCCCGATGCCGCGGATGTTGGCGAAGAATCCCGCCTGGTCCGTGATGCGGGCGCCGGAGGAGTCGATGAGGTAGAGGATGGGCTTCTGCGCCCGCAGCGCCCGGTCCTGCACGCGCAGGAACTTCTCGACGCCGCGCTCCGCCATGGAGCCGGCCTTGACGGTGTAGTCGTTGGCGATGACGAAGAGCGTGCGGTCGCCCATCTTGGCGGCCCCCGTGACCATCCCGTCGGCAGCCAATCCCTCGTCGGCCTTCTTGTTGTTGGCGAACAGGCCGTCCTCGAAGGCCATGCCGTCCGGGAAGAAGAGGCCGAGGCGGTCGCGCACGAACAGCTTGCCCTCGTCGGACAACTTTTCACGGTACTTGGCAAGGCCGCCCTGCTGAAGCTTGGCGATGTCGGCGCGCAGCCGGTCCTCGCGGGTCTGGGAGGTCGCTTTCGCCTTGCTGGCAGTCATCGCGCTTCCATCGGGAAGGATGACTTCAAGCCGCCGACCCACGACGACGGCGGACAGGGATGCGGCGTCATCCTGGGCTTGACCGCATCTCGTGGTCCCCCCGCTGACCTTCGGTGCACAAGTCAACCTCCTCCCGCCGGCGCGCGTTCTGGGCTTCCATAAGAGTCAACCTCCTTCCGACGACGACGTCGGCAACCTCGTGCAACACGTTGCCAAGCGCGCGCCGAAGGCGCGCGAGGGCGCCCCGCGCCGCTTAGACCTTGCTTCACTGGCCTAACCTCGCCGCCACCCTGCCTAATACCTGCATGTGCACCACATTGTGGTTGCTGATTGCAGAACTGATTGGTGCCCCCTTGCGGTCCCCTGACGAAATCGCACCGGGCTTGCTGGGCTTAGCCTCCACAAGCCCAATATGCTCCTTCATTGAACACGGCCCGATGAAGAACCTCCTCCCCCTCGTCCTCTTCTCACTCTTGACGGCGGGCTGCGGCGAACCGCAGAATGATCCCGTACAGTCCCCTCCGAATGTTGCAATCGATTGCCTCACGCCTGGCGGCGTGGGACACTCATGGGGCAAACCATCGACGACGATGGCGCCAGCCGAATTCGTCCCAAACAACACGACGCTCCTGTGGGCGTCCCCCTGGGTCAACGGTGCCATCGCCGTCGACATCCAGGGCCTCGAAGGAAGTAATCCAGAAAACCCTGAAGCCCTCGGTGTGTATACGCAATTCACGGGCGCTGGCCGCCCCATCGTCGAGGCGCCCGGGGCATGGGTCGCCATGCGAGTCATCTACGTCACGCCAACCAAGCTCACCTACACTCACATGTGGGATAACACGGACAACCGCCCGGTCGCCTTCAGTTTCGATGAGGGCCGCTTCGGCGCCACGATGTGGACCTCGCAGAACGCGGCCAGCTACCAGAGTGATGACCGCGAGGTGAGCGCCGAGCGCGTCATCCTTGTCGTCGCCTGGAACGCGCCCGCAAACACAACCTTCGAGCTCGCCGTGGGCTGGGGGTCAGCCGGGCCGCCCGACCATCAAACGGACCTCATCCAAGACAATCTAAAGGGGCGGGCGCACGCCAATCTGATCCCGGGCTCCTGCACCACGTACGCCGCCGTATCCTACTACCATCAAGACACGGGCACCAGCTACAACCGACTCCCGCCGGCGGCATACAACGCGACCGTCTCCTACACTCCCTCGGTCCCGGGGGGCAATGCCGCATTCGATGTGAATGCCTCCCTTTCCGTTCCCAGGGCCGGCAAGGGTTGGGGCGAAACTCGCTTCCTGATAGGGCACACCATTAGGTTGGCCAACCTGCGATACACATTGTGCGCAGAGGATTGCCGGACGTACAGCCGGGACCCACCCCTCTTTTCGAAGGAAGACACTGGATACTACCTCAACACCAGCAACCAACACCACGAAGTTAGCCTGCACGCAACAGCCGGCAACGTCGTGAACTACGACACTGTCAACACAGCTGGCCCAGGAAGGACTCAGGGTTGGATCATCGCCACCGACCTCGACATCACGAAATCTAGCGGCAAGCCATACGTTCCCATCTGCCGGTTCCCCGCGCGTTCCTTGGAAGACGTACCCCGGGCCGTAGCTGATTTACGGGAAGACCAATCCACGGACGTGCTGGATGGCTACTGCCCTACGTGACCGAAGGGAACTCTAGTGGCGCGCACAGCGAATACTCCGATAGAATCCGGGCGTCACGTCGCTTCCAACTCCTTGCCAACCCATTGCTGGGGAGCCCTCATGGAGGTCAGGCCGCGTGGTGCGGGCACACCTCGGGCGTGACGGCCCAGAACGGGCGCCCTCGATTGGTCAGAGGGGTTCGAGATCCAGGACGATCTGCCGCGGCTCAACCGTCGCCCCAGCCTGCAGGTGGATGGCCGCGACCTTGCCGGCGACCGGGGCCTTGACCTCGTTGTGCATCTTCATCGCCTCGAGAACGAACAAGACGTCGCCCTTCGCGATCTCCTGGCCCGGCTTGACAAGGATGCGCTCCAATTTGCCGTTCATGGGCGGGCGGACGTGCGTGGCATGCGCTGGGCCGGCCTTGCCGGGCACCGCGCTTCCTGACACCGTCTGGACGCGGTAGGCGATGGGTTTGCCGTCCACGACCGCCTCACCGGGACGCCCGAGACTGACGTGCAGCGTGCGGTCGCCGATGCGCACGAGGACGCCGGAGCCATTGCGGTCGAGGCGCGCCTCGAATGCATCGCCGTCCACCTCCACGGACCACCCAGACTTGCCTTTCGCGAGGCGCACGTCATGGGCACGGCCGTCGACGTCGAGCGTCGCGTCCACTACGGCGCCTCCCAGTCGCGCAGGCCGGGCGTCCTGGCGAGAACGCGTGGGAGGCTCGAGCGCAGGTGCGCGCCCGCGAGACCGCCCCCGGGCGATTCCTGCAAGGCGACGGCGAGGGCGGCGGCCACAAGGCGGCCCTCGCGCAGGCCTGCCTCGGCTTCGCGCGTGATGCGCCCAAGCAAGTCTTCCTCCTCGAGGAAGTGCGTGTTGAGGTCCCCCTTGCGGAACCGGGGATGGGCGAAGAGCGCCTCGTGGAACGCCTGGTTGGTGGCGAACCCGTCGATGCGCGTCTCCCCCAGGGCGCGCAGCATGCGGTCGCAGGCCTTGGTGCGGTCGCCCGCGTGCACGAGGAGCTTGGCGACCATGGAGTCGTAATCGCTGGGCACTGTCCAGCCTTCGCGCAGCCCAGTGTCCACGCGGATGCCGGGGCCCGAGGGCCAGTGCAGGGACTTGACAGGCCCCGGGCACGGCGCGAAGCCACGCGCAGGGTCCTCGGCGTTGATGCGGGCTTCGAAGGCGTGGCCGCGCAATTTCACGTCTTCCTGCTTGAGCGTGAGGGTCTCGCCGGCGGCGATGCGCAGTTGCCATTGCACCAGATCAATGCCCGTCACGAGTTCCGTGACTGGGTGCTCGACTTGCAGGCGGGTATTCATTTCGTTGAAGTAGAACTCTCCGCCCTTGCCGGATGGGTTCGGCTGGTAGAGGAACTCCATCGTGCCCGCGTTGCTGTAGCCGACGCGTTTGGCGAGGGCGACGGCCTTGGCGCCGATGTCGGCCCGCTGCTGATCCGACAGGGCTGGGCTGGGGGCCTCCTCCACGAGTTTCTGGTGGCGGCGCTGGATGCTGCACTCGCGTTCGCCGAGGTGAATGACGTGGCCGTGCTCGTCGCCGAGAATCTGAATCTCGATGTGGCGCGGGCGCTCGATGAATTTCTCCAGGAACAGGTCAGGGTTGCCGAACGCCGACTTGGCTTGGGCTGAAGCCGACTGGAAATTGGCTTCCACGTCCTGTGCTGCGCGCAGGACGCGCATGCCGATGCCGCCGCCTCCCGCGGAGGCCTTCATCATGACGGGGTACCCAATGCGCTCGGCTTCCTTGCGGGCGTGTGCGGCGTCCCTGAGCACGCCAGAACCTTCGGCCATGGGCACGCCGGCGGCCTTGGCGTTGGCGCGGGCGTTCACTTTGTCTCCCATCTGATCCATGGCCTCGGGGCTAGGCCCGATGAAGGTGAGGCCAGCCTTGCGAACGGCGCGCGCGAAGGCGGCGTTCTCGCTCAGGAAGCCGTAGCCCGGGTGGATGGCCTCGGCGCCGGTCTTGAGAGCGGCATCGATGACCTTGTCTTGGGCCAAGTAGGACTGGCTGCTAGGCGCTGGGCCAAGGACCAGTGCTTGGTCCGCCATTCGCATGTGCAAGGCGTCGCGGTCCGCCTCGGAGGCCACAGCCACCACGCCGACGCCGAGTTCGCGGGCGGCGCGGATGACGCGGACGGCAATCTCGCCGCGGTTGGCGACGAGGATGCGCTTGAACACGCGTGGCGACTGGACGTGGCCTTCAAAAGAGGTCCGCCGGCGACCAGCGACCCGAGAAACTCGGGAAACCCGGGAAGTCCCGGACAGGTTCCCTTCCCGGATTTCCCGCGTTTCCCGGAGTTGTCGGTACCTACCGCGACTTGCTGGCCGGCTTGCTGTGCAGCGCGTTCTCCAGCATGGCCAGTCGCGTCTGCGGCGCCACGAGCGCGTAGTCGAGGGCGCCAGCCAGGTCCTTGGCGAGGTGGACGTGGATGCGGTCACGGTACGAGTGCTCGAGCAGGATGTCATCGCGGTTCGCCTCGGGCACCACGGCGCGGGTGTAGCCGAGGTCGGCGGCACCCTCGATCATCTGGGTGACGCCTTCCACGGCGCGCAAGCGGCCGGAGACGGCGAGTGCGCCGATGACGACGGTGTCCTGGCGCACGGGCAGGTTCTCCAGGCTGCTGATGCCGGCCACGGCGGCTGCGGCGCCCAAGGCGCCGACGTCGGCGTGGTCCTGCTGCAGCAGGGCCTGGATGTGCAGGTCGATGCCGGCCATGTCGTGGCCGCGCAGGCGCTTGAGCATGGCGCCGACGTTCGCGGACACCGTGCCGTCGCGCTCCAGGCCGCCGCCGACGAAGACGCTGCCCTTCTGGCGGTTCGAGCTGATGGTGGCGTCGGCTTCGACGGGGACGACGATGCCGGCGGGCTCGCCAGTTTCGCCGGTGCCGAGGTAGGCGCAGCCGACGGCCGTGCCGACCTTTTCGCCGCCGACGGTGAGGGCTTCCTTGGCGGTGGTGACCTCGATGCCACGACGGGTGACCTGGTATTCCAGGCTCTGGCTCATCTTCTTGGCATGCAGGACATGGTCGACGGTGACGGTTCCGGCGTTGTCGTCGCGGGCGAGGTCGCCGGCCGTGCGGACAAGGCCGCCCAGCTCACGCAGGCGCAGGCTGAGTTTGCCGGTGTGGCCGCTGCGGCGCTGCGCCTCGCGGATGACCTCGGCGACGGCGCCTGCGCTGAAGTGCGAAATCTTGCCGTCGCGGCGGACCTCTTGGGCGACGAAGCGCACAATCTTGCGCCGGTTCGCGTCGGTGTCTTCCATGACGGCCTTGACGTAGACCTCGTAACCATAGCCGCGGATGCGCGAGCGCAGGGCCGGGTGCAGGCCGGTGTACTTGTCGTTGGTCGGGGCGATGACGTCCATGTTGCCGGCGGCCACGAGGACGAAGTCGCAGGGCACGGCCTCGGTCTTGGCCATGGCGCCCGAGGAGTTCTCGGAGTGGCCGGTGATGCTGTACTTGTGCTCCTGCATCGCCGTCAGTAGGGCTTGCTGCGAGTCGAGGCGCAGGACGTTGATTTCATCGATGAAGAGCAGGCCCTTGTTGGCGCGGTGGATGGCTCCGGGCTCCACACGCAGGTGCGTCGGCGTCTCGAGGCCGCCCGACTGGAACGGGTCGTGGCGAATGTCCCCAAGCAACGCGCCGGCGTGGCTTCCCGTTGCGTCAACGTACGGGGCTGGGACGGGGTGGTCCGGGCGTTCGATGAGCAGGTTGGGGATGGCCTTCAAGGGCTTCGTGCCGACCTGACGAGTCACCATGAGGAAGATCAAGGCGGCCATGACGCCGAGAATCATCAGCATGATGCCCATCGTTCCCTGACCCATGTAGAAGAACGCCAGGATGCTGCCGCCGACGAGAATGGCGCAGACGAGGAACTCCAGGAACGCGAACATGCGGCTGAGGCGCTTGGCGCGTTTCTGGTCCTTCTGGAATGCCTGGCGGCCTTCGCCGCCCCGGGTGACACTGATGAGGGGGACGTTCTGGTCCTTGAGGTTTGGGTAGCACAGGACGTCGTCGAGGTGGGCCGGTGGCAGGATCTGCGCCATGGCCTTGGCGATCATCGATTTGCCCGTGCCGGGGTCCCCGAGGAGTAGCAGGTGGCGGCGCTGGCGGGCCGCCTTCTTGGCGACCTCGACGGCCTCGTCCTGACCGATGACCTCGTCAATCAGAAGCTCGGGCAGGGGCAAGTCGGCCGTGCTGTTCAGGCCCTCCGCCTGGATCCAGGCGTGCGGGTCGCTGGTGGAGAGCGCGTGGCCGTGGACGACCGGAGCGGGGTCTTCCTTGCGGTCGGGGGTCTTCTTCGGTCGCTTGGGGGACTGCATGGGGCTCACTTCTTGGCCTTGGCCGCAAGGGCGTTGGCCGACTTGCGCTTGACGGTGAGGAGGTAGCCGACCATGGCCGTGGCGCCGACGGCGACGGTGCTGCCGACCACGGTGCTGGCCGCGCTCGAGCTGGTCAGGCCGGCGGGCGTGGCCGCGGCAGGAAGGAAGGGTGCGGGCGGCGTGTTGGGGCAGAAGGACAGCGGGGGGCTGCCGTCGGTCACGAGGGCCCCGTACTGAATGACGCCGTGGTCGCCGTACGCGAAGTAGATGCGCTCCACGCCGGTCTCCTCGTCCAACCACTGCTGCATGCCGTCTTGCAGGTCATCGAAGACGCCGGTCGCCTCGCCCACGATGGACTCCGCGAACGGGTGGCGCGCCACGCCGAGCTGCAGGTCGTACACGTTCGTCGGGCCTTCGCACTTGGTGAAGGTCGCGACGATTTTTTTGTACTCGAAGGCCGAGTCGGGGGAGATGAACTCGTTCGTTGGGTCCGGGTCGGAGAGGTCAAGGACATTGACGCGCTCCATGTAGACGAGAAACAGCGTGTCGGTCTCCTCGCTGAGGGCCATGGCCGTGATGCGGGCCTCGCGCACGGAGTTGCTTGCCGGGGGCGGGCCTGGGGTGCCGGGCGGGAGTGCGCTGGTGACGGTGTTGCTTGCGAGGTTGTGCAGCATGCCGCCGATGCGTGCGGGCGTGTCCCAGTGGGCACCGTACCATCCGAAGTTCATGCGGACGTCGACCTCGGCCTCGGAGATGCGGCGCGTTGTGGTGAGCGCCATGTAGCCGTCGTCGCGAGCGGTCAGCTTGGGCGTTCCGCCTTCGAGCTGCGTGAAGGCCACGACTTCCGTCAGGCCGGTCTTGGGGTCAATCGACCAGATGTCGATCTCGCCGACGTGGGCCCGGCTGCGGGCGCGGTACCCGGCGTCGGCGACGCAGGCGACGTAGGCCTTGCCGTTCCATTGCACGGGGTTGGACGCCGACATGCAGGGGCCGATGAGTTCCTCCTTCGCCAGACGCGTCCAGTTGTCGCGCGCCGTCGTGTCCGTCCACGCGGCGTCGATCCACGAGGACTTGCCCGTGGTGGCGTTGCGCCAGTCGAGAGCCTTCTCGTGCCAGACGAGGACGACGCGGTCGTCGGGCTGGTTGCGTGTCCCTGCGCTGTCGGGGTCGGTGCGGTTTCCGAGGTCGCCGTCATCCGCCGGCGCCGTCGCGTTGCCGGTGCCGTTGAGGTCCTCGGGCGGGGTCGGGAAGACGCTTTGCGTCGGGACGTAGACCAGGTTGGCCTGCTCGATGGTGTTGCCGGCGGCCCGGTTGGGGAACGTCTTGGAAGGCTGATAGTTGCTGATCTGGAAGCGGCCGTCCTGCTCCTTGTACACCTTGATGACGTAGTCGAACTCGCCGTTGCCCAGACGCTTCGACCACAGGGCGCCGATGTACAGGTTGCCGTCGGCATCCATGACGCCCGTGACGTGCTCGCCGAAGCCGTCGGTTCCCCACGGGTTGTCGTACCAGCTGACGCCATGATCCTGGCTTGTGAACGTGGTGTGGGACAGGCCGGTCAAGGTGGCCGCGCCCTCGGGGCTGGGGTCGCGGCTGCGCGGAGTCGGGCCCTCCGTCGTGCCGGCGCCGTGCAGCGAGAAGAAGGCCAGCGAGTCGGGGTCGTTGGCGTTGACGGCAATCTGGGGCGAACCCATGAGGTCCGCGTCGTCGATGATGCGGAACGGGCACGTGTCGTGCAGCGTCAAGGTGTTCGTGCCATCGTTGACACTGGGCGGGTCCCCGACGGCGTCCGGGCACCAGAACGTCATCGTCCCGCGAACGGGAGCTGCGCCGTCGCCCACCGGCTTGCTGTCCAGCACGAGTGGGCGCCACGCGGTGCCGCTCCCGGACCAAACGGCGTTGGCAGACTCCCAGGGCAGGGCCGGCAGGAGGCCGGTCGGGTCCTTCCCGAAGGGCGCCGCCTGGACGCCGGCGCCGCTGGCCGTGCCGACCGGGCTGGTCGCAGCGATGCCCGGGTTGGCAAGCGGGATTTGCGGGACGGCTTGGGGCACGAGGCCATGGGCGAGCGCCGTCGGCACCAGGGTTGAAAGCAGCAGGATGGCCACGAGGGCCGTCGCTGTGGGCAACGGCGACGATTGGTGCGACCCCAAGATATGCGCCCACGCCAGGACCGAACCTTAACCGTTGCGGCCGCGGCGCACTGGAAACGGCCCGGGGCCAGGAGGGTCGGCTTTGGGGTCCGCACAAGCCCGCACACAATAATTTCTTGTAGAAGTGCCAGCATTGTACGGTCGCCATGGCCACGCCATCCAAGCCCCCCTCCGACCCGTGGGCCGCCTTCCCCGGCGGCAACCCCTTCGGCCCCGGCGGCCCCTTCGCGGGCGGCGGCGACCCCTTCGCCAACCTCGACGCCTGGCTGCGCCAGATGGGCGTGGACCCGGCCGACTTCCGGCGGATGGCCGACGAGATGAGCCGCGGCCTGCAGGACGCCCTGCGCCAGATGGGCGACCCGAGCCAACCGAACAAGTCCTTCGTGTCCGGCTTCAGCGTCAAAGTCGGCCCCGACGGCAAGCCGACCTTCAACACGTTCGGCAACAAACCGACCATCTCCCCGGTGGGTGCGGCAGCCAAGCCCGGCATCGCAGCCAAGGGCGGCATCCCGAAGATTGTCACGGACGAGCGCGAGCCCCTCACCGACGTCATCGACAGCGAGAAGGAGATCGCCATCACCATGGAACTCCCCGGCGTCGAGAAGAAGGACATCAACGTCCACATGACCGACGACGACCTCGAAATCGGAGTGGACAACGAGCGCCGCAAGTACCACAAGCGCGTCAAGCTCCCCGCCAAGGTGGACCCCAAGACGACGAAGGCCACGTACACCAACGGCATCCTCGACGTCACCGTGCAGAAGCGCACCCCAGGCAAGTCGGGTGTGCGCATCGCCGTCGAATGAACGGGTCCCTTCGCTTCGCTCGGGACCCGTTCCTTCGCGGACCTGATTCGACCCCCTCTGGCGCCTCGCGGGCTCGGCGCCATTCGCGGAGGGGCTGCGCCCCTCCAGCCGCGCATCGCTCGCCGCGGCTCGCTGGCGCGAGCACCCTCGCCCTCGGCAGTCCACGCGCGAGCGTAGCGATGCGCGGCCGGGCGGCCGCAGGCCGCCCACGAATGGCCGCGAGCCTGCGAGCGGCCAGAGGGAAGGTTCGACCTGCCAGCGGCCAGAGGGCCGCCCCGACCTGCCCGGGGCGAGCGAAGCGAGCCGGGCGAAAGGATAATCCAGGAGAGCTGGGGTCCGGTGCCCGCCCCTCTGGGGCCTTCGAGGACATTGACGCATGGGCGAAGAATTCGAGGAAGTCGACGACACGGGCGAGGAACTCTTCAACGAGGACCCCGACGACAACGCAACAACGCTGCGCCCGGGCGTGAAGAAGCACGTCTGTCCGAAGGACAACATCAGCCTCGAGTACCGCGTCGAGGGCCGCTTCGTCATGCGCTACTGCAAGAAGTGCGGGTACGAAGAAGAGGACTAACGAAACGGGATTCCTCGCTTCGCTCGGAACCCGTTTCGTTGTTCACCTGGGCTAGGGGGCCCTGCGGGCCCCCTGGACCACGGCCGAGGGCGCATCAGCGCCGTCGGCTTGGCGCGCGAAGCGCGCCCATGCGTGCGGTTCGCGCTTCCAGCGCTCACCGCACTGATTGGCAGGCCCGCGACCTTCAAACGAAGGTCGATCACGTTGGACTGCACTGGGCGGCCTCGCCTTGCTCAGCCGCCCGACACAGGCCAGCCCTGTTGAGTGGGTCGCGCCGCCTCTCGCGGCGCTCGGCCTCCGGCTTACGGCCTTTGCTCGCTTTGAGGGCCTTTGCCCGGCCACAGCGCAGGCTTCCTGCGACCGCGCCCGTTCTGGGCCTCCACACCCGTCAACCTCCTTGTGCCCCCGACGGTGGCGACGACGGCTCACCGATGCTGACGGACCTTGGCGGCGCGGGGCGCCGCCTCGGG
>JBBSVQ010000010.1:0-129249 GCA_038046725.1 Thermoplasmatota archaeon | reverse complement strand
GGGGGGGGGGGGGGGCCCCCCCTCGCCGCGCTTCGCGCGGCGCTTCGAATGATCTTGCTTGGCGCGGACGCCGTCGGGGGCACAAGACGCTGGATGTTCTCGAGGAGGAACGCGCGCGATCAGGCGGCCCACCGCGCGCAAACGGCGACAGGGATTTGGCCGCCGGCACGCGAAGCGCCGGCGCCGAACCGGGTTCTCCCGGGGGCCGAGCGAAGCGAGCGCCCCCGCCGTCACCCAACGTTGTCAACTGGCGTTTGCCAGTTGGCCGTCACCCAACGTTGTGCACTGACGTTTGTCAGTTCGAAGGCTTCGTCGTCATGACGCACCCGTCTTCCGTGATGACGAGCGTCCCCTCCGTCTGCGCCACCATGCCGCCGGACGCCTCGCTCAGCGCCGGGTAGTGCTTGATGAGCGCCTCCTTCTGCAGTTGCAGCAGATTGAAGCCGAGCTTGTTGGGTTCGAGGGCACCAGTCATCCAGCGCTCCGCGAACGGCAGCTTTGGGTGGGCTTTCTCGATGGACGCCAGCAGCCGCTTCGTGCTCGGCATGCGCAGCGGCTTCGAGCGTTGGAAGTGGTAAATGTTGCCCGGCCCGGAGTTCTCGACGCGCCCAGCCTGCCCGTCCGTCACAAACGGCTCGCAGGCAAGCACATCCCCGATGCGCGGGCGGCGGTTGACCTTCATGGGCACGCTGGGCACGGTGAGTCCGGCGTGCAGGACGTAGGTCTCCAGGCTGTGGCCGGTCAGATTCTGGATGGGCTTGAAGCCGAAGTCCTTGGCGGTGAGCTCGACGGCGGCGCCGACGGTGCCGAGGTCGACGTTGGGCCCGATGATGGCGACGGCCTCCTTCAGGCAGGCCTCACTGCATTCGATGAGACGCTTGTAGCGATCCGTGCCCCCGACTTCGATGGTCACCGCATTGTCCGAGAGCGCACCGTTGAGTTCGGCGCCGCAGTCGAGCTTCACCAGCTGGCCCTCCTTCAGCACGGTCGGGTCGTCGTGCGTTGGCGTCCAGTGCGCCGCGACGGAGTCGATGGAGAGCGTGCATGGAAACGCTTGCCCGAGACCTTGGTCGCGGATGGACTGCTCAACGCCGTGGACGACGTCGACGAGCTTCGCGCCGGGCACGCACAGCTTGCGGCCAAGCTTGAGTGCGTCCGCCGCAACCTGGCCGGCCTTGAGCCATTGCGCAAAGACGTCTTGGGTCTCGACGACGGGCATGGGGGTCACTTCTTGGCGGACTTGCCCGCGGACTTGCCGGCTGCCTTCTGGTCCATGGCGTCGCGCAGCAGGTCGCCGATGGTCAGCCCGGCGGACGGGCCCTTCTTTTGGCCAGAGACGACGGGAGCCGGGCCCTCGACCTTCTCCATGAGCGTGATGCCGAGCTCCTTCTCGAGCTTCTTCGTGACATCGTCGGACGGGCGCAGCTTGCCGGCCTCGATGTGCTTCAGTTCCGGCACGCGGGCGGACACTTTGTTGCCGAGCTGCTCGTGGCTCAGGCCCTTGGCTTCGCGGGCCTTGTGGATCTTCGGCCCGTAGTCGGACACCAGGACCATGGAGCCTTGGGCGTCGAACACCGACGGGCGAGCGTCGCGGGCGGCGCGGCGCTCCAGGTTCTGGTGCATCGACGCGGCGGTTCCTGGGGCGGCCGTGCCGTCAAGCGGCTGGCCGTACTTCGAGCACTCGATGCCGAGGTTCATCACGGTCTTGTCGACCATGTACCGGCGCGTGGCCACGGTCTTGCCGCACATTTCGCATTGCATGGAAGTCACCTGACCCCCCCAAAGGGAAGGGGGGCCTTTGCACGGCAACCCTCAAAGCCCGCCTCCATATGAACACGATTGAGATGGCTGACCGCAAGGCCCCTCCAGCCGACGCCCAGGACGAGGCGGACGCGGAGCCCCTGCCGGTGGCGCCCGAGGCCCGCCTCAGCCACCTCGAGACCCGCAACGCCGAGTTGCGCGACGAGAAGCGCAAGGCCACGACCGAGGTCAAGCACCTGCGCGACGAGGTCCGCAGCATGACGCGTGAGGTCCAGCGTCTCACGGTCGAGCTCGAGAAGGTCAAACACCCCCCGCTCGTCGTGGGCTCCGTCCTCGACACCCTCGTCGACGGCCGCGTCGTCATCAAGTCCAGCACCGGGCCCAACTTCGTCGTCCCCGTCGCCGACTTCGTGGACCGCGCCAAGCTCACCCCCGGCACCCGCGTGTCCCTGAGCCAGGCCAACCTCACCGTCGTCGGAATCCTGCCTTCCAGCAAGGATTCCCTGGTCCTCGCAACGGAGATCACGAAGAAGCCCGCCGTGACCTACAAGGACATCGGCGGACTCGAGGACGTCCTGCAGCAGGTGCGCGAGACCGTCGAATACCCGCTTACCAAGCCCGACCTGTTCAAGAAACTCGGCGTGAGCCCACCCAAGGGCGTGTTGCTGCGCGGCCTGCCCGGCACCGGCAAGACCCTGCTCGCCAAGGCCGTCGCCAATGCAACCAACGCCACGTTCATCCGCCTCGTGGCCAGCGAACTCGTGCAGAAGTTCATCGGCGAAGGCGCCCGCCGCGTGCACGAAGTCTTCCAACTTGCCAAGGAGAAGGCCCCCAGCATCATCTTCATCGACGAGATTGACGCCGTCGGCGCCAAGCGCACCGACGACGGCACCAGCTCCAACCGCGAAGTCGAGCGCACCCTCATGCAACTCCTGGCGGAACTCGACGGCTTCGAGCCGCGCGGCGACGTGCGCATCCTGGCCGCCACCAACCGCAGCGACATCCTCGACCCCGCCCTGCTGCGCGCCGGCCGTTTCGACCGCATCATCGATGTCCCCCTGCCGACCCCCGAGGCCGTGCAGCAGATCTTCCGCATCCACACCAAGGGCATGACGCTGCACGCCGACGTCGACGTCAAGGCCGTCGTGGACCGAACCGGCAGCATCTCCGGCGCCGACGTGCAGGCCATCTGCACCGAGGCCGGCATGCGCGCCATCCGCAACGAGCGCGCCAGCATCGAGCAGCAGGACTTCCTCGCCGCCGTCAAGAAGTACGAGAAGGGCGAACTGAAGCTGGCGACCCAAGCGACGGGCGCCGAGCTCTACGCCTGAGCGCCGGGCTCCTCGCTTCGCTCGGACCCAGCGCTCAGCAAGCCACGACTGACGGCCGACCTCTGGGCGCTCGCAGGCTCGCGTCCATTCGTGGGCGGCCTGCGGCCGCCCAGCCGCGCATCGCTGCGCTCGCGCGTGGCCCATCGAACTATGGCGCAAAGGTCATTACGTTCATGACAGTAATGACTATCATGGTCAAGGCGCAAACCCGCAACGTCACTTTCACCACGGTCCCCGTCAAGCCTGAGACCCTCCGGCGGCTTCGTTCCTACAAAGTGGGTGGGAAGACGTACGACGACGTGCTGAACGATTTCATGGATGAGACGCCGACGGCTCGATTCATCGCGTGGCATTTGGGCCAGGTCAAGGACGCGCAACGCATTCCCTGGAATGAGAAGTCCGGACGTTTCGGTCGGTAGGATGACACCGTTCCAGGTCAATGCCACCCCGGCAGCAGCTCGAGAGTTTGACCACTTGCCAGCCCAGGTTTGCGCCAGGTTCCGCATGGCGTTCGCCAAATTGCAAGAGGATCCCTGGACGGCGCGGCCGGGTTGTCACACAGAGCCCCTTGAAGGTCTGCCGAAGGCTCGCAAGCTGCGCGTAGGCCAGTATCGGGGAATCTACGAGATTGATGGGTTCGAGCTCCTGTTCACGCGCTTCGGTCACCGGTCCAATGTCTACCGGTGAGCGACCCGGGCAAGCCGAGCAGCGGGCCGCGCCCTTTATGGCCAAGACGACGGTCCCCTGGATGCAATGGACCCGCAGGAAGCCCTCCGCCAGGCCGAGGCGCACCTCAAGAACGCCAACGAACTGGTCGGCCGCCCCGTCGGCAAGGAGGAGCTGATGTACATGTGGGACAACCAGATCACGGCCCTCGACAACTTCCTCGCCGACACGGAAGCCGTCCCCGACCCCAAGGTGAAGGAGTTCCGCGTCCAGTTGCGCGACGTCAAGAAGAAGCTCACCGACGCCGTCGTATCCTTCGAGGCCCAGCAGGCCGGCGAAGAGGTCGGCAAGGACGAGCCCAGCAAGGACGAGCAGGTTGCGTCCTTCACGGAGATGGCGGGCGACATGCTGCAACTCGCCAAGGAAGCCCTCGACGAGAAGGTCAGCGACGTCAAGGACCTCATCAAGTGGGAGGAACCCCTCAGCGTCATCAACGGCTACCTCGCCGACTCCGAGGCATTCCAGGAGGCCTCGAAGGACCTGCGCCGCGCCCGCTCCATGGTGCGCATGGCCCGCAAGGACCTCAAGGCCCGCATCGAGGACGTCTTCACGCAGTGGCGCAAAGCCGACTTGTCGGGCGGGCGCGACGAAGAAGACGACGTCTAACGAAACGCGTCGGCCTCTTCGAGGCCTCACGCGTTTCGTTGTTCACCTGGGCTAGGGGGCCCTGCGGGCCCCCTGAACCCCCATGCGTGCGGTTCGGCGATTCCATCGCCTCACCGCACTGACTGGGCAGGCCCGCCTCGCGCCGCCTCGAGGCGGCGCTCGGCCGACGATGAGTGCGCGCCACACGGCATGCGGCAGGGCGGTCGCCGCCCGCGCCCGTTCATTGCCACGCACGTCAACCTCCATCCGACGACGACTTCGACGCCAGCAACGAGCAATTGGTGGTGCCAGGCGCCGTGACGCCGACGCAGCAGCACCGAAGCGTCTCGCAGAGCCATCGAGGCAATCTGTGGGCATCTGCGAACTCTGCGGCTTCGTCGGGGGCGGGGGGTTGCAAGCGGCGGACGTCGGCGTCGGAAGGCGTTGGGTGGTCGGGGCCAGGAACTCGTGGCGTGGGCTTCTGCTCAGAAGCGGTTATATGACACCCTTTTGTCGGCCGCCTTGCGGCTCCCGCCTCGATGCAGGAGCACACGATGGGACGGCGCCTTTGATTGCGCTGCAAGTCCCCTCGGCCACGGGCTCGTGGTCTAGCGGTTATGACGTCACCTTGACATGGTGAATATCACCAGTTCAAATCTGGTCGAGCCCACTTTCCTCCTTCTCGGATCCGACTCTTGCGGATTCGTCCCCCGCCGATGCAACCCCGAACGGGTGCGCGTCCAAAGCCTTGAAGCGGACCCGGAATTGGCGTCGGCGTGGTGGTCGGCGCGGGCAATGAGGTGGTCGTCCCGCGCCGTTGGACAAGCCTTCTGCAACCGGGTCGGGTGGCCACTCGCCTCGAGAACCTCGACTGGCTCCTCCTGGCCTTGCTGTACGTCCTGGCCTTCTCGTTCCGGTGGGACCTGCGCAGCGCGCAGCCCTACATCGCGGAAACCTGGCACTACTTCGTCGCCCGCAACTTGTGGCACTCGGTCTCCAACGTCTTCACCTTCGACCCGAACGCGCCGCCCCTGGACCTGTCGTGGTTCTTCTGGCAACGACCCCTGCTGGCGCTGCCGTTTTTTCCATTCGCGGCGCACTCGTTCGCCGCGTACCGCGCCGCCCACATCGTGCTGGTCTCCACCGTACCGGCCCTCGGTGCCTGGCTCCTGCGCAGCCTCGGTGTCGGGCGCGTCGCGGCCGTGACTGCCGCAGTCATCCTCGCCGTCCACCCGATCCTGCTGCCGTGGGGAGTCATGTTCCTGCCGGACTCGCTGGTCCTGGCCCTCATCCTCGCGGCCCTCATCACGGCCCAGCACGGCCGACCCGCAGCAACCGCCGTCCTCCTCTGGGCGGCGACGTGGGTGAAGGAGGTCGCCTTCGTGACCGCACTCACGCTCATCGTGCTTGCCTGCTGGCGCGACGCCGACGGTCGGCGGGCCCGCCTGTGGCCGCCGCGCCTGGGGCCCTTTGCCCGTTGGCTTCTCCCCGGCGTGCCCCTGGCGTTCCTTCCGCTCTGGGTCTCCATGCAAGTCCCGGGCGCGATCTTTCCCGGCTTCCGGCCCGGGGGCTCCGGCGCCGAGATGATGGAGTCCCTCTTCCTCCTCCTCTGGCTCGCGCCCATCCCGCTCCTCGGCCTCCTGCGCCCCGCCACGACCCGCTTCACGCTGGTGGCCTTGGCTTGGCCGGCGTTTTTCCTGCTCTATCACTACACGCAGGACAAGGCGATGGAGTTCTGGTACTACGTCCTGCCCGCGAGCTTCACCGTGCTCGCCGCGGCCGCCGCGCTCGACGCATCCCGGGCGGGAGTGCAGGGGCCTCGCCGTTGGGCGGTTCCTCTGCTCAGCCTGGCCTTGGTCGGCCTCGTCGGCGTCCAGGTCTTCGTTCCGATCGAAAGCGAATGGAACCAGGGCCTCGCGACCCCGCTCACGGGGCGCGGCCAATGGGACCTGCAGCGCGTGCAGGAGTTCGAGCTCATCCGGGACGACGGACTCGCCGACTTGATTGCCATCCCCGGCGCCGACGAGCGCAGCACCTGGATGGCCCTCGACATCGAAGTCTCCTTCCTCTACTACCCCTTGTCCGAGCAGGCGGACCGCGTCTACACCCTCTCGACGACGCGGGCGCCCCTCGACCGCGCCGCCTTCGCCGGATGGCAGTGGGTGGTCGAGAACGCGACCGACGTCACCGTCCTCTCCGTGCGCGACGATCTGGCCGGCAACGTGGCGACGCGGCTGGCGTACCAGGAGTGCTCCGTCACGCATTGGCCCTACGTGCTCATCCAGGCCAAGGCCTGCCAAGGCGCCGGCAACGACATCTGGGACCAGTACCGGGACGCCGCCGGGATTGCAGAATCCGAAGCCCCGGGCGGCAACGGGACCACCCCGCCGTCCTAGCCGCATCAGGGTGCCCCCTGAACCGGTTCGTGTTCCCCCCTGATATAGCGGGAAGGCCGATTGCTTGATTGGTTCCCATGTCGAGCGCTGAGCGCGATTTGATTCGAATGCACGCCTGCGCCTTCAACGGAAGGGACCTCGACAACATCGCCCTGCAGGCCGCAGCCGACGCCCCCTGCTTCTGCGACGGGGAGTGGGTTGGTGAAGGCCCGAAGGCCATGCGGGAGGCCCTCGAGCGGGAATTCACCCAGGATGCCAACCTCGTGGCCCGCATGGCCCAACTCGGCAACGAGCCGGTCATCATGGAGTTGGGCGGCGGCGAGGGCCACTGGGAGCCGCGAGGAGCCCTGCGGTTCCGTGGTGACGCCTCCGGCCGCATCCGTGAATTGCGCATCGACCATGGTGCCCGCATCGTGGGGAGCCTCGTTCCGGAACCGGCGCCGTGAAGGCGCCCAGGAACGGGCGCCGTCGTGGGCGCGGGGCGTCGAGGTTCTTGGCTTGGTGGCCGTCGGAGTCGTCGTCGGAAGTCGTTGGCCTTGCGTGACTCACCGAACGCGCGCCGGCCTGAATCGGTTCAATTGAAGCTGCGGCCGAGGCGTTGCTAGGGCCGGACTTCGCCGGTGCGCAAGCCGTCACCTTGCTTCGGCCGCTTCACCGTGAAGAAGGCTTGCGTGTCCACGTACTCCGAGCCGCCCATGCGCGCCACCAGCGTCAGTTTGGCGGGATCGATGTTGCCGCGCGCATCCACAACGGCGTCGTCGGCCGCGATGTGCACGACCTCGCCGAGGACGAGGCTGACCTTCTGGCTGCGGCCGAGCGGAATCTCCTGGGCAAGGCGGCACTCCAGGTGCACCGGACTCGCCGCCAGGCGCGGCGGCTTGACCTTGCGGCTGGGAACAGTTGCGAGCCCCACGGCATCGATCTCGGACACGGACGGCGGGTAGTCCGCGGACGACTGCACCATCTCGGCCACGAGGGCCTTGGGGCTGACGTTGACCACGAATTCGCCGCTTGCGCGCAGGTTGCGCACGGTGTCCTTCGGCGAGCCATCGGAGCGCTCCAGAATGGCCAGCATGACCATCGGCGGATCCGCGCACACGGCGTTGAACCACGAGAACGGCGCCGCGTTGACGACGCCCGTGGCCGGGTCGAGCGTCGTGACCCAAGCCACCGGGCGCGGCACGATGGCGCTCGTGAGGAAATGGTAGTTCGCGCGCGCGTCACGCGTGGCCGGGTCCACTTCCACGAGCAGGCAGCCGCCGCGCCGTTGAAGGCATTGCCGAACGACGGGCGCGCTGCCGCCAGCGGGGCCTGTCGGGTTGGGCCTTGCCGGCGCGGCCGTTGTGCCCGGGAGCCGGGCCCGCACGCTTTTCATAGCGCCGGCTGGTTGGCCCGGGAGGACGACCTTGGCAACGTACGCGACCCTGTGTGAGCTGTTCTGGACCCCCGCGCGCAAGTACGCCGACCGACCTGCCCAGCAGTGGCACGAGGGCGGCACGTGGCGGTCGCGCACCTACGCCGAATTCGGTCAAGCCGTCCGCGACGTCGCCCACGGCATGCTGGCGCTCGGCGTCAAGAAAGGCGAACGCGTGGCCATCTGGTCGCGCAACTGCCCGCAATGGGCCGAAGTGGACTTCGCCAACCAGACCGCCGGCTGGGTGACCGTCCCCATCTACGACACCCTCACGGCCGACAAGGGCGCCTACATCGTGAACAACGCCGACGCCCGCGTCCTCTTCGTCCAGGACCAGGCCATCCTGGACCGCGTGCTTGCCGTGCGCTCGATGATGAAGGGCGTCAAGGCCATCGTCTTGATTCAGGGTCAAGCGCAGGACCCCGGCGTCGTGTCCTACGCGGACTTCATCGCCGACGGCCGCGCCTGGGGGACCGAGAACCCGAAGAAACTCGACGCCATTGCCGCAAAAATTTCCCCCGAGGACATCGCGAGCCTCGTTTACACGTCGGGCACGACCGGCGACCCCAAAGGCGCCGTCCTGACGCAGGGCAACTTCGCCTCGAACGCCGCCGCAATGAACCTCGTCCAGGTCGGCCCCGAGGACGTCTTCCTGTCCTTCCTGCCGCTCTCGCACGTCTTCGAACGCACTGGCGGCCACTTCGGCGCCTACGGCTTGGGGGCCAAGGTCGTCTTCGCGCGCAGCATCGACACGCTGACGGACGACATGCAGATCGCCAAGCCGACCATCATGATGGCGGTGCCGCGCCTGTACGAGAAGATCTACGCCCGCATCCAGGACTCCGTGTCGAAGTCGTCGCTCATCAAGCGCGGCATCTTCCATTGGGCCATCGAGCAGGGACGCGCCGCCAACGTCTACCGCGAGCGCAACGAGCCGCTGCCGCCAGGCCTGGCCAAGCGCGTCGGGCTGGCCGACCGCCTGGTCTTCCACAAGCTCAAGGAACGCGTCGGCGGCCGCCTGCGCTTCTTCGTCTCCGGCGGCGCCGCGCTCAGCCGGGACATTGAGGAATTCTTCTGGGCCGCGGGCATCACCATCCTTCAAGGGTACGGGCTCACCGAGACGGCGCCCGTGTGCAACGTGAACCTGCCGCAGCAGATGCGCTTCGGCAGCGTGGGCCGCGTCATCCCCGGCGTGCAGGTGCACCTGGACAGCAACGAGTGGGAGCCCGCCAAGCCGCGGCCATTCCCGGAGGGCGAAATCTGCTTCAAGGGGCCGAACGTCTTTCAGGGCTACTGGAAGAACGACGCCGCAACGAAGGAGTGCTTCGACCGCGACGGCTGGTTCCACACGGGCGACATCGGCTACGTCGACGCCGACGGATACCTCTTCATCACGGACCGAAAGAAGGAGATCATCGTGATGTCGAACGGCAAGAAGGTCCCGCCACAAGCCATCGAGAACGCCCTGAAGATGCAAGTGCACGTCGGCCAGGCCATGGTCGTGGGCGACGACCGCAACTACATCGCGGCCCTCATTGTCCCCGACTGGGACGCCCTCGAGAAGTTCGCGTTGGCCAACGGCATCGGGCGCGAGGACAAGCCCCGCCTCGTGGCCGACCAACGCGTGGTCAGCCTCATCGAGCGCGAAGTCGAGGCCGTCAACAAGACGCTGAGCCGCTATGAGCAGATCAAGAAGTTCTGGATCCTGCCTGCGGAGTGGACCGTCGACTCCGGCGAGCTCACGCCCAGCCTGAAGCTCAAGCGCCGCATCATCCTCGACAAGCAGCGCGAAGCCTTCGGCCACCTGTACCCGGCGGCGGAAGCGGTCGAAGTGAAGGCGTAGCCGCAGATTTGCAGACCCTGGTCAGGGCTGCGCCATTTCGCAGATTGTGTAGCGCGGCAACAGCGGGTTTTCAGATGCGGCGAACCCCGATCAATCGGGCAGGTCCGCGTTGATTCGCGCAATTCGCGGCCCGAGTCAGGCGGGGGGCCGCACCGGAAGCCGGCGAGGCGCCCTTTTGAAGGAGGAGAATCTGGCCGGCAGCGTGCCCAAGGCCCGCGCCAAGGCGAAGCCGGCTCGTTCGAAGGCGAAGGCCTCCCGCCGCCCCGTCGCCCGCAAGGCCGGCAAGGGCGTGCGCAAGCCTGCCAAGCCCGGCCGCGCAGCGCGGAAGCCGGCGAAGCCCGCACGAGGCGTCCGCAAGGCGACCGCGAAGGCGCCCGCGGGCCGCAACGGTGCCAAGCGCGCATCGCCGGCCCCCAAGGGCGTCGTCGTGCGGCGCCCCGTCGTGCACAAGCCGCAGGAGGCGGACCTTTCCGGCCCGGCCTTCGAGGTCCGGCTCGACGCATCGCAGATGGCGCAGGCCACGAGCCCGATGGCCGTCGCGGCGAAAGCCGCGACGGGCATCTCCCAGGGACGCAGCCCGACGGCCGCGTCGGACGCCCGCAGCGGCGCACTCACGTACGCTGCAACGGGCGTTGACATTCACAAGGAAGACAAGGCCATCGAGGCCCTAGCCGGGATGGTCAACTTCACGCGCAAGGGCTTCGGTGCCCCGCTGGGTCGCATCGGCCACTTCGCCGGCCTCGTCGACTTCGGCGCGGACCAGGCCCTCGTGCTGTGCACGGACGGCGTCGGCTCCAAGGTCGAGATTGCCAACGCCATCAAGAAATGGGACACGGTCGGCATCGACTGCGTCGCCATGAACGTCAACGACTGCATCTGCGTTGGCGCCGAACCGCTCGCCTTCGTCGACTACCTGGCCGTCGAGGACCCCGCCCCTGAATTCACGCGCCAAATCGGCATCGGCCTGAACGAGGGTTGCCGCCAGGCGGAATGCAGCCTCATCGGCGGCGAAACGGCCAGCCTCCCGGGCGTCATCAAGGGCTTCGATCTCGCCGGCACTTGCCTCGGCCACGTGCGCAAGGACGCCATCGTGGACGGCACCGCCATCGCCCCCGGCGACGTGCTCATCGGCCTCGCCTCCACCGGCATCCACTCCAACGGCTACTCCCTTGCCCGCAAGGCCTTCGAACGCGCCGGCCACAAGTACACCGACCCCTGGCCCTGGCCCGAGGACCGCGGAGTGAAGGGCAAGAGCATCGGCGAAGTGCTGCTCGAACCCACGCGCATCTACGTCAAGGAAGTCCTCGGCCTCCTGCGCGCCGGCATCCCCGTGCACGGCCTCAGCCACGTCACCGGCTCCGGCCTGCGCAAAATCCGCCGCATCAAGCAGGACGTCGCCTACCAAATCACGGACCCGATGCCCGTGCACGCCGTCTTCCGGCGCATCCAGCAACTCGGGGGCGTCGCGGACCACGAGATGTACAAGACGTTCAACATGGGCATGGGGTTCGTCGTCGTCGTGCCCAAGTCGGCCGCGAAGAAGGCCGTCGCGCAATTGGCGAAGTCCGTGTCCTATGAAGTGAAGGTCGTGGGCGTCGTGGCCGAGGGGAAGGGCGTACACCACCCCGTCGGCGGTGTGCATTAGCTGACGCATCGAGCAGTTCGTCTGCGTGGGTTCCACAGATTGCACAGATGATTGTTCAAACCGCACTGGCGGAGAACGTCTTCCGACGACTCCTTGGACGCGCTCATGCAACAAGGCGCATGGGAACACGGCGCCGCGCATGGATTCTCTCGGCTGGTGGTCGTGGCCGGAGTCGTCGTCGGAGACGGCTGACTTGTGCGGCAATGAACGGGCGCTGCAGTCGCCGAATCTGTGAAATTCCCGGGGGGGGGGTTCCCCGTCAAGTTCCAAACTCATCTGTGCAATCTGTGCTCAGATGCTACGGCAACCAGCCGGATGACTTGGCGCCCTTCGCCTTGAGGATCCATGGCGCCAGCAAAACTGTGAGCAGCGTCGTGTAGAGCACGCCGAGCGCCGTGAGGATGGCGAGGTTCTTGCTCTGCAGGAAGTACACGCCCGACAGGACGGCAAAGGCGACGAACGTCGTCAGGCTCGTGCCCACGACGGCACCGCCGCCGTGCGTGAGGGCATCCGTGCGAGCCACCGCTGCGGGCAAGCCCGCGGCTCGGTTCTCCCAATCCCTGTGCGCGATGTGCACGAGGTTGTCGACGCCGACGGCGATGGTGATGGCGAAGGCGAGCAGGAACATGTCCGTGAGGGCGGCCGAGTTGTGCGGCGCACCCGTTTGAGCGAGGCCCCGGTAGGTCGCGTCGAGCAGCGGGATGGACGCCAGCAGCCAGAGGGCGGCCGTGAGGACGACGAGGGTGCAAAGCACGGCGGTGCGCAGGCCGCCGCGGCGCGCAATCCACGACAGCGAAAGCCCCGCGAGAACGACGGCCCCGACGCCGACGGTGGCGAGGCGGACGTTGTCCGGGGTCTGTTCGACGACGGCCACGCGGTTGAGGGGCGCACCTGCGGCCGCGACGTGGTAGTCGGGCCCCAAGGCCTCCTGCAGCATGGCGGCCTCCGCGCGCAGGGCGTCGCGGAAGGCGAGGAGAGCTTCGCGGTCCTGCGTCGGCTCGAGCTTCAAGGCGACGACGCCGAACGGGTAGTCGAACATGGTTGGGTCCTCCGCGCGGGGTTCGCGGTCGATTGTGAAGGGCGCAATGGTGCGCCACAGGGGGTCGTCGAAGAGGGCCTGCAGGTCCTCGCGGGCCTCGACCTCGGTCTGCGGGAGGCGCTGCTCGTCGCTCGGTGACTGGGCCGTCCCGAGCAGGATGTCGAGCAAGCCTTGGTCGGTCGCATCGTCGGAGACGAGCAGGTCCGTGATGCTGGACGCCTCGGTCGCCAACGGAATCTGGGTCACGCGCGACGTGGCGACCAGCAGCGACTGCAAGGCGTGCGGCTGCGTCAAGTCGCCTTCGACGACCAGGTATGCGCGCTGGAAGGAGCCGTACTCCGCCTCGATGCGGCGCTGCAGCACGATGAGCGGGTCGTCGGCGGGGACTTCCGTCGCGGAGGAGCCCGGTTCCAGGCGCGTCTGCGTGGCGGCGGCGAAGGCGGCGCCGGCCGTGAGGACGGCGACGAGGCCGAAGACGACGACTGGGTGGCGTAGGCTCCACGAGCCGACGGCGGCGACGGCGGGTCCGATGCGGGGCGGGCGTGGTGCGCGCCGGCGGCGCTCGGGCAGAACCGCCCGCAGGGCTGGCGCGAGGGTCAGGCTGGCGACGAGGCCGCAGGCGATGCCGAGCGCCGCGACGAGTCCCATCTGCGCGAAGAGCGGGTTGGGGACGAGAAGGAGGACAAGCAACCCGCCCGCCGTGACGCCGGCGCTCACGGCCACAGCCGGCCCGTTGGTGCGCAGGGCGGTTCGCAGCGAATGGGCGCGGTCGTTGCCCACGTCGCGTTCCTCTTCGTAGCGTTGTAGGAGGTGGATGGCGTAATCCACGCCAACGCCGGTGACGAGGGGGGCGAGGAAGATCGTGAGGAAGGAAATGGGAATTCCGAAGGCCCCCACGAGGCCGAACGTCCACAGGGTGGCGGCGGCGAGGCTCACGGCCGCGATGAGGACGTTCGTCGGACGGCGCACGACGAGCAGGGTCGCAATCGTGACGGCCGCCGTCGATGCCAGCCCCCAGGTGGCCAAGTCGTGGCGGTTGCGCTGGTCGGTCGCGTGCGCCGCGACGAGCAGGCCGCTTGCTTGCGCGTCGTTGGTGACGCGGGATCCAGTTGACTTTCGGTCCCAGGCCGCGACCGAGTCCGCGATGTCGCCGGACAAGGCGCGGGCCTCGTCCTGGTCATGCGTGGTCAGGAACGCCAGCAGGAGCGCGCTGCTGCCGTCCGCAGCCAGCACGTCGCGGCCGGCGTCACCGCGCACCTCGTCGCGGACGGAACGCTGGCTCGCGGGGTCCGATGGGAGGGCGTAGGCCGAGTCCGGCGGGTTGCCCGCGGTGGCGATCTTCTGCAGCATGTAATTTCCCTGCCGCATGGCTTCGTACACGGAGAGCGTGTGGCTGAAGGCGCCGGGGAACTCGCGCTGCAGGTGCTCGGTGAGGTCGCGTTGCTCCAGGACGAGCGCGTCGAAGGCGGCATCGGAGCGCAGCGCTCCCGCCGGCAGGCCTTCGGCGGCTGGCATGTGCACGGCCACGAAGCGCACTCCGTCGAGGCGCTCGAGGAGGGCGCGGTACTCCTGCAGTCCTGGCTCGTCTTGTGGGACCGTGTCCACGAAGTCCACTTCCGGGCGCAGGCGACTGGCACCCAGGCCGGCGGCGACGCAGGCCAGCAGGCAAACCGCGACGACGAGGGCGGCGCGCATGGGTCACGCCAGCAGGGAATAGCCCGCCGGGGCGGGGTCGACGAAGAAGATTGTGACGTACAGGTCGAACTGGACGCTTAGTGCGAAGCCGACGCCAAGCGGGCACGGCTGGATGTCCGGGGCCGGCGGCGTGCACAGGGCATGCCAGCCGTGGCCATGGGGATAGACCTCGAGTTGCAGTGCTGTGGCGTTCTCGGGCATGGCCTTGGCGCCGTCGGGGTACTCCCGTCCTGGCTCCAGCAGGAACGTGAACGGGTCGCTGCCGTGGAAGCGTCCGTATTGCTCGTAGGCGTTGAGTTGGTCGGCGTCGTTGCGGCCCTGCACGGTCACGCGCAAGCCATCGAGGCCCGGGTGCTCCGCGAAGTCGACGTCCACGACGACGCCGGACCACTGCGGGTTGAGGCCGAAGTCGAACGTGGAGATGTCCTCGAACACCGAGAGGTTGCCTTCGTCAAGGAGCGTGTCGCAGGATGGCGTGATGATGAACGCCTCGAGGGCACATTGGAAGCTGCCTTGGAAGTGCAGCACGACTGGCTCTGGGACGAGCGGCCCGGGTCGGACGAGGACGAAGCTGAGCGACACGTTGTCGCGGGGTTCGGCGTTCAGGGTCGCGTTGGTGTAGCCTTCCGCCACGACGTCGACGAGGTACGGGGCAAGGAGAAGGTCATGGAACGAGAACAGGCCGCCCGCATCCGTGACCGTCGCCTGGTCGGTGAGGCGCAGGGCCACATGGGCGCCGGCCACCGGGGCGAACGTCTCGTTTTGCACGAGCCCGACGATTGTCATGCCGTGGGACACGGGTGCATCGCTCGCCGGGAGCTTGGCGTCCGAGCAGCCGGAAACGGCGGCGGCCACCAGGAGGGCGGCCATGAGGACGCGGCGAAGCACGGGTCGTGGCACCAGGAGCACTACAAAAACCATGCTTGCCGGGGGGCGAGACAAGTCAACTTTCGGAGAGCCTAAACATCGATTTCGTGCCCTCCAGGCGTTGACATGCCAACGCAGAGGGTCTGCCGGTCCACTTTTTAGGCCAGCCTACCTCCCCCGTTTCATGCGGGGGCCAGGGCCGTGAACGGGCTGACGGAGTACGTCTTCAAGATCCGCTCGGACGACAACCTGCTGTGCCAGTTCACCGCGGAGCACCCCGAGGTGCGGCTCGTGGTGAGCCTCCTGCGACCCTCCGCCGCCGCGCCCGTCGAGAAGGCCATCGTCACCATCCTCGCGGACAAGGTCACGCGCACCCGCTTCCTCACCGGGCAGTTCGCCAAGCGCTACGGCTCCTTCGGCGTGCTGAGCGAGAACGAGTCGTACGCCTCCGTCGAGATTTCCACGACGGTGCTGACGTACTACCAGAAGCACGACCCCATCCAGCTGACGCTGCGCATGCTCGGGCCCGAGACCGTGTTCCAACCCGTCATCGTCGAGGGCGGCTACATCCTCATCGCCGTCATGAGCCCCAATCCCGCGGGCCTGCACGCCTTCAACGAGTTCACCAAGCACATGCGCCAAGTCGTCCCCGCCGACGACTTCAAGCTCCTGCACGTCGGGGAATACCAACCCGAATTGCGCCTCAAGGCCCGCGCCAAGGTCCTCACGCCACGCCAACAGGAAGTCCTGAAGATGGCCATCGCCATGGGCTACTACTCGGACCCGCGCGCCGTGACCATGGAGGACCTGTCCGAGGCCTTCGGCGTCTCCAAGGCCGCAGTCCACAAGAGGATGCAGATGGCCGAGAACGCACTCATCCGGAGCCACTTCGAGCCGTGATCGCAATCACGGCTCGAAGCGGCGAAGCCAAGGGGCCTGGCGTCCCCGCCGGCGAAAGCGAACCATCGGACAATCCGCCAACGTCGCGTGGGGTGATGCTGCGCCTGCGCGGCGTCAACAAGGCCTTCGCCGGCCGCAACGTCCTGCGCGACGTCCACCTCGAGGTCCACGCCGGGGAGGCCGTCGCCGTCCTCGGCCCCAACGGTTCGGGCAAGTCCACGCTGCTGCGCATCGCGGCAGCCCTGAGCCCGCCCGACCAAGGCGTCGTGGAGGTGCAAGCCGCGTCCGTTCGGCGCGACGACGTCGCAGCCCGCCGCGCCATCGCCTACGTCGGCCAGGAACCCGCCCTGTACGACGACCTGACGCCCGCCGAGCACGTCCGCCTGTGGGCTCACCTGCGCGCCATCGACGCGGACCCGGACGCCGTTCTCGCGGACGCCGGCCTCGCCGCAGCCACGCACCGTCCTTGCGGTCAACTCAGCCGAGGCCAGCGTCAACGCGCGGCCCTTGCCGTCGCCCTGCTGGGGCAACCGCGCATCCTTGTCCTCGACGAACCCTTCACGGCCCTCGACGCCGACGGCGAGGCCTGGCTGGGCAACCTGCTTGGCCGCCGCCGCGCGGCAGGCAGCGCGCTGCTGGTGGCCGTGCACGAGCCGGGGCAAGCCAACCGCCTGCTCGCACGCACCGTGCGCCTGCGCGAGCGCCGCCTGGAGGCCGCCTGATGCCCGTGGATTCCTTGGCGTGCGAGGGGCTGCGCGCATGAGCTTCGCTGCCCTCGTCGGCAAGGACTTGCGCCGCGAGCTGCGCTCCAAGGAGGCCCTGCTTGCCGGCTTGCTGCTCGTCGCACTGGCCTTCCTCGCCACGCTGTTCGCGGACCCCGCGCACGACGGCCCAACCCTTGCGGCGCTGCTGTGGACGCCGCTGCTGTTCGCCACCGTCGCCCTCGTCGGGCGCGGCTTCGCCAACGAATTCGACCGCGGCACCATCCAGCTCCTGCGCGCCGCCCCCGTCCCCCTCGCCTGGCACGGCTGGAGCCGCACCGCCATCCACATCCTGGTTGCTGGCGTGGTTGCGGCGGCGAGCCTCGGCATTGCGGCCGCCCTGTTCGCCTTCGAGGCAACGTGGCCCCTCGCGGCGACCCTCACCCTTGCGGCCGTCGGTTTGGCCGTCGTCGGGACGTTGGCCAGCGCCATCTCCGCGCAGGCGCGCACGCGCGAAGTCCTGCTTCCCGTCCTGCTCGTGCCCGTCGCTGCACCCCTGCTGCAGGCCGGCGTGCGCGCCACCGTCGAGACCCTGGCAGGGGGCGGCTGGGGAGACTTGCAGGTCCCGCTGCTGCTCATGGCGGGCTACGACATCGCCGCTGTCGGCGTCGCATGGCTCTTGTGGCCCTTCGTCCTGGAAGGGGATTGACGATGCCGACGATCACGAGCCGCGAATTGCGCGAAGGCCCGCGAACGTGCGTCGTTGCGCCACGCGCGCGATTCTCGGCGAGGGGGGCCATCTGATGCGGCAAGAGACCGTGGACCGGGTCCGGCGCGGTGCCATCGTTGGAACGCTGGTTGCTTGGCCGGCCCTCATCTATCTGACCTGGTTCGTGGCCCCCGACTGGTCGTACCAGCCGGACGTGACCGCGCCCCTGACGCGCAAGGTTCTCTTCTTCCACCCCGCGAGCGCCTGGGCGTCCTTCGCGGCGTACTTCGTCGTCTTCGCACTCAGCATCGCCGTCCTCAACGAACGCCAACTGAAGTACGACGCCCCCGCCCGCGCCGCCGCCGAAGTCGGCTTCGCCCTCAACACCATCGCCCTCGCGACGGGCACGCTGTGGGGCATCCAGGAATGGAGCGAGGCCGGCGCCAACGCCCTCGTGACCGTGTACTCGGAACCAAAGGTCCTGGTCGTCCTGGTCCTGTGGTTCGTCTTCGCAGCCTACCTCGCCTTGCGCCGCCTCGTCGACGCCCCCGAGCGCCGCGCCCGCCTGTCCGCCGCCTTCGGTGTGCTCGGGTTCCTGGCCGTGCCGATGAGCTTCGCGAGCAGCAGGCTGCTCGCCACCAGCCTGCACCCCGACGTCGCCGGCCCCGGCAAGAACCCGGACGCCGCCCTGGGCCCAGTCGTGGGCTGGATCCTCGCCTTCAGTGCCATTGCCTTCCTCCTGCTCTTCACCGCGTTGTGGTTGTCGCGCCTGCGCCTGCTGCGCGCCGAGGAGCGCATCGCCGCATTGGAGAGCGACCTCGAAACCCCCTGACCCGCATGACAAACCCAAGGAGCTCCTGACATGGACGACGCAACGACCTTCTTCCTCGCCTTCGCAGCCGTGTTCCTCGGCATCGCCGCCTTGCTGTGGCACTTGGAGCGCCGCGCCAAGGCCCTGGAACTGCGCCTGGCCACCGTTGAAGCCGCCACCGCAAAGGCCAAGGGCCCCGCCGCCCCCGCGCGACCCAAGGCATGAACGGACGCACCCAGATCCTCATCGGGCTCTCCGTCGTCCTGCTCGGCCTCGGCGTCGTCGCCCTCGCCTTCCTCGAGGATGAGGCCAGCGTCCGGCGCGTCGAGGACCTCGTCGCGCAGCCTGGAAAACACGGCTCCGGCTCGTACGTCCTGCTCGGCGTTCCGCAGCCCCCCCAAATTCCTCTAACCGGCGCAACCGGCGTCACGCTCGCCGCCAACCCCGACTGGTCGAACACGACCGCCACCACGGCCAGCTGGACGCAGGGGGATGCCACGTTCTACAGCACCCGGACGGTCACCGTGCACGTGGACGGCAAGACCGCGCATTGGGCCTGGCGCAACGAGACCCGGCGTTTGCCGTCGGACCCCGACCTTGCCTTCCCGGCCGAGGAACGCACGTGGACGACGACGGGCGCCGACGCATTCACGGTCCAGGCTTTCGACGACGGCGACGGCGATACCCCCCGCGTTTGGGCCTTGTACGGCGGGCCGCTGAAGGACCCCATGCAACCCAAGCCCAGCCAATTCACCGGCCGCCTTGCGACCACGTTGCCGGATGGCACGCCCGTCCCGGACGGCGTTCTGGTGTACGAGGTGGACGAGTTCAAGGCCGGCTGCAGCAGCAAGTTCCTGCCGCCCGAGGAGAAGGCGCGCCGGGAAGAGTCCGGCGACCTGTAGGGCCGATGGCCCCGGCGCCAACGCGCCCGAGCCACCGATTGTCACCGAGCGCCTTGTTCCTGCCGGCGCCGCGATGGGTCGGCACAGAGAACACAGAGCCCACTGAGGCTCGTGCCCGTGCGCAGGCCACGGCCTCCGTGAATCTCCGTGGTCTCTGTGCCAAGCGGGTCTCGGTGACAATCGGTGAAAATCGGTGGCCGTGCGGCTTTTCAGGCATCCCCGCCTCGCGCGCCGCATGCGCACGACCACTTTCGCCTTCCTGCTCCTGGCCACCCTCACCGTCCTGCCCGGCGTCCAGGCCCAGCCCCCTTCGTTCGATGAACCGTACCAGGTCCGTGCCGCCCTCGGCGACATCCCCACGACGCCCGCCATCGAGACCGCCGGCGTGTGGAACATCGAGCAGCGCCTGACGGTCCAGTTCGACAACACGAGCGCCGAGGCGCAGCGCACGTACACCTTCGCCTTGCCTGCCGGCTCCACCCTGGCCAACGCAACTTGTGACTGCGCCCGCAGCCGCAACGTGCCTTCGGGCACCAACTTGGGCTTCATCATCGAACCGCAGACCGCAAGCGGCGACCGCACCATCCGCGTCGTCACCCGGCAACCCGCCGCCACCGTGTTCGGTTTCGCCCTGGGCGCGCCACCCCAGGCCGTCGACAGCGCAGTCATCGTGTACGTCCCCGCCGGTTCCGGCATCACGTCCGAAATCGACCTCGCCGAGGTCGGCGCCTCCACGAGCGGGACCTCCGTGATCCACTTCGCCCGCTTCGACGGCCCCCTGCCCGCGGACGCCTGGTTCGCCATCCATCCCGCCACGACGGCCGCCGGACCGTCCGACGCCGGCGACGACGCCAACCCCCTCGCCTGGCTCCTGCCAGCCCTCGTCGGCCTTGCCCTCGGCATGGTGGCCTGGTCCATGCTGGTCTCGCGCGGAATCGTGCAGAAGAAGGGCCGCAAGCAACTGGCCGCCACCGCCGCCCACGTCGAAGCCGCAGCCGCGGATCCCCCGGCCGTCCTCGAGGGCAAGAAGCGCGCCCTCCTCGCGGCGCTCAAGGAAGTCGAATTGGCCCGGCAGGCCAACGAGATGCCGCTCGAGGTGTACGACGTCGTGAAGGCCGACTTGAAGAAGCAGGCCGTCACCGTGATGCGGGCGCTCGAGACGAGTTCCGGCGAGTCAAAGACGTAGGGCAATCGACTCGCAAGGGCCGGCACAGGCCCACAGAGTTCACCGAGACTCTGCAGTCTCTGTGCGCTCTGTGCTCGCCCTGGGGGGCGCTAGAGGACCACGTTCTGGACGACGCCGAGCCCGGTGACCTTCGCCGCCGGGAAGTTCCCGTCCGCGTCCTGTTCCATCGCCTTCGCCGCGTCCCACAGGGCCAGAAGGGCGGCGGCGCAGCCGGCCAAGGCGTGCGCCTCAAGGGTCTGGCGTGCCACGGCTTGCACCGTCATCGTGCACACGACTTGGCTGTCCTCGACGCTGAGGTCGCAGAACGCGTCCGTCAGGTGCACGCCGAGCGCCGTGGGGACGTCGGTTCCCGCACGCTTGGCCGCCACGATGGCGGCGACCTTGCCCGTTGCGAGAAGCTCCGCGCCTTCGCTCTCCAAGGCCTTGCAGGTCGCGGGGCGCAGCGCGAGCGTACCGCGGGCCACGGCCATGCGGCGCAGGGGCGTCACGGCGCTGTGGTCGGGAACTTTCGCCATCAAGGCACCTAGTGCGCGCCCGGGACACCGGGCATTGCGGTCGGGCTTCCCAGGGCCTTCGCCATGGACATGGCGGCCTTGCGGGCCTGCGCGATGGACTCGATGATGCTCGACGGGCCGAGGGCGATGTCGCCCGCCGCGAACACCTTCGGGTGGCTCGTGCGGCAGTCGGCGTCGACGACGACGTCGCCCCACTTGCTCAACGTGACGTGACCCTTCACGGCGTCATGGATGGCGCTGGGCGCCTGGCCGACGGCGAGGACGACCTGGTCGGCGCCGAGCAGGAACTGCGAGCCCTCGAGCGGGACCGGCGTGCGGCGGCCGGACGGGTCGGGCGCGCCCATCTCCATCTGGATGCACTCCACGGACTTGACGCGGCCGTCGGCGTGGGCGAGGAACTGCAACGGGTTTGCGAGCATGAGGAACTTGATGTTCTCGTCGCGCGCCTGCACGACTTCCTCTGGGCTGGCCGTCATCTCGCCGCGTCCGCGCCGGTACACGATGTGCACGGACTTGGCGCCGCAGCGCAGGGCGTTGCGGGCGACGTCCATCGCCGTGGAGCCGCCGCCGACGATGACCATGCGTTGACCCGCGAGGTTCGGCTTGTCACCCAGTTCGAGGGTGCGCAGCCAGTCCACGGCGTGCGTGATGTTCTTGGCCTCCTCGCCGGGGACGCGGATGGCCTTCGGGCTGTGGCAGCCGACGCCGAGGAAGGCGACGTCGTGCTTGGCGAGCAGCGCGTCCAGGGAGTTGCCGCCTTCGCCGAGGCGCCAACCGGTCTCGAACACGACGCCCCATTCTCCTAGCTTGGTCAATTCGCGGTCAAGAACGTCGCGGGGCAGGCGGTAGGCGGGGATGCCGACTTGCAGCATGCCGCCGAGCTTCGGCAGCGCCTCGTACACGGTGACGGCGTGGCCCTTGCGGGCAAGGTCGTAGGCCACTTGCAGGCCGGCGGGGCCGGAGCCGATGACGGCGGCCGACTTGCCGGTGGCGGCCGGGCGCTTGATTTCGGGCCACTGGCCGTAGTCGAAGGCCGCGCGCTTTAGGCTGCAGATGGCGACGGGCTCGCCTTTGAATCCGACGACGCAGGAATCCTCGCAGGGATGGAAGCAGGTTCGGCCCAGGGTTCCGGGCAGCGGGTAGGTTTCGAGGGCGATGCCAAGGGACTTGTCGAAGTCGCCCTCCGCGATGGCCTGGATGTATTCCGGCGCCCGCGTCAGGGCGGGACAGGCGAAGGTGCACGGCTTCGTCTTGCAGTCAATGCAGCGCTGCGCCTCGGCCACGGCGAGCTTGCGCGTGTAGCCCAGGACGGCCTCATCGTACGACCGCACGCGCAGCTCGGGAGCGAGCTCGGGAATCTTGATGCGGTCCAGAGCGACAGCCATCGGCGTCTCCTGGTGAGGGGGGGCGGCTCATGAGCATGTCGAAGGGCCTCTCCTGGAGACTCTCCCGCCCGAACAGGGAGCGTCAGGCCAGGGCGCTCACAAGGCGGGGCCCGAAGATTTGCACCAGGAACGCGATTCCGATGACCCACGACATCAAGCGCGACGCCCCCTTGACGACGCGGTCCTGCCGGTCCGGGTCCAGTCCGGGGCGCACGCGGGCCACGAGGCCGCCGATGGCGTCGCGGAAGATGTGGCCGCCGTCGAGGATGCCGAGGGGCAGGATGTTCGTCAGGCCCACCATGAGGTTGAGCCAGAAGATCCAGAAGGCGAGATTGAACAGGACCCAGAAGACGTCAGCGTCGAACGGCGTCTCGTAGAAGGCTGGCAGGTACACGGACAGCATCGGTTGCCCGCGCACTTCCCCGATGGGGGCGGAGGTGAGGAGGGCGAAGTTGCGGCCGCTCTCGAACGGGTGGGCGAAGAAGTCGCTGTCCTCGGGCAGGAGGGGGTAGACGCCGAGATAGGCCGCGTTCTGCAGGTCCTCGGCTTGGGCCGGGTCGTCCCGGATGAGCTCCTCCTGGGTTTGCGCGCTCAGGCTGTCCCAGCGGCTTCCCAGCGTGGCCACGGCATCCGATGTGTCGCCGTTGGCGGCCCGCATTGTGAACGTGACGTTGTCGCCGGGGGCCTTCGTTTCCATGAAGGCGCGGAACGACTCCCAATTGGGCAGGACGATGCCGTCGGCGGCCTGGATGGTGTCGCCGGGGCCGATGCCTGCCAGGTCGGAGGGGGCCCCTTCGACGGCGAGGGCGACGTGCATTCCGGGGCGCGCGTCGGTCGCGCCGGCCAGCATGGCAACGGCAAACAGGAACAGGGCCGCGCAGGCGAGGTTGACGCCAGGGCCTGCCGAGAAGACGCGCAGACGCCGGCGCCGGGGGGCGGCCTTCAAGTCATCCTCGTCCGGCTCCACGAAGGCGCCGATGGGTACGACGGCGAACAACAGGCCCAGGGACTTGACGCGCATGCCGTTGGCGCGGGCCAGCACGCCGTGGCCGCCCTCATGCACGACGAGGGTGATGATGAGCGCAATCAGGCCGTACCACAGGGGGACGAACGGGTTGACGCCGGGGATGACGAGGATCTCGTTGGCGGCCAGGGCCTCGACGCGGGAGTCGGTGAGCGTGATGTAGGCCAGGAGGACCATCAGCGGCGCCATGAGCGCCATGCCGAGCAGGGTGACCACCGTGCCCAGATCACCGAAGAAGGCCCACAACCGACGGGGGCGGGCGATGGCGTCGAGTAGGCGCTTGCCCCGGTGCGTCCGCACCATGAGCGCGAAGCCGAGCATGAGGCTCAGGTTCCACTTCGCCATGCGTCCGCTTTGCACGAGCCAGACCACGAACGCGACGTAGAGGACCAGCAGACCAAGCGCGATGAGCCAGCCGGAGACCAAGGCAGCCTTCGACCGGGGTGTCCGGCATAACGTTTCGTATCAGTTCCAGGATGGCCGTGCATGGGTCTTCTGCCTGCGTCCTTCCACGGCCTCTGCCTCGTGCGCACCACGGTGGGCAAACGCGTCGATGCCGAGGCCCTCGCCCGGCGCCTCGTGGAATCCCGCCTCGCCGGATGCGCGCACGTCAGCGAGGTCGGCTCCGTATACCGCTGGAAGGGCGGGGTGCGCCAGGAGACCGAGTATCTCGTCGAGGCGCGCACCACCAATGGGGGGCGGGCAGCGCTTGCACGGGCGATGGAGCAGGGGCACCCGTACGAGGTGCCACTCGTCGAATCCATTGCCGTTGCGCAGGTGCCGGCGAAGTACGCCGCGTGGCTGCGCGGCGAAGTCCGCTGAAACGACCGCCACGCACCGAGCCGCGAATTCCGCGAAAACCGCGAAACACCCGTCGAAGGGCACTAGCGCTCCCCCGTCGAGGGGCCGCGAATTGCGCGAAAACCACGAACGCGAAGGTCCGTGGGCCCCCAGGCGGTTTCGCGCGTCTTCGCGCAATTCGCGGCTAGCGGGCGGGCGGCACCCATTGGCGCAGGTGCAACTTGCCCCGCCCGTGCACGCCTTCGACGATGCGCTTGGCCCAAGCCAATTTGGCCGGCTTCGTGCGCGGATCCCACTTGTGCGAGTACGCGCTCGGCGGGGCGTCGAAGTCAAAGCCGACCAGAATGCCAACCCGCGCGCCCAACTCCTCGCACAGCATGACGGCGCGGTCGCCGTCCGTGAAGCCGCCGACGTTGCGCAGCGGCTCGAGGGCGGGCTCGGGCGCGACCTGGTGTGTGCCGTGCACGAGTGGCCCGAGACGCGGTACGAGGGCCGCGAGGGCGGGCCGGTTGTCGCCGTGCGCGTGCACAACCATGCGCGAGCCCTGCGCGGCCGCCCATGCCAGAGCGTCGGGGTGGCCGTCGAGGTCGGTCACGACGGCGTGCGGAACGACGCCGAGTTCGCGCAGGCGCCCCGTCGCGCCGTCGGCGGCGACGGTGACCTGGCCGACGAACAGGGACGCGGGCGCGGCCGCCAGGCTGGGGCCGGCGCCGACGATGACGAGGTTGCGGCGGTTGCGGATGTCGACGCCGAGGTCGCGCCAAGGCGGCGCCCCGGCTGGGAGCCGGGCCCGCAATTCGTGGGCTGCGGCGCGGTCGTCGGCCTCCGCGTAGCCGAATTCGGCGCGGATGGCCGTCATCGTCGGCGCCCAGGTCGCCCAGTCCACGTGGGCACCTAGCGCGCGTGGCGCGTGTCGCGCGGCGCGGCGTCCTGCACGAAGCCGCGCACGTAGCGCGCAAGCAAGGTTCCGCCCATGGCGACGGCGATGCCGGCCGCAAGCTGCACTCCGCGGTCGAAGGTCATGAGTTCGGCCAATGGGCGGCCCTCGAGGCGGTCCACGGAGGCGGCGAGGACGACGGCGAGGATGAGGTAGGTGGCGATGAGGCCGAACGCTGAGGTCCAGTGGCCGAGGTGCGTCTTGCCGCGGCGCGCCCAGTCGTCGAAGAGCCGGCCGCCGATGAGGACCAGCAGCGAGCTGACGACGTAGGGAAGGAAGCCTACGATGAACTTCAGGATGCGGAAGCCGGTCGTGAACGACTCCACGTGCGTGACGCCCGTTGCATCGGTGATCACTTCGGTGGCGGGCGGTGTTGCCAGCCATGCGGAGACGCCGCCCCAGAACAGCAGGGCGACGGCGAAGAGCGTCGTGAGGAGGGCGGCCTTGCCGGAGCGCAGGCCCTTGCCGACGTCGCGGAAGAAGCCGCCGACGCTCTCCTCCCACTTCATGGCCTGGACGACGAGCGTGAATCCGGCGATGGCGAGGGTTGCGCCCCACGCGTACGCCTGCCAGCCGAAGAGGTAGGCCATGCCCCAGATCAGGATGATGATGCCGAAGGGCAGCACGAACCGCTTGGCCTGCTTCTCGTCGTCGAGCAGGCGCGTCAGGATGTAGTAGAAGCCCTCGAGGCGGGGGGCCTGCTTGACGATGGAGCGGTGGACGTGGGCGATGCGCACGCGGCTTTGCAGGACGGGGAGCAACTGTTCGTCCTCGGCGCCGTCGGAGACCAGGATGGCTTCGTCGGGGCGCACGAGGGCGATGACCTCGTCGAGTTCGGCGCCGAGCTTGCGGTCCGCCTTCAGGCCGAGGGCCGGGTGGCCGGCGATGGTTGCGACTTCCACCTGGTCGCCGGTGCCTTGCATGGCGGCCAGTTCCTTGTCGTGCAGGTGGATGGCTGCCAACAACGCATTGGTGTCCGAGTCCTCGGGGTCGGCGAGGCCGAGCGCCATGGCGGCCTCGAGGTTGCGGCGCCGGCCGATGATGGGCGTCTGCACGCCTCCCTTCTTTCCGAGGTCGTCGTCGCGGTCCACGCAGAGGATCAAGGTCTTCATCGGTGCAGGTTGAACGTGGGCTTCGAGGTATTAAAGGAGTCCAGTCGGGAAGCGGTGCGGCGACGAAGGGGCCCTTGCCTGGATACGACGCATGACGTCCTTGGGGGCGCCGGGGGGCGAGAATGCGCCCGTTCGGTGAGTCACGACAGTCAACCTCCTTGTGACGGCGACGCCGGCCACGACAACAAGCCGTTCGTCGGCGTCGGAGGGCGTTGGACGAATGCGAGGAGGAACGCGCGCGGGCAAACAATCAAGCCGCCAGTCCAGGTCGCGGCCCTCGTGGCGAAGGCGAAGGTTCCCAATCAGGCGAATGCTGCGAAGGGCAAGGCTCGGCCCCCCGTCGCGACGCCCACGACGCCCCTGCGCACGAAGTCCTGGCGCACGGAAGCCATCCTGCGCATGCTGGAGAACAACCTGCACAACGCCGAGGAGCCGGACAAGCTCATCGTGTACGGCGGCACCGGCAAGGCGGCCCGCAATCCCAAGGCCCTCGCCGCAATCAAGGCCACGCTGGCGACGCTTGGGGACGACGAGACGATGCTCGTGCAGAGTGGCAAGCCCGTCGCCGTCTTCCGCACGTGGCCGACCGCGCCCCGCGTCCTGATCGCCAACAGCCACCTCGTCCCGAAGTGGAGCAACTGGGAGGAGTTCGACCGCCTCGAGGCCAAGGGCCTCACCATGTACGGCCAGATGACGGCCGGCTCGTGGTGTTACATCGGCACGCAGGGCATCATCCAGGGGACCTACGAGACCTTCGCCGCGGCGGCACGCAAGCACTTCAAATCCGATCTCGCAGGCCGCATCGTCCTCACCGGAGGCTTGGGGGGAATGGGCGGTGCCCAACCCCTTGCCGTCACGATGGCCAACGGCGTCTGCCTCGCAGTCGAAGTGGACCGTGCCCGCGCCCAGCGCCGGCTCGACGCGGGGTTCCTCGACACCATCGTCGACGACATGGACCTCGCCGTCGACCTGGCTCAGCAGGCAAAAGCAGCGAAGCAACCCCTCTCAATCGGCCTGATTGGCAACTGCGCCGAAATCCTGCCTGCCCTGCTCAAGTCCGGGTTCAAGCCGGACCTCGTCACAGACCAAACGTCTGCGCACGACCCGCTCAACGGCTACATCCCCGCCGGCATGACGCTCGCGGCCGCCGCCAAACTGCGCAAGTCCAAGCCCGACGCCTACCGCGCTGCCGCGTACGGCTCCATGGCTGCCCATGTCAAGGCCATGCTCGGCTTCGCGAAGGCAGGCTCGCACGTCTTCGACTACGGCAACAACATCCGCGAAGGCGCCCGCCTCGGCGGCATGAAGCGCCAGGTCGCCTTCTCGTTCCCCGGCTTCGTGCCCGCCTACATCCGGCCGATGTTTTGCGAGGGTCGCGGGCCGTTCCGTTGGATCAGCCTGCGCGGCGACCCAAAGGACATTCGACGCACGGAGGACCTTGTCCTCGAGATGTTCCCCGACGACGAGACCCTCACGAACTGGATTGCGCTTGCCCGCGAGAAGCTGCCGTGGGAAGGTCTCCCGGCTCGCGTGTGCTGGCTCGGCATGGGCGACCGCGACCGCTTCGCCTTGGCCATGAACGACCTGGTGCGCAAGGGCGAGATTGGTCCCATCGCAGTCACCCGCGACCACCTCGACTCCGGCTCCGTCGCCTCGCCGTATCGCGAGACCGAAGGCATGCGCGACGGGTCCGACGCCATCGCGGACTGGCCCATGCTCAACGCCATGGTGAACATCGCGGCGGGCGCCGATTCCGTGCACCTGCACAACGGCGGCGGCGTCGGCATTGGCTACTCCACGCACGCCGGCATGGTCGTCGTCCTCGACGGCTCCGAGCTTGCCGACGAGAAGGCCCGCCGCGTCTTCGTCACCGACCCAGGCATGGGCATCGTTCGCCACGTCGATGCCGGTTACCCCGAGGCGAAGGCCGTCGCGAAGCGCACGGGCGTGCGGACGCCGCTCGTCTGAGTCACGTGAAGGCTTTTCACCGAAGTTCCCCGTCGCGCCGCAATGGTCCCTTGGACATCCCGGCGTGTCTTCGCCTTGGCGACGCTGTTCGTGCTTGCCGCTGCCCTGCTGGCTCCTTGGGGCCAGGTTTCCGTGAAGCTCACAGGCACGGCGGACGGCGACGAAACCTTCGAAGGAAACGTATTCTCGTGGGGATTATGGGAGGAAAACGGCGACGACGGCAACCAGTACTTCTGGGCCATGCACGGCGTGTACGGCTTGGACAAGGCCCCGGGCACCGGCCACTTGCGCGTGGGGTTCTACATGATGGTGGTCGCCTTGGGTCTCGCGGTCCCGGCCCTCGTTGCCGAGGCCCGCGGCCGCCCCCTGGACCCCTTGCTCTTGGCTTTCCTCGCGCTGGCAGGCCTCGCGGCCGGCGCTGTTTCATTGGGCTACTTTGTCCAGGGGCTCGCCTGGTTTCTGCCCGGCTATGAGATGTACGGCAGCTGCTCCAACTGCACTCAGGCGGAGGGAGACTGGGGCGTCGGTCCCTTCCTGCTGGGGACGGCCGTCGTCGCGTTGGGCGGCTGGGCAGCGCATGGCTGGAGGCAGGCACGCCAAATCGCAAGGTCTGCCGGCCTCGGTGCCTAGCCAGCAAGTTGTGGCTGGCACAGTCCATCATCATCGCGACGCCAGATTGAGTTGCTCGGTTCGTGGTCCTCACCACAACCTATAGAGACTCCCAGGGGCACGCTCACCCAACAGGAGACGAGTCAGGGATCATGGACGGAACCCCTTGGAAGGCCATCGCCCTCGCCGTGATGGCGCTGCCGCAGCATGGCAAGCTGCACGTTCCGCGAAACGGCGTCCCACACCCAAGTGACGCGGGCCTCTACCGGAGCCTGGGTCTGGCGCGCAAGTGCCGCCACTACCGCCGCGCGTTGCCCGACGGCCGTGGTCTGCACGTCCACGAATACGCCGACCACTACCGCGTCCACTGGGACGCCATCGACCCGTCGATCAGCTTCTTCCGGCACGTCTGGCACGACGTCAAGCACGCAATCCAAATGCGTGGCAAGCACGCTCCGCCTGTTGCCTTCAGCATCTAGCCAGACAAGGGCATCTCGCCAGCCACGGGGGGCCTGGGAGAACACAGAAGCCGGGGAGGTGCAGACTTTCGCTGACCCCTTCCTCCCGCACTTGATGATGCGCGTCCATTCCCCCTCGTGGCTTGGACCGAAGAAGCGGACCCGCAAACCTACGCCGTCATCGGGGCAGCACTGGCTGTGCGCGTGGAGCTAGGTCCCGACTTCTTGGAAATTGGCTATGCCAAGGCATTGGAGCTGGAATTCCAAGAGCGATCCATTCCGTACGAACGCGAAGTGCCGGTGCCGATGATCTACCGCGGCAAACCGCTGGGCGTTCCCTTCCGTGTCGACTTCGTATGCTTCGGGGACATCATGCTCGAGATCAAGAGCATCCCAAGGACAGGACAACGCGAACGCCGCCAGCTCATCCACTACCTCAAGGCGTCCGGATTCGAGCGGGGTTTGCTGTTGAACTTCGGCGATGAACGCTTGCAAATCGAACGAGCTGTCGGCCCGCGACGATTGGCCAAGCTCTCCCCAGATTCTGTGTTCTCCCCGGCCCCCCAAACCGAGCAGCCGCAGACTTAACTCAAGGTCCAGGCTGGCCGACGCGTGCCCATCACGCTGGACGGCTCCAGCCTCATGATCCCTGACCTGGTCGCCGTCGCCCGCGCCGGGGCCACGGTCAAGGTCGACCCCAAGGCCTGGAAAGGCGTTGATGCCTCCCGCAAGGTGGTCGACGCCCTCGTGGCCAAGGGCGAAGTCGCCTACGGCATCACCACGGGGTTCGGCGAATTCGCGCACGTCACCATCGAGCCGTCGCAGGTGCGCGACCTGCAGCGCAACCTCCTGATGTCGCACGCCGTCGGCGTCGGGGTGCCGCTAAGCCGCGACGTGGTGCGCGCCATGATGCTCATCCGCGCCAACACGCTCCTGCGCGGGCACTCCGGCGTGCGGCGCATCGTCATCGAACGCCTCGTTGCGATGCTCAACAAAGACCTGGTGCCCGTCGTCCCCTCGCGAGGCTCCGTCGGCTCCTCCGGCGACCTCTGCCCCCTCGCCCACATGGCGCTCCCCCTCATCGGCCTCGGAACCCTCGACGTCGGAGGAAAGGCTGTGCGTGCGGCCAAAGCCCTCAAGGACGCCGGCATCGCGCCCCTCGTCCTCGAGGCCAAGGAAGGTCTGGCGCTCATCAACGGGACGCAGATGATGGCCGCCATCGGCGCCTTGTCCGTGCACGACGCGTCCGGCCTGCTGCAGGACGCCCAGGTGACGGCGGCCATGTCCGTCGAAGCCCTGCTCGGATCCGTGGCGCCCTTCGACGACCGCGTCCACGCCCTGCGCCCGCACGCGGGACAACGCACGGTCGCCGCCAACCTGCGCGCCCTCACCGCCAAGTCCGAGGTCGTCAAGAGCCACGAAGGCTGCGACCGCGTCCAGGACGCCTACTCGCTGCGCTGCACGCCGCAGGTCCTCGGCCCGGTGCGCGACACCATCGAGAACGCCCGCGCCATGCTCGAGGTCGAAGTCAACTCCGTCACCGACAACCCGCTCGTCTTCCCCGACGGCACCATCCTGTCGCAGGGCAACTTCCACGGCGAGATCCTCGCCTTCCACCTCGACTTCCTCGCCATCGCCGTGTCCGAACTGGCCAGCCTCGCCGAACGCCGCACCGAGCGTCTCGTCAACCCCGACCTGTCCGAGGGCCTCAAGCCGTTCCTCGTCGACTCCGGCGGACTGAACTCGGGCTTCATGATCGCCCAGTACACGTCCGCGGCCCTCGTGTCGGAGAACAAGGTCCTGTGCCACCCCGCCAGCGTGGACAGCATCCCGACGTCGGCCAACCAGGAGGACCACAACTCGATGGGCTCGATTGCCGCCCTCAAACTCCTGCAAGTCATCACCAATGCGCGCAGCGTCATCGCCATCGAGGCGCTGTGCGCGGCGCAGGCCCTGGACTACAAGGCGCCCCTGAAGCCAGGCAAGGGGTCAGCGGCGGCCCAGAAGCGCATCCGCAAGGACATCCCGCGCCTTGACCGCGACCGCATCCTCAGCGACGACGTCGGGACGATGTCGTCGCTGCTCGAAGGCGGCGCCCTGCGCGAAGCCGTGGCGAAGGCCGGCGTTCGCTTGGCGTAAAGGCAGCCATTCCCGCGGGAGGGGCCCCGCTTCCGAATGCCGGACTCCTCCGGCCCCCGGGCGCCTCGCGGCTCCTCGAGGAGCCTCCAGGATGCCGGCCGCAGCGCTCATGAACCAAGGTCGAGATGGACCTGGCATGACGCTCGCCGATTCGCACGTCAAGACCCTGCTCAAGGAAGGCACCGCCCGCGCCGGCAACCCGCCCAGCGGCGCCGAGTGGCGCGTCTCGCCCGAAGCCATCGCGGCGGCGAAGGAAAAGACCGAGGAGTTCCTGAAGGCCCTCGGCGAGGCTGCGGCACGGGCCTGCGGGGCGGCCAAGCGCAGCACCCTCAAGGCCGAGGACGTGAGCGCCGACTCGGCGCCGTCCGGCGGCTCGCAGCCTGCGTTCTCGTAGCCCGCCCCGACGAGCCACCGATTGGCACCGATTCCCACGGAACGACCCCCTTCGGTGTCAATTGGTGAACAGCGGTTTTGCCGGCGGAGCTTGAGCAGGGGTCCTAAACCAGCGGCGGCACGAGTTTGCCGCTGAGGATGACGGCCTTCGCGGTGTTGCGTCCGAGGCACGCCACCCAGTCCTGCGGCATGGCCACGTCGTGGACGAGGAGGTTGGCGACCTTGCCGACCTCGATGGAGCCGACCTTGTCCTGCACGTCGAGGGCGCATGCGGCGTTCCACGTGACGGCCGTCAAGGCCTGGTTGGGCGTGAGGCCCATGGCGTAGCTCGACAGTTGCGCCGCGAACTGCAGGTCGACGACGGGGTTGTTCGGGTTGTGGTCGGTGGCCACCGCGATGGGCACGTGTGCGTCGAGCAGTTTGCGGGCGGGTGCCCAGTGCTTCGTCATCAAGGTCAGCGGGACGGTCGGCGTGAGCGTTGCAACCGTTCCGCTGGCCGCGAGCGCGGCGATGCCGGCGTCGCTCACTTGCAGAAGGTGGTCGGCGCTGAGGCAGCCCATCGTGGCGGCTAGTTCGGCGCCTTGGCTGTTGCTGAGTTCGTCGGCGTGGACGCGCAACTGGAATCCCAATTCCCTGGCCTTGGTGAGGATGCGTTGCCCCTGCTCGACCGTGAAGACGCCGGTCTCGACGAAGGCGTCGCAGAAGCGGGCCACGTGCTGCTCAGCGACCTTTGGCAGCATCTCGTCCACGATGAGGTCGACGTAGGCGTCCGTGCGGTCCTTGAACTCCTCGGGGACGGCGTGCGCGCCAAGGAACGTCGAAACGATGGGGACTCCGACCTTCTTGGAGACGCGGCCGTGCAGGGCCAGGATGCGCAGCTCGGTCGCCGTGTCCAAGCCGTAGCCCGACTTGGCTTCCACGGTCGTCGTGCCACACTGCAGCATCTGCCGCAAGCGCTGTGCGGCGGTCTCCTCCAATTCGTTGTCCGACGCCGCCCGCGTGGCGCGCACCGTGGACATGATGCCGCCGCCCTTCTCCAGGATCTCCATGTAGGAGCGCCCCTGCAGCTTCTGCTTCAGTTCGTGGGTGCGGTCGCCCCCGTACACGAGATGCGTGTGGCTGTCGACGTAGCCGGGGGTGACGAGTTTGCGGCGCGCCTCAATGACGCGCGTCGCCTTGCCTTTCCATTCGTCGTCGGGCCCGATCCAACTGATGCGACCCGCCTTGACTGCGACCGTCCAGCCGGCTTCAAGGCCAAGCTCCTCGGCGCCGACGGCGTCGCGCGGTCCCGAGGCCCCTTCCATGGTCGCAACGGTTCCCTTGCGGATGAGGAGGTCCGCGTCCACGACCTTCCCGACCACGCGCGTGTTGTCTTCCCTGCTCACGATTGCTTCAAACCGGGCCGTGCCATAAGCGCGACGTGGCCTTCACGAGGAGCCCGGCGCAGTTCCCCGAACGCAAACCCACCCCGGAGGACCCGCGCTTCCTCGACCTCTTCGTCCCGAAAGCGGCCGACGCGGACCTCCTCCTGGCAGGCGTTCCCTACGACGGCGCCGTCATCGGACGCAAAGGCTGCAAGGACGGTCCCACCGCGATTCGCGAGGCCTTCCGCTACCTCGGTGGCCACCACGCCGGAACCGGCCAGTCGCTGAAGGGGCTACGCATCCACGACCTCGGCGACGCCCCGATCATTGCGGGCAACACCACGAAGACCCACCACGTCGTCGAAGGCGTCCTGGCCGCGGCCCTCGCCAAACCGAAGCCCCTCGTCGTCCTCGGCGGCGACAATTCCCTGTCCTACGCGACGTTCCGCGCCCTGCACGCCGTCCACGGCGGCAAGTGGGGCGTCGTCGTCCTCGACGCGCACTACGACTTGCGCCCGCATGAAGGGCAACCGACGAGCGGAACCCCTTACCGCCGCATCCTCGAGGAAGTCCCCGGCGACCCCGTCGCAGGCCCAAACCTCGCCGAGGTCGGCATCCGTCCCTACGCCAACTCTCCGTCGCTTGCCATGTACGCGAAGGAGCACGGCGTCGTCGTCATCCCCGTCGGCGAGGTGCGCGCCAAGGGCATGGCAGCCTCCGCCCGCAAGGCCCTGAAGGCGGCCGGCGCCGGCGTGGACCACCTCTTCCTCAGCGTCGACATCGACGGACTCGACCAATCCATCGCGCCCGGCTGCAGCGCCCCCGGCGCAGGCGGCCTGACGTTCGACGAGGCGGCAGCCCTCGTCGAGGCAGTCGGAGCGGACCCGCGGTGCCGCGGCATGGACCTCGTCGAGGTCGCCCCCAACCTGGACCCGACAGGCAACACGGCGCGCGTCGCCGCGCAACTGGTTGCGCACTTCGCGGGCGCGCTCCATGGACGCAAAGCCAGCAAGCCGGCGAAGAAGTCGCCGCGTTGAACCAAGCGCACGACGTCATCGGTGACATCGGTGGGTATCGGTGGATCGGTGGCCCGCTGCGAGTGCCCATCCACCGATGACACCGATGTCACCGATGCGGTGGACTCATGTCAGCGCCCGCGGAAGTACGCCCGCATCCCGGCGTCGATGAGGGCATCGGGCAGCATGCGCTTGGCAAGGTTCGTGGCCTTGGCGCTCAATGGCGCGAAATTGTGGAAGCGTGGCGCGTGCGACGCGCAGGCGCGCACGATGGCGCGCGCGATGACGTCCGGGTGCGCGCCGCGGCCCATCATGCGGCGCTGCTGCCAGCGTCGGTACATGGCCTGGTAGGGGCTCGCCGCGTAGTGATCCAGGGTCTCCTGGCGGGCGCCGAAGGCTGCCCGGCTCTCGAGCATGGAGCGATTTCCAAACTCGGTCTTGATGACGCCCGGCTCGACGAGGACGGCGCGCACGCCGAAGGAGCGCACCTCGTTGTCGAGCGCCTGCGTCAGCGCGCGCAGGGCGAACTTCGTGGCGCAGTAGGCGCCAAGCAACGGCACCGAGATGTGCCCGGCGACGCTGGCGACGTTGACGATGCGGCCGCTGCCCCGCTTGCGCATGGCGGGCAGCACCAGGCGCGTGAGCTCGTGCAGGCCGAAGACGTTCGTGTCGAACATGCGGTGCATGGCGTCTGGCGTCGTGTCTTCGACGGCGAGCACCGCGCCGTAGCCGGCGTTGTTGACGAGGGCGTCGATGCGGCCGTGGCGGGCGAGGACGTCCGCCACGAGGGCCTGGCGTTGCCCGGCGTCCGTGACGTCCAAGCGGTGGGCCTCGACCTCGCCGCGGACGGCGAGCTCCAGGATGGATTCCGTGCGTCGCGCCGTGGCGACGACGAGGAATCCGGCTTCGCGCAGGTGCTTCACGGCCTCGCGGCCGATGCCCGTTGAGCATCCGGTGACGATGACGACGGGCTTGCGGGCGGGCTGGTCGGCCATGGGTGGGGTTCGCAGCAGGCGGCGGTTCTTGGCGATGCCGGCCGACCGCTACGGAACAGGGATTTCGGTGAACCCGGTGAACGACGCAGCCAGGGCGATCATCGAGCTTCACCGAAATCCCCGTTCGGGGCGTCGTCACGTCGGCGTCGCCTGCTCGCGCGGCGGCAGCGGCAGGAGTCTGGCCTGGCCGATGCGCACGGCGTCCCAGATGGCCCAGGCGAACCCGATGGCGCCGGGCACGACGAGTGGCCACGAGCCGAAAATGACCAGCGTCATTTGCAGCAGGCCTCGTTGCAGGAGTCGCGTGTGCGGGTTGCGCCAGCCGAGGATGGCGGCGCCGAGGCCGGGAATCGGGAGGACCGTGAAGGCGCACAGCGTCCAACGGGCCCAGGCGGAGAGGCGCAAGCGCAGCCGCCGGTCCAGGGGGCGGCGGCGTGGCATGGGAAGCCATCAGTCCGCAGGGAGGAAAAGCTGTTGGACTTCAAGCCGAACGTTCAGGGAGGCAAGAGACGGGGGGTGGGGGGCGAAGGGAAGAGGGAATTTCCAGGGGCTCACTCAGGCGTCGGTCGAACGCACGAACACCAGGATGCCCCAGACGATGGCCCAGATCCAGCCGGCGCCGAAGGCGAAGCTCAGGACGAGTTGGATGACTCCGAGCAGGATGATGTTCTGCTTGTTGTTGCCGCGGTCGTCGATGGCGCCGATGATGATGGTGCCGATGCCTCCGAGGAAAATGCACAGGATGAGGGCGAGGATGCCGTTCGGCGAGCGTTTCACGACGGGGATGTCAAAGAAGCCCATGGGGACCCGTGCAGGAACGCCCTGACCGGCGCATAAAGGTTCGGAGTGGGCAGCGTGTTCCTTCACTTGCGGCGGCGCAGGAGGCCCACCAGGACGATGCCCGCGAGGGTCGCCAAGGTGGTGAACGAGGGGGACTCCATTGGGGGTTCCGGCGGCGTGGCGCCGAGGACCTCGACGCCGCGGGTGTGCAGGCTACCGTCGGGCCGGAGCTCGAGCTCAAGCCAGCCCCCGGTGTCGCCTTCGAGCGCGATGATGGCCGGGCCAGCCCCGTCCGCCGGGGTGGCGACGAAGGACAGGGTGCCCGTCGTCCGGTTGGCGTCGAGGATGACCTGATCGGTCCCGTTTGCGAACGTCCAGCCCGGCGCGTCGGCGGGTAGGCGAAGGTGGATGTGCTGGCCGCCCTTGGACAGGCCGTTGGCGACGGCGAGCGCCACGGCTGGTCCGTTGCGCGTCGCGGTGACGGCGCCGAAGTACGCGTCCACGGGCGACGGCACCGGGGTCTCCACGAGGCGGCCCTGGCCCGCGATGGCCGTGGGGTCCGGGTACTCGGCGGCGCCGCCGGTGCCGGGAACCGGCAGGCCGCCGGGGGCTACGTCGCGCAGGTCGTCGCCCCAGAAGGAGCGCACCGTCAAGTCGGTGATGGGCTGGCCCGGAACCGGTGCGCCCTGGCTCAGGAACGCGCGCTGGACGTGCAGGGTGCGCTCGGCTGGTTCGACCTCGGCCTGCCAGCCGGCGAAGTCGTGCGTGAATGTGGCGCCATCCGTGGTGGAGAGGCTGTGCACGTAGGCCGCGCCGGCGTACGTGTACGAGACCTCGACGCGCCATGGCATGATGGCCGTGTGCTGTGCGTGGGCGCCGTACAACTCGAGGCGGACGTACACGGCGGGCCCAAGGCCCTCGACGTAGGCGGAGCCGAGGAAGGCGTCCTGGACGTCGTAGCCGCCGTAAATCTCGACCGTGTCGGAGCCCTCGTCGTCCAGGACGTGGATCTCGAGCTCGCTGGCCTCGTACGTGCCGTGCGCCTGCGTCGCGGGGGCCGCGAGCGCGAGGCCGACGAGGAGCAGGAACGGAACGGTCCGGTGCATGCGATTCGAGACCTTTGGCCCTAGAAGAGGATTGTTCGTCTTGGCTCGGTCCTGCGGAGCCGGCCCGGCGAAGGTCGGCGTGCGAGGGTCGACTCTGCGGCGGACCGTCGGCCGACTCCAGGACTTGGCCGCCGGCTCGCGAAGCGGCCGGCGCCGAACCGGCCTGGGACCGAGGGCCTGAGCGAAGCGAAGGCCCTCCGCGCCAGTCCAACGTGATCGACCTTCGTTCGAAGGTCGGTGCCAACCCTCTTATCGCACCCCTTTGTCCCGCGCCCAGGCGCCCAGAATGAACCTCTTCGAGTACCAGGGTCGCGAGCTCTACGAGAAGCACCACATCCCCTGCGCCAGGGGCTTCGTCGTCGAGTCCATGACGGAACTCGAGGCCAAGGCCGGCCAAGCCCACTTCCCCGTCGTCGTGAAGGCGCAGGTGCTCGTCGGCGGCCGCGGCAAGGCGGGCGGCGTCAAGTTCGCGGAGAACGCGGCCGAACTCAAGACGGTCACCAAGGGCATCCTCGGCCTCAACATCAAGGGCCACATCACGAAGAAGGTCATGGTGGCGCAGAAACTCGACTTCGCGCGCGAGTTCTACCTGTCCTTCCTCGTCGACCGAGCCACGCGCCGGTTCATGATGATCTTCAGCCCCGACGGCGGCGTCGAGATCGAGTCCGTCCCCGAGGAGCGCATCTTCAAGACGACCATCGACCCGCTGACGGGCTTCCAGCCGTTCCACGCCCGCGCCGTCCTGCTCAAGTCCGGCCTCGACGCCGACGTGCAGAAGCAACTCACCAGCATCATGGGCAAGTTGTACAAGATGTTCGTCGCCGAGGACGCCGAGTTGTGCGAGGTCAACCCCCTCGCCGTCCTGAAGGATGGCAAAGTCGTCGCCGGCGACGCCAAGGTCGTCCTCAACGACTCCGCCCTCTTCCGCCACGCCGAGTTCCAGCAGCGCGACGAGAGCATGACGGAACTCGAGCAGGAGGCCAAGAACAAGGGCGTCGCCCTCGTTCAGCTCGACGGCAACATCGGTGTGATGGCCAACGGCGCCGGCCTCACCATGGGCACCCTCGATGCACTCACGCAGTTCGGCGGCAAGGCCGGCGTCTTCCTCGATCTCTCGGGCACCGACAACCCGGAGAAGGTCGCCGAAGCCGTCCGCCTCATGAAGAAGGCCAAGCCCACCGTGATGTTCCTCAACCTGTTCGGCGGCATCACGAAGTGCGACACCGTCGCCAACGGCCTCGTCTCCGTCCTGCGCAAGGAAGGCGTCGAGTTCCCCATCATCACCCGCATCAAGGGCACCAACGCCAAAGAAGCCAACGAGATCCTGCACTCCTTCGGCCTGGAGACGGCCAGCACGCTGCAGGATGCGGCGAAGAAGGCCAGCGAGATGGCGAAGAACCCGAGCGCGTACAAGGTCGTCAAGGCGTCGAATTAGCGACTAGGGCGCTTGCGTCAGGAACGGGTCGACCTTGAGGCCGACGGGCACGGCGTCTCCGAACTCCGCGCGCAGCCCTGGGGCGTCGGCGTCGGATCGCCACGGCCCGTTGGGGGTCCCCCAATAATTCTCGGCGGCATCGCCGACGCATGCGAAGGGATTGAACGTGGTTGCGGCTCCGTCGCCGTCGACGAATGCAACGGCCGCAGGCGCGTTCCCCTCGAACACCGATTGCTGGATGTCGACGCCGAACGGTCCGGCTAGCAAGGCTCCGGCGGCCAAGCCTTGGTCATCCAACCAGGCCGAGCGCGCGCCGTTGCCGACGAATCGACTGCGCTCCACCGTGGCTGTTCCTTCGAGACACGGGATTGACAGGGAATTCGCGCTCAGGCTGGTCACCAACGCGACACCATTCCCCTCGAAAGTGACGTTGCGTACCGCCAAGCCTCCGGCGTCGGCGAACGACTCGGAGACTGCCAGGGCGTTGCCAGCGAAGCGGCTGTCCTCGATGGAGGAAGTCCCGACGGCTTCGAGCAAGAGACCCCATTTTGAGCAGCCCTGGATGTCGATGCCTCGGGCCGTGAAACCGCCATAGCCGTAGCGTGCCACGATGCCGCTCTCGACGCAATCGATGGTCAACCCGTCGACTTCGACGCCATTGAGGGTCAGGTTGAGGTCGAGCGCCGTGGCCATGCCTGCGACGTGCACGTCGCGGAACACGTAGCTTGCCTCGGGGGCGTCCTCCTTGCCAGGCAGATAGGCGTTGAAGTGCGTGACCTGCGAAAACCCGGTCTGGCCCCCCTCGACGGGGCCCCGGATGGTGACGTTCTCGAGCATGACCGTGCAGTCACAATGGCCGATGGCTGCCACATGCACGCCACGCTCGAACCCCTCGATGACCAAGTCCTTGAGGTGCCAGGTGTGAATGCTGGAACTGGACGCCTGGACCGGAATCCCCACGGGCCAACGTGGGTCCGCGACTTGCCCCGATGTGACTCGCCCCGTCAAGACCACGACGCCGTCGTGCTCGGTGCAGGCCAGCCCCGACACCTCGAGGTTGGTGCAATCCGCGATGCCGAACAATGGCGGCACGTGGATGCCGATGTCGGGCTCGCCGCCGAGGCAGCCGGCCGCCAGCAGCGTGGCCACGAGGACGATGCTGGAGGCAGGGTCGCGCCAAGGCATGGATTCGCCAGCCCTGGCCTCCTTATAGGTAGGTCGGCGGCCGACCGCCGGCGCACCAGCTGGTATCGGTGGTCAGAGGTCAGGAGCGGCGTTTGTCCAACGCCGCCTGTTCGGCTGCCTTCGCTTGCTCGATCAGGGCGCGCGTCACGTACATCGATGAGTCTTCCAGCAAGGCATCGAGTGCGGCCAGCCCTTCAGCGCGGGGGAGCAGCCGAGTCGTGATCGCGCGCAGGATGATGCCAATGGAGCCGATCGCGCGGATGCCGAGCGCCCGCGCCGCGTCGCGCACGTCCAGGTCATCCGTGAGCACCGGGGCATCGCGGGCATCCGCAAAGGCCAGCACGAGCCGGTCCGCGCCGCTCAGGCGCCTGACGGGCAAGGCGTCCGCGGCGGCCTGCTCGTCACGGGAAGGCCTTGTCACATGGAGATGGCGTTGGCGCAGCAGACGGGTGCCCGGTCCGCGCGGCATGGCGCGCACTTCGTCTGCGACCGGCGTCGGGACCGTGATTCGACGAAAGTGGTGCAAGGCCTCGGCCGCGCCGGATTCGTCCAGGTGGATGAGCGGGCCCGCATCGGCGATGGCCTCGATTTCGGTCATGCGAGGTCTTGCCTAGTCACGCCGCAGGCCCCAGGCGATGTCTTCCTCGATGGCCTTCTCCAACCGTTGCAAGCGGCGCTGGTCGACCATGTCCCGAACAGCGGCGCGGATGGCGTCGGAGCGGTTCGCGAACCAGCCATTGGCCACAAGTTGGTCCAGTTCGGTGGCCAGGCGGTCCGTCAGTTTCGCGGTCACCGTCTGCATAGTATACCATTGTATTCCAGGGTACATCAAGGCTCGTATGCCCTGCAAAGGCACATAATGGAGCCTGAGGTCGGCGAAAGCAACATGAGCGTCGTTCTGAACAAGGACTCCAAGATCGTCGTCCAGGGCGCCACGGGCTACCAGGGCCAGTTCCACATCGGGCAGATGAAGCAGTTCGGCACCAACGTCGTAGCCGGCGTCACCCCGGGCAAGGGCGGCGAGAAAGTCCACGAGGTCCCCGTGTTTGACACGGTCGCGGAAGCCGTGCAGAAGGCCGGCGCCAACGTGTCGCTCATCTTCGTCCCCGCACCCTTCGCCAAGGACGCCGTCATCGAGGCCGTCGACGCCGGTGTCAAGGTCGTCATCGTCATCACGGAGCACATCCCCGTGCACGACTCCGCGGTCTTCGTCAACTACGCGAAGGCCAAGGGCGTCGTCCTCATCGGCCCCAACTGCCCCGGCGCCTGCGCCCCCGGCAGCAAGTCGAAGGTCGGCATCCTGCCCGGCGTCATCTTCAAGCCCGGCCCCGTCGCCGTCGCCTCCAAGTCCGGCACGTTGACGTACGAGATTGTCGGCGCATTGTCGGAGAACGGCATCGGTCAGTCCACGATCCTCGGCCTCGGTGGCGACCCCATCCCGGGCACCACGCTGCTCGACGCCGTCAAACTCTTCGAGAACGACCCCGAGACGAAGGCCATCGTCCTCGTCGGAGAAATTGGTGGCGGCCACGAGGAGGAGGCGGCCGAATACATCCAGCGCACGGGCCTCGCCAAGCGCAAACCCATCTACGCCTACGTCGCCGGCCAGACCGCGCCCGAGGGCAAGAAGATGGGGCACGCCGGCGCCCTCGTCGAGAAGGGCAAGGGCACCGCGGCCTCGAAGCTCGCCGCCTTCAAGGCGGCCGGCGTCAAGGTGGCCGTGTTCCCGACGGACATCGCAGGCTTCGTCAAGGCTGACCTGAAGATGTAGAACAACCGTTATACAATCCAGAGGCACGTCGCAGACTGTGCGTTTGACAATTGCCATGTTTTGCCTGGCCATTGCCGCCGCCGGTTGCTCAACGCAACCTGACGCGCCTTCTGTGCCGCAGGGTACGCCCGTCTGCGGTACCCTCGTGGACGGCTTGTTCTACGATTGCGAAGGCAACGTGACGCTGGTGCAGGGGACTGAATTCCCGATTCAGGACATGCCATTCGGTTGGACGTGCCTGGATAGCGTCAATTTTCCAGTGACTGCCGTAGGCGGCGGTCGAAGCGGCGCGTTTGCTGCCGACCTGTATACGGATTTGGGGGGGCGCTTCGGAATCAAGCTCTCGTGGCACACATCCGCCGACGATGACCCGTACCATCTTCGCGCCGTCTTCACGGATGGCCGGCAGGCCCCGCAGACGGACTTGTGGTTCCCGACGAACGATGGTGCCCTGCACGCGTGGATTCCCTACCAGGCGGAAGCTGGCCAGACGGAGGGACTGTGGGGCATCGCTGCAACAGAAGTGCAAGCGAGGGCCGTCGACGGAAGCACATTGCCCGGGTTCCACCTAGCAATCCACGACGATCTCACGACGATGCGCTATGTGTTCATCGCGGACGGCGAGAATGGGACGGCGCGTGCGCTTGGCATGTTGGCGCGGGACTCATTCTGGGTGAGGCCAGACGGGACAAGCTACAATCCTCCTGAGCCAGCAAGCCAAGAAGATCCTCCAATTCTCCTTGCTTCAAGTGCGTCGTTCGTGGATGACTGGTCGCTCACGGAGGCGGCGATCAATGCGCCGTCATGCGTTTTGGATTCACTGCCGGCCTCATGACGTTGTAAGCGGATGCCGGGCTGACCTGAAGCTGTAAGCAATGCTCGTCTAGCTGCCCCTGCGCCTTGCTCCGCGCATGGCGCCCGCCGCGGCCAGCGCGAGCAGAACGAATGCAGTTGAGATTCCAGGCGACCCGCGTTCGTCGCGGGTCTGCGTCGAGGTCGAGAGCCCGCCGTCGTCCGAGCCCGTACGCGGCGCCAGCCTCGGTGCATCTGCGGGGGCCTCCATGGGGACGCGGATGAGGTGCGTCCAGTTCGAGTACACGAGCGACTTGCCGTCGAGGCCCGCTTCCAAGTCGTTGATGCGCCCGCCGTACTGGTACACGACGGAGTCGGTCCAGGTTCCGTTGGCGTTCTCGTCGAGGCGATGGATGGCTCCCTGGTTCCAGGATGCCCAATAGAGGCGGCCGTCGAGGATGGCAGCCCCCGTCGGCGCCACCGTTGTCGTCGCGTAGAATTCGCCGATGGGCTTCGTGAAGGCGGGGTCGTCGCAGGCCTTCGTCGTCGCCTTCTGGTTGTCCTTCGTCCGGTAGTCGTACTTCACGAAACCTTCGCACGCCGGCCACCCGTAGTTGTTGCCGGGGAGGATCTCGTTGACCTCGTCGCGTTCAGCGTTGCCGTTCTCGGTCGCGAACAGCCGATCTGACACGGGGTCGTGGGCGAGGCCGTACACGTTGCGGTGCCCAAGGCTGTAGAGACGACCGTGCGGGTTGCCGGGGGCTGGGCTTCCGTCCGGCAGGATGTGCAGGATCTTTCCCAGCAGCGAGTCGGGGTCCTGCGCCGGGGAGCCAAGGTCGTTCTCCCCCGTCGAGACGAAGAGCGAGCCGTCGGGTTGGATGAGGATGCGGCCGCCGTTGTGCCGCACGTCCGAGGTCGTCGTCAGCAGGATGGTCTCGGCGCCGTCGTCGATGCGGCTGAGGCGATTGAGGCCGCCGCCCCCGTCGGGGGAGGCGACGGTGTAGTAGAGGAAGAACGTCCCGTTGTCCGCCGTTGCTTGGTTCACGCCCAACCCGACGAGGCCGCGTTCGCCATCCACAACGGGGTCGACGTGGAACAGGACTTCCCGGTTGCCCGTGGCCAGGTCCTGGCGAGTCACGTTTCCGGAGTAATACTCGAGCCACCACACCGAGCCGTCCGGCAGGATGGCGAAATCGACGGGGCCCTCGAGGCCCGACAACACGGTCTCCCCTTGCGCCTGGGCGGGCGGCACCAGGGACAACGCAAGCACGGAGGCTGCAGCGAGGGCCAGGGCCACGGTGAATCCCCGCGTTCGTCGGGGCCGGGTGCGCCGTCCCTGCGGGAATGCGTCCGGTTGAATGGCAGCCGCCGGCATGAGGTCACCCCAGCTCCGGCGCGACTTGAACCGTTCGCCCGCTCGCCTTCCGAAAGGGCCCCCGGGGGCCTGCAAAGTTCCACGTGAAATCACCCACCTGAGGCATTCTTATACCTCCCCTTCGTGGGTCGGGATGTCGAGGGGCAAATGCCCCTGTGACAATCTAGGAGATTTGGAAATGTTCGAGAACCGCGCCCCGCGCGAAGAGTTTGACGTCACCTGTGCCGAATGCGGCAAGGCGACCACCGTCCCGTTCAAGCCGACCGGCACCCGCCCCGTGCTTTGCCGTGACTGCTTTGCCAAGAACCGCCCGCCCCGCACCGGTGGCGGCGGCTTCGGTGGCGGCAGCGACCGCCCCCGCCGCGACTTCGGCGGCGCCCCCCGCGGCCCTGGTGGCCCCGGCGGCGCTGACCGCCAGATGTTCGACACGACCTGCACCCGCTGTGGCTCCGCCACGCAGGTGCCGTTCAAGCCCACCCCGGGCCGCGACGTCTTCTGCCGCGACTGCTTCCGTGGCAGCGCCGGCCCGCGCTAATCGCGCGGCCGTGCTGCACGGATCGCAACGCCGACGGCGCTGATGCGCCGCCGGCTTGCTTCCGCCCCTCGCCTTCTGGCGAGGGGTCAGTCCCCTCTTCCTTTCCTCTCCCCCTTTCTTTTGGCTCAACTCCATGAGCGACGCCGCCTTCGCGGCGGCATGGCTCCGGGCGTGACCTGCCGCATCGCCAAACCGGGCGACCTGGACTTCCTCGTGAAGGCAACCTTGGGCAATGCTTGGGAGACGGAGCAGTTGCGCCTCGACGAGACGCTTGTTCGGCGCGCCGTGAAGAAGCTCCTCGCCGACCCCGTCAAAGGCCGCTCCTTCGTGGCCGAGGCGGACGGCAAGGTCGTCGCCAGCTTGTACGTCACCTACGAATGGTCCGATTGGCACGACGCGTGGTACTGGTGGATCCAGAGCCTCTTCGTCGTCCCCGAGCGCCGCGGCCAAGGCGTGTACAGCGCCCTGTACCGGTTCCTGCATGACGAGGCACGCAAGGCGGGCGATGTGCGCTCCATCCGGCTCTACGTCGAGAAGAACAACGAGAATGGCCTGCGTGCTTACCGGGGGCACGGCATGAAGGAAGCGCCGTACGTGGTGTTCGAGCAGATGCTCTGAGCGAAGCGAAGCGGCGCATGCCTGGGTCGAGCGTCCGGGTGCGCAAACGATGCCCATCGCATCCATTGAATGCGTCGAATCGCGGGCCCCGCCGTGGGGGGCCTTGGATTGAGCAGATTCGCCTGAATCCGGCAAATCGGCTCAATCCAAGGTCCCCCAAGGGCGGAAACGGCGCCGGTCATTCGGTGTCTGCCTTCTGATTGCTGGTCGTTCTCGGAGTCGGGGGCACAAGGAGGTTGACTGTCGTGGTCCTGAACGGGCGCGGGCGCGGCCGACCCCATCCCGGGCCCAGGCACACTCTAAGCGCCAGCGTCAAGAAGGACTCCCTGAGTGGCCCGTCGATGCTGAAGGCCGAGGCCCTGCACAAGACGTACGGCAACGTCATCGCCGTGCAACGCATCGACCTCGACCTTCCGCCTGGCCGCATCATCGGCCTCGTCGGCAACAACGGCGCCGGCAAGACGACGACGCTGAAGATGCTGTGCGGCATTTTGGAGCCGACGTCGGGCACCGTCACCATCGACGGCAAACCAACCCTCGACCCCGACGTGCGTCGCCACGTTGGCTTTCTCCCTGAAGACTCCCCCCTCTACGACGACCAGACGCCGCTGCAGTACCTGGCGTTCTTCGCGCGCCTCTATGGTCTGCCACGGCGCGAAGCCAAGCAGCGCATCCCACGCCTCCTGACGGAGTTGCGTCTCGACGACCCGTACTGGAAGCGCCCCATCGGCCAACTCTCCAAAGGCTCCGCTCGCAAAGTCGCCATCGCGCGGGCCCTCCTGCACGACCCGAAGGTCCTGGTCCTCGACGAGCCGGCAAGCGGCCTCGACCCGGCCACGCGCCGCGAGCTCGACCAAGTGCTGTCCGGCCTGCGCGCCCAAGGCAAGGCCATCCTGTTGTCGGCGCACAACCTGAAGCAGGTCGAGGAACTGTGCGATGACATCATCCTCGTCCACCAAGGCAAGGTCATCGCCCGCGGGACGCTTGCGCAGCTGCGCGACGCCCTGGGCGAGCCGCGCTACCGGCTGCACACCTCGAAGCCGTTCCCCGGGTCGCAGCCGCGCGGATCCATCCACGTCGCCGAATTCACACGCCTGGCCGACGTCGAGGCGGCCATGGCGGTCGTGCGCAAGGCCCGCGGCAGCGTCCTCGACATGGAGTCGCTGCCGCCAAGCCTCGATGACATCCTGCGCAAGGCCACCGAGGCCGGCGCCGGATTGGCCCCGTCGTCCCCCATCCGGACACGCCGGGAGGCCTGAGCCCTGCCGACGGGGGGGAAGGGGGCTGCCGGCCTGCGCGGCGTCGTCGCCGTCGCGCGCCACGAGGGCCGACGGGCCTTCGCCTTCGCCGACCGCCGCACCGCCATGGCATTCCTCGGCGTGGCCATCCTCCTGGCCGCCTCGTGGCCCCTGGTTGCACGCAACCCGATTGCCCCGGACGCGGACTTGTACCCCGTGGCGGTCGACCCGGCGTCCCCGTATGCTGGCGCAATCAACGCGGACCATCGCTTCCGCGTCGTGGACGGCGACCTGCAGGACCTCGCAGCGGGCCGCATTGCCCTCGTTGTCGAACGCGACCGCGTCGTGTACGACGACGCGACCCGGAGCCTGGCCGCCGTTCAGGCCCTCGGCCAGGCGACGCGGCGCTGGCTGGAGGAGCGACTCGCCCATGAGGCGGACGCGGCCGCAGCCTTCCCCGTCGAGGTGAGCCTGCTCGCGGAAGGCGCCTTCGCGCAGGGCGAGTCACCGCCCCCGGCCGCCGACGCGCAACCGGTGGCCGGCGCAGGCAATGGCACGCGCGGCGTCCTCGTCGAGAGCATCGCGGACGCCCGCCCGGGCCTGCGGCCAAGCGAGGTCGACCCACCGTTCCCCGTGCGCAGCCTCCTGCTCACCTTCGCGTTCCTCATCCCGATGAACCTGGTCGCGCAACTGTACTCGGGCTCGCTGCTGGCCGACCGGACGCGCGACCGCGGCCTCATCCTGCTCTCCACGCCCCTGTCGGGCCCCGCCATCCTGCTCGGGCGCACCCTGCCCTACGCCCTCATCGCGGTCCTCGTCGTCCTGGTGGCCTCCTGGGCGACTGGAGCCGGAGCCCTCGGCATCGCCGCCGCCCTGCCCATGGTCCTCGTCGTCGTCGCCATCGCCATGGTCCTCGGTCTTCTAGCGCGCAACGAACGCGAATTGACCTTCCTCCTCACGGGGGCCACCACGATGGTGAGCACCTACCTCTTCCTGCCCGCCGTCTTCACGCAGATGCCCGCCGTCGCCTTCGTCAGCCCGGTCTCCGTCGTGGCCTCCTCCATCGAAGGCGACGCCGTCTCGTGGGGCGCGTTCCTGTACGCCACGGGGCCCATCACCCTCGTGACCGTGGCCCTGGTGATGCTCGGCCTGGCGCTGTACCGCGAAGAGACCCTGTTCTCGTCGCACAACCTCGGGCCAAAGACCATGGATGGCCTGTCCCGGCTTGCGCGCCGCAGCTGGCAGGTCCTGGCCATGGGCGCCTTCACCGTTCCCTTCGCCCTCGCCCTCGAACTCTTCGTGCTCGCCCTCGTGATTCCCCTCGGACTGCGCGCAGCCTTCCCAGTCTTCATCCTCGGAGTCGCCTTCGTCGAGGAGGCCCTCAAACTCCTGCCCGTGCGCGCCCACGCCTTGCGCGGAACGCAACCCGGCTGGCGCGCGGGGCTTCTGTCCGGCACCGGATTCTTCCTCGGTGAGAAACTCGCCCTCCTCGTCGCCCTCGTCGGCTTCGGCCTCCTTCCCTTCGGGACCGAGTCGCTGGCGTTGTGGGGCGTCGGGGCCGGCGTCACCCTGCTCGTTGCACCCCTGCTCCTGCACGCCGGCACCGCCGCCATCGCCGGCAGCGCCGTCCGCCGCGGCAAGGGTCTGCGCAGCCTGGCCTACTTCGGGGCCGTCGCCCTGCATGCGGCCTACAACGTCGCGTTGGTGGTGCTCCTGTGAGTGGCATCCTCGCCCTCGCCGGCAAGGAGGCGCGCGACATCTTCCGCGAGCGCACCATCCTCGTCAGTCTCCTCGTGCAGCTCTTCGTCGCTGGCTTCAGCACGTTCCTCTCCGTCGGCCTCACCGGCCTCTACGACCCGGAATCCGTGCAGGCGTTCCCCCTCACGGACGTCGCGTACGCAGGCCCCGGCGGCTTCGACGCGTACCTCGGCGATGTGCCCAACCTCGACGTGCAACGCATGGAGGTCCGCGACGCGTTGCAAGCCTTCCGCGACGGCGACGTCGGAGCCGTCATCGAGGAGACCTGGGACGGCGACGAGGGGGTGCGGTACGTCAGCGTCCTCGTGCCCGACGGAACCATCGAGGCCGCGCTCCTGCTGACGCAGCTCAAGGGCATGCTGCAGGACTACGAGCACGACCTGCGCATCGAGCGCCAGGAACGCGTCGCGCAGGAGATCCTCGAGGCCCCGCAGGTGCGCAGTGGCCGCGGCGCCTCGTACGCGTTCACGTACGGGACCCTGCTTCCGCTGCTCGTTCTGACTCCCATTTTCCTGTCCGGCGCCATCGCGGGCGACAGCTTCGTGCACGAGGTCCAAACCCGCACGCTCCTGCTGTTGCGGTCGAGCCCCATGTCCGGCTCCGGCATCCTCCTCGGCAAGCTCCTCGTGCCCGTCCTTCTCGCCCCCGCCCAGGTGCTGCTCTGGCTTGGCCTGCTGGAACTCAACGGCATCCACGCCGACGGCCTCCTCCTCGTGCTCGCCATCAGCACCGGGCTCGCGCTGCTGATGGCCGGCATCGGCGTCGCGCTTGCAAGCCTCATCCGCCACGAGGGCCAAGTGCAGGCGACGTACGCCCTGCTCGTCCTCGTCCTCGCCGTCGCCGCCCTCGCATTGCCGCATGACCCGCTCAACGTGCTCGCCCTCGCCGCCACGGACGCCCTTCCGCCTTCGGGGTGGCTGACGCTTGGCGTCTGGGGCCTCGCGGCAGCGATCTCCGTCGGCGTCGGGTTGCCCTTCGCGGCCCGCCGCATCCGCCGCGATCAGGTCTGAGACGCAGATTCCGCAGACCCGAGGCCAACTTCGCCATTGCGCAGATCGGGCTGGGCCCGCGCCCGCAATCTGCGAAATGGCGAACCTGGAGACGAGTCCTTCAGGATTTGCGCGATCGGCGCTCCGCCTCGCGTTGGAGCCGCTCGGCCTCGTCGGCCCCCATGAATGCGTGCACGCGGGCGCCGGCCTTGCGCGCCTCGTCGAGCTGGAATGGCGTCGCGAGATGGGACGCGAAACGCAGCGCAAGGCGCGGGTCGGCCTGCATGGCGTCCACGTAGGCGAGCCGGGCAATGGCGTCCGCCTCGGCGCACTTGGTCCGCCCCAGGTGCAGGACGCGCGCATCGGCCGGTCTGAGTTCGCGCGCCTTGTCCTGCAAGGCCTTGAGTGCCGGCAACGTGGCCTCCCACTCGCCGCGAGCATTGAGGGCAACCGCCTTCGACACGCAGCCGATGCGGGCCGGGCCGGGATGCTCGCGCAACCAGTCGAGGAGCAGGACGAGGCCGAATGCTTCGGCGACGTCGTCCGTCATGGGCCGGCCTGGGAGGTCCGGCACGCGCCCGCCGTCTCGCACGAGCAACCGCTCGCCGTTGCGCACGGCAAAACCGTAGGTCCCGATGCCGCCGGGATTGAGGGGCCGGCACGAACCGGCGACCCAAGCCTGGCGGGCGGGCACCACGGTCCCCGGTGAATTCGGTTTGGCCATTCAACCTCAGTCGGCCCAGTTCCCGATGATGGGCCGCGGCGGCGGGTACGGGCCTTTGCCCGGCGGACGCAGGTCCGACGCCTTGAGTCCAACGGCCGCCAAGTCCGCGGCCAGGCGGCGGTGCTCGGCCTCGGCGTCCTTCCAACTGGCGTGCTTGGCTGGGGCGGGGCGCTTGCGCCCACGGGCCTCGTCCCGTTGCTGCAACTCGAGTTCCAGGTCAAGGAACCGGAAATCCCACAGCGCCTTGTGGTGGCTGGCATGCGCGGCGAGGGCCCACGACAATTGCTCCGGCGTCGGGTCGGGAACCTTGTCCCAGGGATAGTGCCAAGCGTGCTCCAGCGTGTACACGGTATGCCCCATGGCCTCGTGCACGACGTCGTAATCCGTCGCCGTGAACCCGCCTTCGGGGTCGGCCGTCGTGCCGCGCTTGACGATGACCACGTTGAGGGGCGGCATGCCGCGCACCCAGCACCAGACATGGATCGGCCAGGCGAAGCTTGGCACGTCGTCAATGCTGACCTTGAGGGCTTCGGCGGCTTCAGCCCGCGTCAGCGTCTTGCGCTTCATCGCGCGCTTCTTGGCCAGAGGCCATAGGCCCGCGGCCAGTTCGAGAGGCAACATCGGTCCTGGTCGGCTACGCCCGCTTTGGATTAGGCCATCGCTGCAACGGCACAAGACCGGGAATTGCTTCAGGAGGCGGCGCGCCCCAGCGCGCCGCAGCGGGGTCCTAGGGGGCGCAGCCCCCTAGTTGCCCTTGAAGTTGGCCGTGCGCTTCTCGACGTACGCGGCGATGCCTTCCTTGGCGTCCTTGCTCGCGAACAGTTTGGCCTGCAGCTCACGTTCGATGGCGAGGCCGTACTCGAGGGGCACCTCGGTGCCGCTCTGGACGCTGCGCTTGATGTGGCCGGCGGCCCACGCGGCCTTGTTCGGGATGGTGAACTGGCTGGCCCAGTCGAGGACGTCGCGACGGAAGTCGGCGGCGTTGCCCTCGAGGATCTGGTTGACGAGGCCGAGTTCCTTGGCCTCCTCGAAGCTGATGTTGTTGCCGGTGACCATCATCTCGATGGCCTTGCTCTTGCCAATCATGCGGGCCAGGCGCTGCGTGCCGCCCGTGCCGGCCAGGACGCCCAGGTTGATTTCCGGGAGGCCAGTCTTGCCGGCGTCCTTGCGGGCGATGCGCAGGTCGGCCGCCATCGCGATTTCGAGGCCGCCGCCGACGGCGTGGCCGTTGAGTGCCGCGATGACGAGTTTCGGCGTCTGCTCGAGGCGGCTCAGCGTCTCGTTGGCGTGCAGGCAGAAGAAATACTTGTAGCCGGGCGTGACGCGGTTGAGCATCTGGATGCTCGCGCCCGCGGAGAAGAATTTGTCACCGTGGCCGATGAGGACGATGACGTGCACGTTGTCGTCGAAGCGCGCCTTGAGGACGGCCTCGTCGATGTCGCGCATCATCTCATGCGTGTACGTGTTCGGGCCCTGCGCGCCCGGCTTGAGGGGGGCACCGGCGGCGTCCGAGGCGAGCTCGATGACGGCGATGCCGTTGGCCGTCGTGGCGTAGTTGACGAGGTGGTTCGCCATCGGGCTGAACTTGAGGTCGTGCGTGGTCGCGGCCTGGGCCATAAGGTGTCCACAGGAGGGCGGGATTTGAAGGCTTGGCCGAGGACCGGCCGAGCTTTTAGGCCGGCATTTGTGGGCGCACCGTGGCGCAGTGGCACGCAGTCGTCCCCTTGGATGACCTGCCGGAGGGGATGACCGATGTCGTCGTCGCCGACGAGATGATTCTTCTCGTTCGCCAAGGCGACAACGTGCACGCCTGCGCCGGAACCTGCCCGCACAAGTTCACGCTGCTCTCCGGGGGCGAGGTCGCGGACGGGCGCCTCACTTGCCCCATGCATGCGGCAACGTTTGACCTGTCGTCTGGCCGCCCCCTGCCCGGCATGGAGTGGGCGGGGAACCTGCCCGTCTATCCGTTGCGAGTCAACGACGACGGCGTCATCGAAGTCCAGGTCTGACTTCACCGGCCTCGTCTGCGGGCCGCTGCCTGAGTTGCTAGCCGAATGCGCCACCCGCATAGCCGCCGCCTTGCGACGGCTCAGGGACGATGCGCCCGAACCCACCCGCGGCAGCGCGGCGGAAACCCTGGAACGCCGGATCCTTCACGGTGTTGAACACGGTTTTGCGCGGCCGCGGGTCGAGGCCGGAAGGCGGGCGCCAACGGAAGTCACCGACCGCCCACTCGGCGGCCTCGACGAGGCCAAGCTGTTTCTGGGCCTCACGCAGCCAAGGGTGTACATCGTCGAGGTCCACGGGGGCGTTCGGGTCAGGCGGGGGCTGTGAGACCAGGTTCGTGGGCGTCGAACCAGGGAACTCCGCCGTCGTGCCGAGGGGCGCAAGCGTCGGTGACACTGGCGGCGTCGACGTCGGGAAGCCGGCCGGCGGGTGGATGTACAGCACGCCGCGGATGCCGTTGCGTCGCAGCGTCGCTGGCGAGGGGAGGTCGGCGTCGGTGTGGTAGTAACGGTTGTCGAATTCGCCGGGCCGCGGCGCTCGGCCGAGGCGCCCGCGGTCGAGGATGAACACCGGTGGTGCCTTGTCGCCGCGCAAGTCTTTGTCCGTCAGGGCCCAAGGCGCGTAGTAGAGCAGTGCCCCGAGCATGGCGCCGAGGTCCACGACGTCATTGGAGTGCGGCCAATTGTTGGCGAGCACGACGGGTTGGAACCCTGCCTTGGCGAGCCAGCCGCCCACGGCGACGGATGCCGCGCCGGGCAGGTCGAGGATGATGGCACGGTCGGAAGGGACGCGGGCCTTGTCGCGACCGGAGCGCGATGCCAGGAGGGCTGCGACCTTGGGGCGCACCGCGGGGCCGGACGCCGCGAACAAGGTGGGTCGATGGTAACCCGACCACGGTGAAGTCGCCGGCGGGCCCCAGGCCTCGAAGAGCGCTTGCGGCGCCGTGAAGCGGTGCCATTCCAGGTCGCCCTCGCAGTCCAGTTCGTCGAGCGCCGTGCCGACGGGGCCTGGCGTCCCCGTCGGCGTCATGCCGCCGCCGAGGTTCAGGCGACCCAGGGCCTCAAAGGCCCTCAACCAGGGTGAGTACGTTGGTGGCGTCATAGGCGACGACGGGAGTCGTGGACAGGCGGCTGTAGTACCCGGCGAAGCGGCCGTCGACGACGTAGGCGCCCAGGCAGGCCACCGCCGTCTGTCCCGGCCCCGTCTCGACGGGGACGCTGTCGAAGCGGTCCTGCACCACATAAGGCCTGCTCCGGCGGGAGCGGTGCGCGCTGTCCACGCGTTTGCGCCACTGCTCGGGCGGGCACTCGCGGCCCATCACGACGCCTTCCCCCATGCGGCCCGACGTCGGCTTGAGCACGACGTCTTCCCGGCGCTGCAATGCGTCGGCTTTCGAGTCCTCGTCGAGCATGCGGGTGCGCGGCAGCAGGCGCTCGACGAGCGCGCGGTCCGAATCGGCTGCGTGCTCCCACAACCAGGCGTGGATGGCCTTCGTTTGTGTGACGGCGCACGCGAGAGGATTGCGCAGCGGGACTTCGGTTGCGCCAAGGCGGCCCCAGTCCTGCCAGTTCGGCAACGCGGTGAGCCAATCGGCGGGGAAGAACCGGAACACCGTCGCCACGTCTTGGCCGGCCAAGCGCACCTGGGCCCCGTTGACCTCCAGGTGTGCCGGCGAGGCGAGCACGGAGCGCACGCCCTGCGTCGCCAACAGGCGGGCGAGCAGCTCGACGACCTGAAGGTCCTCGGCGTAGGCGGTCGCGTACGCCAAGCCGACGGGGCCATCCCCGGCCAAGCGGACGAGGGCGTCCGGAAGGTCCCCGGCGAGGCCCAGGCCGGCGGGGGCGAGGTCGAGCAGCGTGGCCGGCAACCCGATGGCCTCGTTGTAGCCTCCTGGGCAGTCGTCATTGAACTCCGACACTTGCCAACCGGTGCGCGTCTGGAAGAAGTCGATGCGCGTCACGAGAGGACCCGCAGGCTCACCCGAGATTGCCGCGGCCAGGCGGGCGTCGACCCCGAGAGCTTGGGCCCCTGCCGGGTCTTTGGCCAACTGGTTTCGGGCCTTGTCGGTGACGGCGGCGAGGGCCTCCGCGTCGGCGACGACCTGATCATGCTCTTGCCGGGTCAGGACCAGTGCGCCTTGCGCGACGGTCGGGCGCCCGGCGACGTCGAGGTCCCATTTGCCGTACTGGAAGCGCAGGTCGGCCATGCGTTGCGGCCAGTCGGCCGGCCGGGGGAAGGCGTGGTAGCGCACGGATTCACGTGAAGATGTAGACGGCGCCGGCGCCCGCCACGAGCAAGACGGCTGTGATGCCGCGCACGAGCGGCCCGCGGGCTCGGTCCGTGGTGAGGAAGCCGACGAGGGCGGCTACGGCGGGGACCAGCAGAATCGGCCAGATCCGGCTCCCATAGTCCGCGAAGGCGGGGCCCCATCCCGCGAAGTCGCCGGCGGCGGCACGGCCGGAGATGAGGCCCGAGGCGATGGCGACTGCGGCCAGCAACGCCCCTGCGGAGGGGTCGCGGTCGAGGCGTGCCTGGTCAGCGAGTCCTCCGCCGAGGCGGGAGACGAGGGCCATGTTGGCGCGCAGCTCAAGGTAGGCCAATAGGAAGAACACGAGGACGACGTGCCAGCCGCCGGTGCCATACGTCTCGCCGGGGCTGAAGGAGCGGATCTGCTGGCAGACGTCGCGGGCGGCGAATTCGCCGCGGCAGCTGGCGTCCTCCCCTGTGAGTGCGCCGCCGAAGGCGAACATGGTGCCCAGGGCGAACCCGGCAATCACGAGGGCGGCGGCGAGGTTGCCGCGCTCGACCACGTCGGCGTTGCTCCAGATGCCCAGCACCGGGCGCCAGAACGCGCCCCACATCAGGCACGTGAAGGCCAGGGCTGCGTAGAGGACGACGTACTTGCCCACGATGTTCTCGTCGGAGAAGGCCGTGAGCACGACGGTGAACCAGGCGGCGGCGAGCACGAGCACGAAGCGCGTCAGGCCGAGGCCGGGGTTCGGCCGCGCGATGACGAGGCGGTTGCGTGCCGCGGGGAAGAAGCGCCAAAGGCCAAGGGCCGCAAGTGCGAGGGACACGAGGAGCAACGGCGTCTCCATGCCCCAGACGAACGACATGCCTGCAAGGTCCGCCACCAGTCCTCCATGCGTTGCCGAGGAAGAAACTTGTTGCCCGCGAATGCGGGGCCGGACCGCTCAGAGGCTCATCAGGCGGCCGCCGTCGACGGGCATCGTGATGCCGCGCACGAAGGATGCCGCCGGGGTGCACAGGAACGCGATGACAGCGCCCAATTCCTCGGGCTTGCCGAGACGGCCTTCCGGTGTGGCGTCGATCCAGCCCTTGCGCACGGCGGCGGCGCCTTTGCCGTTGCGCAGGCCCATTTCCGTCTCGAGGTGCTTGAGGCGCTCGGTGTCGATGTAGCCGGGCAGGATGCTGTTGATGGTGATTCCGGGGGGCAGTTCGCGGCTGAGCGTCTTGGCCCAGGACGCCATGGCGACGCGAATCGTGTTCGACACGCCGAGGCCGGGAATTGGTTCCCGAACGGAGGAGGAGAGGACGTTGACGATGCGGCCGTATCCGGCTTCTTTCATGCCGGGCACGAGGAGTTGCGTGAGGAGGTGGCTGGCGAGCAGGTGGCGGCCGTACGGCTTGAGGAAGTCCTCCTCTTTGGCGTCCAGCAGCGGACCCGACGGCGGGCCGCCAGTGTTGTTGAGCAGGATGTGGATGGGTCCGGCCTTTTCCAGGTGGGCGGACACCTTCGCCTTGAGTTCGTCACGCTTCTCCAGGTCGGCGACGAGGGCGTGCGTCTCGCCGGCCCCGGCGTTCTTGAGGATGGGGCGCAGGCCGTTCAGTTGGTCGGCGCGACGGGCGAGGACCGTGATGTTGGCGCCGAGTTCCGCAAGCGAGATGGCGGCGGCGCGGCCGATGCCGCTGGAGGCGCCGCAGACGAGGGCGTGGCGGCCGGTCAGGTCGAGGTCCACGTGCAGGCGACTGGCGGCGGCAACTTGAGCCTGGCGCCGCCTGACCAACCACGAATTTCCCGAATCTCCACGAATTCGGACGAGTTGCGATTTGTGGGTGTTCGTGGAATTCGTGGTTCGTCGGCTCAGGGGCGCGAAAGGACCGCGCGCACCGGGCTGGCGTCGGCGTCCTCGAGGGGCAGCGGCAGCGCCATGAGCGTGTAGTGTCCCGGCTTGACGTGCGCAAGGACGAGGCCTTCGAGGTTCATCATGCCGTGCTTGAAGAGCATCTGGTGCGCCTCGAGCCCCTTGGAATGGAACAGGTCCGTGGACGGCGTGTCGAAGCCGACGAGGACGACGCCGCGCGACCCGAGGCGGTCAATGAGTTCAGGTTCCGGGGCCGCGAAGTCGTCGTTCCAGTTCTCGGGGTCCGGGAACGTGCCCGTCTTGAACAGGACGCGTGGCGCCGTCGGTTGCTGCGCGAGGTCTTCGATGCCGAAGCGCTCGCCGCGGGTGGCATTGACCTCGACCACCTGGCAGGGTCCGTGGTAGGCATCGAGGGGAAGTTGGCTGGCATCGCGGCCGCCGAGGCGATAGTGCTGCGGCGCGTCCGTGTGGGCCCCGACGTGGTACGTCGTGTGCAGGGAGCCGAGGTCGATGCCGCCTCCGTCGGCGAGTCGCGAAAGTTTGCGGCTCGTGTAGGGGGTGTCGCCGGGCCAGACGCTGATGCGCGGCGAGATGCGGGGAGAGATGTCGATGAGTTGCGTCACGAGCTCACCTTGCAACAAACCTGGGACGGCACAGAGCCCACAGAGTCCGCAGAGAGCCAAGGCCGCTGTGGTCTCTGTGTTTGCCCAGACCGGGCCGTCATCAAGCACCAGGAGGCACTTTGGCCACGACCTTCAGTTCCACAGCGATTGGGCCGGGCAATGCTTCGACCTGGACGGTGGTGCGGGCGGGCTTGATGTCGCCGAACCACTTGTTGTAGACCTCATTGAAGCCGGAGAAGTCGTTCTTCATGTCGATGAGGAAGGCGCTGACGTCGAAGACGTCCGCCATCGTGCAGCCGGACTCGGCCAGGATGGTCTTGATGTTCTGGAGCACCTGTTCTGTCTGCGCCTTGACGTCGTACTTCAGGGGCTTGTGCTTGGCGTCGTAGACGGGGCCGCCGACGGTGGCGTTCGTCTTCGGGTCGCGGGGACCGATGCCGGCCAGGTAGAGGACGTCGCCGACGCGGCGGGCATGGGCGTACGCCGCGTAGGGCACGGGAGCCTTTTTCGTCTCCACGACGGCCCGGTCCACTGAGGCCACTGAACGCACTGAACCGCGTTTCAGTGGGTTCAGTGTCTTCAGTGGATCGTCGCCGGAACTTGGAGCGCCCGGGTAGCCGGCGCCGGAATCCTCGTCGGCGGACGAGTGCGCGCCGCTCCAGGTCTCCGGTTCGTCCTCACTGCGTTCGCGCCCGGACCGATCCGCCGATGACACCGATGTCACCGATGTCGGCTTGCTCGCCTTCCGCATCGGTGTCATCGGTGACATCGGTGGATGGGTCGAGTCGGCATTCGCGGACTCGAACGGGTTGGATCCGCCGAGCACGTTGCGGTCCCCCTTGTACACCTCGGGGGCGTCCTCGTCGTATTCCTTGTCGAGGCTGGCCTTCTGCGTCGGCACGAGTCCGACGACGGCGGCGCCGGTGCCATACAGGGCCTCGTAGGCGTGCACGGTGCCGTCGTAGCGGTTGTGGGCGCCGGAGACGGCGGCCAGCCACCAAACCGCCTTCAGTTTCGAGTCGCCGTTGGCCTGGGACGCGAATTCGCGGGCGAGCTGGCTGGCGTCCTCGAGGCGGCCGCGGCCGAGGAATTCCAGGTACTTGCGGTTCCACTCGTCGTCCTTGCGGCTGTGGATGCGGTCGTCCTTGAACGCAACTTTGGCCGAGAACAAGCGGTTGGAGAGGGCCGTGACGGCGATGGCGACGACACGCTTGCCGGTCGCGGCGATGGCGTCGGCGGCGGCCTTGCCGAGCACGATGGTCTCCGCGCGGTCGGCGTACATGTTGCACGACACCATCGACGCAGGGAACGCGTTTTTGGGGTTGAGCAGCTTGAGGGCAACGATGCTTCCGACGTCCACGGGGAAGCCGCGGTAATTGACGCCGCGCATCTCCAGACCGCGAGCCTGGCCCGCCTTGACGTAGGCCTCGCCGAAGGCGGAATCGACGCGGAACTTGTACGGGATCGAGCCTAGCTCGTGCCATTCCTGGTCCACGTACGTCCATTCCGGCGCCGGGTCGGTCTGGACCTGGTGGCCGATGACGGAAGGCCACTGCGTGCTGTAGATCAGGATGAGGTCCGGCTTGAGGGCCTCGACCTGTTTGCGTGCGGCGTCGTACGCGTCGCGGATGCGGCGGTAGCCTGGGTGCGCGTCGGGGACGAGCAAGGGATGCGGCATGTAGGGGAGAATGAAGCTCGCGACGACTCCCGGTTGACGGTCGCCTGCAGGAGGGGCCGGCACAGAGCCCCCCGAGTCCGCAGAGCGCTTCGTCCTCTGTGCACTCGGTGCGCTCTGTGTGCGCCCCTTCCCTGCAGCAGCATTGCTGTTGCCGTTGGCGACCCCACGGATGACATGACCCCTCGCTGCGCTCGGGCTCATGTCATCAACCTCGGCGTCACTTGGCGCGTCTTCGGGTCAGGGTCCCATTCAAGCACGGCGTTTCCCGTCCCGATGACGGTTCCGTATCCGTGCAGTTCGGCCGGGTAGTCCGGCATGCCAAGAGCGGACAGGAGCCAGCTCAGGCAACCCGCGTCTGCCTCCGAGGTGGCTTGGTCGATGAGGTCGGGGAGCTCGTCGAAGAGTTGCTTGCCTTTGCCGTCGCGCGCGAGACCGATGGCGTGCATGTCCCATAGGTGCTGGCCGTGGTGGTAGATGTGCTCGTGCGACATGTCCTCGGGGACCTTGGGTTCACGCGTGAAGTGGCGGTGGCTGATGCTGTTGGATGCCAACAGCAACGCCCGCTTGCCGGACGCCTCCACGGCCTGGCGCGTGGCTTCGCCAAGCGCCCGCATCTGCTCCTGCCCGACCTCGTTGGAGTAGTCGTTGTACACGCGGCAGGACGAGATGCCGACGATGGGCTTGTCCCACTTCGGATTGACGAGGTGGCAGGCCGCGATGGTTCCGTAGTCGATGCGGAAGTCGGGGTTCGTCATCATCTTCGTCGTCAGGCCCGCCTTCGCGCCGCGGTCATGGATGGCGCGCGCCAGGTCCACGTCGATGTCGATGTCGAAGTCGTAGCGGAACAGGTTGGGGAAGATGGGGTCCACGCTGAGGGACTTGATGTTGGGCACACCGAGGAAGTGGTGGCCGACGCGGGTGCGCCAATGCGGCGAGTGCACGATGATGACGTCGTAGTCACGGCCGGCCCGGGCGAGGCTGTGCCGCAGGCGTTCGTAGCCCCAGCGAATCGGTTCCCAGCCGCCTTCGCTGCGGGCGTGGTTCTGCGGCGGGTTGTCGGCGTACACGAGGTGCGGCGGATGCGGCGCGAGGCACCCGGCGACAATGCGTCCCTTGCCCCCACGAGCCACAGAGGTCGCAGAGCGCGCTGAGGGCTTTCCTTTCTGCGGCCTCTGCGCTCTCTGTGGCTTCGTCGTCGTCATGGGGTCACCTTGGTGCAGATGTTCCTTGCCTCGGAGTAGAAGTCCACAGACCATTCGCCGCCCTCGCGGCCGAAGCCGGAGTCCTTGACGCCGCCGAAGGGCACGGCGAGGTCGCGCACGAGCCAGCAGTTCACCCACACCATCCCCGTATCGAGGCGTTCCGCGACGCGTTGTGCCTTGTTGGCGTCCTTCGTCCACACCGTGGCCGCTAGCCCGTAGCGCACGCCGTTGGCCAACGCGATGGCTTCGTCCTCCGACGCGAATGGCTGCACCGTCACGACTGGGCCGAAGATCTCCTCTTGCACGAGCGGGGAGTCCTGGTCGAGGCCCGTGAGGACGGTTGGCTGCAGGAAGGCGCCGTCCGCAAGGACGCCTGGCAAGTCGGGGCGCCCGCCGCCGCAGTGAACGGTGGCATCCTCGTCCTGCGCAACCTCGAGGTACGTCTCCACTTTGGCGCGGTGCGACTGGCTCACGAGAGAGCCGAGGTCCGTTGCGGGGTCGAGCGGGTCGCCGATGCGCAGCCCCTTGGCGTGCTCGGCGAGGCGCCGCGTGAACTCCGGGAACAACGATCGCTCGACGAGGATGCGCGACCCGCACAGGCAAATCTGGCCTTGGTTCGTGAAGGCCGCGCGCGCGACTCCCTTGACCGTCTCGTCGAGGTCGCAGTCGGAGAAGACGAGGCTTGCGTTCTTGCCGCCCAACTCCAAGCTGAGCTTCTTCGGTCCCGCCGCGGCCGCGACTTTGGCCCCCGTTGCAGTGCCGCCCGTGAAGCTGACGGCCCGCACGTCAGGGTGTGCGACGAGGGGCTCGCCCGCTTCGGGGCCGAGGCCATGCACAACGTTGTACACGCCGTCCGGGAGTCCGGCTTCGGCCAGCAGGTCTGCGAGGGCATCGGCAGTGCGTGGCGTGAGTTCGCTCGGCTTCGCGACGACGGCGTTGCCGAGACCGAGGGCGGGCGCGACCTTCCACGTCAGAAGGTAGAGGGGAAGGTTCCACGGCGTGATGAGGCCGACGACGCCGACGGGGACGCGATGCGTCTCGTTGCGGAACCCCTCGGTGAGGTGGACGGCTTCCTTGCGTGACTCGAGGAAGTCGGCGAAGAAGCGGAAGTTTCGGGCCGCGCGCGGGATGTCGAGGCTGCCCGCGAGCTTGACGGGTTTCCCCGTGTCCTCGGATTCCATGCGCACGAGGCGGTCCATGTCGCGTTCGATGAGTTCGGCCGTACGGCGCAGGACGGCGCAACGCTTGGCCAACGGCGTCGCGGCCCATGCGGGTTGTGCGAGCTTGGCGGCGGCGACCGCTGCCTCGACGTCAGGCCTCCCGCTGCGGGGGACCTGGCACAGCACCTTGCCGCGCGCCGGGTCGTGCTTGTCGACGTAAGTGCCTTCCAGGGGCGGCAGCCGGCGGCCGGCGATGCGGTTGGCCAGCTGCGGTGGGCCGCCGGAGCCGGCGTGCTTCTGCAGGAACGCGGCCTCGCGGGCGCGGTCGCGCTTGGCGACCTCGCGCAACTCGCGGTCGTAGCCATGCGCGTCCATCAGGCGTCGCCTCCGCGCCCTGGCTCGCTCCCAAACAGGGATTCCGGTGATCTCGGTGAACCCGTCTTGCGGCGCCCCATCCGTCCGGCTTCACCGGCTTCACTGTTTGGGCCGTCGTCATGGCCGCGCATGAGTTGCTGGCTGCCGACGTACTCGGACCAGTCGTAGTACCAGCGGTCCGTGTCCGGGTCCCACTCGTCCCACGAAGCGATTCCCTCGAGGTCCTTGAGGTAGCGCGCTGGAACGACGCCGGGGACGATGAACGCCTTCTGGCGCGTGAGCGGGTACGGGTTGCGCACGCGGAAGCCGAGGACTCCCAGGATGGAGCGCGCGACGTACCACGTGGCGCGGGGGTTCCAGCCGTGCGCGATCTTGATGACGACGCCGAGGCCGTCGGGGTAGTCGGGGTGCTCGATGGCGAGCCCCAGCAGGCCGTCGGCCCCTTCCTTCGCGACGACCTTGCCGCCGCACGACTTGAGGATGGTCGTGTCGAGGCGATTGAAGCCGCCCACGAGGTCCGGGTTGCGTTGGTATGCCTCCCACACCCAGTCCTTGTCCTTCGTTGCCGCGAGGTTGGCGTACAGGACGGCCAATTCGTTGACGGTGTTGCTCAACGTGGGAAGGCCACAGCCGTCGCGGGCGATGCGCAGGGGTTCCCAGCCCTTGCCAAGGACGCTGCGGACGTGGTCGAGGTAGGCCTGGAACCAGGGGTGCTGGGGCAGGAGGTAGCCGATGCGGGGCCAGCCCTTCGCCTTGCAGCCATGCAGGATGGCCGCGTGCTCGCCGGAGCAGGGATGGTACCAGCGGCGCGGGCGGCGCACGGTGCGTCCGAAGGGGACGAGGGGCAATTCGAGGGGCGCCTGCATGAGGCCCCATTCGGTTTCGTGCAGGAGGCTCTGCGCGGCGGCGACGTGCTCGGTGTCGCCGTTGTGGCTCGACTGCGCGATGGCCTTCTGCTCCCAGCTGCAGTCCGCGAGTTCCTCTGCGAAGACCTTCATGACGAGGGGCTTCATCATGCTGCGACCGTAGCACAGCACATTGCCGCCGAAGGAGTGGATGACGCGACCGGGCCGGCCTTTGGACGGACCGGTCGCCCAAGCGACCGCACCATGAATCGTCGTCTCGCTGATTCCGAAGCGGCGGTAGTCGACGAGGGGTTGCCATTCGACGTCGCGGCCCGTGGGGATGCCTTTGACGCGTTCACCGAGGGGACTCGTGGGGTACTGGTCGTGGCCGGGGCCGGGGATGCGGTCGCCGATGCCGTCCGGGACGATGCGCGTCGGCTTGCGCATCGGTTTCCTGGCGTGGCTTCGCGACCGCCCATCCACCGATGACACCGATGTCACCGATGAGGTTGCCACATCGGTGGGCTCGGTGACATCGGTGGATCGTCGGGCACGCGTCATGCGGCGACCTCCTTCCCCTTCAGTCGCGGCGCGACCTTCGCCATGAAGGCCTCCATGTTTCGGATGACGCGCGCCGAGTCGTGGTTGAAGAAGTCGAACCACAGCATGAGGCGGTCCTCGGGATGGTAGCGCGCTGCAAGCTGCTGGGCGACGTCGTCGGCGTTGCCGATGACGGCGTTGTCGGAGGCCTCGCCAGTCTTCTTCGGGTCGAGGGTGCCCTCGAGGGCGCTCCAGTACGCGGCCAAGGCGACCTTCCCTTCCGTCTGCGCGGCCGCGGTTCGCTGCGCGGGGGTCAGTCCGGGCTCTTCGTTGAGGAAGACCAGCACCGTGCGCGGCATGTAGGTGCGCTTCCACGGCCCGCCGTCACGGTGGAAGGCCTTGCGCATGCGCTCGTGCGTCGCGTCGATGGTGGCGGACGGCGTGATGCTGAGGTTGGCCACGTGCGCGGGCAGGAACCGGTTGACGAGGGCTGGGACTGCGGGGTCGTGGCTGCCGACGACGAGTTGCAGCAGGTCGCGGCGGAACTCCTGGGGAACGATCTTGAGAGGTTCGAAGACGAAGCGCTTGGGCAGCACGATCTCGACGCCCCCCGCGGCCGCCGAGGCCACCGGCACGGGGCCCACGGAGCCCGCAGAGCTTGGCTCTGGGATTCTCTGTGCGCTCGGTGCTTGACCATTGATTCGCCGTACCGTGCCCTCGATGCGTGCTGCGGCCAGCGCCTTCTCCCAGTCGCCGTCGGTTCGGAAATCCGCGCGGGTGACGGTCCGAAGCGGGACTTGGTCGCTGCGCAGGGTTTCGCCCGTGAGCAGGCGCGCGAAAATCTCGGCCGCCTCCAGGAACACTTGCCCCTTCCACAGGCCGAATGGGAGGGCCTTCTCCGTTGCCGTGCGCGGCACGATGCCGTAGGCGCGGTTCATGAAGTCGAAGCGGCCGGCGCTGAAGCCCACGTGAAGGCGGCGGCGCTCCTTGGGGTCGAGCCCGTGCAGGGCGAGGAAGTAGGCGATGCGTTCCGCGTGGGCGACGGGGCCGCCGTTGCACAGGATGTTCATCACCGCGGAGCCGACCTCGATGCGCTTGGTGCGGCGGAAGATGGCATGCGCGGTCTGCAGGATGTCGCAGTTCAGCCCCACTTCGCCCTTCCAGTGGGGGATCACGGGGTCGGGGTTGCCCTTCTGCACTTCGCTGGACAGGTGGCTCTCGGCGACCCAGGCCACGCCGTAGCCAAGGCGGTCGGCGGCCTCGACTTGGTCGAGGAAGTTCCGGAGCATGCCCGCTTCGTCGGGGGCTGCGCCCCCGACGGGGGTCTGCGAGATGGAGAAGAAGACGTCGAACTCCATTGGGCGCGTCGGCTCTCCAGTGGCCTCGCTATCTCAAGGTTTCCTGGAGCCTTGCCTGCATTTGACAACAATCCTTTTCCTTGTCCCCTGGAGTGTGTCCCTGATGACGTGGTTGCGTGCAGCCGTCGGCTTGACGGTCCTCCTGGTTGCCGGGTTCGCCACCCCTGCGACGGCCCAGATCCACACCTGCGGGCCCTTCGAGATCGTCTTCCGCAACCCCGACTTGCAGCCCGGCACGGACGGCTTCATCAGTGCCGAGGGACAGTTCTTCGCGCAATTCCAGGTCATCGGCGCCGGCGCCGACGAAGTCGTCACCATGGGCTTCAGTTTCGGGGCCTTCACGACGGACTTCCCCGAGTCGCAGGTCTGCCCGGCAGGAGTGCCGCCGCAGGCGTGGTTTTCCGGGCAGCAAATCCCCAACTACCGCGCCGACACCGACGCCTCGGACGGCTTCTTCATCAACCTCCAGACCCCCCTCGTCCCCGACGGCGAGTACACCGCGGCCGTGCACGCCTACAATGCCGCGGACGAGGAGCTCGGCCGCTTCTGGGCCAAGGCCATCGTCAACAACTGCGACGCCCCCGGCCCCGCCCCGCCGGCCCGCTGCGATGGCGACATCCCCCAGAACACCCGGAACGACAAGACGGGCCCCTGGCCCATGATTCTGCCCGGCGACGGTGCCAGCCTGCCCGACGGCACGACCGGGTTCAGCGTGGAGTTCGCGGAGGAGCTGTCCAACTTCACCATCTACCTCAACGGCAAGGACATCACCACCGAGATGGAGGCCTGGGACGGCCGCCTGTGGGACGACGACCTCGTTCCCGGCTACGCCCCCTACGGGCTGAGCGACATCGTCCAGGCCGAGTGCACGGCGCCGGCGCCGATTCACCAGTGCACCACCCTAGGCGAATCCTACCGCTGGAACACGCGCGCGATGACCAACGACGATGTCATCCGCGTCGAGGCGGCCGACCTGGCGGGAAACCGGGCCATCAAGGACATCCACATCGGCTCCAGCGTGGCCGGCGGTGCCATCACGGACGCCGCACCCAACCTGCAGATCACGGTGGACTCCCTCAGCAAGTCGACGACGCCGGGGATGGCTGTGACGTTCTCCTTCCAGATGACGAACTCGGGCGGCGGCATCGCCCACCCGTTCACCAACGTCAAGGCCCCCGCGGGGTGGCTGGCCTCGTTCCCTGCCCACCGCCCAATCGACCCCGGAAAGTCCGACACGCAGGAGCTCACCGTCACGCCGCCCACCGACGCCGCCTCGGGCCGCTACCAAGTCAACGCGACCATCAGCTACCCCGAAGCTGGCCAACAGAAGGAGAGCAACTACGAGCTCTTCGTCACCATTGAAGGCGGCTCGGCGGTCACGGCCGGCAACAGCACGGCCGATGGGCGGTCCAAGGGCTCGCCAGCGGCCTCGCCAATCGTCGTCCTGACCGCGTTGGCGGCCGTCGCCGTCGCTTTGCGCCGGCGCCGCGACGCGTAGCGGTCGGCGACCGTCGGGCCGCGCAGGGGAGCCGGCCACCAGCCGCCGATGGCGACCAGCCCGCTGGCGCCAGGAGGCCTTCCAGGGGGCCGTGCCACAATGGAACGGGCCGACTGCGGTTGCCCGTCGTTTTCCAGGAGAAGCCGAGCGGCCCGGGACCCAGCCGCTTTTAATAGGAACGGGACTCGGCGCGCCCAAGACGGGTGGGGGGCGGATGGAGGCCGGGTCCCGGTCGCCGTTCGAGCCCTGCCCAGGTCCCCGATTTCCATGGCCACGCTCACGTTCCGGTTCGCAGGCGAGTCTGGTGAAGGCGTCATCAGCGCCGGCGAGATCTACACCCTGGCCCTGTCGGACATCGGCTTCAACGTCTTCACGTTCGAGTCCTACCCGGCCGAGATCAAGGGCGGCCACTGCTGGTACCAGGTGCGCTCCGCCAACGACGAGGTCCTGTCCGCCGGCACCGCCGTGGACTGCCTGTGCGCCTTCAACCAGGAAGCCATCGACAACCACCTCAAGGCCGTCGGCAAGGGCGGCGTCGTCGTGTACGACCCCGGCCAGGTCACCACCGTCCCCGAGCGCGCGGACCTCATCTTCTACCCCATCCCCTTCGACGAGCTCGTCAAGGAGAAGGTCGCCTCGCCGAAGTCGAAGAACGTCTTCGCCGTCGCCACCGTCGCCGCCCTGTACGGCATCCCCGCGGCCGAGGTCAAGAAGACCTGCGCCAAGAAGTACAAGGGCAAGAACCCGAAGCTGCTGGAACTCAACGACAAGGCCGTCGACGCCGCCTACGCGCACGTCGGCACCCTGACGATGAAGCACCCGTCCCAGCTCAAGGTCGGCACGCACGACGAGCACCGCATCCTTCTCAACGGCAACGACGCCATCGCCCTCGGCGCCCTCGTCGGCGGCGTGAATTTCTTCGCCGGCTACCCCATCACGCCCGCCTCCAGCATCCTCGAGGCCCTGGCCGCCGAGATGCCGAAGCTCGGCCACGTCTGCATGCAGGCCGAGGACGAGATGTCCTCGCTCGCGCACTGCCTCGGCGCCTCCTACGCCGGCAAGAAAGCCATGACGGCCACCTCCGGTCCCGGCTTCTCGCTGATGCAGGAGCTGCTCGGACTCGCCTCCACGGCGGAGCTGCCTGTCGTCATCGTCAACTGCATGCGCGGCGGCCCCAGCACGGGCCTCCCGACCAAGCCGGAACAGTCCGACCTCAACGAGATGGTGTATGGCTCGCACGGCGAGGCCTCCCGCATCGTGCTGGCCCCCGCCGGCGTGCGCGACTCGTTCTACCAGACCATCTGGGCGTTCAACTTGGCCGAGAAGTACCAGGTCCCCGTCATCATCGCCACGGACCACTCGCTGTCCAACCGCACGGAGAACATCACGCTCCCGTCCATGAAGGACACGCCCATCTGGACGCGCAAGATGGCCAGCGAGGACGACCTCGCCGACTACAAGCGCTACAAGTTCACGCCCGACGGCGTCTCGCCGTTCGTGGTGCCCGGCATGAAGGGCGGCATGCACGTCGCCGAAGGCCTGGAGCACAACGAGTACGGCAACCCGAACTACACGGGCGCCAACCACGAGGCGATGATCAAGAAGCGCCTGCACAAGATCGACGACGCCTGGAAGTACCCCATGGCGCTCGAGCGCTTCGGCGACGAAAACCCGGACGTCCTCGTCGTCACCTGGGGCTCCACGAAGGGCCCCGTGCGCGAAGCCGTCATGCAGGCCCTGAAGGAAGGCAAGAAGGTCGGCTACCTCGTGCCCAAGATCCTCAACCCCCTGCCGGTTCAGGGCTTCCTCGACCTCATCGCGGGTGCCCCCGAGGTCATCGTGGCCGAGATGAACTACACCGGCCAACTTGAGGGCCTGCTGCGCAAGCAGATCGCCCGCCACTTCCACCGCCTCAACAAGGTCCAGGGCAGCCCCGTCACGTGGCTTGAGATCAAGGAGAAGATCGACGCCGTTCACGCGGCCCGCTCTCCGACCGCAAGTGCCAAGAGGACGCAGGGCAAGGAGGTTGTGCACTGATGTTCGAGCGCAGCGAGAGCATCAGGGCACAGGCCGCGTCTGCGGAGGCTTTCTAGCATGCCCATCAACGAATCCGACGTTGCCAAACCAGTGGCCAAGCCCACGCTCCCCGTCGCCGGTCAGCCGTTGACGGCCAAGGACTACAAGGGCACCCTGCCCCCCGTTTGGTGCCCGGGCTGCGGCGACTTCGCCGTGCTCGCCGCGATGCAGAAGGCCATGGCGGACCTCGCCATCCTGCCGCATGACCTCGTCTTCGTGTCGGGCATCGGCTGCTCCAGCCGCTTCCCCCACTTCATGAACGCCTACGGCTTCCACGCCGTGCACGGCCGCAGCCTGCCGGTCGCGGTCGGCCTGAAGCTCGCCATGCCGGAGAAGACCGTCATCGCCGTCGGCGGCGACGGCGACGGCATGGCCATCGGCGCCGGCCACTTCGTGCACACGGCCCGTCGCAACCCGAAGATTCTCTACGTCATGATGGACAACGAGATCTACGGCCTCACCAAGGGCCAGGCCTCGCCGACGTCCGCGCTTGGGCTCAAGACGAAGACGACGCCGTTTGCCACCTCCGACAAGTCGGCGGACCAACCCGTCAACCCGCTGGCCCTCGCCATCATCTCGGGCGCCACCTTCGTCGCTCGCGGCTACTCCGGGAAAGTCAAGGAGCTCACCGACCTCATCAAGGCCGGCCTCGCCCACGACGGCTACGCCTTCATCCAGGCCGTCAGCCCGTGCGTGACGTTCCACGACATCTACGAGGCCGCCAAGGCCAACCAGCGCCAACTGGCGCCCACGCACGACCCGGCCGACAAGTTCGCCGCCCTCAACGCGGCCATGACGGACCCCTGGGTCACCGGCATCTTCTACCAGGAGCACCGCCAGAGCCTCGGGGCAGCCTTCGCCAAGCAGGCGGAGTCGGCGAGCGCCAAGAAGGACTCGGGCATGGCCGGTTTGGCGACGCAGATCCTCGCGACGCGCACGAAGTAGACCGTCGCCCCGCCGGAGATTCCGTCCAGACTACGGCGCGCGTTCCGCCTCGCGACCGTGCGACGCCTTCCTCCGCCGACGTCGTCGACTCGCTCGTGCAATCCCAGGCGTAGCGCGCGCCGCAGCGCGCGAGGCGGCGCCCCGCGCCGCCCACACAAGGCATCAACGGCTTGACCTCGTGCCCGTCGTCGGCGTCACAAGGAGGTTGACGAATGGGGCACCGAACGGGCGCGGGCGTCGCGCGCACATCGCACTCGCGAATCTGTGCAATTCTCTTGGTGGCGACCAGCAGGCGTCAAAATGATCTGTGAACTCTGTGGCCCCCCAAGAGGGCGCGTGGCCTGAACCGGTCACGAACGCCCGAGGTCAGGCCGCAGACCGGATGACGTCCGCCTCTGTTGCGATGCCCGCGCGGTAGCGCGCCATCGCCTCGCGCGGCGGCTCCGCGACTGCGCCGCCATCGGCTTTCTGCACGTGCAGCGTGACCGGTTTCTTCTGCTGCGGCCCGATGTAGCGTTCGCGCAGGCGGCGGTGCATGCCCTCCGCACGCTGGCCGCACGGTCCGCAAACCGCGAGGCTCGGCCCATCCTGCAGGCCGAGCAGGACGCGGTCGCGGTCGCGGTGGCCGCAGCCGTAGGCCCCCTCGCCTTCGGGCGCGAGTGCGACGTTTTCGCCGCCGACGTTGCTGAACCACTCCGGCGGCGGGGTGGCGGCCTTCCCGGTGCACACGACGCCGTCGGGAAGCGCGAAGAAGTGCAGCTTGTGCCGTTGCGCCATGCTCGCGTAGGCCAAGAGGAGGACGCGGGGGTGGTCGAAGTTCTGCACGCCGAGGCTGCAGGCGCGCACGACCTGGCCGCGCTGGATGTAGAAGCGGCGTTGGCCGGCAATCTTCGCGTCCATCAGGCGGGGCACGGCCTCCCATTCGGCCAGCTTCATGGCGCGGTACGTGGCGCCCAACACGTGTGCGTCGAAGCGCGCGGCCAGCGGGGTGCGGCCGGCCTTGAGGGCCTCGAGCCCGCGGCGCAGCTTGGCCAGGGGGCGAGGCTCGGGCCCGACCGATCGGGCCAGGACGACCGTGGGGTCGTCGGCGAGGGCTTGCATGCGGTCGAGGAACTGCTCCTGCAGGGACCCCGCGGCCGTGCGCAGGCCGGACTTGCGGCGGCGCTGCGGCATGCCCGTGTTCTGCGACCGCGCCGACAGCGGCTTGGGCAGGGAGATCACGCCGTGGCCTCCTTGTCGTGGTCGGCGAACTTGGCGCCGTACTTGGCGAGGACGTAGAACGGCCCCACGATGACGTAGAGGGCCATGAACGCCAGCATCGCCCACGTGGCCGAGCGCTGCAGGTCGGCGTCCTTGAATGTCGCGAGCACGGCGAGGAGGATGGCGACGCTCGTGATGGCGTACCAGCCGCGCAGCTTGGGGAAGCGGATGCGGCTCACCATGAGGAAGGCGACGTAGACCGCCGAGACGAGCAGCACCCAGGCCGGGACTTCGACGAGGACCAGCGAGAGAAGGGTGACCGCCGCGGCCGGGCTGGGGATGCCGGAGAAGTAGTAGCGCTTCTTGCCATCGTCCCGCAGCGCTTCGAAGCGGGCCAGGCGCAGGACCCCGCAGACGGCGTACAGGCCAAGCGGGCCAAGGATGGCCGCGTACGCCAAGGGGGTGTCCGGGCTCGCGCCAAAGTCGTCCGTCAATGCGAAGAAGGCAACCACGGCGCTCGTGGTGATGAACGTCAAGGCGTCCGCGAGCGTGTCGAGGACGCCGCCGAGGGGGCCGCCGCCCTTGCCCATGCGCGCCACGGCGCCGTCGACGCCGTCGAGGATGACGCCGATGAGGACGAGTTCCACGGCCAGGCGGACGTAGCCCTGCGTGGCCAACAGCAACGCGCCGAGGCCCATGAGGAAGTTCCCGATGGTGAACAGGTCGGCGAGGCGCAGGTCGCGGTTGATGCGGTCGAGGCCGTCCCATTCGTCGCGCAGCGCGGCGTCGAAGTAGTCCTTGATTGGGCTCACGGAACGCTCCTCGCGGGCTTCCTTGAGCATTTCGCGCGGCGTGGACGGCGGCGGGTCGGGCATGCTCACGCGGGTTCGCCCACCTGCGTGGAGCCTGCGTGGACCTGCTGGCCGAGGCGCACCGTCCACTGGATGGAGCCCGGTGGAACGAGCAGATCGCAGCGCGAGCCCAGGCGGATGAGGCCCATGCGGTCCCCCTTGAGTGCCGTCTCGCCGCCCGCGATGTAGGGGACGATGCGGCGCGCCAGGGTTCCGGCAATCTGGATGATCTTGATGCGGCCGAGGTCCGTGTCAAGCACCGTGACGACGCGCTCGTTGCGCTCCGAGTCCTTGCTCCAGGCGGGGATGTGGCCGCCCTTGTGGTGCGTCACCGAGACCACCCTGCCGTCGAGCGGGAAGCGGTTGACGTGCACGTCCTTCGGGGACATGAAGATGGACAGCCGATCCACGCGACCGAGGTCGGGGTCGTCGATGGAGTCGATGCGCACGACCTTGCCGTCGGCCGCGCTGGCGACTCCCGGGGCGGGAACGCGTTCGGGGTCCCGGAAGAAGACGACAAAGAACAGCTCGACCAGGAGGGCAAAGACGCCCAGCCAGAGAGCCCACTCGGCCGTCAGGGACAGGGAGTCGCCCGATTGCAGGACGGCGTCGGAACGCGTCTGGCCCCACCAGGCGACCGCCACGAGGGCGACGAGGGCTGGGAGGGCCAACCAGGGAGCGCTGCCGCGGGCGAACCGGGCCACGCGTTGGCCACGGCCCTCCTCCTCTTAAGTGCCTCCCGTGCAGCCCGGTATCCTCTGGCTACGGCCGGGGGGAATCGGTGTCAGGCCGGGGCCGGGTGCTGGCCGTCATCGATGAAGGACCAGCCCTCATTCGGGGTGAAGCCGTAGAAAACGTGGGTGTACACGTCGATCTTCTGGTTGAGCACGAGGCCGGGGCCCGTGGCGCGCATGCAGGTCGTGGGGTCGAAGCCCAGGGCGATTTGGCCGACGAGGCCCCACTGCATGCAGTCGTTGCCCGTGACCGGCTTCTGGGCGCCATCGATGGTTTCCTCATCCCAAACGTCAAGGTCGGAGCGCCCGAAGGCGAACAGGTTGATGATGAGCGGGTTTCCGCCGTCCCCGCCCAGGGCCCAGGCGTCAATGATCGTCCGGTTGAGGGTGGCCGTGAGCGGGGATACGCCTTCGGCGCGGACGATGGTCAAGACCCCGTCCGGGCACTTGCCTGCGGGGTCGTCGTTTGGATTGCATCGGATTGCAAGGGACAACTCGTCGCCGATGGCTTGCGTGGAGTCCCAGGTCATCTCGCTTTGGATCCATTCGGGAATTCCCGACAGGGCTTCGTTCGAGTTGACGACGTCGTTGCTTTGGCCGAAGCCGCATTGCAGGCCGATGAACATGGGGCGCACGGAGCACGTCATGTAGCCATCCAGGTGGTAAGGCTGGACGTAGGGCTGGTTCAACGGGTCGGGCTTGAGCATGAGTTTGACTGCGTCCGGCTCGGCCTCGCCGGCAACGACCTCGCCGGAGCCTTGCACGGTGATGAAGCCGGGCTTCTGCGCGACGACGAAGTACGTGCCCGGTGCGAGCTTGTCGAAGCCGAACAGGCCGTCGTCCTTCGTCTCCATCGTGACGTTGCCCTCGGCGGCGCGCAGGACGGTCACCCGGACTCCGGCCAGGGGACGGATGGCTTCATCGATGACAACCCCGCGCAGGATGCCGGTCGATTCGTCGGCCTGCAAGCCGAGGTCCTCAAAGTTGGCGTTGTCCACGACGGGGTCCCCGTTGGACCCCGAGCAGCCTGCGATGGCAAGCGTGGCTGCGACGAGGAGGGCCGTGACGTTGAGGGCTGCGTGCATGCCGCGCATTCCAATGCACCAGGGATAAGCCTTGGGTGACGCGGGTTTCCCTTGCAGAGAGGGGACGCTTCGGTGCGACCCCCGCGGTTGCTGGAAACCCGCTACGTGGGGGTGGGGACCGTGGCCGCCGTGGCGTCGGGTCGCCGTTTGCCGACCTTGAGTGCGCGCTCGATGGGGCCGTCGCGGTCCACGAGGTCCAGGACGCCCGTGAGCGCCGTGAAGAACTCGGGGAACCAGCGGAAGACGCCGAAGGCGATGAGGATCATCGCGGCGAGTGAGCCACCCTTGCCGATGGCGTCGTGCATGACCCAGAAGCTTGCGTGCCCCTGGCCGTAGAACCAGATGATGCCGGTGTTGCGCACCAGGTTGAGCACGTAGATGACGGCGCCCACGAGGAGGCTGGCGCGCACCTTCTTCTGCCACGACGCCACCGTGCCCGCGAACAGGCCGACGAAGACCATGATGGACTGCAGCGCCGTGCAGGCAAGGATGATGCTGACCGGCTTGATGTACAGGTCGCCGTCGGGCGCGATGAAGAGAAGCTCCTGCAGCCACGAATCCCCAATGACTGGGGTGTGCGACGGCACGTTGAGGCCATGCTCCGCGCAGTACGCCGACACGTCCGGGATGGCCGGGTTGTACGGGTCGCAGTACTGGTCGGGATAGAAGAACGTCGTCGGCGACTTGTTGTCGGTCTCGTTGACAAGGAACACGATGCCGGCCTTGTCGCCCTGGCCGAAGAGGTCGAGCATCCACTTGGTGTGCCCGGAGACGACGTGGATGAGCCACAGCCGCACGGGTTGCACCTTGTCGATGAGGAAGTAGGCGCCGGCGCCGACGAACCACGAGATCCCCAGGAAACGCACGGCGGCATTCTCGACGCCGCGCATGCGGCTCAGCCACTCGTGGTACGCCAGGTACACGAAGAGGACGCCGAAGACGACGCTGAAGGCCGCGTTGACGTAGTCGGCGGCGTTCTCGTAGAAGAGGTCCTGGGCCCAGAGTCCACCGTAGAGCGCACCCACAAGCCAGCCCGCCTGCGTCAGCCGGCGCGCCGTCGGCCCGTGCGAGAACGAGGCCGCCAAGAGGGCGATGCCCGTGAAGAGGGGGACCTGCAGGATGACGTTCCACGTCGCGGGGTCCACGGCCGCGGACGCGCCGGGCACGTGCGGCGAGTAGCGGCTGGCGAAGGCATACCCGCCGCCGACGAGCAGAAGGGCCACCGCCGCCCAGGCCAGCGTCACGCGGCGGGCGTCGAGGCCGCGCTCGGCGTCGGGGCTGAGTTCGTCGCGGTACGGGTGAAGCCGGGCCCGGCGCGGCTTGCGCACGCGGCCGAACAGGCGGTCCTTGCGAGGCGGCTGGTCCGCGCGCGGCTCCACGGCGTCGGCCGCCGGAGCGACGGCCGGCGAGTCCGGCCGGACCGGTTGCGGGGCCCCGGGCTCGGGCGTAGGCCCCTCGGGCGGCGCGCGCTCGTCGTCCACGCCCCGTTCGAGGGCTGGGCGCTTCTAACGATTCCGGTCAGAGTCGCGAAGTCGATTGCCAGACTGGCAGCGCCGCGCAGCCCGGGCAGCACGGAGCCCGCCGGCCCGCGTAGCCGGGCAGCACAGAGCCCGCAGAGCGCGCAGAGGTCTCCGTGTCTCTGTGGGCTCTGTGCTGGCCGTTGCCGGCACAAGTCGCCGAGACTTCAGTGGGCTCGGCGTTGGCCGGCAACGCCTTCAACATCCGGTCGAGTCGTCGAACCGTGGCCGACCCGCAGCGCATCGTCTCGTTGGTGCCGAGCCACACGGAGACCCTGCACGACCTCGGTCTCGGCGACCGCGTCGTCGGCCGCACGCGCTTTTGCATCCATCCATCACCCTGGGTCGACGGCATCCCCGCCGTGGGGGGGACGAAGGACGCCAAGCTGGAGAAGATCCTCGCCCTGCGCCCCGACCTCGTCGTCGCGGACAAGGACGAGAACCCGAAGGCGCTCGTCGACGCGCTGCAGGAAGCCGGAGTCGAGGTGCTGTGGTCGGAGATTGACGACGTCGCGGATGCGGTCGCCTTCATCGAGGAGTTGGGCTCCGCGTGCGGCGTCCCCGAAGCGGCGCGCATCACGGCCGAATCCACGCTGCGCACCCTGCTTGAGGTGCGGCCTCGGCCCGACATCGAGTCCATCCCCGTCTTCTGCCCAATCTGGCACAATCCCTGGATGACGTTCGACCGCACGGCCTATCCGAGCGCCATGCTCGAGGCCGTCGGGCTGCGCAACGCCTTCGCCGACGGCTTGGGCGGCGCACGCGCCACGTCGAACAAGGGGCACGAGAAGTACTTCCAGGTCGAGGCGCGGCACGTTGCGGCGTCGGGCGCGCAGTGGACGTTGTTGCCGACGGAGCCGTTTCCGTTCCACAAGAAGGCCGTTCCCACGGCGGACCTCGGGCCATGCGGGGCGCCAGCGCGCGTCAAGGTCATCGACGGCGAGGCCTTGACGTGGTTCGGCACGCGCACGCAGCGTGGCCTTCGCGAGTTGGCGCGCGTGGCGCAGTCGCTGCGGACCACGACCTAGCCACAGAGAACGCAGAGCAACGCAGAGATTGCCTCTGTGAGGCTCTGCGTTCTCTGTGGCTCGTCCGTCGTCGTCGGTGGTCGGGCGTCAGGCGCGGCGGCGGCGCAGTGCAAGCACTGCTCCAAGGGCCGCCAGCATGGCGACGAGGCCGACGCCGGGCGCGCCGCCCGACGGCGAGTCGAGCTGCTTCGAGCGCTCATTGGCGTCGTACGGCCCCAAGCCGCCGCCGAGGTCCTGGTACTGATCGTCGCTGGAGCCGTCTGAGGAACCCATGGGCGAGGCGGAGGCGGGCGCGCCGCCGCTCGACTTGGCGGACGAGTCCTCGGCCATGGCGTATGCGACGCCGCCGCCTCCGTAGTACGGGCCGTAGTAGCCGCCGTACGACTCGGTGCCGGGCTGCACTTCGACGTCGAAGGGAGTGTCGCCCTTGGCGATGTCCACGACGCCTTCCCAGCGCAAGTGGCCTTCCGCCCACACGCTGACGCTGTGGTAGCCGCTGCGCAGGCGCAGGCGGTAGCTGCCGTCGGCGTCCGTGGTGGCCGAGCCCCAGCCGTAGGTGTCCTGGTTGCTGAAGGAAATCTGGGCGCCGGCGATGGCCTTGCCGCTTTCGGCGTCGACGACGTAGCCGGAGACCTCGGCATCGGGGGCCGGACGGCTGCGCAGGCGCACGTCGAACGTCGTCGTGGCGTTGGCGGCCAGGAGGCGCGAGCTGGACCAGGAGTAGTACTCGGGGCCGCATTCGCCGCGGGTCGTTCCGTCGGCGTCGCGGGACTCGGAGCAGGAGGAGGACCAGTCGGCGTAGACGGACAGGATGCCGTAGCCGGGGGTGACCATGCCATCGAAGTTGCCCTCGGAGTCGGTCTGGATGGCGCAGCCCTGGTAGGCCGGGTCCGATTCGGGGGCGACGCTCATGCCCACCTTGGTTTCGCCGGAGCCGCTGGAGCCCGACGAGCCGCCACCGGCCGAGGAGGATGCGCTGCATTCGGAGATGCCGTATTCGGGCGACTGCAGGTTGACGTAGACGTTGGGCACGCCCTTGCCCGTCTTGGCGTCCACGACGGTTCCCTCGATTCGGGCGGTCTTGGCCGGGTACTTCATCAACTCGACGTCGACGGAGGTGGCCGGGCCCTTTGCGATGCTGACGCTGCGGCTGTGGTAGGCGTAGCCATCCTTCGAGACACTGAGGCCGTTCTCGCCGGGGTAGGCGCCCATGGTGAAGCGGCCCTGCCCGTCGGTCACGGTGTAGTTCTCGCCGCCGTAGGAGGGGCGGCTGGAGGACGCGGCGTCCGACGAGGCCTCCATGGGGTAGGCGTAGCAGCAGTCGCCGTAGCTGTACAGGGCGACGCGTGCGTCGGCGACGGGGGTGCCGTCCTGGTCGTGCACGAGGCCCGTGAGGCGGCCGTCCTGCGGCGGGATGCGAACGAGTTCGAAGTTGATGTCGCTGCCGTCCACGAGCAGTTGCTGGGAGGTGGTCTGGAAGCCGGGCGCCTGGACGTCGATGGACCAATACCCGGCCTGGACGGCCACCGTATAGCGGCCGTCGCTCCCCGACGTCGTGTACGCGGAGCCGGTTTCGCCGCAGCACAGGTTGAGCGCGGCCTGGGCGACGGCGGCCCCGTCGGGGTCGGTGATCTTGCCCTTGGCATCGACGGTGCTTCCAGTGAGGACCTGGTCGAAGCGGGAACCGGCTGCGACGGTGACGGATCCGGTGGCGTCCTTGAAGCCGGCGCGTGTGACGGTGAAGGTGTAGTCGCCGGTGGCGAGACTGCTGAAGGAGAAGGCGCCGTTGGCGTCGGTGGTGGCGCTGGTCTCGGTGGGGCCGAGGGGGGCGGGGCCGACGGGGACGGTGCCGGCCCGCGACAGCGTCACGGTTGCGTCTGGCAGGCCGCGGGACCCGTTGCAGGGCGCGGCGGGGTCGGAGCCGTAGCCGTATGAGGCGTAGGCGTTGACGCACACCGTGCCGTCCAGGCTGCCCGTCCCTTGCGCGGAAGCGGAGCCCACGAAGAGGGCGGACGAGGCGAAGACGAAGGCAACCGTGAGGACGGCGAGGCCGCGCATGACCCCGAATGTCCGCCCGAGCTAGATAAAAGGGCGATGGGAGTTTGGTTCGCCCCCAACCATCCCGGGCGCTGATTGGGCCCAAATCCGACTCAAAAATGTCCCCGGCCCCCGGTGAAACGGGGGTCGGGGAGGGGTGGTGGTCGGTTGGTGGGTCGAGGCCAGAAGGCCCCGGCCGAGCGACGACGCGCCAAAGCGCATCCTTCGCCTAGCCTAGTCATTGCGCATCCGGGGTTATGAGGGTTCGGAAGGCGGCGATTTCGGTGCGGATTGCCGGGGGGTCCCATGCCAAGGGTGGCTTCATCCGGGGGGCCCAAGTGGAGAACATGTGCTGGCAGGCATCGACGAGGCAGGCCGCGGCCCGGTGCTGGGGCCCCTCGTCGTCGCCGGCGTCGCCTGCCCCGACCCCAACGTGCTGCTGGCCATGGGGTGCACGGACTCCAAGGCCCTGACGCCCGGCAAGCGCGAGATGCTTGACCGCAAGATCCGCGGCCACGCCGACGTCCGCGTCGAGGTGCGCGTCATCCCGGCCGACGTCCTCGACGACGAGCGCCGACGGAGCACGCTCAACGCCATCGAGGTCGAGCGCTTCCAGGACATCGCTCGGGCCCTCGGCGCGCCGCGCATCATCGTGGATGCCGCGGACGTCGATGCCCGGAGGTTTGGCCGCCAGGTGGCCAGCGGCCTCATGGACGTCGTCGTCGTGAGCGAGCACAAGGCCGATGAGACGCACGTCGTCGTGGGCGCAGCCAGCATCGTGGCCAAGGTGGCCCGCGACGCCGCCATCGCCGAGTTGGGCCGACGCCTGGAACGTCGCCTCGGCATGCCGTTGGGGTCTGGCTACGCCAGCGACCCCTTGACGCAGGCGTTCCTGCGCGAATGGCACACGCAATTCGGCGACCTGCCGGAGGGGACGCGCAAGTCCTGGGCGACGATCCGGGACCTGCTCGCACCGCAGCCGACCCGGCTCGACGACTTCTCATCCGAATCCGCCATCCGACAACCGTGATTGGGCCGCGCGAACGTGATTGGGCCGCGCGAAGCGCCGGCCCTTCGGCCTGTAGCGGGGGCCTGAGGGACGAAGGCCCCCAGGGCAGTCCAGCGTTGTGCACTGGCGCTTGCCAGTGCCCCCACAACCCTTTTCCCTGATGGAATGGACTGCGCGGCAATGAAGCACGTCCTCCTGGCTGGCCTCCTTGGCCTCGTGACCGTTGCCGGCTGCCTGTCCGACGACTCGGCACCGACGCCCGACCAGACTCCCGTGGGCGAGACGACGGATGACGGCCTGTTTGTGGCCAGTGCCCTGGACGCTCGTGACTTTGCCGTTCCTGCCCTCCTGTGCCAGCCCATGCTCGCCGGCTCCGAGGCACTGCACGCGGGCGCCGAGCGCTGCAACTTCTCCATGACGCCCGACGAGGGCCGCGAAGGCAACGAGGTCACCATCGCCGTCAACCCGATGGACCCGCGCAACGTCGTGGGCGGCGCCAAGGACTACTATCCCTCCGACGCCGGCGAATGCGTGTGGGACGGCGTGTATGTGACGCACGACGGCGGCAAGACGCTGTACCAGGACCGTTCCTTCGACGGTTCGCCGTGGCGGCTCGCCGCGGGCGACATCGGCGGATTCCAACCCAACTACGCCAGCCAGTTCTGGTGCACGACGGACCCGGTGGCGTATTTCGACGTCAACGGCAACCTGTACTATCTCCTGATGGCGTACCAGGCGGACCCCGTCACGGGCTCGAAGACGTGCGAGGATGTCTGCCCCAACGGCGCCCTCAACGACTGGGCCTTCAACCGCGCCACGCAGATCGTCGCCGTCTCGGACGACGGTGGCGACACCTTCCACACGTTCACGCCCGTCCTCGAGGGCTCGTTCCCCGTCGACTTCCACGACAAAGGCTGGATCGCGGCCGGCCGTGACGGCGAGATCCATGTCATGTGGCTCGCTACGCCGTTGCCCGGCAACATGTACTTCCGATCCACGGACGGCGGCGCCACCTTCCCCGTGCAGGATCTGGAAATCATGGCGGCCGTGGGGCAAGGCTCCGGCCAAGGCTCGTTCATCGACGTCGGCACCAACGACGAAGTGTACGCGAGCTGGACGTCGGGCGGCATCCACTTGCGCCGCAGCCTCAACGACGGCATCGACTGGGACGCGGACCGCGTCGTGCTCGAGCCCAACCAGGCCAACATGCCAGGCATCAGCCCGCGCGACCGCCGCGGCGGCTTCCCGACCTTCGCCACCGACCGCAACACGTTCTCCCCCTTCGCCAACAACCTGTACTACGTCTGGCAGGACGAATGCACGGACGTTTGGGAACCGCAAGGCACGGATGCCAACGGCAACCCCACCGGATGCCCCGAACGGGACGGCGCCGCCGTGTACTTCGCGGCCAGCACCAACATGGGCGAGACCTTCACCGACCCCATCCGCATCTCCACGCCCACGCCCGGCGACGAGACCGACTACGAAATCTTCCCCGTCGTCTCCGTGAGCCCCGGCGGCGTCATCGACGTCAGCTGGATGGATACGCAGGGCGGCCAGGACTTCGCGTGCGACGACGTCACGGACTGCTCGGGGTACAACAGCACGGCCGGCGGCCCATGCCAGGCCGGCGATTCCTGCGTCCATCCCGGCTTCACGCAGAAGTACGTGTACTCGCTCGACGGCGGCAAGACGTGGAGCACCGAGTTCACGGTGCGCGACGCCAAGGAAGCCGCTTGGAACCCGGAGTGGTGCACGCACCAGAACGGCATGATCTTCATCGGCGACTACAACGACATCGACTCCTCGTGGCAAGCCGCGCACCCGGTGTGGCCCGACTCGCGCGACGGCGCCAACTGCAAGGTGTACACAGCCACCATCCGCCGCCCCATCTTCGCCGAAGGCTGGCCGCAGGACGACCTTCTCAACGCCCTCGAACTCATCCGGCAGCGCCCGCTGGTCTAGTGGCCCAGGCGACGCAGGGCACGCTAGGTCGATTTGGCTGGGCGTGAGCGGCGGCGACGCCCCTTGGCGGCAAGCACGTCGGCGGCGAACTCGTCGAATTCGCCTTCCCGGTGCGCCAGCGACAGCAGCGCCATGCCGGCGAGGGCGAAGATTGGCCCGATGAGGTAGAAGCCAAGCGTTGCGAAGGACAGGGCGAAGGCCGTCCAGGCGAGCCAGGCATGCTGGCAACGGTACGTCTCGCGCGCGGCCACGAGCGCCAGGAGTCCCACGAGGACGCCTGCCGCTCCCGCGGCGTTGGGTGCCTGCGTGAGAAGGATGGGGTCGAAGCGGTCGCCCAGAATCAGGAGTCCCTGCGTGATGGCGATGCCGCCCACGACCACGAGGAAGAGGCTGGCGGCCATCGCCTTGTCGGGCCAACGACTTGCCGGCAGCTCGACGCCGTCGTTGCGGGTCTCCTCCCCTTCGCGGTGGCTCAGGGCCATGGCGACGAGGGCGAGCAACCCGAGCGCTGGCACGAGGCCGTACATGGCAAGCGAGGCGATGGCGAAGGCCGCTCCCGCGTACGCGAAGACGGCGGCCTGCCGGAGAAGGCAAAGAATCCCGGCGGCAAGTGTGGCCGCACACAACAAGGTGCCCCACGGCGAGGCCGGGTCGCCCAAGGACACCAGATTCGAGTCGTTGATGGTGAGGGCGGGCCGCACCAGACGGAACACGAGACCGACGATGCCTGCCAGGATGAGCAGGATGGCGGCGAACATCGCCTTGTCCGGCCAGGCTGGGTCTTGCCCTTCGGTGACCATGCGCCGGATTCGACGGGGACCTTGATGAGGCTTCGCTGACGCTAGGCCAGACCTGCCGGGTCCGCGACCGCCCACGACGACGCGACGCGTGCCCCCAGGTCGTTCCAGTCGTCGGGCAATTCGGCGACGACGGCGCCGGCCGTGGGCAGGCCGCGCGCGGCGAGGTCCTCGTCGCCCGTCAGGTGCAGCGCCACTTGCTCGAGGCCCGGGTTGTGGCCGACGACGAGGACGCAACGCGAAGCGGGCGGAAGCGCGGCGAGCTTGCGCAGCAGGGCGGGCGCCTCGCAGCCATAGAGTCCGGCGTCGGTTCGCACCAGGGGCGCCGGGGGCCCGAACTGGGCGCACGCCAAGTGCGCCGTCTTCAGCGCGCGCGGCGCCGGGGACGACACGGCGTGATCCGGGCACAGCCCCCGCGCGACAAGCCACGAGCCCATGCGCTTGGCGTCCACGCGCCCCGGCTCGGTCAGCCGACGGTCGAAGTCGGCCTTCCCGTGGCCGTCCTGCGCGGTCGCATGGCGCAGGAGGATGAGCTGGCGCACGGCGAGGCAACGGTCCGCCGCGTCATGAGCCTGTCCACGTCACGCCCAAGACAGGCGGTACGCGCCGACCTCGACGGTGCGTGCCGCCTCGCGGTGGTGCGCCATCGTGGCTTCCAGGGGGTAAGGCCACGCTGCGACGCGTTCGATGGCGGCGCCCAGCGATTTGGCTTGCTGTGCCAGGAAGCCCTCGGTGCGGGTCTGAGCCAGGAACCAGATGGTTCCCGCTGGGCGCACGGCTTCGGCGGCGCGCTCGACGAACAGGCGGTCGGCGTGCTTGTTGGCCTTCTGCGATCCGAAGGGCGGATTCATGACGACGGTGTCGAAGGCGGCCGCCTCGGGGTGCCAGTCGGCCAAGTCGGCAGCGACGAACCAGGTGCGCTGCTCGACGCGCGCCGCCGAAGCGGCGGCCTGGGCAAGCCCGATTGAGGCGGCGTCCACGTCGACGCCCGTCGCCAGGCGCGCCCCGAGAAGGGCGGCCCCGATGGCGAACATGCCGGTGCCGCAGCCGAGGTCGAGCACGCGCTTGTCCGCGATGGCGCCGTCGGCGTGGGCGAGCAACAGCAGTTGGGCCGCGATTCCCGGTGGCGTTCGGTATTGTTCAAGCTCGGGCGCGGGGGCCGGGTGCCGCGGGATGGACTCCAGGGCCCGTTCCAGGTCGGCCTTGCGCATGCGCCGGGACCTTCGCAAGTCCTTATGACGTTCCGTACCGACTGCAGGCCGCAATGGGAACCATCTGGGTGCTGCGCCACGGGCAGACGACCGCGAACGCGCAGGAAGTCATCCAGGGGCCACGCATCGATGCCCCGCTGTCCGACCTCGGGGTGCGCCAAGCCGCGAGCCTTGGAGACGCCTTGGCGGGCCAACCCATCGAAGCCGTGTACTCCAGCCCCCTCGTGCGCGCCCGCGACACCGCCGAGGCTCTCGTGCGCCGCCACCAGCGCTACGACGCGTCAGCCAAGGGGCAACTCGCCGTGCAGGTCGTGCCGGAATTGTACGAGATGGACTATGGGGCCTTCGTCGGGCGCAACTACACGGAAATCCGCGACGAGATGGATCAGGTCCTGGATGCCTGGCGCATGGGCTTCGTCGACCAGCCCTTCCCCGGCGGGGAATCCGCGACCCTCGCCCAGCACCGCATTCGTCCCTTCGCCAAGCGCATCGTGGAAGCAGCCCGCGACCGCCAGGTCGCCGTCGTTGCCCATGGGCGCATCAATCGCGTCCTCATCGCGACGCTCACGGGGGCCGGCCTCACGAGGCTCGAGGAGTTTCCCCAGTCGAACGCCAGCATCACGGAACTCGACGTCAACGGCCACGTGACCGTCAAGCGCCTCAACGACACGAAGCACCTGGCGTTGGCGAGCGACGCGTTCAGCTAGTGCCCGCGGCCTACGAGACGAGCCGCAGATTTGCGCAGATGCTCGCAGAAGGCATCCTAGCGTCCGCGCGACTCTGCGACATCTGCGGCCCGTCGGGGGGCGGCGTCGGGGGCGGGGTTCAGTTCGCGTCGCCGCTGAACTCGTCGAAGACGTAGTGCTCCATCGGCCGGATGCCCAAGACAATCTCGAGTTCCTGCGGCGTGAGGAACGGCTGCTTGTAGCGGCCCTGGTCGTCGATGGGCACGCGCGGGCAGGCGACGCCGACGAAGGCGTCGAGGTGGCGGAAGTAGAGCAGCGTCTCCGGGCTGATCTGCTTGTTCTGGATGATGTGCCCCTCCTTGCCGTGCTCCTTGAGTTGGGCGAGGACCTTCTTGGCGAGGTTGAAGCGCATCTGGCCCGCCTTCGTGGAGACGACGATGCCGAAGGTCTTGGCGTCCTTGGCCTTCCCGATGGCGGCCCAGCGCTGCTTGAGGATGCGGCCCTTGGCCTCCGTCAAGGTGCGCACCGTGTTCGTGTACGGGTCCGCGGCCGTGATGCGCTTCTCCGTCTCGAGGGCGAGGGCAAGCGGGTGGAAGTCGCCGGACCCGATGAAGATGAATTCGTCGACGTCGCACTTCACGGCGGCGAGGACGTTGCAGCCGAGCAGTTGGCCGCGTAGGGCCGTGCGCTTGTCGCCCAGCATGGTCACGGGCTCCATGCCGGCCTCGCGGATGATGCGTTCCGCGACGTCGAGCTTGTGCACGTGTTGCGCCGTCGTCGTGACGCCGATGCGTGGCCCTTTCATCTGGGCGACCGCGGCCTTCACGACTTCCTCGATGGGGTGGATGGAGTGGGCGGGGACGTAGTACACCTGCACGCCGAAGTCCGTCTTCACGGACGGCATCGGGCTGTGGCCGAAGTGGATCATGACGGTGACGCCGAGCTTGGCCATCTCGTCATCGCACAGGTCGCAGGCGCCGTAGCACGGGTCCGCGGAGATGACGGGCAGGGCGCCGGTCTCGCGTTCGACGATGTCGGCGATCTTCGTGGCGTAGTCGCGCAACCCGTCCGGGAATTGCAATCCAATCTTGTCGAGGCCGGGGTGCTCGCGCTTGATGCGGGGGAGCAGCTCCTCGAAGTGCAGGTCGTACCCGAACAGTTCCATCGGCGACTTGGACCCACTTGGGCCGCTACTTCAGGGTTTGGCTGGGAGGGGGAAGCGGGGACCTAGGCCGCGGCGAAGGTCACGGTGAGGGTGTAGCTGCCGTCAATGTCATGCCAGGCAAGCACGCGCGCCGTGTAGTCGCCTGCGGGGAGCCGGGCCGTGACGACGTCGTCCTCTCCCGAGGCGTTCGTCGAGTCGCCGACGCCGGACACGAACAGGTCGTAGTCCGTGCCACTGGGGACCCCTTGCCCGGTCACCATGCCGTTCGTGCCCACTAGGGTGAACGTCACGTTCCACGTTCCCGCGGGGACCGTCACGACGTGGTCGACGCATTGCTGCGACTCCAGGGGGCAGTCTGGCGGGGCGACGGGGCACCCGGCGAGGCCGCACGCGCCAACGCCCTTGAGCTCGCCGGAGATCACGATGGCCTGCGGCACCGTCACGTTGTCGAGGTTGTTGCCGCCGTTTTTCGTGGCATCGCCTGTTCCAGAGTCATCCTCGGAAAGGCAACCGGACAGGACGAGGGCCGAGGCAAGCAGAAGGAGCGCCAATGCACGCATACGGGGGCACTGTCGCGCTCGGGCTATGAACCTTGGCGGTTTTTTCTCATTCCGAGGGCCTATTCGTACGCCAGGGCCTGGATGGGTTGAATCTTGGTGGCGCGCCGCGCTGGCAGGAAGCCCGCCACGACGCCGACGCCAAGGCCGACGGCCACGGAGTAGCCGAGCCATTCGTACGAGATGACGAGGGGGACGTCCTCGCCGGCGAAGACGCCTTTGACGACGCCGGCGCCGCCCGCGAAGCCAAGGGCGATGCCGAACAGGCTCCCGACGAGGCCGATGAGGATGGCCTCCAGGAGGAACAAGGTGAGGATCTCCCGGTCCTTGGCTCCGATGGCCTTCATGACGCCGATTTCGCGCGTGCGCTCCGTGACGCTCACCAGCATGATGTTGGCGATGCCGATGGCGCCCACGAGCAGGCTGACGCCGCCGATGGCACCGATGAAGAGCGTCACCTGGCTGAACACGGCGCTGATTTGGCCCTGGATGTCGCTGGCCGTGTCGACGGAGAGATCCTGGCCTTCAATCTTGAGCAGGCGGGCGTCACTGCGTTCCTGGATGTAGGCGTCGGCTTCGTCGCGCACGTCCTCGACGTCGCGCACGCTGCCCGCGATGACCGTGAAGCCAGCATAGACTCGGCTTTCCGCCCCAGTCTGCGGACTGGGGCGGGTCGTGTTGTAGAACGGGTCGACGGGCACGTAGACCCGGGTGTTGCGGTCGCCGAAGAACGTCGTGTCTTGCTTGAAGATGCCCGCCACGGTGGCGTTGACGACGCGGCCGTCGGGGAAGCGGATGTCGATGGCGTCGCCGGACTGCAGGGCCTCGACGTCCGCGAGATCCGTGCCCTCGGGGGAGCCGGACAGGGCGATGAGTTCCGCGATGGTCGAGCCCAGGATCACTTGGGGTTGACCGAGGACGAAGGGTCCGCCCGAGGCGTAGTCGTCGGGAACGCGGACCTCGTCGGACTCGGGCACGGTCGCCGTCAGGCGCTCGTAGGTGAGGTCGTGGCCTTGCCAAGACAGGCTGGTGGCGGGCACGTCGACGGAGACGGTGACGCGGTCCACGCCGGTCAAGTTGGCCAGGGCCGCGCGGTCGACGTCCGTGAAGATGTTGCAGAACTGCTGGCAGTCGGGCGGCCCGCCGCCGAGGGAGGTCACGCTCGAGTAGACGTAGACGGTCTTCTGGTCGATGGAGTCGAACTGCCCAACGATGGACTCCTCGAAGGAGGCTCCCAGGGTGACGACGGCGAGGACGGACCCGACGCCGATGATGACGCCCAGGATGGTCAGCATGGAGCGCATGCGGTGCGACCACAGATTGCCCATGGCCATGCGCAGGGCTTCGCCGAAGATCATCTAGGCGCCCCCGAAGGCTGGGCCGGGGGCGGCAGGCGGGTTGGGTCGCGGCGCGGGTCGCGTCGCCGTGCTGGAGATGACGCGGCCGTCACGGAAGCGGATGGTGCGCCCGCCGTAGGCGGCGATCTCGTCGGAGTGCGTCACCTGCACGATGGTCTTGCCGGCGCGGTGCAGGCGCTGGAAGAGCTGCAGAATCTCCGTCGACGTCTTCGAGTCGAGGTTGCCGGTGGGTTCGTCGGCCAGCAGGATGGGGGGGTCGAGGGCGAGGGCGCGCGCGATGGCGACGCGTTGCTTCTGCCCGCCCGACAGTTGCGCGGGGCGGTGCTTCAGGCGGTCGCCGAGGCCAACGGAGTCGAGCAGCTGGCGGGCGCGCGCGTTGCGCTGCCGGCTGGGGACCCCGGCGATCGACATCGGGAGCATGACGTTGTGCAGCGCGCTCAGGCGCGGCATGAGGTTGAAGGATTGGAAGATGAAGCCGAGGGTTCGGCGTCGCATCATGGCGCGCTGGTTGGCGTTCATGCGGTGTGTCTCGGTGCCCATGAGGCGAATGGCGCCGGCCGTGGGGACGTCGAGCAGGCCCACAAGGTTGAGCAGCGTCGATTTGCCCGACCCGGACGGCCCCATGATGGAGACGAACTCGCCGCGGCGGATATCCAGGTCGACGTCCCGCAGGACGTCGAGTTGCTCGTCCCCCGAAAGGTACCGCTTTCCAAGCTTGCGCGTCTGGACGGCGAACGTCGTTGCCGGGGGCGGGGCCGGGGAGGCCATCACCGCTGCGACCTACGCCGGGGTCTTCAAGGCGATTGTGCGGCTTGTGCTGCGGACTCGCGGGCGGGGGTCTTGCGCGTCGCCATGCCTTCACGCCAGCCCGAGATGCGCAGGTGCGCGATGACGGGCAGGAACAAGTCCCCCATGCGAAGGCCCTTGGGGCTCAGGCAGTACTCGACGCGCACGGGAACTTCGGCAAAGGCGCGGCGTTCCACGATGCCCTGGGATTCGAGTTCCTTCAGGCGCTGGCTCAGGGTACGGCTGCCGATGCCGGGAAGGCGGTCCTTGAGTTCGTTGAAGCGCAGCGTCTGGCGCATGCGCAGCAGGAAGCAGATCTCGATGCTCCACTTCTGCAGGAGCGGATTGAGGGCGCGCACGCTGGCGGCGATCTCCTGCTCAAGGGTCCCGGTCCCGGTGAGCCACTTGACGGTCTCGTCCATGGCCTTGCGGTGGCCGACGGCCAGTTCGTCGAGGAAGGAGTCGAGTTTGCCAATCATCAGCTCGGCCATGCGGCGCGCCTCCGGGGAGGACGGCATTTTGGGGCCGGGCGTCTGGATGCCCTTGGTGTCGCCTGGGATACCAGGCCTCTTGCTTGCCACTTGTTCCCTTATACACTTCCCTTGCTCATCTTAGTTTCGTACTGGAAGGAGTGGGCCCAGGGGGACCAGCTTCCAGAATGGAACTCCGATGCACTCAAACGTCACCGCCAAGGAAGCCCAACAGGAGTGGGACCAAGTCGTTCCCGGCCAAGAGGATGTCACCGGCCGCTCCGGCGGCGCGGACCCGTTCCCCTTCCACCAAGACCCCTGGTACGCCAAGGCCATCGTGCTCGCGGTCATCTTCCTGCCCCTGGCCGCCCTCGGGTACGCCATCGTCCGCATGTGGGGCAACAGCATCGGCGGCCTGGAGATTGGCCTCCTGGTCGGGTTCTGGGCCTTCACCGGCCTCGGCATCTCCGTTGGCTACCACCGCATGCTGACCCACCGCGCCATCGAGGCACGCGCCCCCGCCCGCTTCATGCTCCTCGTCGCCGGCGCCATGTCCCTGCAGGGCCCCCCTGCCGATTGGGCGGCCACGCACATCCGCCACCACGCAAAGGCCGACCGCGAAGGCGACCCGCACAGCCCCCTCGAAGGCTTCTGGCACGCCCACACCGCCTGGCTCGTGCGCGACCGCTTCGTGCGCGAAGGCCTGGCCCACGACAAGCTCATGGCCGACCCCGTCACCGCCTTCATCCAGAAGACGTGGGCCCTGTGGGTCCTGCTCTCCTTCGGCCTGCCGGCCCTCCTTGGTTTCCTCATTGCGGGCACCTGGATGGGCGCCCTCGACGGTCTCGTCTGGGGCGGCCTGCTGCGCGTCTTCATCGGCCACCACATCACGTGGTCCGTGAACTCCGTCACCCACATGTTCGGCACCCGGCCGTTCAAGACGACGGACCGCGCCACCAACAACTGGCTCATCGGCCTCATCGGCTGGGGCGAGGGCTGGCACAACAACCACCACGCCTTCCCGCGCGCCGCCTACATCGGCATGCGCTGGTACCAGATCGACTTCGGCGCCTGGCTCATCGTCACCCTGCGCGCCATCGGCCAGATCCGCTCCGTTTGGATGCCGACGCGCGAAGAGCGCCTCGCCAAGCGCCGGCTGCAGAAGGCAACCAAGCGCGCGGGCAAGGGCTCGTCGGGCGCCTAGTTCCACGCCACGAGCCGCGAATTGCGCGAAGCCCGCGAACAGGACGTAGGTCGGGTTCGTGCAGATTCGCGCAATTCGTGGCTTCGTCACGCGTCGCGGCGCACGAGCTTGCCCGATTCGACGTGCACGCTGCGCATCGCTAGGATGGGGACGCCGTGCTTGGTTTCCAGGGTCTTGCGGGCATCGCCCTTGTCGAGGAAGACGAGGGCTCCCATGGGAGTCGCGCCGCAATCCCGGACCGCGCCAAGCAGGGCGTCCAGCGTCGACCCCGTCGACAACACGTCGTCCACGACCAGGACGCGGTCGCCGGGCCGGACGTCGTTGACGTACAGGCTCGACAAGCCATAGCCGGTCTTGGCGGCCAGGGCTTTCTCGCCGGGACGGTTGTAGACGCGTTTGCGGGCGACGACGTATGCGATGCCACTCTCCAGGCACAGGGGCGCCACGAGGGGCAAGGCCATGGCTTCCGGGGCGAGCAAGAGGTCAGCCTGGCGCAGCGGCGGCTGCTCCCAGGCCCAAGCAGTCCACGCGCGCACCAGCTCGGGGCGCACGCGCGGCACACCGTCCATCAGCGGGTGCACGATGTAGGGGTAGCCTTGCCGGTCGGTGACCTCGGCGTCGTCCAGCATCTCGTCGCCCACGTCAGGCCCCGCTCTCACGCAACGCCGCGAGGAAGCGTACGAGGGTCTTGCGCGTCACGTGCGGGTTGACCACGATGCGGATGCCGCTCAAGCGCGGCACGACGTTGACGCCGAAGCCCTTGGCCCGCAACTGGGCCGCGAGGCCGGCCGGGTCGTCGGCGCGGAAGGTCACGACGCCGAGCTCGGGTTCTGCGATGGGCTCGACGCCCATTTCCTGCAGTTGCGCGGCCAGGAACGCCGCGTTGTCGAGGCAGGTCTCCACGACGCTTGCGAACCCGAGACGGCCTAGGTGCTGATGCACGGCCCACGCGGCCGCCACGGCGGCGCCGGGCCGGGTGCCCATGAGCGTGGACTGGGTCTCCGTGGAGACGTACGGCGATCGGACGGCGGTGAGGGCCCAATCCTTGCCGTCGCGCAGCACGAGGGCACCGCCGGGGATGGTGGCCATTCCGACCTTGTGCGGGTCCATGGCAACGGACCAGACGCCCGGCAGGGCGAAGTCGAAGGCCTGCGGCCGGCGATTGGCTGCCTCGAGGAACGGCAGCAGGTAGCCACCGTACGCGGCGTCCACGTGCAGGAGCGCCTTCTTCTGCCGGCACAGGGCTGCAAGTTCCTCGATGGGGTCCACGAGGCCGAGTTCGGTGGTCCCCGCGATGCCGACGACGAGGGCGGTGTCGCGGCCGATGGCCTTGGAGGTGGCCGCGACGTCGGCGTGGCCGGACGGCGCCGTGGGAACGTAGTGGAGCCGCATGCCCAGGATGCGGGCGGCCTTCTCGAAGCTGAAATGCCCGGACTCCGGGAGCACGATTGTGCGTTTTCCGGTCTTCTCGCGCGCGATGTAGCAGGCCAGCAGGTTGGCCTCCGTGCCGCCCGTGAGGTAGCGGCCCTCGGCGCCCGGGGGGGCATGCAGGAGCTGCTTCAGGTCCTCGAGGACTTCGCGCTCCAGGCGGGCGGTGCCGGGGAAGTGGCCGGGGTCGCCAAGGTTGGTCTCGAGGAACAGGGCGTGCGCCTCAGCGGCGGCTTCGTGCGGGGCCGTGCACATCGAGCCCAGGATGGCGCCGTCCTCGAAGGACAGGTCTTCGGCGCGCGCAGCCCGCAGTGCCTTGCGCACGTCGCGCAGGCTCTTGCCGTCCTCTTGCACGCTGGCTCCAGACCCGCGTCCGGGAAAAACCAACCCCTCTCCCCCTTCCCCGCATCAGCCTTGCGGACGTAGATTCACCAATCCCTGGTCGAGCCGCCTTAAGGCACCCCGGGGTCTGTCATCCCGCCATGCCTGCCACAACCCTTCTGTCTGCCCTGTCCGCCGCCGGCGTCCTCGAGAGGCCGAGCTCCCGACGGGGGGCCTTCCTGCGCGTCACCCCCCGCTTCCTGGATCATGCTCAAGCCATGGCGGCCCGACTGCGCTCACAGGGGCGCATCACCAACCCGGCCGCGATCCTCGACGCCGCACTGGCCTCCTGGGACGACTACCGCCACGACCCCGGGCAGGGAGCCCTTCTCCTCGTGGATTTCCTGGACGGCCGCGGCCAATGGGGTGCCCTGCAACCCGTGTTCCCGGCCCTCGAGGCCTTCGCGCAAGCCGCCGCCTGAAACCGCCCGCCATCCCCAACCATTAACCGCGCGGCAGTCCCTTAGTCGAGCCGTGACGGGCGCCGCGAAGGGCAGGGGTCGTCGCATCCTCCTCGTCGACGACGAGCCCGACATCCTGGACACGGTCAAGCAACTCTTGGAGTACCGCTTCTCCGACGTCGAAGTCGTCGTCGCGCCTTCCGGCATGGCGGCGCTGAAGCAGCTGGAGACCGCCCCCTTCAACCTGGTCATCACCGACTTCCGCATGCCCGGAATGGATGGGGCGGAACTCGTCGCGCGTGTGCGCTCCCAGTGGCCGGACACGCCGGTCCTCATGGTGACGGCCTACCTCGAGCCAACCACGCATGACGAGTTGGCCCGGCGCGCCCCCGGGCTCGACGTCCTTCCGAAGCCCCTGGAACTCGATTCGTTCCTCGCAACCGTCGGGCGCGTGCTCGGCAAGGGTCCGGTCACTGCCTGAGCGGCAGGGGCCGCGATGCGCAGCCGCTGAAGCGCCGCCTGTCGGATTCGAACCGACGGCCGTCGGATTAACAGTCCGATGCTCCACCACTGAGCTAAGGCGGCAAATTGACTCGCCAACTCGGTCGGCGAGGAGTCTCCCCAGAGGGGCGACTTGGCGCGCGACTTGGGGGTGCGTGATAACCCTTCCGTCCTCCGCCGAGCCGAAAACCCTAATCGGGTCGGGTGGGGTCGCACGTCGTGGCGGAGCGGGCCGAGAAGACGACGTGGGTCCTGGCCCTGACTGCAGCGGCCTTGGGTGCCGGCGCCTTTGCGCGCTACCCGTTGGGCTTCGCTCAAGACGGTCTGGTCTTCGGCGTCGCCTACGCTCTCGGGATCGCCGTTCTTGCCTTGCCCCTGCTGCTGGGGGAGGCCGCACTCGGCCAGTTCCGCCGCCGCAACGTCGCCGACGCCTTCGGCCCAGGCCCGTGGCGCTTTGCCGGCTTCGCCTTCGCCGTCGCGGCCGTCATCCTCGCAGGCTACCTTGCCGTCGTCGCCGGCTGGTCGGCGCGTTACGCGTACGCCTCCTTCCGCGGCGGCTTCTTCGACGACCCCGAACGCTACTTCCGCCTCGCCTCGCAAGGCTGGGACGCCCTGCTCTTCGCCCTCGGCGCCATGGCCGTCGCAGTCGCAGTCTGCTGGGCCGGCATCGGCCGCGGCCTGCGCGGCGCCATGACGGGAGCCGGCGCCGTGGCCTTGTTCGCCGTGGCCGCCGTCGCGGCGTGGGGCCTCTTCGTCGGCGGCAGTGACGGGCGGGCCGCCGCCTTCGCCTTCGACGCCGGCGCCATCGACGCGCCGTTCATCGTCACCGCGCTGCAGCAGGCCTTGCTGCCGGGCCTGGTTGGATTCGGCGTCGTCGCCACGTTGTCCACGCGCGTGCATGACCGCACGCTGCCGAAGGAAGCCGTCACGCTCGCCTTCGCCTGGGTCCTCGTCCCCGTCCTCGCCGGGGCCGGCCTCGCGGCCCTCGCGCACGACGAAGGCGTCACCCTCGAGGGCGGCATCCAGGCCCACTTCGGCTCCATCGCAGCCCTCTTCGGCACCATCGGCGGCACCGAGGGCGGCATGCTTGCGGGCACCTTCTTCGGCATCCTCCTCGCCGGCTGCCTGGCCGCCATGGTTGCCTTGCTGCAAGTGCCGGCGGCCATCCTGGCGCAGCGCTCCGAATCCTGGACCGAGCGCCGCGCCTTCGCCGCAAGCGGAATCGTGGCCTACCTCGTCGCCATCCCCCTCGCCTTCGTCGCCGGCGCAGCCGAGGAATTGGAGTTCGCCCTCTTCGCCATCCTGGCCCCACTCGCCGGCATCGTCGTCTCGCTGCACGTCGGATGGGCCCGCCCCGAAGTCCTCGACGGCTTCGTCGTCGGCGACGCCAAACACAAACTCGACTCCGCGCTGCGCCCGATGCTGCGCTTCGTCGTCCCCGCGCTGCTTCTTGTGCTCTTCGTGCTCGGCACCTTCGAGATCCTCGCCGACTGGGGCGCAATCACGCGCGGCACCGATGGCTTATGGAAGCTCGTCCCGTAACGTCATGACGGGGCGAGCAATGCACCAACCGCAGGGGTAGCCAAGCGGCCAACGGCACCCGACTTAAGATCGGGCACTTCGTGTTTCATCGGTTCGAATCCGATCCCCTGCATCACTCGCTTCGCTCGTTCGCAGGGTCATGGATTCGCGCGCTTCGCGCGCCTTCGGGCCTTCGGTCAATCCGATCCCCTGCGACCTTCAAACGAAGGTCGATCACGTTCGGCCACACGCGGGGCCTCGCTACGCTCGGCCCCGCAGATGGACGGGCGCCATCGTGCTTTGGATCGCTCCCTTGCTCGAGCCCCGCCTAAACGCATCCCAGACGACAGCCAACAATCCTAATCCCCCACGCACGGTCCGCTGGTCGTGGGACTGGTCGCAACCCTGCACCGCTTCAAGACGGACTGGGGCCTCCTCGCGCCCCTGCTCGTTCTGAACGCCCTCGGCATGGGCTTCGGCTGGTACTACTACGCCGACGTCGGCCAATTCGACTTCGGCCACCTGACGTGCGGGGAAGGCGCGAACGCGTACTGCGAGCCGTGGTGGACGTGGCCCCTGGTGGCGGACTCCCCCAACGCGGTCCTCCTCTTCTTCGTCGCAGCCCTGGCGTACAAGTTGACTGGCTGGCGCAACAAGTGGCTCGACGCCTTCGCCTTCACGCTCAACGTCTACGTCGGCCTGTGGACGACGTTCCTCTTCCTGTCGTACCCCGAGCGCATGGGAACGTTCGACTGGGCCAGCGTTCCGGGCGGCAACGCCAACCCCGTCCTCTTCATTGCGCACATGGGCATGCCGCTGCAGTCCTTCGTTCTGTTGCAGGACATGCGCACGGATCGTTGGTCGGTTCCGGCCCTTGCCCTTGTGCTCGCAACCCTCGTTGCGTACATCGGCGTCGATTACTGGGGCCCCCACCTGCATCCTGCGCCGTTCCTGCACGGCGGCACGGGCGACGACGTCCTGCACGTCGGGTCGCCGCTGCTGATGGCGGCAGCCGGGCTTGCCTGGATCGCAGCGGTCGCATGGCCGCGCAAGGCCGGGACCCATCCGCCGATGACGCCGACCGCGCCGATGCGGTAGCCGCCCACAGTGCGGCCGCGTTGCCCGCGCCCGTTCGGTGCCCCATTCGTCAACCTCCTTGTGACGCCGACGACGGGCACGGCAACACGACGATGGAACACGACGGCGGCGGCTCGTGAGGGCGGCGGCTCACGGGGGGCCGCGCAACCAGCGATGGCGCGGAACACGACCGGACAACGTCATCGGTGAACATCGGTGGGCATCGGTGGATCGTCCCTGCCCGGGCCGCCCATCCACCGATGACACCGATGTCACCGATGCGGTGCCCGGTCGCGGTCGGCGAAATCGGCGCCATTGGCGGCTTGCAGGCGAGTCGGCTCAGAGGCCGTGCGCCTTGAGGAACTGCGCCGCAATGACCTCGGGCTCGCGGCTGACCTGAATCGGCGCATCCTCGGGCAACAGTCCGCGGTAAGGCGGCCCCCGGTACCGTTCGTCGAGCAGCAGGACGACGCATTTGTCGTCCGGGCCACGGATGCCGCGCCCCATGGCCTGCAGGACCTTGCTCATGGCGGGGTACGTGTACCCGTACGCGCGCCCGAGGCCGGGGAAGCGCTTCTCGAAGTTCGCAATCATTGCTTCGACCTCGAGGTCCGGCGGCGCGAGTGGCAGGCCGACGACGGCGACGACGCTCAGCAGGTTGTCCTTGAAGTCCACGCCTTCCGCGAAGGAGCCGCCGAGGACGCCGAAGAGGATGGCTCCCTTGCGTTTCTTCGCGCCGGCGAGGGTGTCGAGGACGCGGTCGCGTTCCGACTTGAGCATGCCTGGCTCTTCCACGATGGCTTCCTTGCCGGTCTCCTGCACGTCGAGGGCGGTCTTGACGTCGCGCAGCACGGCGTAACTTGGCGCGAAGACCGCCAGGTTGCCCTTCGTGGCCGCCGCGGTGCGGGCAAGCGTCACGGCAATGCGATCCCACAAGTCGGCGCCGCGCTCCCCGAAGCGCGTCGTGTACCCCTGCGCGATGACGGTGAGGCGGTTCTCCGGAGGAAACGGGCTCGGGTAGGCACGCACGGCCGTGCGGGCGGGGTCGAGGCCGAGCACGTCGCGCACCATCTCCGGCGGCCGCAGCGTGCCCGACATGAGGATGGCGCTGTGCACGCGGGCGAAGACCGACGCAGCCGGCAGCGCCGGGTTGAGCAGACGGATGTGCAACGCGACGGAGCCGGCCTCCCAGTCGAGGTAGCGTAGCGCGCCGTCACGGAATCGGCCCCAGTCCTCCAGGGCCTCGGCCAGCTCTTCGCTGTGCACGGCGTCGTCGGCGCCCTTGCGCACCTGCGCCGCCAGTTCGTTGAGGTCCTCCACCGCGTCCGCAAGCGTGCGCCGCGTCGAGAAGAAGCCCTTGCTGCGCTCCGCCTCGAAGGCCGTGTTGAGGTCCTCGATGTCGAGGCGGGCGACCTGGCGGCCTTCGACGCCGAGGCTCGCCTTGGCGGTTCCGTCCGCCTCAGCCTTCGTGGCGAGGGTCTGCAGGCAGGCGCGCAGGGCCGCGAGGTCCTGCGTCACGGCGCCGGCCTTGTTGGTGCGGGCCTCGTTGTCCACTTGGTCCAGCAGGAACGGGGAGATTCGGTGGCTGTGCGACTCCCGGATGCGCGCCGGGAGGTTGTGGGCCTCGTCCACGATGACGATGACATCGGACAGTTTCAGGCCCAGGCGTTCCAGGCTGGATTCGCGTAGGTCGGAGAAGAGGTGGTTGTAGTCGGCGACGACGACTTGCGCCTCCTTGGCCGCAGCGAGGGCGACGAGGTGCGGGCACAGGTGCGCCTTCTTGGACACGGCCATGAGTTCCTCGACGTGCAGGACGCCGTCGCGCACTTGTTGCAGCGTGTGCTTGTCGACGTCGCCGAGGTACTGGCAGGACTTGCTGCGCGTCTCGCGGGCGCAGAATTCCGGGAAACGCGCCGCATGCATGTCGGCGGCCTCGGGGCGCAGGCACATGTCGCGCTTGGCGACGAGGTCAACGAGGCCGAAGCGCACGCCCCGGTTCTCCGCCACGCGGCGCAGCGTCTCGACGGCGATCCGGTGCTGGCTCTGCCGGCTCGTGAGGAACAAGACGGTGCGCTTGCCGTCGAGCGCGGCCTGCAGGGCGGGGGCGAGGGCTGCGGCGGTCTTGCCGATGCCCGTCGGCGCCTGCGCCACCAGGTGCTTGCCCGATTGGACGGCCATGGTGACGTCACGCGTGAAGCGCTTCTGGCCGTCACGGATCTCGTCGTACGGGAACAGGCCGAACTGCGGGTGCGGCCGCGCCGCAGAGCCTGGTGGGCGCCACGTCGGGTCCTGCGGCTGCAGCGTCGGCTCTGCGACGGTGGAGCCGGCCCGTGGCTGCAACGTTCCGAGCCCTTGCTGGCCGGCGGCGAGCGTGATGCGGCGCCCCTGCGACAGCACCGTGCGGGCGCGGCCGGCCTGCGTGCAGCGGATGCACACCAACGTGCCCTTCTCGGGGCGCATCAGGCCCTTGCACGTCGGGCAGAAGTTCGCCAATGGGAGGCCGACTCCAAGGCCCCTCTTGAAGGGCGGCGTCCGGGGGCTGGCGGTGCGGATCTCCCCAATCAGCGCGCCGGATAGGGTTCGTCGAGCAGGAAGGTTCCGCCGATCTGCTTGCCGACGGCGCCGAAGGAGCGCTCGAAGGTCTCGGCGTCGGCCGTCGGCTCGTCGCATTCCGCGGTGCAGACGTCCACGATGGCGGTCCACAGGCGTCCCGAGACCGGGTCGAAGTCGATGTCAAGGAAGTCGTACATGCCGCCAACGCCGGGCGTGCCCGAGTCGGCGCCGGGGCAGCGGCCCTCGCAGCCGCCGCGCTTGAGCGGGCGGGCCACGTCGTTGACCGTGGTCGTGGCGAAGACCGGGTCCGTGGTGGTCGCGTCCAGACTGACGCCGACGTAGGCGTTCCAGGTGGCGTTGAGCCACTCTGCCTGGTGGTCGCGTTCACCGGTGGTCTGGTTCACGTCCTCCACGGTCCAGCCGGAGGGCGTGGTCGTGGCGACGTACTGCCAGGCAATGCGCCCTGCGGCGCCCGCCACCAGGCTGGGCAGCTTCGCGGCCGTGACGCCGGGCGCGGTGACGTTGAGCGGCTCGGCCCAGGTTCGGCCTTGGTCGCTGCTTTGGGCGAGGAAGACTGTGCGGCCTTCGTCGCCAATCCACAGTGCGTAAGCGTTGCCGGCCAAGTCGGTCGCGATGGAGACGTCATGCTCGCCGCGGGGGGCGTACCGGGGGTCGCTGGCGATGATGGACTGCTCCCAGTTCAGGCCGCCGTCCCGGCTGATGCCGGCGACGAGAGTGCCGCAGTAGGCGCGGCCGATGTAGATTGTGCCATCGACGAACGAGGCGTGGCCGTGGCCGGTGAGCGAGCCGCACAGGGCATCGAGCGGGTCGCCGCCCTCGGCGGCTGCGCCGACGTCGTATCCGACGAAGACCGGCTGGCTCGGCAGCCAGTTGAGGCCGCCATCGACCGACATCGAGCACTGCACATCGGCGATTTGGTTCGAGCACAGGAAAATGGTGTTTGGGTAGGCTAGCGGATTCTGCCCGCCCACCGTGTTGAGCGCCTGCGTCATGGCGTTGCCGGGCGCCGTGAAGATGGATGGGTGGTCGGCCACCGGCGTGGGGCAGGCGGCGGGGCGCGTGATCCACGTGCGGCCGTCGTCGTCGGACCAGGAGACTTGGTTGCAGGCCACGTGCGGGCCCATGTCGAGGGCGAAAATGCGGCCCGTCGTCGGGTCGCCGTAGATGTACGGATCGAAGGAGGTCGGGTGCGTGTCCTGCTGCAGGAGGTGCGGGCTGTAGTCCTCCCAGATCGTGCCGCCATCGACGGAGCGGAAGTACACGGTGCGGGGCAGGCCCTGGACGTTCGGCACGCCGGAGTCGAAGTCGATGGCCGGGTAGAACACGGCCCCGGTGCGCGAGATGGCGATGGTTGGCTCGCCGGAGATGCGCGTGGTGACGTGCCGCTGCTCGAAGGACGGCAACGTGCCGTTGAACAGCGTGGCGTCGACCGGGATGCCGCCGTTGCGGTGCACCCACACGGGGTGTCCTGAGGCAGGGGCATCGACGTCGCCGTCACCGGGGGTCTTGAGCCCGTCGTCGGAGCATCCGGCCAGGACGGCGGCAATCAGCAGGGCAGTGACCAGAAGGGCACGCATGGGCGATTTGACGAAGCGACCAAGGAAGAACTTTGTCTGCGTCGGCCCAGCTCAGCGGTGCTCGCGGGATTCTTGCGACTCGCGCATCTGCTTGGCGACTTTGCCGAGGACGGCCTCCTTCGGGCCGGCCTTCTTCACGAGGACGCGTCCGGGGCGGTCGTAGGGCAGGCTCGGGTGGTGGGCCTTCTCCTCGACGGTGACGTCCAATCCGACCTTGCGGGCGGCGGCCTCGACCCACTTGGCGTCGGGCTCCTTCACGGCGAGGGCGACGCTGACGCGGCGGCCCTCGGCGCGGCTGAGGCGGCGGTCGAAATAGTGCGGCCAGAGAACGAACGAATCAGCGCCCTTGGAGACCATTCACTGGCCTCCGCTCAGGGCGACGATGTTGGGTCGGGGATCCATGGCGGGCGCCAAGGACGCGACCTTACTTGACCAAGACGCCGGAGAGGGCGCCGGACTGGCCGGGGCGCGACGTGATCTTGACGCTGCCCAGGTCGGTGTCCACGACGGCGCCCTTCGTGATGATGTTGCGGCGGACGTAGTGGATGTTGGCCGGGTTCTCGGTCACGGTCTTGATGGTGGCCTTCTTGGCCTTGCCCGTCTTCTGGTCCGTCACGTTGATCGTGTTGGTGGCCAGGAGCTTGACCTTCTGGGAGTTGCCGCGGGAGCGGATGAGCTTCTGGGTGTGCTCACCGAGCTTCGTCTCGGCGTCCTCGGGGGCGACCTCGAAGCGACGCTTCTTGCGGGCCAGGATGAGGCGGCCGCCGGTGGGCTTGCGCGTGGAGAGACCTTGCCAGAGGGACATTTCGCACCTTGTTGCCTTCGCGACAGGGAGGGGGTATTTAGAGGTTCCAGGTGCCGTCCGGCGCCTGGGCTGCAAGGCCCTGCTTAGGCGTCCGGGACCGGTTCCTTGAGGCCCTTGAGGCTGGCACGCGAGTCGTGCGCCTCGGTGCCGGACAACACGAAGACAGAGTTCTCCGAGCTGGCACTGAAGGCGTTGCGACGGAAGCTCAAGGTGACGGTCTCGTTGACTTCCAATTCGGCGGCGACGCCGACGAGGTTGAACACGAGTTCCCTCGTGTCGGGGTTGATGGGGCCCAGGGGCTCGTTGAGGCAGCCGACGATTGGTTGTGAGTCCGCGCCGAGCTGGAGGCTCAGGCGCCAGGTGCAGGCCTGAGCGAGCGGGTCGAGGTTGGGCTGCTGGACGAGGGTGTCCGTGATCTCGATCCAGAGGTGCACCTCGGCGGACGTAACGTTGCTTGCCGCCGTCATGACGTAGGTCCACTCGGCGCTCGTGCCGTCCTGCCCGCCGCCGCCGGGGCCAAAGCCCTGGTCGGTGGGCGTCGAGGATTCGCTGGACCCCGCAGGGATGGCTGGGGCCATTTCGGGGGGCGCAAGCAGGTGCAGCGCGTCCGAGGTCACGACAGGCTTCGGGGGCGGGCCCGTCGTGGTCATGGAGGCAGACGAACTGGAGCCGGCGTCGGAACCCGCATCAGAGCCGCCATCGGAGCAGCCAGCGAGACCGACGAAAACGAGGGCGAGGGTGAGGAAGAAGGCCTTGCGCACACGCCGCACCAGGAGAGGCCCTAGAAAGAATTAACTCAGCCAATCAGGGGTTCGGCCAGCCCGGAGAGGCGCAGGCTCGACGCGCGGTCGCCGCCGCCCAGGACGTAGCCCAGGCCTTGCGGGAAGGACAGGCCGAAGGTGACGTAGGCGCGCACATCGTCGCCGGGGCCCAGGACGAGGCCATTGGGGAAAGCGGTGAGGGGGGTGCCGAAGTCGAGCAAGTGTTCACCGGGCGGCACGTGGCCCACGCCGGCCGACGCGCAGCCCCCGGCCTGCGCCGAAACCGTGCCGTTGCGCGTGAAGTACAACGTCAGCGACGCGGTGCACGCCGGGTCGCCGCCGACGCCGGGCTGCAAGGCGCTTGATTGCAAGTCAATCCACAACAGCAGGCGGGCGTGGGTCGCGTTGCCAGTCCCGTTGAGCGTTGCGTTCCACGCGAACGCCTGGGCCTGCGCCCCCGCGAGGGTGGCCAGGACGGAGACGTTGGCGAGCCCCGACACGTGAAGGCGAGTCGGCGCAACCAGGTAGAGGGCGTCGGACGTTGGCCAAACCGTCACGTTCGTGGCCGTGCCGTTGACGATGGGCTGCCCGAGGGCGTCCAGGGCTGGACCCGGCACGGCGTCGTCGTCGGCGGGCGGGGCCTTCCCGCTGCAGCCTGCCAGCAGAAGCAAGAGCACGACGAGGGCCGACCAACGCACGCGGATTCGAGGCGTGAACGGGGTCTTCAATGCTGTGCCAGCCCGCAGAGGTCGGCCAGCGGCCTCACGTGGCGTCCAGGTAGGCGCCGATGAGTTTCGATTCCGCGCGTCGCAGCCGGTAGCTGGCGGCCGACGGGCTCACGCCGACGGCGCGGGCCACGTCACGGATGCCAATCGTTCCGGGGACCTTGAAGTAGCCCAGGTCGCGGGCGGTGCGCAGCGTCTCTTCCTCGGCTGGCGTCAGGCGCGAGTACGCCGCGTCGCGCGGGGGCCCCGAGTACAGCAACTCGAAGCGCAGGGGGCCGGCGGATCGCTTGATCTCGCGCAGGAACTCGCGCAGGCTCGGGCCCGCCTTGGCAAGGACGCGAATGGTGAGGACGCCGTCCTGGGCACGATCCGTGATGACCGTGTCGCGCCCGAGGAGCTTGAAGGCAAGCCGCGTGTGGCTCAGGCCCTTGACGAGTTCGGGCCGATACTTGTACCACAAAATGAGCCGCCGCGCCGTGGCGCCGAGCACGTTCTTCTCGACGAGGAAGGGCGGATGGTAAGCGTCGAAGGCCTTGCGCACGACGGCGACCTCCTCCGGTTTTCCGTGCACGTTGAGCGTTCGCCAGACGTCGCCTTCGTCGTCGAGGTGCGTCACCGTCGTCTCGATGGTGGCCTTGGGCGCGGCCTGGCTCAGTAGCAGCGACAACTGCGTGGCTTTCGCCTGGAGCGGCGCCGTCAGCCGGTACACGATTTCGCGCAGGTCAGCCTTCTTGGCCACGCCCCGCGCCAGGCGAGGGGCGCTCTTGGCCCTTCCTGGGACTTGGCTCCTGTGCGAAGCCAACCCTATATCCGCGACCTGGCTCGTCGGCTCCGGCGTCCCATGGTCACAGCGCAGGTCACCGTCCACCTCAAGCCCGGCATCTCGGACCCCGAGGGCCAAAACACCGTCAAGGCCCTGCAACTGCTCGGCTTCGATGGCGTCACCGGCGTGCACACGACGCGCATCTGGAGCATCGAACTCAAGACGAAGGACAAGGCGAAGGCCAAAGCCGAGGTCGAGGCGATGTGCCGCCGCCTGCTGACCAATCCGGTCATCCACGACTTCACCATCACCCTGAAGGAGTAGGTGACGTGGCCAACGCGCAGTCCCCGACCGTGAAGGTGGCCTAGATGCACACGGCCTCGATGCGCCGCGACAAGAACGCCAAGCACGCCAAGAAGGCCCTGAAGTCGCAGGGCAAGGCCGTGCACAAGACGGACGCCAAGGCCAAGCCCATCCCCGGAGCCCGCGCCGGCGTTCGCAAGCCCACGAAGACGACGCCGAAGCACCCCGTCGCCAAGTCGCTGCCTCCGGCGGGCAAGTCCGCGCCGACGAAGCCGCAGAGCCCGCAGAGTGCGCAGAAAAGCAAGCGCTCGGCGGTCTCTGCGACCTCTGCGCCCCCGTCGTCGGGGGCGGCTCCGTCCTGGGAGCGCCACGTCAAGAAGCTCCCCGTCCCCTTCCCGCTGCGCCAGTTCGACCTCGACGCCATGTCCGACGCGGACCTCGCGGCTTGTTCGAAGGCGATGGGCATCCGCCTCTCCCTCGCCGAGATGAAGGACGCACGCAAATACTTCCACAACCGCGGCCGCGACCCCACCGACGTTGAGATGGAAGCCCTCGGCCAGGCCTGGTCGGAGCACTGCTGCTACAAGTCGAGCAAGCCCGTTCTCAAGCGCCACATCTACGGCATCGCCGAGAACAAGATCATCTGCCGCGAGGACGCCGGCGTGCTGCCCTTCGACGGCGACTGGTACTACTCCCCGAAGCTCGAGTCGCACAACCACCCGTCCGCCATCGAACCCTACGGCGGAGCCGCCACGGGCATCGGCGGCGTCATCCGCGACGTGCTGTGCATGGGCGCGCAACCCGTCGCCCTCATCGACCCGTTGTTCTTCGGCCCGCTCGACACCAAGCTCGAGTCCCTGCCGCCAGGCGTGCGCCATCCCCGACTCCTCCTGTCGGGCGTCATCGAGGGCATCCGCGACTACGGCAACCGCGTCGGCATCCCGACCGTGGCCGGCGGCATCACGTTCCACCCCGGCTACACTGGCAACTGCCTGGTCAACGTCGGCTGCGTCGGCGTATTGCACAAGTCGCAACTCACGCACTCGCGCGCCGGCAACGTCGGCGACGTCTTCGTGTACCTCGGCAACCCGACGGGCCGCGACGGCATCCACGGCGTCGCCTTCGCCAGCGAGGAACTGTCCGAGGCCTCCGAGGAAGCCAGCCGGTCGGCCGTCCAAGTCGGCGACGCCATCCTCAAGGAACCGCTCATCCACGTCACCCTCGAGGTCATCGCGGACAAGCTCGTCACGGGCTGCAAGGACTTCGGCGGCGGCGGCCTGTCGTGCGTCGCGGGCGAACTGGCCTACGACGCCGGCTTCGGCTGCGAGATCCAACTCGACAAGGTCCCGACCAAGGTGCCCAACATGGCGCCGTGGGAAATCTGGGTGTCCGAGTCGCAGGAGCGCATGATGGTCACGGCGCGCCCCGAGAAGGTGGAGCGCATCCTCGCCATCGCCAAGAAGTGGGACGTGCCCGCGGCCGTCGTGGGGACGGTCATCAAAGACCCCAAGAACCAGGTGTACTACAAGGGCGAACGCGTCCTCGACTTCGACCTCAAGTTCTCGACCGGCGGCCCCGTGTACGACCGCCCGCAGAAGGCCCGCAACATCAACCGCCAAGACTGGCTCGACGTCAAGGCGCCCGCGGACCTGAACCCCATCCTGCTCGGCATGATGGCGCACCCCAACGTCATGTCCAAGGAATGGGTCATCCGGCAATACGACCACGAGGTGCGCGCCGGCACCGTGCTCAAGCCGCTGCAAGGCGTCATCGGGCACGAAGGCCCCGGCGACGCCGCCGTGCTCAAGCCGGTCAAGGAATCCAACAAGGGCCTGGCCATCTCGTCCGACGTGAACCCGAACTACACGAGCCGCGACCCGTACTGGGGCGCTGCGTCCGCCGTCGACGAGACCGTGCGCAACCTCGCCGCCGTCGGCGCGCGCATCAGCAGCATCCTGGACAACCTCAACTTCGGCAACCCCGAGAAGCCGGAACGCATGTGGGAACTCGCCGAGTCCGCGCGCGGCCTGGGCGACATGGCCCGCGTCCTCGACGTGCCGTTCGCGTCCGGCAACATCAGCCTGTACAACGAGGGCCCGACGGGGCCCGTGCCACCGACTCCGACGGTGATGGGCGTTGGAATCCTGAGCCACTTCCAGCACGCCACCACCATGGACCTGAAGGCCGTCGGCAACAAGCTGTACCTCGTCGGCCACACGTACCGCGACCTCGGCGGCTCCCTCTACATGGAGCACCTCGTCGCCACCAAGCAGGCCAAACGCGACGGCGAACGCGTGCCGCAGACGGACCCCGAGATTCTCGCCGCCTCGGCGAACCTCATCGTCACGGCCATCGAAGGAGGCCTCGTGCGCGCCGCCCACGACTGCAGCGAAGGCGGCCTCGCCGTCACCCTCGCCGAGATGGCGTTCTCCGGCAACCTCGGCTGCAAGGCCGACCTCGCCCCGCTGGGCGCCTTCGGCGACGAACGCAACTTCCAGCCCGGCCCGATGCGCAGCGACCACAAGCTGTTCTCCGAGAGCAACTCGCGCTGGGTCGTCGAAGTCCCGAAGGACAAGGAGGCGCAGTTCAAGGCGCTCTTCGACAAGCCCGTCCTGCGCGGATTGTGCTACCCGCTCGGCGAAGTCACGCGCGACGGCCGCGTCACCATCGTCGATGGCAAGCGCGACCTCATCGACGTCTCGGCGGAAGCGTGCCGCGAGGCTTGGCGCACCGCGATGCCGAAATTGATGGGGGTGTCCGCTTGACACGCGCCCCGAACCAATCCACCGATGACACCGATGTCACCGATGGAGGTTGCACGGCATCGGTGTCATCGGTGACATCGGTGGATGGGTCCGTCGTCGGGGGTGCCTTGTGAACAAGCGCGACATCAAGTGGGCCGTCCTGCGCATCGAGGGCACCAACTCCGAGGAGGAGTCCGCCCAATGCATGCGCGACGTCGGCGTCCAAGCCGAAATCGTCCACCTCAAGCAACTCACCGGCGACGACGTCACGAAGGCCGAGCGCCGCAAGCTGTCCGACTACGACGGCCTGTGGATCGCGGGCGGCTTCTCGGCGGGCGACTACATCCGCGCCGGAGCAATCCTGGCGGCCCGCATGAAGAGCCGCATGGCGCCGGAACTGAAGGAGTTCATCAGCAGCGGCAAGCCCATGCTGGGAATCTGCAACGGCTTCCAAATCATGGTCGAACTCGGCGTGTTGCCCAACCTGCAGAAGGGCGTCGCCATGACGGACCTGCCGACCTCCGTGCTGCACCTCAACGACTCCGGGCACTACGAGTGCCGCACGAGCCTGCTGCGCCACGCAAACAAGGGTACCTGCAAGTTCACCACCGGACTCAAGCCCGGCGAAGTGCGCACCGTCATCACGAGCCACGCCGAAGGCAAGTTCATCCTGGCGTCGGAGAAGGAGTACAAGCGCCTCTTCGACCAGGACCAAGTCGTCTTCCAGTACACGGACCCCGACGGCTCGGACAAGCCGAAGTACCCATGGCTGCCCAACGGTGCGCCGCACGCCATCGCCGGCGTGTGCAACCCGGAAGGCAACGTCATGGGCATGATGCCGCACCCGGAGCGCGTCTTCTGGCGGCACGGCCACCCCGACTGGACCCGCACCGGCCTCGACGCCGGCCTCGGATGGGACGTGGGCGACGGCCGCGCCATCTTCGACAGCATCGTGGACTACCAAGTGAAGAAGCTCTAACGGACCACGCGCCACTGCCGAACAGGGATTCCGGTGAAATCTGACCGCATCCGCAGCAATTCGGAGCGTCACCGAGCATCACCGGAATCATTGTTTGGTCGTCATCCGTCGTCGGCGCGATGCAGGAGGTCGCGCTGTACTTCACATACCCGCAGCCCGCGGCCTACTTCGCGTGGCACTTGCTCACGACCCGACCGGACGCGTTCCCCGGCCTCAAGGTCCGCTGGACGCCGATCCTGTACCGACGGTTGATGGCCCTCGGCGGCGCGGACGACAAGGGCTCACCACCTTTGGTTCTGCGTTACATGTACTCCGACGCCCAGCGGTGGGCCGACGCGCACGGCATCCCGTTCAAGGCCCCGCACCGCGCGCTTCCCGCCGACCAGACCGCGCACCGTGTGCACCTGCTGGCCCAGGACGCCGACGCCAACGACCCGCCCGGCGGCAAGGGATGGGAAGCGGCGTGGTTGGAGGCCATGCACATGGCGGTGCGCCGCGATGGCATGGATCCAACGGATCCCGTGAGCGTCTTCGAGCTCGCGACCGTCACCAAGATCCCCGGGCTTGACGACATCAGCGACCCGCGCCTGGATGCACGCCTGGAAGCCAATACGCAGGCGGCCTTGCTAGACTATGCGTGCGACGTACCGTTCCTCGTCTGGAAGGGCGAGGCGTTCCGCGGCGTGGACGGCTTGGAATGGCTCAGCGCCCGCCTGCGCGGCGAGCGGGGCCAAGCCCGCCTGTGACCCAACGGAACCCCAAGTCTGAAGGCTCACGCGTCGATGGTGCCTGGATGCGGGCCGTCTTGCTTGCGCTCCCGTTGCTGCTTGTCGGCTGCGCCGAGCCAGCGCCCGATGATGGCGCTCCCACGGGATCGGCGACCGTCACAGCGACGTGCGGCCCCGGCACGGACCGCATGTGCTGCCCCGAAGGCCAGGATTGGGTCAGCTACGGTTGCACATCGCCCGCCTTCGCCCGGCTACGCATCGAATCCTCCGGTCGCGGGGTGGTGGCGGCCCCCTTCCCGCACCTTGACCGCTGCCTGAACACGGAGGACTGGCGTTCGGCGGTCGCCACGACGTCCAACGCGACCGTCGAGATCCGCACCGTGGATTTCGAGGCAAGGACCGGGGACCTCGTGTGGGGAGCCTTCGATAACGCGGGCTTCGTTGAACTCCGCCTCGATCTGACCAAACCGGCATGCCAGACCTTCCGCTACGACCCATGGAGCATCGAGCCCGACCCCAGCGAAGGGAACCTTACGGTGCTCTCCGACCGCATGGGGTTGGACGCGCGCGTGCACCTGGAGGTCGGGGATGGCGGGGGTTGCTGGAGGCACACGGACTTCTACGGCGCAAGCGCCGACGGCTGGGCGGAGCTGCCCCTGGACAAGACGAACTCGCACACCGTTTGCGTCTAGGTCCCGCACCCAGACCATCGCACAGGCGCTGGCCTGTCCGAGTTCACGTCGCCCGCACTCGAGTTGAAGCCGCGAACCGCGCAGTCAAGGGCATGGTCCCCCGACCTCGCAACGCCGCCGACCCTCCGACCGCCCCCGATGCCCCGCTGGTGCGCATCGTCGTGCCCGTGCGCATGGCCGCCTGGATGTCCGGCGACCTCGGCACCACCCTCGAACGGACCCTTCTGAGGGCGCTCGAACCCCTCGGGCCGGTCAAGGTGACGCGCCTGCCCCGCGCCTTCCTCGTCGAGTCCGACGAAGCCCCGGGGCCATTCCTGGAAGCCGTGCAACGCGCCGCCGTGGAACTGGAGCAGGGCGTCGCCGCCGCGTACCCGGTGTTCCACCACGAGATCGGTCCTGTCTGGACCGGCACGCTGCAGGCCGTCTTTCCTCCACAAGAAACGGCGCTGACGCAAGGGCAAGCCTTGTAGCCAGAGACCGTGGTCGCCGGCCAATGAGCGCGCTCCTTGACAACGAGTCCATCATCCGCTGGCTGCACATCCTGTCCGGCATCACGTGGATCGGCATGCTGTATTTCTTCAACCTCGTCAACCTCCCGTTGCTGAAGTTCCAGCTCAAGAAGCCGTACGAGGCCAACATGGCGGAGAAGGCCACGGGCCCGATCCTGGTCAAGAGTCTCTTCTGGTTCCGCTGGGGCGCTGCCTTCACGGTGCTGTTCGGACTCCTGCTCCTCGAAATTGAGCGCCAGGAGACCGGCGACCTGCGTGGCTACCTCCTCGACAACGGCCTGCAATCGTATGCCATCCTGATGGGCGTCTTCTTCGGCCTCGTCATGGCCTTCAATGTCTGGTTCATCATCTGGCCCCGCCAGCAGAAGGTCCTCGCCAACAACAAGGCCATCGCCGCGAGCAGCGACGAGGCCCAGAAGAAGGTCCTCGCCGACGCCAACGCCCCCATGGTCAAGGAGGCCACGCTGGCCTCGCGCACGAACACCTGGCTGTCCGTCCCCATGCTGTGGGGCATGGTGCTGGGCGCGCACGGCTACGGCACCGGCATCGACAACACGCTGTCCGCGTGGGCGGTCCCCGTCGCGGTCCTTGCGCTCATCCTGCTGCTCATGGTCGCGTACAGCCGCGTGCCCGCCAAGAAGGCCTAGGCGGGCTCGGAAACCGCATCGGTGACATCGGTGTCATCGGTGGATCGTTGGGCCGTTGCGTAGGCCCATCCACCGATGTCACCGATGCCCACCGATGAGGTTGACCTTCAATTCGGCGCCACCGGCGCCTTCGGCTCCAAGATCTCCCAGCCCTTGGCGCGCGCCATGCGCAGCAGTGGCCCGCGCGGATTGACGGTCACGCCGTGCCCGACGGTCTCGAGCATCTGCTTGTCGGACCAGTGGTCGGAGTACGCCCAGCACTGCGCCGGGTCCACCTGCATGGCCTTGCAGTACGCCTTGAGGATGTTCGCCTTGTCCACGCCGAAGAGGGGCCCGTCCACTTGGCCCGTCAGGCGACCCTTGCGCTCCAGCAGGTGGCAGCCGATGACCGTGACGGGGGCCGGAAGGTGACGCACGCAGTGCTCCACGAGGGGCTCCATTCCCGTCGTCACGATGACGCAGGGGATTCCGTCGGCGGTGTGTTGGCGGATGCGTTCGGCGATCTCCGGGTAGATGCGGGGTGCCACCTTCTCGTCAACGAACTGGCCCATCGCGTTGTAGAATTCGCGCGCGTCCAGGCCGCGCAGTCCCTTGTAGGCGGAGCGCACGATGCTGCTGCGCCGGCGCGCATGCAACTTGTACAGGCCGGCCTGCAGCGCCATCGCGGAGATGTAGGGGATGTGGCGCACGAAGAGGAACGCGCGCCCGATGCGTTTGCGTTTCGCCCGCCTCTGGCCATAGAGGGCGCGGCCGAAGAGCGGCCCCGCGTCACCGTGGATGATGGTGTTGTCGAAGTCGAAGAACGCGATTCCGGCGCCTTGCCCCGCACCGTTCTCCTTGCTGTTGCCGCTGCGCGAAGGGGCCCGCGCCACCCTACGCCCCCGCGTGGACGAGGTGCCGGTCGAACCAGGCGACCATGCCGTCCACGATGAAGCGGCCGTCGAGGTCGCGGAAGCAGGAGTGGCCGCCCTTGTGCTCGAGAAGGGCCTTGGGCTCCGGCAGCGCGTCGTATACGCGCATGGAGTGCCTTGGCCGCACCACGAGGTCATGCGGGGACACCACGACGAGCGTTGGGACCTTCGCCTGCTTGGCCCACTCCGACCCAGACAGCGTGTACGCCATGCGGTAGTTGGCGAGGTTCACGTGGCGCAGCAGGAAGTCTGGCCGGCCCGCCTCTTCCTGCGCTTCCCGCGACACGAAGAGCTTGTCGGAGCGCGACTTGTAGGGCACGCGGCCGGGGGGAAGTCCCTTGGCGGCCCGGCGCTCGGCGCGCTTGCCGAGAAGATGGTAGATGGCTTGCCCGACGGGGTGGATCTCGTCCCACATGCGGTCGAGTGGCTGGGCAAGGACGGCGGCCCGAAACGGCGTGCCTGGGCCAATGGCTGCCGCCGCGTATGCGCCGCCGAGGCTGTGCCCCACGACGCCGAAGGGAATGTCGCTCGACCAGTCGCGCAGCTCCTTCGTGGCGGCGGCGATGTCGCGGCGCGCCCGCTCCAGGTCGGTGCGGCCGACTTCGCCCTCGGACTTGCCAAAGCCGGACTGGTCGAAGGCGAGGCAATCGTACCCGGCCGTGGCAAGCCACGCGGGGGCCTTGCCGTACTCCTCGAGGTTCGAGTTGAAGCCGTGCACCAGGAGAAGGGCCCCCTTGCGGCGGCCGGGCGCGGCCCAGAATTGGCCATACAGGAGGTCATCCCCCGAACGGAAGCGGACCTCCTGCACGCCCGTCGATTGGCGGCGACACGGACAAGCCTTGCGCACCGGACGCCGGCCACTGACTCGGTGCCAAGCGGTGGGCGGAGCAACGGGAAGCACAGAGCGCACAGAGACCACAGAGTTCTCTGCGCCGCTCTGTGGGCTCTGTGCTGCCCGTAGGTCGAGCGCCCAGCCACGGATGATCACGGATTGTCACCAAACTCGGTGAGAATCGGTGTCAATCGGTGGCCAGCGCGAAGGGCAGGCGGTGCGAACCCTTTTTCCAACCCCCTCTGTGGCCGCGACCGTGCACCCGCTGGACGCGTTCCGCCAAGAGGCCTCTCGCTTGGCCACCGCCGCAGCAGCCGCTCTCGGGCACACCGGCGACCTGCCCGTGCTTGAGTCTCCGCCCGACCCCGCCATGGGTGACCTCGGCATGCCGTGCTTCACGCTCGCGAAGGCGATGCGCAAGGCCCCCAACGCGATCGCCGCCGACCTCGCGAAGGCCGTCCCGCCCGGACGCGATTGGGTGGCCGCCGTCGCCGCCGCCGGGCCCTACCTCAATTTCACCATCGACCGCAAGCGCCTCGCCACCGCCGTGCTCGCCGACCCGCAAGCCGCAATCCGCGCCCAGCCCAAGGGCGTCAAGGTCCTGCTCGAGCACACCTCGGCCAACCCCAACGGCCCTCTCCACGTCGGCCGCGCCCGCAACCCCGTCGTGGGCGACACGCTCGCTCGCCTGTACCGCGCCGCGGGCTACGACGTCGAGGTGCAGTACTACATGGACAACCTGGGCCGCCAGGTCGCAACGTTGTCCTGGGGCAAATGGAACCTCGACCCCGCCAAGTTGCCCCCCGCCGCCCGCGACAAGGTTGACCACGACCTCGTGCGCTACTACCAGGCCGCCCACGACCTAGCGAAGTCCGACCCCAACGTGGCCGCCGAGATCAAGGCCCTCGTCGAAGAACTCGAGTCCGCGGACGCCAAGCTGCTGGCCAAGGTCCGGCCGGTGTACGAGTCGTGCTTCCAAGGCATGCTCTCCTCCCTCACCCGGCTCGGCGCCAAGTACGACTCCATCAAGGACGAAAGCGACGTCGTCCTCGACGGCTCCGTCGGCAAGACCATCGCGGCCCTCAAGCTCTTGCCCATTGCCGGCATCGAGCCGGACGGAGCGAACTTCCTCGACCTGTCCGCCGCGCTCAAGGGCCAGAAGGACAAATTCTTCTTCACCCGCAAAGACGGAACGTCCGTCTACGCCACGCGGGACATCGCCTACCACGCCTGGAAAGCCACGCACGCCAAGGCGAGCGCAAACGGTGGCGAAGGGCGCCTCGTCAACGTGCTGGGCGAGGACCACCGCCTGCAGGCGTTGCAGGTCGGCACGGCGCTCGACGCCCTCGGCGTGCAGCGCCCGACCGTCATCTTCTACGCCTTCGTGTCCCTGCCCGAGGGCAAGATGTCCACGCGGGCCAACCGCGTCGTCTTCATCGACGACCTCCTCGACGAGGCTGCCGAGCGCGCCTACGAGGAGGTCCGCAAGCGCCGCCCCGAATTGGCTGAGGCCGAGTTGCGCGCCATCGCGGAGGCCGTCGGCGTGGCCGCCATCCGCTTCAACCTCGCGCGCATCCAGCCCGAGAAGCCCATCGAGTTCCGCTGGGAGGAAGCCCTCAACTTCGAGGGCGACTCCGCGCCGTACCTCATGTACGCCTACGCCCGCTCGGCCAACCTCGTGCGCAAATGCCTGGAGGCAGGCCTGACGACGACGCGTTGGGCCAAGGCGCCCATGGGCGACGGCGAAGCCAAGCTGCTCGGCGTCGTGGCACGCTTCCAGCAGGCCGTCCAGGAAGCCGTGTCCGCCAACGCCCCGCACCGCGTGGCCGCCTACGCCATCCAACTCGCCGGCGCCTTCAACGAGTACTACCGCGACCACCGCGTCCTGGAATGCGAGGACGCGGACGAGCAGGCGCTGCGCCTCGCCACCGTCGAGGCGGCACGGCACGCGTTGCTGGCAACGCTCGGCTGCCTCGGCATCCCGGCGCTTGCCGCGATGTGAATCCCCAGAGGCGGGCTCGCGTCAACGGCGGCGACGCAGCGCAACCGCCAATGCGGCCGCAACCGCGAGCATCGCCACCGGCGCGGCAAGGGGCGCGCCGCCTGCGAACGTGTCCTCGAACTTTTTGGGCAGATCCTGCGGCCAGCTCCACAACGGTCATGTATCCCCAGGTGTCGGCACCTTCGATGAAGGCATGGATCGTTCCGGCCCTGCTCGGCTTCGCCCTGCTCGCCGGCTGCGCCGACGACAACAGCGACCCCTCCCCCGGGGACCAGACCACGCAGCGCTACGGCGAGGCCATCCGCTACGAGTTGCCCGCTGACCCCATGCCGGACGGCGCCGGCCACGACCACGCCGCCGTCGACCAGCACAAGTTCCTGTGGAACTACGAGTTCAGCGGCCGCGACCCGCTCCTGCAGAACGCCGCCAACGTGGCCGGCGTGCACGCCCTCGACGTCCAGGCCGGCTACCTGTTCGGGGCCGTGTACGGCTCGCATGGCGCCGCCGTCGATGGCGGCCTCGTCATCTGGGACCTCGCGGACCCCTCGCACCCCGTGCAGACGGGCCGCTGGGTCATCCCGGGCTCCGTCGGCGGCGACCGCAGCATGGAGGCCACCCTGGACGGAGACTACGCAGTCATCTCCACGGAGCCCGTCGACTGCGCCGGGCACGTCAACCCGGGCGGCGTCGTGGCCGCGTACCTCATCGACACCAGCGACAAGGCGCTGCCCGTCGTCGCGGACGTCATGACGCTCACGGGCGGCACGCTCGGCAACACCCTCGGCGGCAACGCACCGGTGGGCTTCCCCGAGCTCGGCCAGCACTCCGTCGCGGTCCACCGCATCCAGGGCGAGGACTACGCCTTCGTCTTCGGCAAGATCTTCCACATCGAGCGCAGCGAGCAGGGCGCCGTCCTCGTTCGCGTCGGCGATGTCTCGACCGGGCACGACATCTACGTGCGCGACACGCCCTGGAACACGACGTGGGCGATCTCGGCCAACGGCGGCGGCGGCATGGTCGTTTACGACGTCACGGTCCCGTCGGCGCCCTTTGAGGTCGCCACCTGGAACCTTGAGGAGCGCGAGGCCCTTGCCGCCAACGGCACCGAGTACTACTTCCACACCGCCGACGTCAGCTTCCAGGACGGACAGATCATCTTCGTCCTCACGTCCGAGGACTTCGGCGACCACGTCAGCCCCCTCTGGGTCATCGACGGCAACCCCCTGCAGGGCATGACGGGGAAGCCGGAGGAATCCGTGAAACTCGAAAAGATTGGCACCTGGCAGAACCCGGGCAACCACGTCGCCACGACGGCCATCTCCTTCAGCCTGCACAACCCCCGCTTCCACGATGGCGGCCTGCTGACCCTGTCCTCGTACCACGGCGGCATGTGGCAGCTCGACATCCGCCACCCCGAGTTCTGGGCTGCGCCGGCGCCCATCGGGTACGCGGTGCTCGCGGACGGCTCGCCGCCCGCAGTCGAAGACCCCATCGAGGACCTCGTCTCCACGCAACTGTGCGGCCTCGAGATCCAACTGGACGCGCCCAGCTACTGGGACGTCGAAGTCGGCGTGGACGGCGTCACGTACCTCGCGGACGGCTTCATGGGCCTGTACACGTTCACGCCCACGGCCGACCACCCGGTGTACGGCAACGCCACGAAGGGCACCTACCTCGGCACCGCGGGCACGTAAGGCATCAAGACGGTTGGGCCGCGCCAGTTCGCCCGCCGGCGGGCCCGAGGTTTGTCCTTGGACAATCGTCGTTCGCCCACACCGAGGCAACGATGTGAAGGGAATCCCGAGTTCTGGGCATGGGCAATTCCCGAACGTCCAGGCCAGCCGAGCGTCCCGCGCGTCCACGCTCCACTCCTCCACGCCGCGCCGGGAGCCTGGTGGCCCTGGGCTTGGCGCTTGCACTCATCGTCCCCGCCGTCGTCTTCGTCATGGCACAGGAGGCGCAGGGAGCCACGACGCGCACCTTCGCCATCACGACCGGCAGCGCCCACCCGACCGTGGCGTTCGCCAACTTCGACGGCAACCCGCCCAAGGTGTACGACATCGATGGCGACGGCGACAAGGAGATCATTGCCCAGAACGACAACCAATGGGTGTACATCTTCGACAGCCGGAACGGAAAACTGCTTGCGGAACTCAAGACGGTCTTCCCGTCGGGGTGGGGAGCCCGTTCGTTCAATGGGCCTGAAGTCAACATCCTCAACAGCGACGGCAAAGTCCACCTCATCCTCGCCAACTCGGCGGCGATCATCACGTCGTACACGTACGACCCCGCGGGAAGCACCAGCCTGCACTTCGCGTTCAAGAAGGACTGGGAACGGCGCCTCACCGACTGCCACGCCGGAGCCGGCATGGACGCCAAGCCGGTTCTCGCCGACTTGGACAAGGATGGCCGCTTCGAAATCCTCGCAGCCACCGAAGAAAACGGCATCTATGCCTTGCGTGACAACGGCGCCGTGTACTGGAAGAAGTGCATCGGCGGCGGCAACGCGGAACCCACCGTTGGCGACCTGAACCTCGACGGCTGGCCTGACGTCGTCTTCGGCTCCGACGGGGGCACCGTGACTGCCATGAATGGCCGCACCGGGGCAACCATGTGGAGCTACTGGGCGACGGGGCCGTTCAAGCTTGGCTCCGGCAGCATGCCGGTCGGCGTGGCCATCGGGCAGCTGGACGGACTGGGCGGCCCGGACGTCGTCGTGGGCGCCCGCGACTCGCACAACGCCACCGATTTCTCGAAGGACCACGCTTTGCTGCTGGCACTCGATTCCGGCGGCCGAGTGCTGTGGGGTCGGCAGGACCCCACGGGCAATCCCCTCACCTATACGCATCCCATCATCGTGGACGCGGCCGGTGACGGCCAGGCGGAAGTGTACTGGGCCGACTGGAACACCATCGGCCACAAGCCGCCCTACAAGGAATCCGACTCATGGAAGGTCACGGGCCCTGCCAACTTCTACCGGTACGACAAGGCTGGGAACCTCGTCTGGAAGCAGACGCTGTCGACCTATTGGAACAACAAGGACGTCCCCCTGGCCGACGTCGACGGCGACGGCGTCCAGGAGATGCTGGCCAGCAGTCCGGGTCCGGGCGGCGACGGCCTCTACTACCTCGACACCCGCACCGGCGCCAAGGAGGCCTTCGTGTCCCTGCACCCGTGGAAACTCATGCGCGCCCCCGTCGTCGCCGACTTGTACGGCGACGGCAAGATGCAGTGGGTCGCCCAGGTCGCGGCCGCCGATTCCACGGCGGGCGGCCCCGGCATCCTCGTGTACAGCACCGGCTCCAACTACAACTCCGTCTGGCCGCATCTGCCCTATCCCACGTTGGGTGGAGCCACGACCACGACGTCCACGTCGTCGACCGGAACGGCGACCTCGACCGCGACCTCGACCACGACCTCAAGCACGACGACCAGCACCAACCCTGGCGGGTTCTGGGCAGAGTTCACCGTGTCGAACAACGTCAACGAATGGTGGGTGGAGGTGGCCGTGCAGGCCAACGAACCCCTCGCCAAAGTGGAGGCCCAAGTCAACGGCGGTGCCTTGACGCAACTGCCCGCCAACGACTGGGGCTCGTACTCGAAATCGTTCTTCGTTGCTCGTGGATCGCAAGTCGTGTTCTCGGCGACCGGCGTCGGAGGCGCCGTGGCCACCTCGCAGCCGTTCACGTGGCTCGGCCCCGCCACGGGAGGCGCGTTCGAGGCGACCTTCAGCCCAACCGCCGTCGGCAACGACTGGTGGATTGAGACCGGCGTCCGTGCCAACCAACCAATTGCCATGGTGGAAGGCAAGGTCAACAGCGGCGCCTGGACGGCCCTGCCCAAGCAGTCGTGGGGCAATTACGCCAAAAGCATCAATGCACCCAACGGATCGACTGTGACGTTCCGTGCGACGAGCACCGACGGCAGCGTGGTGACGAGTGCAGGGTCCGTCTGGCCCTGAGGAGTTCGTCTGGCCGTTAGAACAACCGCGTCTGCCCCGCCTTCTTGCGGGCCGCATTGAACTTCGACAAGGCCGCATCGACGCGTTCCGCGGAGAAGCCGTGGCGCCCGACCATGATGTTGTGGATGGCGTCCGCGTCGGCTGGCTTGAGGTCGATGGCCCCCGGGTCGGCGTGCGCGGGCTGCAGGAAGATGCGGCGCACCTCGTCGCGGTCCGCAAGGGCCGCGTGCTGCTCAAGGATGGCGCGCTCGACTGCTGAATCCGCCGAGGACGGGTTGGCAGCCAACCGGTCGATGAGCGACTCGAGGTTGCCTTCCTTCTTGATGACGGCGACGGCCTTCTTCGGGCCGATGCCGTGGATGCCGGGGTGGAAGTCGGTGCCGACGAGGAGGGCGACGTCGATGAGTTGCTCCCGCGTCAGCCCAGCCGAGGCCAGGCTGGCGTCGAGGGCAATCTCCTCCGGCTGAACGTCCACCCAAACCTGTTTCCCCGGGAGTTTTCGGCGCCCGGTGACGGCGAGGTGGCGCACAAGGCGGGGCGTGCCGAACAACACGGCGTCGTAGTCCTGCGAGCAGGCCGCGTGCACGAGGCCCTGCTGGCACATCCACGCCGCCTGCGCCTCGCCCTCCCCGGGTGCCTGCACGACGGGGATGCCAAGCGCGCGCAGGACTTCCTGCGCCTGCTCGACCATGGGAACCGTGAGGCGGCTCGTCTGCTGCGCCTTCGTCCGGGCGCGTTCAACTCCGGCGGCCTCCGCCTCGTCGTCGCCGGCCTCGCGCGCCGCCGCGATGGCGGTGCGCGCCTCCCCGAGGTCGCGTTCCGCCTGCTCCTTGCGCATCGAACGGCCAGCAAGCGTCTCAGCCTTCAGGGGATGCGGCGGGCCATCGAAGACGAACACGGGCTTGATGCCGGCCTCCACGAGGTTGCCGGTGCGGTACAGGATGCCCGCGAGGTGGCTCGTGACGCGTCCCTCCTTGTCCATCAGTGGCGTGCCGTCGGGCTGCCGGATGGAGGCGAGGAATTGGTACAGGATGTTCCAGGCGTCGAAGGCGACGTGCTTGCCGGCGTACTCCGCGAACGTCACGGGTCGCTTCACCACGACGTCGCCGAGGTCGATTCCCACGCCCCTGCCAGCCGGCCGGCCTTCACAAAGATGAAGGTCCCGCCGACGGTGGAGCGTCCGTGCGCATCGGTGCCCTGGCGGCCATCCTCGTCCTGCTGGTTGCCGGCTGCGGAACCCCGAAGGATGACAAAGTCCCGGCAGCCATGGACGGCGACGCGGCCCTCGCGCTCGTTTCCGGCCTCATCTCGGATGACGCGGGCGCGCCGCGCTTACGAGTTCCGGGGACCCCGGGGCACGCCGGTGCGGGCGATTGGCTGTGGGGCGCGATGCAGGTGCTGGGCTGGGTCCCGCATTGGCAGAACTTCACCGGCGCGGACTACGTTGCCCTCGACAAGGGGGGTGTCGCCATGTACGAGGATCCGGCATACTGCTCCGCCGACGAGAAAGCCCGGCTGGCAAGCCTCGCGTTCAGCAACCTTTGGGCCGTGCGTGACGAACCCACCAGCGACCGCCTCGTCCTGCTTGGTGCGCATTGGGAATCCAAACGCTTTGCAAACCAGGACGCGGACGCCGCGCGGCGGGGCGACCCCGTCCTCGGCGCCAACGACGGCGCATCCGGAGTCGGTCTCCTGCTGCAATTGATGCGGCACATCGAGGAGAACGACGTCGAGTTGCCCTTCGACCTCGGCGTGGTCTTCTTCGACGGCGAGGACGGCTTCGATGACTGCCATCCTTTGGCAGGCTCGCTGCACTTCGTGTCCCGCCTCGAGCCCGGTGAGGTGGACCGCTTCCTCTTGCTCGACATGGTGGGCGACGTTGAGGCCCGCTTCATCGTCGAGTCGGCGTCACAGAAATGCGACCCCGCCCTCGCTGACCTCCTGCAGACCAAGGGAACGGAGGGTCCCCTGGCTGCAAACTTCCCCGGCACCCTGAAATCCGTGTCCGACGACCACGTGCCCTTCATCGAGGCGGGCATCCCCGCCGTGGATCTCATCGACTTCGGCCGTAGCGGGGACCGAACGCAGTCGCTCTTCGGGTTCCCGCCCTACTGGCACACGACGGGCGACACCCTGGACAAGCTCGACGCCGGCATGCTCGGCCACGTCGGCGACGTCATTCTGGCCGCGTTGATGGATCCCGCATTCGTCAATGAGTGGCCCGACGGCTGCCAGGATTGAGCGCCCATCCACCGATGACACCGAGGCGGTGCCCGAGCCAACGACTGCCGGCACGAAGTCGTTCAGTGCCTTCAGTGCGTTCAGTGGATGGGTGGGCGTCTCGGACCATCCACTGAGCCCACTGAAACGCACTGAACCCTCATCGTGGGCATCGGTGAATCGGTCGGGGGATGTACGCGGCATCGCAAGGTCCGCTCGTTCCGCTGTGCGAGATGCGACTCGGCCGGAGCTTAGCGCGCCCGCGGCGCCTGGATGAGCCCGCTGACGAGTCCCTTGAACCGCTCGACGAGGGCCTTCGCCTCGGGTTCCGTCTTGGCCTCGGCCTGCACGCGGAAGATGGGTTCGGTGCCGCTCGGGCGCACGAGCACCCAGCCCTCCTTGAGGTAAGCCTTGACGCCGTCGCGGGCGTCCACCTCCTTGACGTCCTTGAGTTTGGCAAATTCGGCCTTGATGCGCGCGAGCAGGGCCTCCTTCGCACCCTCCGCGACGTGCAGCTTGTCCTTGACGAGGGCGTAACGCGGGATCTCCGCCACGAGGGCGCTGAACGGCTTGCCGGTCTTGGCCATCAGTTCGCACATGAACGCCATCGCCATGAGGCCGTCCCGGCAGACTTGGTGGCGCGTGAACATGAGTCCGCCGTTGTCCTCGCCGCCGAAGACGGCTTTGCGTTGCAGCATCTCGCGGGCAACGACGGGGGAACCGACGACGGTCCAATGCAGCTTGCCGCCACCCATGCGCACGGCGTCCGCGACGCAAGTGCTCGACGACACGGCGGTGCACACGATGGAGCCCTTCTTGTGGCGCTTCAGTTCATGGAGGCAACCCAGGGCAAGAGTCGTGTCGCCCCAGACATATTGTCCCTTCTCGTCGACGAAGACCGCGCGGTCAGCATCCCCGTCCTGCAGAATTCCCAAGTGCGCCTTGCTGGACTTGACTTTCTCGATGCAGCGCTTGGCGTTGGGCGGGGAGGGTTCGGAGGGGCGGTCCTTGAAGGTGCCGTCAAGGGTGCAGGAGAGCTCCACGACCTCGACGCCCAGTTCGCGCAGAAGGCGGGGGGAGGCCACGCAGCCCGCGCCGCCGCCGGGGTCGAGGACGACCTTGAGCTTCGCCTTCTTGATGGCAGCGACGTCCACTTGGGCCTTGACGGCGTTGACGTAGTGGTCGGCTGCGCCTGGGTCGATGGTGTGCGTGCCGACGGTGTCCCAGCCGGCGAGGCGGAACTTGCGCGACTCGTACAGGGCCTCGACGGCGGCTTCCTCGTCCTGCGAGGTCTCGGTGCCATCGGGGGCGACGAGCTTGATGCCATTGTACTCCGGCGGGTTGTGCGACGCCGTGATGATGGCGCCGGCGGCGAACTTCTTGTCGCGCACGTAGAGCTGAGCGCCGGGGCTCGCGATGATGCCAAGGTCCACCGTGTGGACCCCCGTCGCGTTGACTCCGGCGCAGAAGGCTGCCCGCAGCATGTCGCGCGACTGGCGCGCATCGCATGCGACGGCCACGCGGTCGCCAGGCTTCAGCCACGACCCCACGGCCTTGCCGAGGCGCAAGGCGAGCTCCGGATCCATGTCCTTGTTGACGAGCCCACGCACTCCATTGGTGCCGAACAGTTTGCCCACGCCCACGGGACCGGCGGCGTGGTCTTGAAGGAAGCGGAGCAAAGGGGATTCGCCGGATGAATCCCGGATTTGCCGGATTCAGGTCTGCGCACCCCATCCGGCGAATCCGATGCCCATCCGGCGAATCCCAGGAACGAAAGGCTTTCCACCACTCCGGCCCACGTGGGAGGCGATGCCGGTCCCCAGCCGAGCCTTCGTGGGCATCCTCGTCTTCGCCCTCATCGCCACGCTGGCCGTCGTGCCCTACACGCTCCTCGTGCTGTCCGGCTATCAGCCGCCACCCGAGACGCCGTACGACGCCTTGTTCCCCGAACCCGACGACTCATCGCCCGGCACCAGGCTGGTCCTCGTCCTGGCGAGCCTGTTCTGCGTCGCCCTCGTCGTCTCGGCCTGGCGCGGCCTCCTGCATGGGGCGCGCCTGGACCGCAAGGTGCGCGCGGAACGGGCGGCGCGGCCGCCACAGCCCACGCGAGCCGCCGGGGCGCCCGCGCCAAAGGTGCCCCCCGCGGTCGAAGATGAACCTCCGGGATACCAATAAATCCGGCGCGTCCGCGACGGCCGCCACGATCGCGCCCGTTCGGTAAGCCGCGCCCTGACACGCCTTGTGACGCCGACTCCGACGCGCACGTCAAGCGGATGAAGGCCGGTCTTGGTGGCGCCGGGCGCCCGGGCGTTGGGCTTCCTGGGAAGCCACAGAATCTCAGGAACCTGGGAACAGTTCTGTGGGGTTTCTGTGCGTTCCCAGGAAGCCCGAACCGCGTCGGCAGGCCACCGGCGCCGGCGTCGGAAGACGTCGTATGGCTGCGGACGCACCAGGACTATGCTTCCGGGCGGCGGCGTTCCCAGGCGGAGTCGCCCAGGCGTTCGTAGACGCGGGCATCGGGGTCGCGCGTCGGGCGCTGTGGCTCCAGCCCGTCGGCGTCGAGGTCGCGCAGATGCCAGATGTAGTGCCGGCGGTCGACGCCGTCCTCGCGGCGTTCTTCGCGGCGAATGTCGAGGACCTTCTCGTCCTGCAGGGAGTAGAAGACCTGGCGCAGGTCCTTGCCGATGAGTTCGTCGTCGAGCTCCGTGTTGCCCTGGAAGGCGTCCTCCACGACCTTCGTGACGGCGAGCGCGTCCTCGCGCATCATGCGCATGCGCTCCAGGAGGAGCGACATGAGCTTGGACATCAATCCAAGACGACCGCTTCGTCCCATAAGGGTTCTGGAATCGGTGGGGACTCTCCAGGAGGGCTCTCGGGGGGCCAAATCCCATTTGCCATTCCCAGGCCGCGCCTACACCTGGGGGCCGGGCGCGGCTGGCGTTTGGCGGCCTGGGAAGACACAGACCTCGGGGAAGCCCAGGAAGTGTCGCGCCGGTCCCTACTTGCCTTCCGTCAGCCGGAACATCTCGTCCAGCGACTTCTTGGCGCGCACACGCACGGCCTCGGGAATCTCGATGACGTGGTCCCTGTCGGGCGCGCGCAAGACGTTGAGGATGCTGGCCAACGTGCTCTTCTTCATGTACGGGCACATGACGCAAGCCCCGTGGATCTGCAGGTTCGGCAGTTCCGCGCGCATGCGGTCCGCCGTGCCGCATTCCGTGATGGGCATGACTTCGACGTTGCCCTCGAGCTTGCGGGCGTAATCCATCATCTTCTCCGTCGAGCCCACGAAGTCGGCTTCAACGAGGACCTTCGGGTCGCATTCGGGGTGCGCGAGGATGACCAGCTTCTTGCCTTCGGTGGCGAGCTGCTCGCGCCACGCCTTGGCCGACGCCGCCGAGAACTGCTCATGGACTTCGCAGGCGCCCTGCCAGATGTGCACCGTCTTCTGCCCGGCGAGTTCCTTGGCCAAGTGGGCGCCCATGTATTGGTCGGGCACGAAGACCAACTCCTTCCCCGGGAGGCGGCGGGCGATCTCGAGGTAGTTGGCGCTCGTGCAGCACACGTCGATCTCGGCTTTCACGGCGGCTGACGTGTTGACGTACCCCATGACGGGCACGCCGGGATGCTGCTTCTTCAGGGCGCGCACGTCGGCTGCCGTGATGCCGTCGGCGAGACTGCAACCGGCGGTGGGTTCGGGGATGAGGACGCGCTTGCCCGGGTTGAGGATCTTCGCGGTCTCCGCCATGAAGAGCACGGAACTGAACACGATGGTGCCCTGCTTTGCGTTCATGGCCTTCTTGGACAGGCCATACGAGTCCCCGACCTCGTCCGCGACGCCGTACACGATGTCAGGCGTCTGGTACGAATGCGCCAGGATGATGGCGTCTTGCTCGCGCTTGAGGTCGTTGATCTCCAGCGTGAGGGGGGCGATCATGCGGCACATCTCAAGGCCCCAACGGTCGGGCTGCTTGATGGCGGCCTCGAGGCGGTGTGCTTCGGCGTCCCGCTGCGCCGCGGTGTAGGTGCGGCCCGCGTCGGCCTTCGGTTGCGGCGGGGGCGGCAGGCGCATGCGCAGCATGGCAAGCGGGCCACGGCCTCGTGCTGAAAAGAGGTTGGGCTGGGGGTGTCGGCGACCCGGTCCCGCATCGGTGCCATCGGTGGGCATCGGTGGATGTGTCGGGGCCGCGCCCGAGACGATCCACCGATGGCACCGATGCCCACCGATATCCTGGACCTGTGCGGCACCGTCGCGGCTATCTGGAACCCCCCTCTGGCCGCGTCGTGGCCTTCGAGATCGTGGACCGCGCCGCTGCCGGGCGCATCGGGAAATTCACGACGCCGCATGGCGCCATCACGACGCCGACGCTGATGCCGGTCGTCAACCCGAACATCCTCATCTTCAGCCCGCGCGAGATGAAGGAGAAGTTCGGGACCTCGATGGTCATCACGAACTCGTACGTCATCCACAAGCACGACGCCCTGCGCACGAAGGCCCTTGCTGAGGGCGTGCACAAGGTCCTCGACTGGGACGGCCCCGTCATGACGGACTCCGGCACGTTCCAGATGTACGTGTACGGCGACGTGCAAGTCGGCGCCGACGAGATCGTGCAGTTCCAACGCGACATCGGTGTCGACGTCGCCACGTGCCTCGACCTCTTCGTCACCCCGGACATGGACCGCGCCACCGCCGAGCAGGCCGTCGCGACGACCATCGAGCGCACCAAGTCCGCCGTCGCGCACAAGGGCAAGTCCCTTCTCAATGCCACCGTGCAGGGCGGCGTGCACCTCGACCTGCGCAAGGCGTGCGCGCACGCGTACCGCGACCTCGACGTGGACTACCACACCATCGGCGGCGTCGTCCCCGTCATGGAGCGCCAGATGTACCCCGAACTCGTGGACATGATCCTGTGGAGCCAGTCGGGGCTGCGCAAGGACCGGCCCGTCCACCTCTTCGGCGCGGGTCACCCGCTCGTCTTCCCCCTCGCCACCGCGTTGGGTTGCGACCTCTTCGACTCCAGTTCCTACGCCAAGTACGCCAAGGACGGCCGCATGATGTTCGAGTGGGGCACCGCCCACCTCAGCGACATGGCAGAGACCCCCTGCTCGTGCCCGCCCTGCTCCAAGCACGGCGCGGACGGCCTGAAGGCCCTGCCCGAGAAGGAACGCACGGCCGCCCTTGCCGAGCACAACCTGCACGTGTCGTTCCAGGACCTGCGCCGCATCCGCGTCGCCATCCGCGAAGGTTCCTTGTGGGAACTCGTCGAGCAGCGCGCCGCCTGCAACCCCCTGCTTGCCGCGGCCACCAAGAAACTCGGCGACCCCGCGTACACGAAGTGGCTGGAGGAGCGCGAGCCCACCAGCCACACGCGGGCCCTGCGCTACACGGGAAGCCTGACGCACCGGCGCCCCATCTTCACGCGCATCCGCGACCGCCTGCAGTCGCGCGTCGTGCCGCAAGGCAAGCCCACGGAGATCCTCGTCGACTCCGATTGGGCCAAGAAGGGCGAGGAGCGCCTCGAGCTCGGCATGCACAAGGAGCCCGCCAACAAGCCCTACGGCGCCAGTCTCGGCAGCCTCGACCCCGACATGGACCACGCCGTCATCAGTCCCTTCGGCCCGGTCCCGGCCGGCCTCGACGAGGCGTACCCGTTCTCGCAATCCGTCCTGCCTCGCCTCGAGGGACTCGACCGCGGCCACATGGGCTGGGTCGGCGAAACGAAGGACCTCTTCCTCGCAGCGCACGACTTCGTCCCCGCCATCCCTGGCCCGGGTGGCCGCCTTGGCACGGTGGACGTCCTGCGCATGCAAGTGGTGCGCACCTGCGACTGGCAGTTCGGCGCCGGCGCGGGCGCCGCCCTCACGGCCGGCGACTTGCGCATCGAGACCTCGAAGGCGACGGAAAAGATTCGCACGGTGCACGCGGACGGGGAGCACGTCCTGTCCCTGCGGGCGCACGATGGCTTCTTCACGCTCAAGCCGGCCGGCGCCCGCCGCCTGATGGCCGCCTTCCCGGCGCCTCGCAACCGCATCGTCGTCGCCGCCGACTCCGTGCCGTTCAACCGCGCCGGCAAGTCCGTGTTCGCGCAATTCGTGCGTGGATGCGACCCGGACCTGCGCCCCTTCGACGAATGCCTCGTGGTGGACGAGTCCGATGCCCTCGTCGCCGTCGGGCACCTCATCCTCGCCCCCGACGAGATGCCGGACTTCCGCAGCGGCATGGCCGTCAAGGTGCGCGACGGCGTGCCCGCAGCCCACCCTTGACCCACCGCAGCAAGGCCTGGCGGTTCCCTCGGCTTCGTCTCCCAGCAGCCAACCCCTCGCCTGCAACAGCACCGCGACGCGGACCGTGCACGTCCCGCTGAAGCCGACCACCAACCAGCCGCTGGAGGTGCAACTGGACCCCCGCACCATCCGTTCACAGGTGCGCATCATGGCCGAACCCGCCATCGACTCCGCCGGCAACGTCTGGGTCACGTATGCCCGCGGCGAGGAGCTCCTCTACGTCGCCGGAACCCCCGACGAGGGCCAGACCTGGCCCTGGGTGTACAACCTGACGCCGCACGTGCGCCTCGCCTTCCAGGAAGGCCGCCTCGGCGACTTCTTCGAGACCACCGTCGGCCCCGACGGCTACCTGTACGGTGCGTGGTCGAACACGTACCGCCAGCCCAACGACGTCATCAGCCACCCGGAATTCGCCAAGCAGGTCGGCGGCATCCGACTCATCGCCGACGACGAACTCGGCTTGTTCTTCCCGACGCAGGGCTGAGGCAGATCCAACGTCGCAGACGCAACGCAATCGGCGCGTTCGGCGTCATCGGCGGATGGTCCGTGCCACGCTTGGGACCCGGTCCGCCGATGTCGCCGATGCGTTTGTCTTGCGTACGCGCCAGCGGCAAGCCTAATGGGGCCCGGCCCCGGTCGCCGGCCGTGCGCGCCGCAGCAGCCGGTCTCGTCGTCTTCCTCCTTGTTGGATGCCTTGCAGACGGGCCGCCCACCCTGCAGGCCCGCAACGAGACCATCGAGGTCCCGGAATCGCCCAACTACCCAGGCCTCTCGGTTCGCGGCACGCTCGACGCGCAGGACGACCGCCTCACCATCGCCGCCGTCGCGCGCAACACGGGCAATCGCACGTACCAGGTGGAGACGGGCTGCGGCACGCCGTGGAGCGTGGAATTGTTCCGCGGCGAAGAACGGCTGGAACTGCGCGAGCCGCAGGTTCGCTGCCTCGCCTTCTCGCTGACGCAATTCGGGCCCGGAGCACAGGCAACCTTCGAAACCGCGTGGGACGGAACCGTGTGGAACGCCGACCAAGAACGCCAGGTGGAGGCCACGCCTGGAGACTACGTCTGGTCCGTGCGCTTCGTGGCCTACCACCCGGACGGCGCGCAGCTCAAGCGCTTCGACCTCGACTTCAATGTCACTGTCTCCTGACGGTCAACCGGTCAGCAAGTCCCCGAACGGCCCCTTCGCGTCCTGTCCGCCGTCAACGACGACGCACGTTCCCGTCACGTACGACGCGCCGGGACTTGCGAGGAACAGGCATGCATTGGCCACTTCGTCGGGCGTGCCCATGCGGCGCAGCGGAACCGACTTCTCCACGGCGGGTCGCAGGCCAAGGTCGTCGCCGAGGCGCTTCATGCCCTCGGTGCCATCGATGGGTCCAGGACTGACGGCGTTGACGCGCACGTTGGGGGCCCATTCGACGGCGAGGGACTTGGTGAGGTTGAGGACGCCGGCTTTGGCTGCGCCGGAGTGGCTGACGCCCGGGGAGCCGGTCCACGCGTAGCCGGCGACGATGTTGAGCATCGCGCCCTTGCGGTCCTTCAATCCGGGGCCGAAGGAGCGGCACACGTTGGCGGTTCCGTGCAGCACGATGTCGATGACAGTGCGCCACGCGTTCTCCGTCATGGCATCGAAGGGAACGGGGAAGTTGCCGGCCGCGGCGTTGACGACGACGTCCTGCGGGCCGACGGATTTGGCTGCTGCGGCGATGGCGGCGGCGTCACGCACGTCAGCGACGTGGTACGCTGCGTCCTTGCCGAGTTTCGCGACGGCGTCCTTCAGGTGCTCCTCGTTGCGGCTCAGGACGGTCACCTTGGCGCCGAGGCCGGCGAAGCCTTGGGCGATGGCGAAGCCGATTCCGGTGGCGCCGCCGGTGACGAGGACGCGCTTGCCGGCGAAGAGGCCGTCGCGGAAGACCGGGTGCACGTGGGGCAAGCGGCGAGGTCCGGTTTCAGCCTGCCGCCGGTCGTCGGTGGGCATCGGTGGGCATCGGTGGATGGGCCTGGCGAGCAGGCGCCAATCATCCACCGATGACACCGATGTCACCGATGCGGTTTGGGGCTGCGGGCCTACCGCAGCGGCGTGCCTTCGAGGACGCCGCCGACGTACAAGTCAGCCCCTTGCGCCGCGATGCCGACGCCGGTGCCGGCGATGGAGTACGTCCACACGGCGACGGGGTTGCCGTCCGCCTTGATGGCGACCTCGAAGAAGTCGAGGAGGCTGCGGTCGCCGGCCAGGCAACCGGTGCCGGACGTGCACACGGCGCCGACGTGGTTCGGCAACTCGTTGAGCTGCACGATGACGGAAGCTCCCGTGGGGTTCGTCGCGTCGATGGATTCCCAGAGTTTGACGTTCCAGGCGTCGGGCAGGAAGTCGGCGGGCAGGCCGGCGACGTTCTCGTACCACGTGATGGCGATGCGGCCGTCGGCGCCGGCGGCGACCCACGGCATGACGGCGACCTTGACCGGGTCGGAGATGAGGCGCGGCTCGGTCCAGGATTGCCCGAGGTCGGAGGAGACCATGAGGTACACGCTGAAGCGCGCCGCGGGCTTCGGCGTCGCCTGCGGCAGGGTGCGCTGGTCCGCGGAGAAGACCACGTACAGGTTGCCGGCGTCGTCGGCGTCGACGACGGGGAAGATGCTCGTCGGGAAGCCGATGAGGCCGACTTGCGCGCTCTGCGCGGGTTCGATGACGGGCACGAGGTCCCAGGTGTGGCCGTGGTCGAAGGAGCGCGCCAGGAAGATGGCGCCGCCCTGCGATTCCTGCGGGACGGGCGAGGCGGCGAAGGTCGTCATGGCCTCGAAGACCTGGCCCTCGACGGCACCGCCCACGATGGGGCCGCCGACGGCGTCGTCCGACATGTCGACGAGGGGGGTCCAGTTCAGGCCGCCGTTGAAGCTCGTCGTGACGGAGATGACGCCGCGCGTGTCGTTGCTGCCGCGCCACGAGGCGTACAGGACGCCGGCGTCGGATTGGCCGATCCATTCGCGGTCGGAGCCGGTTCCGTTGGACAGGTCGACGCCGTCGGAGAACGTTTCGCCGCGGTCGCAGGAGCGGTGGTACGGGATGGGGGCGGCGTCGCCATTGCCGTCGCTGCCGAAGAGGCCAAGCCAGTGGATGCAGCCGGCCGCGTCAACGACGATGTCGCCGTCGCCGCCGCCCGTGATGCCTGAGGCCGAGGCCTTGGTGAACGTGGCGCCGTTGTCGTCGCTGCGCCAGATTCCAATGGAGGGATCCGAGGTGTAGATGGTGCCGTCAGGCCCCACTGCGATGTTCGGTTCACCCGCTGCGGCACCCAGGCTGACGGGCGGCATGCGGGTCAGTGCGCCCAAGGTCGTCGGCAGAGGCGTGGCGGTGCCCATGTCGTCGTTGGAGTCCTCGTCGGGGTCCGAGCCGGCATCGCCTTGCATGCAGCCGGACAGGAGGACGAGCAGGGTGAGGGCAATGGGCAGGACGCGGGCCATGGGCCGCGCCAGGCCTGGCTGCGCATGAGGTTTGTGACTGCCGGGCGAGGGTCCGCTGCACCATGCAAGTGGACTGCGCCTGTGCCGTCGAGGGCGTCGGTTCCCCCTCCGTCCACCCCACCCCTCTTTGTACCCCTCCCCGTACAGGCCGGTAGTGCCTCGGCTGAATCCGGCGCAGCACAAACTCTTCGCGCGGCACGTCGACCGCGCCATCGAGGCGCTGCGCGAAGCCGACCGCCTCCTCAAGGGAGCCGTCGGGGACGTCATCGAGTCCTGCATCAAGTTCGTCGAGGAGCAAGCCAAGGCCGTGGACCGCGAGGAGGGCAACCTCGTGCGCTTCGAGCTGGCCGGCCTCCCCGCCCGCCTCGTGCCGTACCTGGAGAACCCCTTCGCGCAGGGGCTCGCCTTCAACCTGTTCTGCCAACGCACCGACCAGAGCCACACCCAGGCCGCAAAGACTTGGGAAGGTGGAACCGCGGCCGTGTCCGCCCGCAACCTCGTCTTCCTTCCGCCGCAGTACGAGACGCTGTGGGAGGAGGGCCAACTCGACAAGACACGCCTGGTGGCCATCGCCAACCGCAACCTGACGGACAAGGCGTACGCCGAAGTCGCCGACCTCGTGCGCACGCGTCGCCGCGAGGACGTTGATGAGCGCCTGCTCAAACTGCCGCCGGGATTCCTGCAGGTCGGCCGCCGCGGGCCGGGCGAGGCCATGGAAGCCGCCGTGCGGCATGGCTGGACCACGCGGCTGTCGCACGTCGAGATCCCCGGCGAACTCATCATGGAGGCCGGCAAGGGCGTGCCCATCGAACCCGAGCCGGCCGCGGCAGCCCCCGACGGGGCGGACGCGGCAACGGAGGCAACCCCGGCGCCTGTGGTGCAGGTCGCTCCGGCGCCAATCGCTGCGGAGACCCCGGCCGAGAACGCCAAGCGGGCCCTGCGCGCCGGCCTTGGTGGCGCACGAATCGGCCCCGACGTCACCGAAGCCCTGACCCTCAGCCCGGACCCGATGGTGCTGGTCGAGCGCTACCTCACGGCGCACCGGCGCAGCGGCGATGCCGACCCAGCCGAGATCACCAAGACCCTCTTCTTCGCTCACGCCGGGCCGATGCAGCGCATCGTTGCCGACGACAAACTGCTGCTGCGGCATTTCCGGCCCGTCAAGACGCAGAAGCGCGGCCAGCTCTTCTACCGCCTGCTTGAGGTCATCGAGGAGGCGCTGCTGGAGAAGCAGCACGCCTCCGACCTGGGTGCGCGCGGCATTGGTGAACCCGAGGCCATGGCCGCCGTGCGCCGTGTCATCGTCGACTTGAACAAGGACCCGAACCGCTTCCTCGTGGTGCCTGACGAATGGCTTGGCGAAGTCACGCGCCGGCACCTGTACTTCGGCAGCCGCACCCGCAAGGAGGGCGCCGCCTACAAGTGGTTCCGCAAGCTCGGGCCGCTGTTCTTCCTCGGCGCCCACAAGACGCAGGACGAGATGGACCAGAAGGCCGAGCGACGCGCGGCGAAGCTAGCGGGCAAGGATGAGGCAGGGTACGAGGACGAGTAGCCGACGGCCCGGCCCACCCTACGTGAAGGGGTCCGGGTCGTTGTTGACGAAGCTCCAGCCCTCGGGAAGGGGCAGGTAGTACGACAAGGTGACGAACTCCTGGAACTGCTGGTTCAGTTCAAGGTCGTACGGCACCGTGCCGCCGTTGCCGCAGGCCCACGTGAAGGTCGAAATCATCGTGGTCGCCGTCAGGTTGAGCGTCTGCACGTGCTCGTCCTCGCGAATGTAGGACGGGGAGGTTGCGCAGTTGCCGAAGTGCTCGTCATCCGAATTCATGACGTTCTTCCCGTGGCAAGTCGGATCGCACACAAATTCCGTCTCGACGACGGTCCAGAGCGCCCCGGTCGTTACGGCGCCGATTGTGGGGTCCCAGTTGAGTTCGACGAGAATGGACTTGGGGAGGTCAACGGAGGGGTAGAAGTCGAACTGCACGTTGTTGTTGGCCTGACCGCCCACGCGTTGGCAGCCGAACATGGGGACCCCGCAGGGGACACCCACGCCCTCGCCGCACTCCTCGGAGAAGAGCGAGCCGGCAATGTCCATGCTGCAGGCGATGTAGCCGTCGAACTGCAACGTCTCCTTGTACGGGTTGGCCGCAATGACCCGGTTGAGTTGGAGCTTGATGGCCTTCGGGTTCGATTCACCGGCGACGACCGTCGTGGAGGCCTGCGCCACGTCGTAGAGCGGGTGGCTGGCCTTGACGAAGTAGTCTCCGGGCTCGAGGCCGCTGATGGCGAACAGGCCCTCGGGGTCCGACTCGATGGTCTTGTTGCCGGGGCTGACCTGGACCGTCGCGCCCTTGATGGGAACAATCCGTTCATCGACGACGACGCCGCGGATGCCGCCCGTCGTGGCCGTTGCCTGCACTTCAGGGGCGTTTTCTCCGGCGCCGGCGCCATCTGCACCGCCGCCCCCACCATCCGAGCACCCGGCAAGGACCAGGGCGAGGACTGCCAGGAGGACAGGGGCAACCTTGTTGAGGAGGGCCATCAGAGGAATTCAGCGACGCCTCGGTGATAAGTGTTGTGCGAAATTCAGGTCGGCGCTATCACCAGCCGGGCCGAACAAACGGGGCGGGAGGTGAAGGAATTGAGGAGGGGGGTTTGGTTGAGGGGGGAGAGGTTGACGGGGTGCGTTCAGTGCGCGCCGGTCGTGGTGGCGGCGAGGATTGAGTGCGCCTTGCCGGTGGAGCCGTTCTTGTCCGGGCCACCGAGCACGGGCTTGGCGCCCAGCACGGTCGTCTCGAGGATGACGCGGCAGACGCGGTAGGGGTCCATGTTGGCGGCCGGGCGGCGGTCCT